>JBOHYG010000185.1:0-21181 GCA_050737875.1 Arenimonas sp. | reverse complement strand
CGGGGGCTGTTTGGCCGAAAGGCCGCATCCTTAAGGAATTAACCATGCGTCATTATGAAGTCGTATTCATGGTCCATCCGGACCAAAGCGAACAAGTGCCAGCCATGATCGAGCGTTACAAATCGCTGATCGAAACCGATGGCGGCAAAATCCACCGTTTGGAAGATTGGGGCCGTCGCCAATTGGCATACCCTATCGAAAACCTGGTCAAAGCCCACTATGTTCTGATGAACATAGAGTGCGGCCAGAAAGTATTGGCTGAACTGTCTGACAGCTTCCGCTACAACGACGCCGTGTTGCGCCACGTTGTGCTGAAAACCGAAGAAGCCGCCACCGAACAATCTTTGATCATGAAGAACAAAGATGAAAAAGGTGACCGTCGTCGTCGCGATGACGATGTGATGTTGGGTGATGCGGACGGCGTTGACGCCGACGCAGAATCTGAAATCGACGCAGCTTAATCCAGGAGCCTGACATGTCTAAATTTTTCCGCCGTCGTAAGTTCTGCAAATTCACCGCAGAAGGCATTACGCACATCGATTACAAAGATCTGAACACCCTTCGCCAGTACCTGACCGAGAACGGCAAAATCGTTCCTAGTCGCATCACCGGCACCAAGGCCAAGTATCAGCGTCAACTGACGTCGGCAATCAAGATCGCGCGCGAACTCGCCCTGATCCCATATTGCGACAACCACAACATCTAAAAACGCCGCCTGCACGATACGTGCAGGCGCTTGTTTTCTGATTACAAATAAATCGTCCTTACGGACAGCCACAGTTGCGGGCTTAGGCCCGCTAACGTAACGGAGTAATAAAAATGCAATTGATCCTCTTACAAAAAGTGACCAACCTCGGTGGTCTCGGTGACCAAGTTGATGTGAAGCCAGGTTATGGCCGCAACTTCCTGATCCCAACCGGCCGTGCAGTTCCTGCCAATGCCGCCAACGTTGCCGCTTTCGAAGCCAAGCGCGCTGAATACGAAGCAAAAGCCAATGCAACACTGGCTGCTGCAGAAGCCCGCAAAGCATCGCTCGAAGGCGCGTCTGTAACCATCAACGCCAATGCATCGACCGAAGGCAAGTTGTTCGGTTCAGTCGGTACCCGCGACGTAGCTGAAGCTTTCACCAAAGCCGGCCACAAGCTGGAAAAAGCCGAAGTGATCATGGGCGAAGGCGCCATCCGCCGCATCGGCGAATTCGACGTGGTTGTGCATTTGCACGCCGACGTTGAAGTCAAAGTCAAAGTGATCGTGGCTCCAGAAGCTTAATAAGCTCTTGTTGTCCAACAAAAGCCGCCGAAAGGCGGCTTTTTGTTTTTGTGTAGGAGCGACGGAAGTCGCGATAATACTGTCGCGACTTCCGTCGCTCCTACGAGATATGTGGAATTCTCAATGCATGAGACTGCAATGTGATCTTATCCACAGGAAACCCACCGACTTGCACGCAACACTTTTGCCCGTTTAGCCGTAGCATGGTCGGTTCGTAACTCCCCTATAAAAATCAAAAGAAAACCTATGTCAGCACGTCCCGATTCAGTACGTCCCGATAGCAAGCTTGAAGCCCTTCGTGTGCCGCCACAATCGGTCGAAGCAGAGCAGGCGGTGATTGGTGGTCTGATGTTGGCACCAGAATCGCTGAATATCCTCGGTGACGCACTGTCCGAAGAAGATTTTTATCGTCGTGACCACCGTTTGATTTATCGTGGCATTCGCGAGCTTGCCGAGAAAAACAAACCATTCGACGCGGTGACTTTGGGTGAATGGTTCGAAGCGAACGGGTTATCTGAACAAATCGGCGGTAATGCCTATCTGATCGAACTGGCCAGCACAACACCATCAGCGGCGAACATCAAAGCCTATGCCGAAATTGTGCGCGAAAAATCGGTGCTGCGCCAATTGATCGAAGCCGGTACCGAAATCGTCAACGACAGCTTCCGTCCCGATGGCCGCGAAGTCACAGAATTATTGGCGAAGGCAGAACAACACGTATTCAAGATTGCCGAGCAGGGCGAACGCGGCAAGAAAGGCTTCGTGCCGGTGCGCACCGCAATGGTCGAAGCCTTCGAACAATTGCGCCAGCGTTACGAAAACCAGGGCGCGATCACTGGTTTGCCAAGCGGTTTCCACGACCTGGATAACCTGACCTCGGGTTTGCAAAATTCCGACCTGATTATTCTCGCAGCACGTCCGGCAATGGGTAAAACCACGCTGGCATTGAATATCGCAGAGTTTGCCGCGCTAAAAACCAAGAAAGCTGTAGCCGTTTACTCGATGGAAATGTCGTCATCGCAGCTGGCATTCCGTTTGATTTCATCGATTGGCCGAATCAATGCACAACGTCTGAAAACCGGCATGTTGGAAGACGAAGATTGGTCACGCGTGAATATGGCGATCAAGATGCTGTCGGAAGTAAAAATCTTTATCGACGATACGCCGGCTTTGTCGCCATACGATCTGGCGTTCCGTGCACGTCGTTTGAAACGCGAACACGATCTGGGTTTGATCGTGGTCGACTATTTGCAATTGATGCAGGTGCCTGGCAACAAGGAAGGCCGCGTCAACGAAGTTTCGGAAATTTCGCGTTCTTTAAAAGCGCTCGCTAAAGAATTGAATATTCCCATCATCGCCTTGTCACAGCTGAACCGTGGTTTGGAAAGCCGTACCGACAAGCGTCCGATCATGTCCGACTTGCGTGAATCCGGCGGTATCGAGCAGGACGCCGACATCATCATGTTTATCTACCGCGATGATTACTACCACAAGGATTCTGCAGAGAAAGGTCTAGCGGAAGTCATTATTGCCAAGCATCGTAATGGTCCGACCGACACCATCAAACTGAAATTCTTCGGTGAATACACGCGCTTCGATAACCTGGCGCGCGATTCGATGGGAAGTTTCGAGTAGCGATGTAGGACCAATGTAGGACCAATGTAGGACCGACGGAAGTCGGGACTTTAAATCAGATATTTGGCATGTCCCGACTTCCGTCGGTCCTACACCTTGTAAGCCATAGTGAGCGTATTGAGATGCACGCGTTCCTCGTCTCTCAAGAACGGCGATACCAGCATCATCACTTGCACGATGCCTGTACGGATCGCTTCCTGTTCGTCCTTGTCGCCACGTACGCTGGCGTAATTCAACCAGAAAGTTGCGATCACGAGAATGTTGGTCGCAGTGCCTTCAATCTCGGTTGCCGATGCACGCATGACACCGGCTTGAACCAATCCACGCATTACCGTGGTGGCGTTGCCGGCCGCACGTTTCAAGATACGTGCAAAACGCATGCGTAGATGACGGTTGCGACTGAGAATATCCACCAGGTCGCGATACAGAAAACGGTATTCCCAAATGCATTCGAATACCAGGTGCAATTGCAGCCAGATATCTTCGAGATTCGGCAGGCGTCCTTCCGGCGCTACCAGTGCCGAATCCATGCGTTCTTCATAACGCTGGAATAATTGCTCGATGATGTCGTCTTTGTTACGGAAGTGGTAATACAAATTACCCGGTGAAATTTCCAATTCATCGGCAATATGATTCGTGGTGACGTTCGGCTCGCCCTGCAAATTAAACATTGCAAGCGAAGTGTCCAGAATGCGTTGACGAGTCTTCGGGGCTGCCATCTTGGATTAGCCGACCAGTTTCTTGACGAGATCGATGTATTTTTTAACCGCGTCGTCCTGTTTGGTGCCGGCCAGTTTTTCCCAGGCTTCGTATTTTGCTGTTCCGACGAAATCAAAAAAACCAGGCTTGTCGCCTTTCACATCGCCTTCCGAGCCTTGCTTGTAAAGCGCGTACAGTTTGAGCAGGGTGTCATTATCAGGTTTTTCTTTCAGGCTTTTGACATCTTTGGTGGCTTTTTCGAATTTGGCTTGTAAATCATCTTTAGCGGCGGCCATGACAGGTTTCTCGGAGCAGGTCGGAAGCCCCAATGAAAGCACGGCCAATGAAGCCGGTCAACGCATCCGAAAATTAGGGTTTGTAAGATTGGCTCAGGTCTGGCAATTTAGCACTCTGGGGCAGGCAGTCGCCGGCCTTTGACCAACGAGAGTGAGGGGATCATGAGCTATTTCGTTACTGGTGGTACCGGCTTCATCGGCCGTTTCCTGGTCAGCAATTTATTGAAGCGTAAAGGCACTATCCACGTATTAGTGCGCAAGGGCTCGGAAAAAAAATTCACTGCCATTGCCGATTCCATGGGCTGGGATAAAAAGCGCGTGGTTCCGATTACCGGCGACTTGTCGAAAACCAAGCTTGGTTTGACCGCGGCGCAACTGAAAACACTGACCGGCAAAGTGCAGCATTTTTTCCATCTGGCTGCGATTTATGACTTGAGCGCCGATGGTCCTTCGCAACAAGTAGCCAATATCGACGGCACCAAACACGCCATCGAATGCGCTACTGCAATCAAGGCCGGTTGTTTCCACCACACCAGTTCGATCGCCGCAGCTGGCTTATACAACGGTGTCTTCCGTGAAGACATGTTCAAGGAAGCTGAAGATCTTGATAACGATCCGTACTTCCGTACCAAGCATGAATCGGAAGGCCTGGTCCGTAAAACCTGCAAGATCCCATACCGCATTTACCGCCCGGGCTTTGTAGTCGGTCATTCAAAAACCGGCGAAATGGACAAGATCGATGGGCCTTACTATCTGTTCACCCTGATCAAAAAAATTCGCCAGACCTTGCCTCAATGGATGCCCACCCTCGGCATCGAAGGCGGCCGCATGAATGTCGTGCCGGTGGATTTTGTCGCCGATGCCATGGATCACATTGCGCACAAGAAGGGTCTGGATAAAGGCTGTTTCCATTTGGTTGATCCAAACCCGATGCGGATCGGCGAGATCATGAATGTGTTCTGCCGTGCCGCCCATGCACCTGAAATGACGATGCGACTGGACGCCCGCATGCTGGCCGTCGTACCTGCCGCGATTCGTGGTGCGGTCTTGAATCTGCCGCCGGTGAAACGCTTCAGCAATATGCTGCTGAAAGACCTTGGTATCCCGCAGCAAGTCGTCAAAAACATCATGTATCCAACCCGTTTCGATACGCGTGAAGTCGAGCGCGCACTGAAAGGCAGCAAGATTTCGGTGCCGGAACTGGAAAGCTACGCCTGGCGCCTGTGGGATTACTGGGAACGTCATCTGGATCCGGATTTATTCGTCGATCGTTCCCTGCGTGGCAAGGTAGAGAACAAGGTCGTGCTGATTACTGGCGGTTCATCAGGTATCGGCCGCTCCTCGGCGCTGAAAATTGCCGAAGCAGGTGCGAAAGTGATCATTGTGGCGCGCGGTGAGAAAGAGTTGATGGAAACACGCGATGAAATCGTGGCGCTTGGCGGCAAGTGCTGGGCCTACACCTGCGATTTGACCGATATGGCTTCATGCGATGCCTTGGTGAAAACCGTTTTGACCGATCACAAGCATGTCGACATCCTGGTGAATAATGCCGGCCGATCGATTCGTCGTGCGGTTGCCGCCAGTTACGATCGCTTCCACGATTTCGAACGCACCATGCAACTGAATTATTTCGGTTGTCTGCGCCTGATCATGGGTTTCTTGCCTGGCATGACCGAACGCAAGAAAGGACACATCATCAATATCTCCTCGATTGGCGTATTGGCGAGCTCGCCTAGGTTTTCGGCCTACGTGGCCTCGAAAGCGGCATTGGATGCCTTCAGTCGCTGCGCCCAAGCAGAATTCAGCGGCAAGAATATCGCTTTCACAACGATCAATATGCCGTTGGTGAAAACCCCGATGATTGCACCAACCAAAATGTACGACTCGATTCCGACTCTGACACCGGAAGAAGCTGCCGACATGGTCGTGAAAGCGGTGATCGAACGTCCAAGTCGCGTTGCCACGCGCATGGGTATTTTTGCAGCAACGCTGAATGCCCTGGTGCCGAAAGCTTACGAAGTCATCATGAATACGGCCTTCGAAATGTTCCCGGACTCGCAAGCGGCCAAGGGCATGAAAGGTCGTGGTGAAGCCGATAAGCCTACGAACGAGCAGATTGCCTTTGCTGCTGTCATGCGCGGCGTGCATTGGTAAGGATTTCAGAAACAATAAAAAACCCGCGAAAGCGGGTTTTTTATTGAATGCGATTCGATGTTACTGGCACTGCCTGAAACGTACCGGAACGGTACTGCCAGCCGGCGGCTCAAGTTGCACGCGGGTGAAACGCAATTCTTCGTATTGGGTAAGAATCCGGCAAATCTCGCCGAGCATGACTTTGTCATCATTCTTTTCAGTATTTAAATGCAGTTGAAGGGTAGAAGCGCTGTACCAGATGGCGGTGTTTACGACTGGCATTTCGGCAATTGTCGCTGCGGCTTTGGCTTTGCGTTTTGCACGCTCCTGATCGGTTAATTTATCTATTTCATCCATGGCCTTAGCGGTAGCGTTTATCTGTGCCAGCGTCGGGTCAACAGAGTTGCTTGCAGCGTCATTCGTTACTGCTGTTGCCGCTGCCGCCGTCCCCGTCGCTGAGACTTGCTTCGATTGATTGGCGGCCACGACGGTTGTATCAACGGTATCGACAGGCTTCATATTGTCCATCACGAAGAAACCTATTACACCAAGTACCAAGCTGAGAACGGCGCCCAGTTGTACTTTGTGCGTGGTTTGCGAGCTGGCTTGCTGGCGCACAGTCGTCAATGTGCTGCTGGAGAGATAACCTTCGATGCGAGGCCAAAGAGCCTTGCCATCGATCAGTTCAATGTCGTACTTGCCAGCCGTGTCTTTGGCCATGTCTTCGATGGTGCCCAGCGTCACCAAAATACCTCTGCTGGCACCGATCAGTTGTACGCCGTTTGCGAAGTCACGGATATTTGCCTCGCCGAGGTGGTATGCAGTGCCGTGTTTATAGCTCAGCAGCGTTAAAGCAGGGCCTTTTTTCAACAGGAACTCTGTGCCGCCATCGCCAGGTTGTCGACTGGAGATTTCTTCCCGATAGCCTTCTTTTTCCAGCGATTGAATCACCAAGCCAACGCATTCACGCCACTTCATGGCCGCCAGGGTGCTGACGCCGGTCTGAATTTCAGCCTGTCTACGCTTAATGACCCCGAACCACCAATAAAACAGCAGGAAACTGACTAGCCCGACAACGACGGCAATTAGGATGGGCTGAGCAGGCATGCATTGGCTCCAGATAGGCAGGTAGATGCCGCATTGTAAATGAAGAAACGCTTTCTACCGAATTCATAGGTCAATTCGATACTGCGGCAAATATCTGAACAAAAAAAAGCCCGGAATGGGTTCCGGGCAAAACTCAACTAGTGAGAGAGTATTCGATGATGGCCCGCCAGTCTGAAGGGCGTAAGGGGAGGGATCTGACGTACTTCGTTTTTAGACTGGCGGGCGCAACTGTTTAATCGGGTGAATCCTGCTTAATCAGGCTTCCGAACTTGGAGCGATTGGCTTTACAGCATTCGGTAACGCGGCTTTGCGAGCAGCTGGTTTGGCCTTGGCAACCAATTTCTTGCTGGTTTTGGCAGCCGGCTTTTTAGCAGGTTTGGCAGCTGGTTTCGCTGCTTTCTTGGCAACTTTTTTGACAGCAGGTTTGGCCGCTTTGACCGGTTTTGCAGCTTTAACCAATGGCTTGGCTTCTGCTTTACCGCCTTGTTTGCGCAATACGTCGGTGAGGCTGTTAACACGTGAAGTCAGGTCAGACAGGTCTTCACGGCTAGGAACACCCAAGCGGTTCAAGGCGCGTTGTACGCGTTCTTCAAATACTTTTTCCAGGCGATCCCAAGTATCGGTGGCACGTTCGCGAGCCACACCAACGCGGTTTTCGACGGCGTCGCGCACTGCGTCGACTTTGCCACCGGCCAGCTTGCGGGTGTGTTGCTCGATGTTCATGCCTTCTTTCACGAGGGCTTCGAACAATTTGGAGCCTTCGCCTTGCGCGCGATTGAAAGCGCCCATGCCGGCCATCCAGATTTGTTGTGCAGAATCGACGATCGATTTCGACATTTGTTCCGCTTTCGCCTGGAAATCCGAAGCCTGGTTAGCGCTGGCTGCGGATTTGCTGCGTGTTGATTTCTTGAGTTTTGCCATGAGAATTCCCTCCGAAAGGCTTGATGTGTTGCGGATTTTTCACTTTATGTCTAGAGCTTTCACACCAGAAGCGAATGCGTTTTTTTCGAGACTAACTTGATTGCAGGTTTTTTGCAGAGTGACAAGCAGTGATATTGCAGGATGGGTTGGATTAAGCGGTGTAGATGGAATGTTCAATATCGTCCAGGGCACGTCGCAAGCGCGCCGTGGTTTCGGTTTGCCGTATCGGTTTTTTCAGGCCATGCATGATCGAGCTCGATTCGGCGTTCAAAACTTCATCTCGCAATTTCAAACCGTGCTTGGCTAGCACTGGAGCCAGCTCGGCCTTGCGTCTGCGCAGGTCCCGCAAGGTGCTTTGAAAGGCATGTTCGCAAACGCGCTGGCGCGAGTCGAAGCTGAAAACATTGG
The DNA here is from genome assembly GCA_050737875.1 of Arenimonas sp. Taxonomy (GTDB): domain Bacteria; phylum Pseudomonadota; class Gammaproteobacteria; order Xanthomonadales; family Xanthomonadaceae; genus Arenimonas. Next base: position 12,713 of record JBOHYG010000185.1, on the reverse strand, counting down.
TGAAGAACATTTCGCCGTCGTCGTCGTTTGGTTCGAATACCATCTGGTCGACTTCGGGGTATTGCTGGGCATATTTTGCCAAACCCACTTGCATGCGCGATTGAAGCAGGGTACGGAAGGTTTGCGATAGCACGACCGGAAGTCCGCCTTCTGCAAGTTTTTTCATGCCATCGGGATGGCTTTTTGCAGTGCTCGCGTTGAAGGGAACGAACGGGTTGATACCAATCATCAAATCAATGCCATGGTCGAGTACGACCGAGGCATGCATCGTGCGGCGCAGTGCGCCATCGACGAAATGATGGCCACGGATATCTACAGGTGAATAGAGACCAGGCAATGCGGCGCTGGCCTGGATGGCCTGTGAGATCGGCACATCGTCCCATTTCGGACCGCCGAAACGTACGGCTTCACCGCTGTCCAAATCAACCGCGACCACATACAACTTGCGCTCCAGTTCCCTGAAATCGTTGCTGCGTCCATGCATCGTGAAAATGCCGCGCAGGAATTTTTCGATTTCCTTATTGTTGAAAACGCCGGTTGGAATCGCGCTGCTGAAGCGGCCGATCACGTCGCTGAGCTTTGAACCGGTTGGATCGGTCAATACATCTCGCCACCAATCAAAGAAAATGGCGGGAACCGAAGTGGCACGCTTCAAATATTCTGCAAAGGCTGGCTGCAGGAAGATTTCCGGGCGAAAGTGGATGTCCTTGCTATCGCCGGTAATGAAAATCCGGCAGATTTCTTCTGTGCTCAGGCGATTGGCGAGGCCGGCAGCCAGGAATGCACCAGAGCTCACTCCTACGTAAACATCCAGGCGCGTCAAATCCAGGCCTTCGATGGCAGCATCGAGTGCCCGCAACGCTCCCAATTCGTACATGCCACCTATCGGGCCTCCGCCGGCAATTGCCAAACCAATGCGTCCATGACTGGAAGGGGAGTTTTTCGCGGGTTGTAATACGAGCATGCAAAGAAAGCCTGGCAGGAAACCGGTAGGATTGTAGCCTGCACCGGGTGCGAAACAAGGAAGCGCTTCACGAAACATTATGACTCAAGCACTTAGACAAGCTTTGGCTAAGCGTCTAGCCTGGCAAAAGCGCATGAATGACCCGGCATTGGAGCCCCGTTCGGCACTGCCGATCCTGAGCCCCTTGCGACGGTGGCAATCCAATCGCCTACGCAAGAGTTTTGCCCAAATTCTGGCAAACCCGAAAATGCGGCCTGCCGGCGAGTTTTTTTTGACTGATTTGTATGCCGACAAAGACTTCACTGCCCGTGATCGGGACGCCGCCAAGATATTGCCGATGATGGCGATGATTTTGCCGCAAAGTTTATTGCAAGCGGCCGTCGATACGATTGAACTCGCTGTTGTCAGCCAGGCTTTCGACTTGGCCATGGCCGAAGCTATTCGGGTGAACAAAAAAGGCGAGATTGATTTGCCGCATTACATCGAGGCATATCGGGAAGTAGGCTGCCCGCGATTGCGCCGGCATCAAATCGATTTGATTATCCAGGTTGGTAAAAACCTGGATGCGGCGGTGCAGAAGCACGGTGTCTACAAGCTGCTGAAAGCATCCCGTATGCCCGCGCGGATGGCCGGGCTTCAAGAATTACAGGGCTTTCTGGAACGCGGCTTTGAATCATTTGCACAGATGGGCGGTGCGGATGAATTTCTCGGTATGGTTGCCGATAGCGAATACGAGATATCCGAACGCTTGTTCGCCGGACACAAAAACCCGTTCGCTGCCTAGTCGAATTCCTCGTCGAGATAGCGGTGTATCTCTTTGTCGACCGAACTTTTGATCATCATCAGCATGAAGCTCAGATTGACCGATACATGGATATCGTTGGCGCTTACGGCGATGTGACCATCAACGCCCGGGCGACTGAAGTTGAGTGTATTGTCTTCCCATTCGTATTCGACATCGAACTTGTCGGCAATATGCTTGGCGACGCGCTCCACCGCTTTTTTCGCTTCTTTCAGCGGCTTGTTGTGATTACGCTTGATATCGATGCTGGCCATGAATACCTGTCAGATGCCGGGGAGAAATACCCGGGTCCTATTTTGAGGTGTTTTTTCGTTTTAACAAGGGCTGAGGCTTTGGGACCGAAAACTCAAGACTGTGCTAAATTTGCCATCATAAGGAGACCCTATGCAGCTCAGCTTTCCCAACGGCGAACATCGCGATGTCAATTTTGAAACGGGCGAGGTGACCATCGGTTCACGTCCGGACATGTTGGTAAGCTTGCCCAATAGTGGTTTGGCTGGTCATCACGCCAGCGTCATTGCTGATCGTCGTGGCTTGTGGCTCAAGGTCTTGCCCGATAGTCAGCCTATCCATTTGAATGGTCGTCCGGTCAAGCAACTTGCCATGTTGCGTACCGGTGATCTGCTCTGTTTTGATCAAGTACGAATCCAGCTGCGTGATAGCGATGCACAGGCAATAAGCCGCAGCATTCCGGAAAGTGCACCGCTAGCCTTGAATGAAACGCAGCAAGTCAGTGCTGCACGCGTGCTGTTACGGGGCTTGAGTGGCCAGCATTTCGGTCGGATCTACGGTTTGGTGAATCCGCAGTTATTGGGTTCCAGCGCCAAGGCCGACATCGTGATCGAGGATGCCTCGGTGGCGGAAAAGCATGCCCAAATCGAGTTGCATGGCGACAGGGTCGTCTTGCGTTCCTTGGCACCGCAGGCAATTACGCACGTTAACGGCATCGCCGTGACTGATGCACTATTGTCACCCGGCGACCAAATAGCCATCGAACAATCGCGTTTCATGCTGGAGGCTCCAGGCTTGCCGCCCCGTGGTCGCGATGTTGCAGTTCCTTCGGGCACCGTTGCGCATACGCAAACCATCCAGGCAGTGAAAGCCAAAATGTCGAGCGAAGCCAATACCGGCGGGAATCACCAAAGCATGGAAAATATCCAGCCCGGCAGCACCGAAGACAGCAATGCCCTCTGGTGGTTGATTGCCGCGGCGGCTATTTTGGCTGCTTCATTGACGGCACTGCTGGTTTACGCCCCAAGTGGGGGGCTTTGATAACGGTCGGTCTTTTCAGGCCCGATTCGATCAAGGTGTCGTATGCAACTCATAGATGCCTTTAAAACATCACTAAGTCCGGTTTGCGTCATCAGTGCCAACGACGGCGTGTTTATCGCGGCCAATCCTGCATTCGTGAAGGATTTTGGCTATTCGCTGGACCAATTGCTTGGCTTTTCTCCTTTCCAGATTGGTTTGTGGAATGACCACGAGTTCCGCGCCAAGGCCTGGGCGCTGTTGCGCAACGAAAAACGCATTGTCGATCTGTATGCGGAATTTCGTCATGCAGATAGAACAGTCAAACGTTATTTGATGAGTGGCGAATACGTCGATTGCGGTGGCGAAGCCTGCATCTGGTTCATTCTCCACCCACCACCGGATGAGAGCCTGCCGCTCGACAGGAATATTTCGGATGGTTTTTATCGTTCACTGTATCTTGCTGCATCCGAAGGTTTGTATCGTGCCCTGCCAACCGGTGGTTTCATCGAAGCGAACCCGGCATTGGCGAGGATATTCGGCTACGACAGTCCGCAGGAATTTCTGAGTGCCTTTTCGCGCAGCATGAGTGCGATTTATGTGGAGCCCGAGCGCGTTGACGAAATTTACGCAGACCTCGTGGAGCATGGTCGTGCCAACAATGTTCGACTGCAGGTTTACCGCAAAGACGGCAGCAAAATCTGGATCAACGAAAATGTCCGGAATATCTACAACGATGACAACCAGCTGATATTCCAGGAAGGTTCGATTACCGATATCACGCAGCAAGTCGAAGCCGAATATTCACTCAAACAGTCACAGGCCTTGTATCAGGTTCTGCTGGAACATAGCCGCGATGGCGTCTATCTGATTCAGCAAGGTGTCGTGAAATTCGCCAATCAGGCGCTGGCCGATGCACTGGGTTATACATTGGATGAGCTGGTAGGCATGAATTATCTGGAGTTGATAGCTTCGGAAGACATGGCCGAACAGGCACAAAGAAAAGCCGTGCGGGAAAGCGGTTACCGCGGTTTGCAAATGTATGAAGTGCATTTGCAGCAAAAGGACGGTACGCCAAGATTGTTCGAAGTTCGCGCCGCTGCCGTGGATTACCAGGGAGCCATCGCTTCCACCGGTACGATGCGCGATGTCACCGATGAACGCCGCTACATGACGGTTTTGAAAGAAGCGGAACGCCGCTATCGTGAACTATTCGAGAATGTTCCCAGCGGGCTTTTCGAAAGTGCCCTGGACGGTTCTGTCATCAACGCCAATCCAACGATGGCGAAGATGATGAAGTATGACAGCGTCGAAGAATTGAAACGGCGTGTCAAGAACACCATCGATGTGTACGCAGATCCCAAAGAGCGTGAGTACCTGGTGCATCTCGGTAAAACCCAGGGCGGTTTCAACGAGCACATTACCCAGTTGATCGACAGTAATGGCGACCGCCGATGGGTGAGCGCCAGTGTTCGCCTGATTCGCGATGAAAACGGGAATCCAAGCAGCTTCGCGGGTTCACTGGTCGATGTCGACGAGCGTCAGCGTATGCAACAAGCCCTGGCGAGTTCGGAAAGTAAATATCGGACTCTGGTCGAGCATAGCCAGGTCGGCGTTTTTATTTTGAAAGACACCAAGCTGATTTATTGCAATCAAACCTTGCTCAACATGACGGGATATGAAGAGTCAGAAGTTCTCGGCAAGCAAATTCTCGAGTTCATCGCTCCAGAGGATATTGAAGGTGCGTTGGTACGCTTCAATCGCCTGCAAGCTGGTGAAGAGGTGGACCGTGAATACGATATCGGCCTGATCCGCAAAGACGGCCAGCGTCTGTTTGTACACGCCAGCATCGGCGAAGTGATGCTGGATGGCGTACGTCATCGTACCGGCACCATGCTTGACGTTACCAAGCAACGCGAAGCGGAAAGAAAGCTTCGGTTCCACGCGACCCATGACGCACTTACCGGCCTGCCGAACCGAATGTATTTCACCTTGCAGTTGGCAGACCGGATTCGCTCTGCGATGGCTTCCGAAAATTACGATTACGCCATCCTGTTTCTCGATCTGGATGGCTTCAAATGGGTTAATGACAGTCTCGGGCACAATGCAGGCGACCGTTTATTGATTGAAATTTCTCGAAGGCTAGAAAGCCAGTTGCGTGGCCTGTGTACCATTGCGCGATACGGGGGCGACGAATTCACCTTGCTGCCATTGGGTGCCTGTGATGAAGCACAGGCAAGCAAACTGGCAAGGGTGGTCTTGCGTGTATTCGAGCAACCCTTCGATGTCGGCGGACAGTTGGTGTTTTCCAAGGCGAGCATTGGTGTAGTGGTCGGGCGCGATGAATACCTGACGCCGGACCAGTTGATTCGCGACGCCGACACTGCGATGTATCGTGCCAAAGTGGCCGGCAAATCCGCATACGTAATCTTTGACGATCGCATGCATCAGCAGGCAAGGCAGCGGTTCGAGCTTGAAAACGATTTCCGCGTCGCCTTCGACCGCGGCGAGTTCGTATTGCATTTCCAACCGGTCATGAATTTGCAAACGGGCGAAGTATTGGGCGCTGAAGCGCTGGTTCGCTGGCAGCATCCGACCCGAGGCTTGCTGGCACCATTGGATTTTTTAAGTGTTGCCGAAGAGACCGGAATGATTGCCGAGCTGGACACCTGGGTGATGCGCCAGGCAGCTTTTCACCTGTCCGAATGGCGCAAGAAATTTCCCCGCCATTACGACCTGTTCGTAAACGTCAATGTCGATGAAAAACAATTGACCTCGGCCGAGATCATTGAAGAAGTTCGGACAGTGCTGGAAAGGTTTGTCTTGCCGCCGAGTACCTTGCGGCTGGAAGTTACCGAAAATGTATTCCGGGCCGGTCGCGGGTTGGCGGAAGAGCGTTTGCTGGAATTGAAATACATCGGCGTAGGCCTTGTCGTTGATGATTTTGGTACCGGTTACTCATCGCTGGAATCTTTTGCCGCATCGCCTTTCGACGCTCTGAAAATAGATCAGGGATTTATTCGCGACCTCGAGAGCAATCATCGGCATCGCGCGATCGTCAAAACGATCATCGGTTTTGCAAAAGATCTTGGGCTGGTATTAACCGCCGAAGGGATTGAAACCAGCGGTCAGCGCAAGTTGTTGTTGGAAATGGGTTGCGAAATCGGCCAGGGCTACTGGTACGACAAGCCGATTACGGCTTTGGAATTCGAGCAAAGGCTCTACAAAATGTTTGGAAATAACGGCTGAAATGGGGTGTTAGCGGGATTGTGAGCATGATAGTGTTCGAGTGCTCCTTCTCTTTTTTGCTAACTCTTTTTCTGGTGGGTATTTATGTCGCGCGCGTTTAATTTTAGTGCAGGCCCAGCCGCACTGCCTGAAGCTGTTTTGCGTCAAGTTCAATCTGAATTGCTCGAATATAAAAGCGAACGCGCATCGTTGATGGAACTGAGTCATCGTGGTCAGGCGTTTATTGATTGCGCCGCCCAGGCCGAACGTGATTTACGCGACTTGATGGGAATCAGCGACGACTACGCCGTGCTGTTTTTGCAGGGTGGGGCAACGACGCTTTCCGCCTTGCTGCCATTGAACCTGTCGCGACCGGAACAAACCGTCGATTTCGTATTGACCGGTCATTGGGGCGAAAAGGCACTCGAGAACATGAAGCCTTCGGTCAATATCAATATCGCCGCTTCGGCGAAAGAAGGTTCGTATCGTTCGATACCGTCCAGAGATAGCTGGCAACTGACAAAAGATGCCGCTTTCGTGCACTACACCCCGAATGAAACCATCCACGGCGTTGAATTCCACGACACGCCCGACGTCGGTAATGTGCCATTGGTCGCCGATTTCTCCTCGAACATTTTGGCGCGCCCGGTCGATGTTTCGAAATTCGGCGTTATTTACGCCGGCGCACAGAAGAACCTCGGCCCTGCCGGTGTCACGATTGTGATTGTCCGTAAAGATTTGCTCGGAAAGCATGGACGTAACCTGCCGCCGATTTTTGAACTGCAGAATCAGGTCAAGAACGATTCGATGTTCAATACCCCGACTACTTTCTCCTGGTATGTGATCGGTTTGGTACTGCAGTGGCTGAAAGAGCAGGGCGGCGCCACGGCGATGGAAAAACAAAATGCCGAGAAAGCGCGCATCCTTTATTCGGCAATTGACGGCTCGAATGGTTTTTATACAAATCCGATCGAGAAAAATGCCCGATCCTGGATGAATGTACCGTTCGTGCTGGCCAATGCCGATCTCGACAAGGCATTCCTGAAAGAAGCCGATGTCGCCGGCTTGCTTGGTTTGAAGGGCCATCGGGCGCTGGGCGGCATGCGTGCTTCCATCTACAACGCAATTCCGGTTGCCGGCGTACAAGCCTTGGTCGATTTCATGCAAGATTTCGCGAAGAGAAACGGTTAGGTCATGGCCACTAAAAAAATCACAAATAAAAAGCCGGCCAAAAAAGCGCCAGTCGCCAAAGCCGATAAAGCCGACAAATCAGTGCAGGTTCCAACTCCCGCCTTGAACGAAGTGCGTCAGCGGATTGACAGCATCGATTTGCAGATTCAGGCCCTGATAGCCGATCGCGCAAAAATGGCGCAACAAGTCGGCAAGGCAAAGGGCCCGCTGAAAGCGGCGATTGATTACTATCGCCCGGAACGCGAAGCGCAGGTTCTGCGTAAAGTATTGGATCGCAATTCCGGACCACTAGCCGATGAAGTGTTGGTTAGATTGTTTCGTGAAATTATGTCGGCCTGTTTGGCCCAGCAAGAGCCATTGAAGGTCGGCTTCCTGGGGCCGGAAGGCACATTTTCGCAGCAGGCGATGTTCAAGCACTTCGGACATTCCGCCCATGGCTTGCCATTGGCGAGCATTGAGGAAGTGTTCGAGGAAGTCGAAGCGGGTCATGCCGATTTCGGTGTGGTTCCGGTAGAGAACTCCGGCCAAGGTACGATTCAATCGACACTAGACATGTTTTTGACCTCGAAAATCAAAATTTGCGGCGAAGTCGAATTACGTGTTCATCAACACTTGTTGTCGCGCCTTGGGCAGCTTGATGAAATCGAACGCGTCTATTCGCATCCGCAGTCGCTGGCGCAATGCAAAGCCTGGTTACGCCAGCATTTGCCGAAAGCGGAAAAAATTCCGGTCGCCAGTAATGCCGAAGCCGCCCGTCGCGCCAGAAACTCCGATGACGCTGCCGCGATCGCCGGTGAATCCGCGGGCCATGTGTATGGTTTGAAAGTGGTTGCCGGTCCGATTGAAGATCGCCAGGACAACACAACCCGCTTTTTGATCCTTGGTCGCGAATTGTTCTCAGCCTGCGGGCACGACCGTACTTCCTTGCTGGTCTATGTCAACGACGAGCCGGGTGCGCTCTATAACGTCCTCAGCCCGTTTGCGAAATATGGCGTCAGCATGAATCGCATCGAATCGCGTCCGGCTCATACCGGCCGTTGGCAATATGCGTTTTTTATCGATGTTAATGGCCATGTGGACGATGACAAGGTCGGCCGAGCTTTGTCCGAGCTGGGTAAATATGCCGCGATGGTAAAGGTGCTCGGTTCCTATCCGGTAGCGTTGGTCTAATGGCAGTACCGGATTTCCAGAGCCTGGCACAGGCCGGCATTCAGCGCCTGCGTGCCTACGATCCAGGCCACGACATCGTGGCCATGCGGAAAAGATTTGCGAGCCAGTTTTTCGTAGAACTTGGCTCGAATGAAAATACCTACGGTCCGAGCCCGCGTGCCCGCGAAGTGATTCTGGATAACCTACATGCATTGCACCGTTATCCAGACCCGCTGGGTGCAGATCTTAAGAAGGCGATTGCATCCAAGCATTCGATCAAGCCTGAGCAAATCTTGCTGGGCAATGGTTCACATGAGTTGCTGATGATGATTGCGCAGGTATTTTCCGGACCGGAGACCCAGGTGCTGGCTTCGCAATATGGCTTTGCGGTTTATGCACTGGCAGCCCAGTGCGCAGGCGCCGAGTTGGTTGTTACGAATGCACTTGGCAGCGATGTGGAGCAGTCGCGTGGTCATGATCTGGTTGCCTTATCGGCCGCCATCAACGAAAAAACGCGGCTTATTTATCTGGCAAATCCGAACAATCCGACCGGCACCTGGTTTTCGAGTCAGTCTTTCGCCGACTTTATGACGAAAGTCCCAAACAATGTTTTGGTAGTAGTGGACGAAGCCTACTTGGAATTTGTCACAGTACCAGAGCTGCAATCGGCGCTGGCATTTATCAATCAATACGAGAACTTGATCGTCGCGCGTACGTTCTCGAAAGCCTATGGATTGGCGGGGTTGAGGGTCGGCTATATCGTTGCCCATCCTGAGTGTGTTGCCGTGATGGAGCGGGTCCGTGAGTCTTTCAACGTGAATTTGCTGGGCTTGGCTGCTAGTGAAGCTGCTTTGACCGACCAAGCCCATTTGCAGTGGGTGATCGAGAAAAATGCTGCCGAACGAACCTGGTTAATCGAACAATTTCAAAACCGGGGACTGAAATGCGGGCCGAGCCAGACTAACTTCATTTTGGTCGATTTCCAGAAGGACTCGGCCGATATCGAAGCGAAATGTGTTGCCCGGGCCGTGGTGCTCAGGCCAATGAGAGGTTATGGCTTGCCAAGTTGCTTGCGGATCACGGTCGGAAATCGCGATGAAAATCGTCAGCTGCTCAAAATTCTGGATGAGGTGCTGGCGTGAGTCTTGTTTGGCTGGCAAGTCAGGGCAAGGCGCTGACAGGTGAAATTACCGTACCTGGCGACAAATCGGTTTCGCACCGCGCGATCATGCTGGGTGCCATTGCCGAGGGAGTCACAAGAGTCACCGGCTTTCTGGAAGGCGAGGACACACTTGCCACTGCTCGCATTTTCCAGCAACTGGGCGTCAGGATTGAAACTCCATCGCCGAGCGAGCGGATCATTCATGGCGTCGGTCTGCATGGGTTGAAGGCCAGCCAGGAAGATCTGGATTGTGGAAACGCCGGCACGGCGATGCGCTTGTTGGCGGGCTTGCTCGCCGGGCAAAAATTCCGATCCAAATTGATTGGCGACACATCGCTTTCGAAGCGCCCGATGCGACGCGTAATTGATCCTTTATCGTTGATGGGGGCAGGCATTCAAGCCGAGCAAGGTGGGTTTCCACCATTGATAATTAACTTTAATAATGAATTGCAATTTATTGAATATAAAACAGAAATAGCGAGTGCGCAGATTAAGTCTGCGATACTTTTAGCAGGCTTGTACGCTGAAGGCGAAACTACCGTTTACGAACCGCATCCGACCCGCGACTACACTGAAAAAATGCTCTCGGCTTTCGGCTGGCCGATTGAATTCCGCCCAGGTTATGCACGCTTGTCTGGCGGTCATCGTTTGATTGCAACCGATATTCAGGTTCCGGCCGATTTCTCATCTGCCGCATTTTTTATTGTTGCCGCGACTCTGATCCCCGGTTCGAATTTGCTGATTAAATCGGTCGGAATGAATCCGCGTCGTACTGGCCTTTTGGCTGCCCTGCGATTGATGGGGGCAGATATCGAGGAAGAAAATCTCCGTGAACAAGCGGGCGAACCGGTCGCTGACTTGCGAGTGAAGTATGCGGTTCTGTCCGGGATCGCTGTGCCTGAAGCTCTTGTTCCGGACATGATTGACGAATTCCCGGCGCTTTTTGTGGCGGCATCACTGGCAAAAGGCGAAACCCGGGTCACCGGGGCTGCCGAGCTACGGGTAAAAGAGTCGGACCGTATCGCTGTCATGAGCGAGGCTTTGCGCAAATTGGGTGCCGAGATCACCGAAACGCCCGACGGCGCCATTATTCAGGGAGGAAAATTGCACGGAGGCGAGGCCGACAGTCACGGCGATCATCGCATTGCAATGAGCCTGGCTGTCGCTGGCCAAATGGCGACAACAGCGGTCCAGATCAATGACTGTGACAATGTCGCGACTTCATTTCCAAATTTTGTAGGCTTATCAAAATCAGTGGGTTTCGGGCTCAATCTTCAGTAAACTCTCATCATGACCAAGCCCATTCCAGTCCTGACCATCGACGGCCCCTCGGGTTCTGGCAAAGGCACTATCAGTCAGGCAGTCGCTAACCGGCTTGAATGGCATTATTTGGATTCTGGTGCCATTTACCGCGCCGTTGGCCTGGCGGCAGCCTGGGAAAGTATCGATTTAAGCGACCCTGAAGCGGTCGCCCATTGTGCAGAACGCACCGAAATCCTGTTCAAGAGTACCGACGAAGGCGAGCTGCATGTCTTCGTGAACGGCAAAGACGCGACCCGATTACTGCGCACCGAAACGGCAGCGGCTGCCGCATCGGCCATTGCAGCGCATCCTCCGGTCCGGACAGCCTTGTTGGGCCTGCAAAAACGTTTTCGTCGGAGCCCCGGTCTGGTGGCGGACGGGCGCGATATGGGTACCGTGATTTTTCCGGATGCCCAGTACAAGGTTTTTTTGACTGCGAGCGCCGAGGAAAGGGCGAAAAGACGCTATAAGCAGTTGAAAGACAAAGGGGTTTCGGTTAATCTTGACAGTCTGCTGCACGAGATTGCCGCTCGCGATGAGCGCGATGCCGGACGTGCCGTGGCGCCCCTGAAGCCCGCCGAAGACGCGGTCATCCTGGACACCACCGGTATGCCGATCACCGAAGTCATTGAACGTGTATTAGCGGTGTTGCCGGTTTCATTGCGACCCCGTTGATTCATCTCTTTAGCTGCTTTAACGAGCGAATTCCACAGCAGAACAACCCCCATGCCATCCGGTGTGGGTTTATCCACGCGTGAAATCATCACGCACAACAGGTGGGTCCGGCATTCCATTTTTTGCCGTTAACCCGTGTGTTCAACTGAGTAAATAACCATGACTGAATCATTTGCAGAACTGTTTGAGCAAAGCCAACACGCGCTCTCCAAACTCAAGCCAGGCGCCATTGTCAGCGGCGTCATCGTAGAAATCCGTTCCGACGTTATCGTCGTGAATGCAGGCCTGAAGTCGGAAGGCGTCATTGATATCGAACAGTTCCGTACCGAAGCTGGCGAAATCGACGTAAAAGTCGGTGACACCGTCAAAGTAGCTTTGGAATATCTTGAAAACGGCTTCGGCGAAACCGTTCTCTCCCGCGAAAAAGCCAAGCGCGCTTTGGTGTGGGACGAGCTGGAAACTTCGATGGACGCAGGCGAAATCGTCACCGGTCGCATCAGCGGCAAGGTCAAAGGCGGCTTCACTGTCGACATTCGCGACGTACGCGCATTCTTGCCAGGTTCTCTGGTTGATGTTCGTCCTGTCCGCGATCCGGGTTATCTGGAAGGCAAAGAACTCGAATTCAAGATCATCAAACTTGATCGTAAACGCAACAACGTGGTGGTTTCCCGCCGTGCGGTTGTTGAAAGTGAAAACAGCGTCGAGCGTGAACAAATGCTTGAGCGCCTGCAGGAAGGTTCGATCGTTACCGGTGTGGTCAAGAACCTCACTGATTACGGCGCATTCGTTGATCTGGGCGGTATTGATGGTCTGTTGCACATCACCGACATGGCGTGGAAACGCGTCCGTCATCCGTCTGAAGTTGTCAACGTTGGCGAAGAACTGCAAGTCCGCGTTCTCAAGTATGACCGCGAACGTAACCGCGTCAGCCTTGGCCTGAAACAATTGGGCGAAGATCCATGGGATAACATCGCTCGTCGTTACCCAGCCAA
>JBOHYG010000184.1:0-5401 GCA_050737875.1 Arenimonas sp. | reverse complement strand
GGGGCGTTTTTTGTAGTTATTCAAACGTCCCGGCTTCCGTCGGTCCTACCGCAAAAAATTACAGCAACTTTGCGATATCTTTTTCGATTTTTTCCGGCGTATCGGTTGGCGCGTAACGCTTGATGACTTCACCGTTTTTATCGATCAGGAATTTGGTGAAATTCCATTTGATCGCATCGATACCCAGCAAGCCGCCCTTCTCTTTTTTCAGAAACTTCCAGAACGGGTGAGCATTGTTGCCGTTGACATCCACCTTGGCGTACATCGGAAACGTCACGTCATAGGTCAAAGAACAGAAATTCTTGATTTCCTCTTCGTCACCCGGCTCCTGATGGCCGAATTGGTCACAGGGAAAACCGAGCACGACCAGACCCTTGTCTTCGTATTTCTTGTAGAGCTTTTCCAACCCGGTGTATTGCGGGGTAAAACCGCATTTGGAGGCCACGTTTACAACCAGCATGGCCTTGCCTTCGTAGGCCTTCAGGGACTGGTCTTCGCCATCAATGGTCTTTGCCGAAAAATCGTAAGCCTTGCTCATGCCGAACTCCTGTATGGGATTTAGTAATTATAGTCCAGTACTTAAACCGGATAGTTCATGTTTCGTGATAACTCGGCAAACCCTGAGAAACCTCCCGACCCATGCCTTTCGTCACAGGCAGACCCTGGCCCAAACCGGTTAGTCTTCGGGTTCACCCCGGGAGTCCCTATATGAAGTTACCGTTAAGCCTTGCGATCGCAGGCGCTCTTGCCCTCGGCAGCAGTGTCAGCACGCCCGCCCAGTCCGCAGAAAAAGCCGCCATGACCAAATCCGCCGCAACACCCGCTGCCGACAGCAATCCATTTTTTGTCGAAAGCAAGCTCGAACTGCATTTCCCCGAGTTCAACAAGATCAAGGACAGCCATTTTGCCCCGGCCTTTGATCGCGGCATGGCTGAAAACTCCCGCGAAATCGAAGCGATTGCCAACAACAAGAAAGCGCCGACATTCGAAAACACCATTTTAGCCATGGAAAAATCCGGCCAAATGCTCGGCCGCGCCGTGCGCGTATTCGGAAACCTGACCAGCGCCAACACCAATGACACCTTGGACGCACTGGACGCCGAATATTCGCCCAAGTTCGCCGCACATTTCGACAGCGTTTACTTGAATGCCAAGTTGTTCGAACGCATCAAAGCACTGTACGCAAAGCGCAACGATCTGGGTCTGGATGAACAAGGCGTGCGTTTGATTGAACGCTACCACACCGACTTTGTTCGCTCGGGTGCAAACCTGACCGAAGCGCAGAAAACCCGCATCAAGGCGATCAATGCCGAAATGGCCTCGCTGCAGACCAAATTCGGTCAAAACACATTGGCCGAAGTCAACGATTCCGCCGTGATTGTCACAGACAAGGCTGAACTTGCCGGTCTGTCCGACGAGCAAATCGCCATTCTGGCTGAAAGTGCAAAATCAAAAGGCATGGAAGGCAAATATCGCATTGCCTTGTTGAACACCACAATCCAGCCGTTGCTGCCGCAAATCGATAACCGCGCACTGCGTGAACGCATCCATAAAGCCTCGATTGCACGTGGCAGCCGTGGCAACCAGTGGGACAACCGCGAAATCGTTGCCAAAGTGGCGAAACTGCGTGCTGAACGCGCCAACATCATGGGTTACCCGAACTACGCCGCTTTCGGTCTGGCCGAAGAAACCGCAAAAACACCTGAAGCCGTCAACAGCATGTTGGCGAAACTGGCTCCGCCTGCCGTCGCCAATGCCCGCAAGGAAGGCGCAGTGCTGCAAGCGATGATCGATTCGGAACAAAAAGCCAAAGGCTATAAGAGTTTCAGCCTCGAACCATGGGATTGGTCCTACTACACCGAGAAAGTTCGTAAAGCCCAATACGATTTCGATGAAGCACAACTCAAGCCTTACCTCGAATTCGACAGCGTGCTGCAAAAAGGCGTTTTCTTTGCTGCCAATAAACTGTATGGCCTGACCTTCAAGCGTCGCACCGATCTTCCTACCTATCATCCCGACGTTATCGTCTATGAAGCCTTCAATGCCGATGGTTCAACCCTTGCATTGATGCTGGTCGATCCGTATGCCCGCAGTTCGAAACGTGGCGGCGCATGGATGAGTTCCTATGTCGACCAATCCGATTTGATGGGTACCAAGCCTGTCGTGGCGCTGCATTTGAACGTGACCAAACCAACCGCAGGCAAGCCTTCACTGCTGACCTGGGATGACGTCAACACGACCTTCCATGAATTCGGCCATGTATTGCACGGCATGTTCTCCAACGTGAAGTATCCTTATTTCAGTGGCACGAATGTGCCGCGCGACTTCGTCGAATTCCCGTCGCAAGTCAATGAAATGTGGGCTGATTGGCCTGAGGTTTTGGCCAGCTACGCCAAACACTGGGAAACCGGCGAAGCAATGCCGCAAGCATTGTTGGACAAAGTCGCTGCAAGCTCGAAATTCAACCAGGGCTTCACGACCACCGCTTATCTGGGCTCCGCCCTGCTCGACCAACGCTGGCACCAGGTGACTGTCGATACACTTCCAAATGCCGATGGCGTGATGGCCTATGAAGCACAGGCACTCAAGGATGTAGGTCTCGATTACGCAGCGGTTCCACCACGGTACCGTACGCCTTACTTCAGCCACATCATGGGTGGTTACGCTGCTGGTTACTACGCATATATCTGGTCGGAAGTACTCGATGCCGGCACCGTCAAGTGGATCAAGGAACACGGCGGCCTGACCCGCGAAAACGGCGATCGCTTCCGCGCTACCCTGCTTTCACGTGGCGGCAGCAAAGATGCATTGCAACTGTATCGTGATTTCTCGGGTGGCGATCCAGACATCCAGCCATTGCTGGAACGTCGTGGCCTGACCGTCGAGACAAAATGATTCCATTGCTTCTCGAGTAACAAAAAAACGCCGCTAAATGCGGCGTTTTTTTTCGCACCTAATCCCATCCAATTGGGTTAAGTTTAGCTTTCTCAAAACCGGGAGCCGACATGAAAGTAAAAGCAGCCGTCGCCTACGAAGCTGGAAAACCACTGGTGATCGAAATGGTGGACTTGGAAGGCCCGAAATTCGGCGAGGTCCTGGTCGAACTGAAGGCTACCGGCATATGCCATACCGATTACTACACGCTGTCTGGCGCTGATCCAGAAGGTTTGTTCCCTGCGATTCTCGGACATGAAGGCGCAGGCATTGTCGTCGATATCGGGCCGGGCGTTAGCACATTGAAAAAAGGCGATCACGTCATTCCGTTGTACACACCTGAATGTCGTCAGTGCGAGTATTGCCTGAATCCAAAAACCAATTTATGCCAGGCCATTCGCAGCACCCAGGGCCAGGGGTTGATGCCCGATGGCAGCAGCCGCTTTTCGATTGGCGGAAAAAAAATTCACCATTACATGGGAACTTCCACATTCGCGCAATACACGGTTGTGCCGGAAATTGCGCTTGCAAAGATTCGCGAAGATGCGCCGTTCGATAAAGTCTGTTACATCGGCTGCGGTGTCACCACCGGCATTGGTGCCGTTATTTACACCGCAAAAGTTGAACCCGGTGCCCGTGTCGTCGTATTTGGGCTGGGCGGTATCGGCTTGAATGTGATCCAGGGCGCACGCATGGCCGGTGCGCGACAAATCATCGGTGTCGATATCAATCCGGCGCGAAAAGACATTGCGACAAAATTCGGGATGACCGATTTCGTCAATCCGAAAGAAGTCGAAGGTGATCTGGTGGCGTATCTGGTCTCGCTGACCAAAGGTGGCGCGGATTACTCGTTCGAATGTATTGGCAATACGCAAGTGATGCGACAAGCACTGGAGTGCTGCCACAAGGGTTGGGGTACCAGCATCATCATCGGTGTTGCGGCAGCCGGCCAGGAAATATCAACGCGGCCGTTCCAGTTGGTCACTGGCCGCAATTGGCGTGGCTCCGCTTTTGGCGGTGCACGTGGTCGTACCGACGTTCCCAATATTGTCGATTGGTATATGGAAGGCAAAATCAATATTGATGACCTGATTACCCATACGATGCCGCTGGAGAAAATCAACGAAGGTTTTGATTTGATGCATCACGGTGAATCGATTCGTGGCGTGGTGCTGTACTGATGGAAACCATTTCCGAACAATATTGTTTTGGCGGCACTCATGGCGTGTACCAACACGACTCCATCTCGAATCATGGCCCGATGCGATTTTCGGTTTTCACCCCGCCGCAAGCAACTCATGGGAAAGTGCCCGTGCTGTTTTTTCTTGCGGGGCTGACTTGCAACGAAGAAACTTTCATGATCAAGGCCGGTGCACAACGTGTCGCTGCCGAACTTGGAATCATGCTGGTAGCGCCCGACACCAGTCCGCGAAACACCGGCATCGACGACGCAACCGGTGATTGGGAATTTGGCGAGGGAGCCGGATTTTATTTGAATGCCACACAGGAAAAATATCGGCAGCATTTCAATATGCATGATTACGTCGTTAACGAACTGCCTGCGTTGCTATCGGAAATCGTTGCAGCCGACATCACCAGAATGGGAATCAGCGGTCATTCAATGGGAGGTCACGGTGCTTTGACTTTGGCTCTGCGCCATCCTGAAAAATACCGCTCGGTTTCCGCCTTCGCGCCGATCGTTGCGCCTTCGCAAGTACCCTGGGGGCAGAAGGCTTTTTCGAAGTATTTGCATCATCGTGAAGAATGGTCGCAATACGATGCATGTGAGCTGGTGAAACAAAGTCAGTTCAATGGCAGGATCTTGATAGACCAGGGCCTGGACGATAAATACCTGTCGACGCAATTAAGGCCCGAATTGTTCGCAACCGCATGCGAGCAAAACGGGCAAGCATTATTGCTTCGCCAGCATGCCCACTACGATCATTACTACTGGTTTGTCCAAAGCTTTATCGAGGACCACCTGCGACACCATGCCGAACACTTGTTTGCCTGACTGCCAAATTGCAGACAAAAAAAAGCCGGATTGCTCCGGCTTTTCTTTTATCTAGTAGCAAAAGCTATTAGCTAGCTTCGACTTGGTCAGCTTGCAGGCCTTTAGGGCCCTTGGTGACAACGAAAGTAACCTTTTGGCCTTCTTTCAAGGATTTGAAACCATTACCTTGAATTGCACGGAAATGGACGAATAAATCGTCGCCGCTTTCCGGGGTGATGAAACCAAAACCTTTAGCATCGTTGAACCACTTAACTGTACCTACTTGACGATCCGACATTTGAAACTCCTTGAAACTTAGTGAATGAAATCAGCGTAAAAAAAATGAATTACGCCGTTACTGAGCTTGCATGGAGTGATCTGAAGCGATGTAGCGGACCAGTAGATCTACCGCATCGGGTCACAATGCACCGTGACCCAAGCAAAAACAGTAGGCGAACAATACGCGATTCCAAA
>JBOHYG010000183.1:0-3206 GCA_050737875.1 Arenimonas sp. | reverse complement strand
CGAAAATATCTCGCTGGTGTCTGGCCAAGCGCTGCCTTGAACACAGCGATAAACGAAGATACATCCGTGTAACCGACATCAAGCGCGACGGACATAACGCTCTGACCAGTCCCTAAGCGTTCCAGTGCAGCAAGCAAGCGCAACTGTTGACGCCATTGGGCAAAGTTCTGCCCAGTCTCGGCGAGAAATCCTCTAGCGACGGTTCTCGCGGACGCGGCAGCCAAGATTGCAAGTTGCTCCAAGGTACGCGAGTCGGCCGGATCAGCGATCAACACATCCGCAATACGGCGTAGGCGAGGGTTGGTGGGCAATGGCAGATATAGCGGTGCTACTTCCAGTAGCGCGAGCCGGTCGAGAATGACGGCGATCAGCCGCGCTTCTGTTCCAACCTCAGGATAATCCAAAGCAAACTCTGCGGCAGCCTTCATTAATTCGGCAGCGAGCGGATCAATGCTCACCACGCAGCAAGATTCGGGCAAAGGCACTGCGTCCGGTTCAGCATAGAGCGTGCGCAGTAAATAGCCCTTGTTCGAAGACACACGATGTGTGACTCCCGGAAGAATCCAGACACCGCGCTGTGGCGGAACTACCCATCGGCCAGTGTCAGTTTCAACCACCAATACACCTTCACCTGCGTGAATCAGTTGTGCCCGGCGATGTATGTGCCAAGGACCCTCGCATGTGCTGTAAAGCTCTTGGAAGACGAACACAGGTCTCGGTGCCGTATCAGGATCGACGACGGGTTTGTTGTTTGTCGCTTTTGCCGTAGGGATTGTCATAGTTAAGCGAGATTCTCAACCACACCCTCCGTAAAGTCACGGTCCTGCGTAAGTACCAACATCAATCCCAACGGAGTTTTCAAATGAACCTCAACAAATATCTGTCGTCCGCCATAATTGGCATTTCATTTCTGGTAGCCGGTCCCGCTTCAGCCGGCCAATTACATGTCTATACATCTGACGCCGCTGGCTTTAATACCCATTCTGTTTGGTATGACGACGGCCGCGAGATCACCGTGGTCGATACCCAGTTTACGCCTGCCCATGCAGAGGCGCTGTTAGCTTCGATCAAGCAGCAATCGAAGTCACCAATAACGAGGGTGATAGTTACTCATCCAAGCCCAGATAAGTTCAATGCTCTCAGCGTGTTCCACAGGGAAGGGGCCGAAAGTATTGCTTCTGCCAAGACAGCCGCCGCAATTCCGGGCGTTGACGCTTACAAGCGCTACTACTGGGTCAATATCGCCAAAGCCTTTACCGAGCAAAGCTACCCAAAAATCGAACCTGTGAAAACAACCTTCAACGGACAGATGAAACTAACACTCAAGTCAGGCGAAACGATAACGCTATTTGAACTGAAGCAACCGGGCATTGCGAGTAACCAAACTGTCGTGCGCTTCGACCGAAGCGGTGATCTTGCAGTTGGCGACCTGGTCCACACCAAGAACCATGCATGGCTCGAAGGCGGCATCGTTGAAGGAAAAACTCACTTTACACTTGCTGGCTGGAAGGCCGATCTTGAGCAGCTTAAGAAGCTATCGACCAAGAAGGGTGCTCGGGTCTATGGTGGTCGTGGAGAATTTGTTCCGGTAAAACAAGCTGTCAAACAGCAAATCGCTTACCTTGAAACAGTGGATGGCATCGTTGGTCGCTATATCCATTCGCTGGGCACTAATACGGAAGAACTTTCCGATCCGAACAAGCAGCAAGGGCACTACAAGGCTATCCAAGCTGAACTCGTTGAAGCCTATCCCGACTATGCAATGCCCGACCTTGTCGGCTATAGCGTGTATGGCATGATCCAAACCAAGCTTCAGAAAACGAAGTAACTAGTACTTGAATTGCGCGTTAGGCGAACCCATCGCTTAACGCGTATGTTCGTGTGTGCTGTGGCCTAATTGTCACCAGGATGTATAGGTACTTCCGATTGCAACAGGCGAAACAGATCAATTTCAGAATGGGATAGCCGAAAGTTTAACAAGGCTTGCAATGCTACTTGTCGGGTTTCGCCGCTCTCTTCACTATTTGATGCAAGTTCGAATAATGCCTCGCGTAAACGTGGTGAGCGCACTCTTGATTGGACAATACCGGCGACCGCTGCTGCGCGTACGTCGGCATGACCTGCTTTTAAAGCGTTGAAATAGGGTTCTTCCAAGTCTTCGTTATCAAACCACTGCGAAAGCTTTGGTAATACATCGGCACGCAAGTGCGGATCGGCATTCACGCTGAACTCAAGCAGCTGGTCTGCGATTTGATCGGCATCTTCTGCCGCGATCAAGCCAGGTTGAAGTCCATCCAACAGGGTGCCGAGCGCAGCATTGTCTTTTTCATTTCGAAGCCCGTTCAAAACCTGTTGACGCACGCGATCATCATCCAATGGCAACGCTGTGACTAATTTGTAACCATCGAGTCTTCGTGCCGGGTCTTTGTCGGCAATCAACCCATCGGTGAATATCAGCAGTTCCGATGCAGGTGAGCGAGTCAAGAGTTCCAGTAAAGTGGCTCGCATCGTCGGGTCCTGAGTATTCAGATATGCTGCCCGCAATTGATAGCGATAATCGCGGTCATTTGCTGCACGCCTGGCGAGATCATCGAATGAAATCGCACCGGACGTCAATTTTTGGACTAGGTCGATTGGCACACTCGACATTGCAGCGTGTGGATTCGAAGCAAAGCTATTTTGTTCGCCTTCGTCTTTTGTATTTTGTGTGGATGTTGTCGGCGAGTCGAACGACTTCAAAGACATAAACCAGCCGATCCCGGCGATAACTAACAAACAACCAATCAAATGCTTGGTCACGTTTGGGCATAACGATATCCGACCGGGAGCCAATGCTCCCGAGCCAGAATTGTGATCTGTACTAGCTAACGACATGGTTTTTTTTCCGCATTAGGTACAACGCGGCGCAACATAACCATCAGAGCCTGTGCGTACATACGCATCAGAAACAAAACGGCCGGAACCAATTTTGTCCCAAATTTTGGAGGTCCCATAAGTGCCGGTAACCGTAGTGCCGGGCATCTGACAAATGATCGTGACAGTTGCCCCGTCCGAAACATGGCCGACGATTGAATAGCTGGTACCTGGGCCACTGCGGACATTCAATGCTTCACCCGAAGTATTGACAACTCCAGAAACGCCACTGCCGTCGCCACATGAGTTTTTGCTTGTCCAATAACCTGCTGTGTAATAGGGCACTGCAACGC
>JBOHYG010000182.1:0-34719 GCA_050737875.1 Arenimonas sp. | reverse complement strand
GCATTCGGCACGATCACCAATTCCGGTCGCATTAACGATGCCGACGATGAAATCGCGCCCAGGCCTTTCAGCGTATGCAATTCGCTTTTCAGTTTTTGTGCGGCTTCGATCAACAGTTTCGGGTTGTCGCCCGACAACACCAATTGCATCAGCTCGCCGGGTTCGGAGCTGATGTAGCTGATACGTGCACCCGGCAAATCCGACAGCAATTCGCGTGCAGCCCGTTCCAGATCTTTCTGGCTGCGTTCACGGCTGTCGGGCGTTCCCCAATCGAGCACCAGGGTCGCCTTGCGCGCTTCGGCAAAACCGGTTTTGCTCGGATCACCCAGATCGAGCACGCTACCGACCGTGGTATAGACCTGTTTCAGTTCCGGGATGGTTTCCAGTTTCGCGCGTGCCTGTTCGGTCACCGCGACCGAGTCGGCGAGTTTGGTGCCGGGCGCCAATTCGATGCCCAGATTGCTGCGTCCCAAATCGGTGAATGGAATAAAAGTGGCCGGAATAAAAAACACGATGCCGAGCGAAGCGAGGAACAATAAAAACGCGGCCCAGAGTGTGCGGGCGCGATGCCGCAGCGCTGCATCTACCCAACCCAGATACCATTTCATCAAACGCGTCTCGAGTTCGACATGCGGCACCGCTTTCAATTGGTATGCCGCCATCATCGGTGTCAATAAACGCGCGACCAGCAAGGAAAACATCACGGCCGTCGCGGCGGTCCAGCCGAATTCGCGGAAAAACTTTCCGGCGATGCCGGGCATGAACGCGACCGGTACGAATACTGCCGCCAGCGTCAACGAAGTCGCGATTACCGCGATACCGATTTCGTCGGCCGCATCGCGGGCCGCCTGCAACGGCGGTTTGCCCATGCGCAGATGCCGGACGATGTTTTCCACTTCGACGATCGCATCGTCGACCAGAATGCCGACCACCACCGACAAGGCCAGCAAGGTAATCAGGTTCAAGCTGAAATTGAATAAATACATCACCGCAAAGGTCGGAATGATCGACAGCGGCAATGCCACCGAGGAAATCCAGGTCGCGCGCCAATCGCGCAGGAACAACCAGACCACGAACACCGCGAGTAATGCGCCTTCAATCAACATGATCATCGAAGAATCGTAAGAGCGCTGCGCTTCTTCGACCGTATTGGTCACCAGTCGAAAATCGATATCGGGATTGGCGGCCTTCAAGTTCTTTAAAGTCGCTTCGACATTCTTGGCGACTTCGATTTCGCTCGACCCGACCGTGCGTGACAACGCAAATGCGACTACCGGCTTGCCATCGAGCAAGGCCATTTGCGAAGGATCGGCGGCGCCGTCCTTGATGCTGGCCAAGGCCGACAAACGCACCGAGCGTCCGTCTTGCAAGGCGATCGAAAAATCTTTCAGTGCATTGACGTCTTCGATCGTGCCAACCGTACGCACGGTTTGCATACTGCCTTCCAGTTCCGCCTTGCCACCGGGTCGCTCGGCTTGCGAACGCGCCAGTTGTTGCGACACCTGTCCGGCGGTAATGCCGTAAGCCTGCAATGCCTGCGGGTCCAGATCGACGCGAATTTGCCGATCGATACCACCGGAACGCGAGACCAGCGCGACGCCTTTGACGCCATACATCGCCTTGCTGACTTCGCGATCGACAAACCAGCTCAACTCGTCGGCCTGCCTGCGATTCGACGACACCGTATAGGTCATCAAGGAACCGCCGATATTCAACTTGCCGATAATCGGTTCCTGGATATCCTGCGGCAAATCGGCACGCACGCGCGTGACCGCATCACGCACATCATCCAGCGCAGTGGAGATTTCGGTCTGTAGGAAAAATTCAATGCTGGTGGTGCTGATTCCTTCGTTGACGTTCGAAAACACCCGCTTCACGCCGGTAATCGTCGCGACCGAATCTTCGATTTTCCGCGTCACTTCGGTTTCCAGCTGGCTCGGCGGCGCGCCTGGCAAGGCAACCGTTACGGTGACCATCGGAAAACTGACATCCGGGAAACGCGAAATCGGCAATTTGATAAAACTATAAATGCCGGCAACGCAGAGCACGAAAAAAATCATCAATGCCGGCAATGGCCGTTTAATTGCCCAGGCGGAAACATTCATCATGGCAATGGGCTTTTTGCATTAACGGTATCGCTTACCACGCGCACACGATCACCATCGCTCAACAGCCCCGCACCAGTCTCTACCACGGCTTCGCCGGCTTTCAATCCGTCAATAATTTCGATATAGCCATTATCCGACGTGCCGCTGGTAACGCGAACGAGTTTCGCGGTGTTGTTGGCATCCACCTTGAACACATAACTGTGGCCATCGCGCTGGATGACCGATGCCGACGGCAGCATCAAGGCCTGGCTTGCGCCGACCATAATTCTGCCTTCGAGAAATGTTCCGGATTTCAAATTGCCCGGGTTCGGCAAATCGGCATACAAGGTGCCAGTGCGCGTGCCGGCATCAAGGCCCGGCGAGACCGCACGTACGATACCTTCGATGATTTTTCCATCGCCGGTTTGCAAACGGACAACGGTGCCCGGCTGCACACGGGCAAGATCGATTTCATTCAATTCCGCACGCCATTCAAGACGGCCATCGCGAATCAGGCGCAATAGCTCGGCGCCGGCCATCACGACCTGGCCCGGTTGCACGAGTCGTTTGGAAATGATGCCGTCGGCGGGCGCACGCAGCGCAGCAAAATCGCGCTTGAGTTGCACGCCGTCGCGAATTGCCTGCGTGGTGGCCAGGCGTGCCTGCGCCTGTACGACGCCGGCCCGCAATTCATCCAGCGCGCTGGCGCTGATCAACTGGCTTTTTGCCAATTGCTGGCCGCGGTTGAAATTGATATTCGCCAGTTGCACGCCGGCTTTTGCTTCATTCAACGAAGCATCGGCCTGGCGCAGATCACTGTCGAGGCTGCGATGATCCACTTCCAGCAATAATTGTCCACGCGTTACCTGCTGGCCGACATCGACTTTCAGCGACGTCACGCGGACGCCGCTTAGTTCGACACCCAGCTGCATTTCTTCCCAAGGCGAGACCGGACCGGAAGCAATAATGCTTCGTTCGATGTTTCGCGACTGGGCTTTCACCAAACTGACGGCCATGCTGGCACTGGCGGTTTGTTCTGCCGCTTGCTCAGCCTTTTTCTGGGGTTCGGATTTGGAACACGCACTCAGCAAAATAACGCCGAGCAGTAACAACAGCGTTATTTTCTTGCTTGATAAGTTCGGCACTAATGCAGCCTCTAGATATTCATTCTTTGGTTTCTGCCGCTCCGGCAAAATCGCCTGCCAATGCCTTGTAGACCCGGGCGAGCGATGTCGCCTGTGCGGTTTTCGCCTGGACATTGGCATCTTCGGCACTGAGCAAAGTGCGTTCGGCGTCGAGTAGGCTCAGGAAATCGGCAGCGCCTTCGTCGTAACGCAACCTGGCAAGATCCCTTGCCTTGCGTGACTGGTTTTCGGCTTCCTGCAAACGCTGTTGCGACTGATTGCTGGCGCGGTATTGCGCCAGTGCGTTTTCGGTATCTTCCAAAGCCAGCAATACGCTTTCCTGATACGCCGCTGCGGAGGCATCGGCACGCGCTTCGGCGGCTTTGACGTTTTGACGGACACGACCGAAGTTCAGGAAACTCCAGGTGATGCTTGGTCCGTAACTCCAGCGTTCGCCACTGCTGTTGCCAAGATCACCGAAACCCTGCGCGGTCCAGCCGAAACTGCCGAACAAATTCAGCTTCGGAAAATAATCGGCCATTTTTTCGCCGACCCGTGCATTTGCAGCAGCGAATTTTTGTTCGGCTGCCAAAACATCCGGACGTCTCTTGATCCACTGTTCCGGCGAACCGACCGTTT
Organism: Arenimonas sp.; assembly: GCA_050737875.1. Lineage (GTDB taxonomy): Bacteria > Pseudomonadota > Gammaproteobacteria > Xanthomonadales > Xanthomonadaceae > Arenimonas. The sequence goes on along the minus strand of JBOHYG010000182.1, from coordinate 30,869 downwards.
TCAATACCGGCAAGACAGGCATATCCTTGCTCATTGCCAGCACATCACGTACTGCCGTCACCGTTTGTGCGGTGAGCACGGCGAGACGCTGCTCCTGGCGGACAACCTCGGCTTCGGTATTCGGTACTTGTGCGGCAACCTGCAAAGTCAACGAACGATTTTGTGCAAGTTCGAGTGCATTGCCGCGACCTTCTTTCAAGCGCACTTCTAGGATGTGGTCGGTACGTTGCAGGTTTTCGATATTGTGATTCTGGATTTTCAAACGTGCCTGGGCTCCGCGCAACGCAAAGAAAGCTTGCGCCACTTCGGCACTGACCGACAAACGTGCCGCATCCAGCAAATGCGCATCGGCATAACTCTCGCTATAAATCGCCCGTTTTTGCTGGCGTGAGCCGCCGAATAAATCGATTTCCCAGCTGGCATCGAAACCTTCCTTATACGTTTCGGTCACGCCGGTACCCGATGGAATAAACGGATCCAGATTGGAGGCACGACTTTTTTCACCCGATGCTTCCGCGGTGATGGTCGGAAACCAGCTGAAGAACGACAGACCACGCAACGCACGGGTTTCCCGCAAACGCGCGGCGGCCTGGGCGATCGATTTGTTTTCCTGCTGTGCGCGCGACATCAATGTACTCAAAGCCGGATCATTGAACGCCGACCATAACGCGCTTTCGGTCACGATTGCCTGCGTTGGATCGTCCGTTGCTCGATACTCCTTGGCAAGATCGCGATCCTGATCAAATTTCTCCGGCACCGGTGCGTCGGGCTTCACATATCGCGGGCCGACGGTGCAGCCGCTCAAAACGGCAACGATTGCGGCGGCAAGCATGCTGCCTGCAAATTTATTCATCTCAATGCGTCCCATGCGAGGCCTCCAATTTTCCTTTCGCGTCCTCGCGGTTTTTCGACCAGGTGCGAATCAATACGTAAAACACCGGCGTGAAGAACAAGCCGAAGAAAGTCACGCCCAGCATGCCGGCGAACACGGTGATACCCATCACTTGCCGCACTTCGGAGCCGGCACCGGAAGCAAACACCAGTGGAATCACGCCCATGATGAAAGCGAAACTGGTCATCAGGATCGGACGCAAACGCAAACGGCAGGCTTCCAGCGCGGCATCGATAACGCTGCGGCCCTGCGCTTCGAGTTCACGAGCGAATTCGACGATCAGGATCGCGTTTTTGCAGGCCAGGCCCATCAACACGACCAGGCCGATTTGGGTAAACACGTTATTGTCCAGACTCATGAGATGAGTTTGATTCACCAGCCAAATTCCGCCAATCGCTGAGAAAATGCACATCGGCACGATCAGGATGACCGATAGCGGCAGACTCCAACTTTCATACAAGGCGGCCAGCACCAGATAGACCAACAGGATGCAAAGAGGAAACACCCAGAACGTCGCGCTGCCTTGATGCTCTTGTTCGTAACTCAAACCGGTCCATTCAATCGCCAGACCATTCGGCAATTGTTTGGCGGAGATCTGCTTGATCGCGGCAATTGCTTCGGCCGACGACATTTTCATGATGTCGGTACCGGCACCCAGATCGGCAGCCGGATAACCGTTGTAGCGAATCACCGGATCCGGTCCGTAACTTTCCTTGATATCGACCACACTGCCGACCGCGACCATTTCACCGCTTACGCTGCGTGTGCGCAGTTGTGCGATATCGCTGACCTCATCGCGGAACGGTGCATCGGCTTGTGCATACACGTTGTAGGTGCGGCCAAACAGATTGAAATCGTTCACGTAGGTCGAACCCAGATACACCTGTAGCGTGTTGTAAAGCTCCGACAGAATCACGCCCTGTTCTTTCGCTTTGGCGCGATCGACATGCGCGTTCAATTGCGGCACGTTCGCCTGGTTGGTGCTGTAAACCTCATAAGGCTTGAAGCCTGGTGTTTGTCGCAATACACCGGCAAGCGCCTGGGTTTGTGTATTCAATTCGCCGTAACCGAGCGAGCCGCGATCCTGCACATACAACTCGGCACCGGCCGAATTACCCAAACCCAATACCGGCGGCGGCATCAATGCGAACCCGAGTCCATCCTGGATTTGCGAGAATTGTCCGGTTAGCATGCCGGAAATTTCCGCGGCACTGAGTTTACGATCGTGCGCCGGTTCGAGACCGATGAAAATCACCGCAGTGTTTGGCGTTGCAATGAAATGCACCGCATTCAAGCCCGGGAACGCCACGGCATTGTGCACGCCTGGCGTTTTCATGATGATGTCGCCCATCTTGCGAACCATTGCATCGGTACGATCCAACGTGGCGCCCTCCGGCAATTGCACGGCGGCGAATAGATATTGCTTGTCCTGGGTCGGAATAAAGCCGCCAGGCACACTGCGGAAGCCCAGGATCGCAAGACCGATCAATCCGACATATAAAACAATCAGCCGTAAAGTGCGACTCATATCGTCCTTGATCACTTCACCATAACGGTCACCGGCACGGTGAAATTTGACGTTGAACCAATGGAAAAAGCGGCCGAATATTTTTTCGATGAAACGACCGACTTTATCCGGCGGTGCACCATGCGGTTTCAGCAACACGGCCGCCAATGCCGGCGACAATGTCAACGAATTGATCGCGGAGATCACGGTGGAGATCGCAATGGTGACCGCGAACTGGCGATAGAACTGTCCGGTCACGCCTTCCAGAAACGCCAACGGCACGAACACGGCAATCAACACCAGCGAGATCGCGATAATCGGGCCGGATACTTCGCTCATTGCCTTGTGTGCGGCGGCGAGCGGTTGCAAGCCTTCGCTGATATTGCGTTCGACGTTTTCGACCACGACGATCGCGTCATCGACCACGATACCGATTGCCAGCACCAGGCCGAACAGGGTCAATACATTGATCGAGAAACCCAACAACCACAGCACCGCGAAAGTGCCGATGATCGACACCGGTACTGCCAGCAATGGAATGATCGACGCGCGCCAGGTTTGCAGGAACACCACCACCACGATCACCACCAGTAACACCGCTTCGAGCAAGGTCGTGATGACCGAACGGATCGATTCTCGCACGAACACGGTCGGGTCGAATTCAACACTCCATTTCACGTCTTTCGGAAAGGTTTTCGCCAATTCCGCCATCCGGGCACGCACGGCGTCCGACAAGGCGATCGAGTTCGCACCCGGCGCTTCGAAAATGACGATTGCAGCCGCGTCTTCGTTATTCAGCAGCGAACGCATCGCGTAGGTATTCGAACCCAATTCAATACGCGCGACATCTTTCAAGCGCGACAATGCACCATTCTCGCTTTTCAACACGATTTCGCCGAATTCTTCCGGCGTCGTCAAACGACCTTGCGCATTGATCGATAATTGCAATGGCGAATTGCCGGGATTTGGCGAGGCGCCGATGCTGCCGGCCGACACTTGCACATTTTGTTCGCGAATCGCATTGATGATTTCACTAGCGGTCAAATTTCGCGACGCCGCTTTTTGCGGATCGAGCCAGACCCGCATCGCGTAATTACCAGCGCCAAATGCAATCGATTGGCCCACGCCATCCAGTCGCGCCAAATCATCCTTTACACGCAGATTGGCAAAGTTGGCGAGATACAGCGCGTCGTAGGTTTTATTCGGCGAAGTTAAATGCACCACCATCGTGATATTCGGCGAGCTTTTCGCGGTCGTTACACCGAGCGCACGCACTGTTTCAGGCAGACGCGGCAAGGCTTGCTGCACGCGGTTTTGTACGCGGACAGCCGCTTGATCGATATCGGTGCCCTGCTTGAAGGTGACGGTCAGATTCATCGTACCGTCGGAACCGGCGGCCGATTTCATGTAGGTCATGTTCTCGACACCGTTGACCGCTTCCTCGATCGGAGCGGCTACCGTTTCGGAAATGGTTTTCGGATCTGCGCCAGGATATAGCGCCGTGACCACCACCGAAGGCGGCACGACATCGGGGTATTCGCTGATCGGCAATTGCGGAAGCGCAATCAGGCCGGCCACGAAAATCATGATCGACAAAACTGCCGCGAAAATCGGCCGATCAATAAAAAACTTTGAAGCATCCAGGTGTTGTTTGCTCATGATTAGTGTCCGGCAGGAGCGGCAGGATTGGCCGGTGCAGGCGGTGCCTGGTCAGGTTTGTCCATCGGCACGGTAATCGGTTCTACCGGCGCGCCCGGAAAGAAAATTTTCCGCACGCCATTCACGACAACGATGTCTTTCGGATCCAGGCCCTTGCGAACAACGCGCAGACCATCGACGCTTTCACCAAGCACGACGTCTTTGCGGACGGTCGCATTTTTTTCACCGAGTACATAAACGAATTTGCGATCCTGATCGGTCGAGACCGCCATTTCGTGAATCAGCATCACCGTTTGCTCGCCGCTACCGAGCAAGCGTACGCGCGCGTAGAGCCCTGGCGTAAAGACGCCATCGGCATTACTGAGTTCCGCTTTGGCGCGAATCGTACCGGTGCCGGGATTCAATCGGTTATCCACGAATACCATCTCACCTTTGTGCGGATAACCGGTTTCATTGGCGAGCCCTACCAGCACCGGATTGCGCACATCACGTGAGCTTTTACGTTCGCCGTTTTGCGACATGGTTTGATACTTCAAATACACCTGTTCGTCGCCTTCGAACGTCACGTAGATCGGGTCCATCGTGACCACGGTAGACAACAGGCTGCTACCTGGCGATACCAGGTTGCCCGGCTTGACCAGTGCAGCACCGATACGGCCGTTAATCGGCGAAGTGATTTTCGTGAAATTCAAATTCAATTCGGCCTGCGTGACTGCGGCCTGCATCGAACCCAAATCTGCCTGCGCCTGCTGCAACTCACCACGGCGCTGGTCCAATTCGCCTTGCGACGTCGCCTGTTCCTTGATCAGTCGTTCGCTGCGCGCCAGTTCGGTGCGCGCGAGTGCAACACGGCTTTGTGCGCGTGCTAGATTGGCGCGTGCGCTACCGACGGCGGCGCGATATTCGCGGTCGTCAATCGAGAACAACAGCTGTCCGCGGCTGACTTCACTGCCTTCGCGAAAATGCACGGACGACAAATAGCCGGCGACGCGGGGTCGCAACTCGACGGTGTCGACCGCTTCGATGCGACCGCTGAATTCGTCCCAGAGTTTTACTTTCTTCTGAACCACTTGCGCGACATTGACCTGCGGCGGTGGTGGCATGCCCTGCTGGCCGCCACCACTGCAAGCGGTCAGCGCAGCTGCGCTCAATAGTGAAACCGAAAACCCGATTACCAATTTAGTCTTGCGCATACGCCGCCCCAGAGGTCAAAAAAGAATTCCCGCAGTAGCGGGAGTGTGGTGATTTTTCATAGCGGAAAAGCCGGCACGAACCGGCTTCCACGAATTTGTTTTTATGCCGGGAAACTCCCGGTCTTGGACACGGCCAGCGATGCCTGCACTCACTGGGTCCACTCCTTGGCCAATGTTTCCAGGCGCGCGATGATTTTCTTCCGCATCGGTTCGGGAATCTCCTGACAGCGCGTGATGTCTTGCCAAAACAAGCCAGCCGCCGCCAATTCCAGAATCATGATATTGACTTCCTTCGGCGTGCCTTTTTGCTTGCCATAACGCTGGCGGTTCAATTCACGTACCGGTTCCAGCAACTCCTGGTCGTGCGTGACCGCACTCAGCATGCCGGCGACGAAACGCCGCTGCTCGTCACTGGTGCGGGTCATCGCCCGCAAGCTGCCGATCAGGTCGGCCGCCTGCTGGTTTTCCATCCGTGGACGCAGGTTTTTTTCCATTGCTTCCCATTGCTGCATATCGCGCTCCATCAGCGCGCGCAACAACAAGTCCTTGGTCGGGAAGTGATAGGTAATGCCGCCGCGGGTGACGCCGCTTTCCTTCACCAGCTGATCGTAGGTGAGATTGCCCGCGCCTTCGCGCTGAACGATTCGCTCAGCCGCCTGCAGCACTTTTTCCTTGGATACGGGGGGTCTGGTCATAACAGTAACTATACAAAACGTTCTGTATAGAAACATACTGCCGTTTCGGAGTCAACTGCACCGTCCGATTCAAGCGCTACATTTCCGAATATTGCTGGCGATCGGGCGCCTCCCGGACCTCCCGCGGATCGGTTCTTCCAAAAAAACAGGGAGCGCATTGCGCTCCCTGTTTGCGGCGAACGGACTTTGCCGATTACCAGTTCTTGCGGAAGCCGACCGTGCCACTGTTGTTTGAACGATCAGAATCGGACATGCCTTCTTCGTGATCGAAGCTCATGAAGATGCTCCAGTTGTTCTTGGTCTTCACACTGAAGCCGGCGCCGACCGAAACCCAGTTGTCGCCAATCGTCGAGTCTATCGGTACTACTCCGGCAGTGACTGTCGGGTTGTCGCTGAAGCTATGCCAGTAATTGAGTTTCAGGTAAGGAATGAACGGACCTTTGTCGAACGACCAACGCAAGCCGACGCGAGCCAGACTGGTGGTATCGGTATCGAATTCGTAATTGACGAAGCCATCGCTGGCATCATCGGTATCGGTACGCCCGTAAATGAATTGTCCCTGCAACTCGAAACTGGATTTGTCTGTATTGGCAAACGTCCAGCCGCCTTCAAACGACGCCAGCCAGCCATCGGCTTCGGTGCTGTAACTGTCGGTATCGCCAAAAACATCGGCGTCGATCCAGTTGTACTGCAGAACGGCATCGAGATAAAAACCATCGCCGTAATGGGTGACGTACGCACCGACCGCAGTGCTGTCCATGTTGATGCCGCCAGTCTTGGCATTGAGGTCATCACGACTGATGATGTCGCTGTCGCCGGTGGCGGCGTACACGCCCCAATGCGTGTTGTTGCGGCGGAACAGGTCAACGCCGACCTGGCCAAACATGCCGCGGTTGGAGCTGCCGAAATCACCTACCGTGGTGACGAAGGTGTCGGAATTGGCGGTGCCGATGTAGCGGACCCATGCGCCGCCACGATTATCGTCATCGCCGTTAACATGGTCTGGTTCGCCGCCGCGATCATGCAGGCTGCCCAACACTGCCAAGCCTGCGGCACTGCTCATCTTCGGCAACATGATGGTAGGTCCGACGATATCGCGAACCGATGAGCGCAAATACCAGTCGCCATCGGCCGGTGTGAGAATACCGTTTTGATACAGGTCGTATTCGAAGATGCCTGCTACGAGCGGAACACCCAGACTGAAGGCACCGACGCCCGATGCGCCAACCACGTTTACCACTTGAATGCCGTTGCCTAAAGTGAAGTCGCCGGTGCCGCCAACATTATTGAAGAACAATGTCGTGGTACCACTGGTCGCACCCTGGACCACCAGCAAATCGGTAGCCGAAGCACTATCGCCAAGTACCGTGTCCATCGTGACCGAACCGCCGCCGCCAGCAAAGTTGCCGCTAGTGGTGACCACATCACCGGTGCCGCTGTCTTGCATGCGTAGCGTGCCGCTGTTGTTGAAAGTTTCCAGACCCAGGAAGTTAGTGAGCTCGGCCGTACCGGCAGCATTGCCGGCCATAATCAGACCACTGTTGTTGAGCACATCGGCACCGAGTCCGAAGTCATTGTTGCCGCCCGCGGTATTCCAGGTGCTGCCACCCAGATTGTTGAAGGTATCGACCAGGCCGCTGAGCAATACCGTACCGGTGATCAAATCACTGTTGTTGATCGTGGTGGCGCCGCCACTGGTGGTGATGGCACGCGTGATGGAGGTATTGGCCAGATTCGAAATGGTACCGAGGTTGTTGATCGTGATCGTGCCGCCTGTGGTCAACGCGTTGATACCGTCCAATCCGCCGCGCACCGTACTGACATTGCCGACATTGATAATGCTGGCGTTGGCTGATGCCTCCAATTCGATGCCGCTACCTGCTGTCCCTGTCACCGCACCGGTGGTGTTGACCGTATTCACACCAGAACCATAGCCGGCTGCACGGATGCCATCATCGGCACCCGTGATTGCACCGGTACCGCCGGTCACCGTCAGTGTCGTACCGAGACCACTATTCCAGGCGTAGACACCGTCCAGCGTTTGGCCGGTAACGGCTCCTGCGCCTGTGGTGACGGTCATCGAACCGCCGCCGTAATTATTGGCATAGATGCCGTAATCGCTACCGGTAATGGCGCCAGCGCCGGTGCTGATCGTGATATCGCCGGTACTGCGTTCGTTCGCGTAAATGCCGGAACCGCCCGTACTGACGACCGAGCCGGTCGTGTTAATGGTGATGCCGCCGGTACCGGCTGCGGAATTTTCGGCATAGATGCCATCGTTGCCGGTACCGGTAATCGTGCCGGAACCGGTGAGTATGAGCAGCGAGCCACCGCCCTGATTCTGGGCGTAGATACCGTAATTGGCACCGGTGACAGCTCCCGAACCAGTACTGATACCCAAGCCAGCACCACCGGCCTGATTGAGTGCAAAAATACCGTCGGCACCCTGACCGGTGATCGCACCGGCCTGGGTGATTACCAATAACTGGCCGCCGCCGGCGTTATTGGCATAAACGCCATAGGTACTGCCGGTCGTAACACCGTAAGCACCAACACCCAAACTGCCCGTACCGTAGTCGCGAGCGAAAATCCCGGCTCCGTTCAGTCCACTCACTGCGCCTGTGGAAACGACGATCAGATTGCCGGCACTGGCGGCACTGTTATTGGCCGAAATACCATCGGCGCCATTGCCGGTCACCGCTCCAGTACCGGTCATGATGGTCAGCGCCCCGGTACCGTCATTGTTGGCGTAAATACCGTAAGTGCCGCCGGTGACCGCGCCAGTACCAGTTGTAACCGTCAACGTCGTACCGCCGACCTGATTCCAGGCATTAATACCGCTATTGGCAGTGCCCGATACCGTTCCGGCTGCCGTGACAACCGACAGGCTGCCGCCACCGGTGTTATAGGCATAAATACCGTCTGTCGTGCCGCTGATGGCACCTGCACCGGTGGTGACGGAAACATTGCCGGTGCCGTAATCCCAGGCCTGGATGCCCACACCGTTCAAGCCCGTGACCGAGCCATTGGCTACGACCGTCAAGTTGCCGGTACTTGCAGCGCTATTATTTGCCGCAATACCGATGCCGCCGTTACCGGTCACCGCGCCGGTGCCGGTGGTGATAGTCAATGCGCCAGTGCCGTCATTGTTGGCATAAATCCCGTAAGCACCGCCGCTGACAGCCCCCGCGCCAGTGGTGACAGCTAAATAAGTGCCCTGGTTATGGGCGTAAATGCCATCGCCGGTCGTGCCGGTAACAGCACCGGAAACAATAACAACACTGGAAGATGTACCAGCGTTGTAAGCATAAACACCATTGGTTTGACCAGTAATTGCGCCGCTGCCGCCGATCATGACAAGTTGGGTACCTGCTGCGTCGTTATAGGCACTCACACCATCACTACCTTGACCCGTTACTGAGCCAGATCCCAAGATGGTAATCGAGGAGCCGCCACCGAAATTGCCGGAATCGATGCCGTAAGTGCTGCCGGTGACAGCGCCGGCACCAGTAATGACAACCGTATCGCCAGTGCCATAATCGAATGCCTCGATACCCGAACCAGCACCACCAGTGACCGCACCGCTCGTGATAAGGGTCAAACCGCCGGTGCTGGCAGCACTGTTATTGGCTTGAATGCCATCGCCGCCACTGCCTGTTACCGCGCCGGTGTCAGTGATGACAACCAGAGAGCCGGTGCCATCATTATTGGCATTAATGCCATAAGTGCCACCCGTTACCGCGCCAGTGCCGGTGATGACTGTCATGCTGGTGCCCAGGGCGCTGTTAAAGGCATAGACACCGTTATTGGCGCTACCGGTAACACTGCCACTGGTGATTATCGTCGAGCTGGATGTGCCGTAGTTGCGTGCATCAATACCATCGCTATTACCGGCAATGCTACCGGCGCCCGTGATCACGGTCAGGGTGCTACCTAAGGCACTGTTATTGGCATTGATGCCATCGGCCGCAGTACCGGTGACGTTGCCAGCGCCAGTAATGACGGTCAGCGCACCGGTGCCGTTATTGTCGGCAACAATGCCATAGGTGCCGCCACTGACTGCACCTGCGCCAGTAATAACCGTCACGTTGGTGCCAAGAGCCGTATTCGCGGCAAAAATACCACTATTGTTGGTGCCGGTGACTGCGCCCGTTGCGCTGATGGTGGTCGTGCCGGTGCCGAGATTATTCGCTTGAATACCGGTTACGCCTCCATTAACACCCGCTGTCGTGATCGTTAGATCTGTACCAGCATTGCGTGCGTATATACCGAAGATATTTGTCCCGGAGACGGTGCCTGCTGAAGTGTTGATTGTGGTCGAACCGGTGCCGTTGTTAACAGCATACATGCCGAAATTACCACCGGTTACCGATGCCGCAGTAATTGAAAGATCCGTGCTGATGGCAGCATTGATAGCGGCAATACCGTACGCACCCCCAGTTACTGTGCCGGCGCTACTATCGATGGTGTTTGAACCGGTGCCATTGTGGCGAGTAAAAATACCGAAAGTACCGCCCGACACATCAGCGGTAGTAACCGAAATATCCGTTGATGTAGCACCGCTGAGCGAATAAATACCTGCTACACCGCCAGTTACAGTGCCTGCGGTACTATCGATGGTTGAGGCACCAGTCCCGCTATTCACGGTAACGATGCCGATGAATCCGCCCGAAACGTCGCCGGTAGTGATATCGATATTGCCGCCCGCGGCGGCGTTGCGGGCATCGATGCCGTAGGTATTCGTGCCGGCCACTATCGCGGTGCCGGTATCGATTGTGATATCGCCTGCGCCGATATTTCTGGCCACTATCCCGCTGTCAGCACCGGTAATAATGGCACCTGGCACTGAATTGGTAAAAGTAATACCGGTGGTGGCAGTCAGGTTGAAAGCATTGCCGACCGCGACGGTAATGCCAAACGGCGATGAAGTGGTTACCGTCAAGGCCCCCGCACCGGCATTCAGATTCTGCGATGCGTCAGCGCCAGCGGCGCCGGTGCAGTCCCAAAATGTCGCAGGGGCTTCGGTGCAGGTGCCGGCCATTGCCGTGCCGGATGTCGCTGCGAGTGCGATTAATAACAGTGAGGTGAGTTTGAGACGCGTAGGCAGTTTCTTGTTGCGCTTGCGGTAAGTGGCTTTCATACGTGGCTTCCCCTAGGTGAGTTTTGCTGTATCAAACAACGACTTTGGTACTGTGCATTAAGAGCTATACGCGATCCCTGACTTTTATCGGACACCTTTTCTGCAAAAATTTACGCCGGCTTGAAACCCGGGTCTAGCTCGGTAATTTATCGAAGGTAATCAATTTGGCCGCTTCCGGGGAGCCCGGACTGACCGCCATCGGGCAACGGAAGTTCGGGATGATCTCGAGGTCGTACAATTCGGCAATTGCCCCGTCAATGCGGAACCAATCAACGCAACTGCGTTTTTCCAGGTCGATGATCTGGACGCCACACCACGGTTCGGAATCGGCATCTTTCAGACGCTGATCCAGGGCCAGACCTTCGAAGCGTTTGTAGCGTGGCTTGGAAAGCCCGACGAAAGCGAAATCGCCATGGAATGACAGGCCACGCAGGAAGCCGGGGCAAAACACGCGCGGCTCGAAATGTCCCATGCCGCCGTTTTCGCCGCGAACCACTACGCCGAGTTCACCGGTGCCGCCGTTGAGCAACCACAGCTGGCCGTTGTGAATGCGTGGCGAATGCGGCATCGACAAGCCTTCGCAGATGATTTCATCGGTGCGAACATCGATCACGATACCGCCGTTGGCACGGCGATCACGCCAGCCATCCACGGTGTCGGAGCGACTGATGGCGGTGACGTACGCCGGCTTGCCGGCTTCCATTGCCAGGCCATTCAAATGGCAACGATCCTCGTCGACCAGCGCCGAGATGAACGCCGGCTTCCAGACCATTTCAAAACTGTGTTGCGGGCACACCGTCGCCAGGCAATTGAAGCGTGTGTTGACGAAGATGATGCGACCCTGGTCATCAGTACCGACGTCGTGTGCGTCCAACTCGCCAGTGACATGCAGAGTGCGTGGCATGTAACACAGATCGAAAGTCTCATTGATGCGCTCGTGCGATTGCAAAACATTTTCGTATTCGATGATTTGATAGCCGGCCGCCAGCGTGAGCCGGCCGTCCTTGCTGCGCGACAAGCCCATCGGCTTCTGGATGACGGTCTGGTGCAGATGGGCGCCCCCGTTCGGCAACACACCCAACATGTAAAGCAGCCCGGATTGATATGAGGTGAAGGCGATCGAAACATTCATTCGCAACAGGCGCTGCACCAAGCCACCCGACAGGGAATATTCGACTTTCGGTACCTGCTGCGCCTGCTGTGCTTCGGCTTCGGCAACAACGGCTTCAACGGTTGATTCGGTGCGGGCATCGGGAGAATTGTTTGCAGTCATGGGACCTCTGGAGTTCTCGGATAATTCGGACGCCTGCCGTGCCGGTTGCAGACAAGGCCAAGCGTGCTTGATTTGTGCTGTATATCACAAAGTTGCCAAGTGCCGCCCGTCGGCAAACTGCAGCCGAAACGGAACCAACAAAACCGGTTTCCGGCATGCCATGCTACACAACGAGCTCATGCTTGCTAGTATGGGATGCCATGAAACCCAGCCTGCTTTCTGTTGCCGGAATGTCCCTCTACCGACGGGTGTTTTGCCTGGGTTTTTGGCTGCTTTTGCTGATCTCAATTCCTGCCGCGGCCACTCCCGGCGACACGCCGACCCAACCGGCCGATATTGCCGCCTTGCGTGCGAGCCAGGCACGTTCGGCATCAGAATTGCGACTGCAGGCGATCAAGTTACGCGACACCACCAAGGACCGGAAACACCGTGCCTGGGCTGCACTGGCGCTGGCCGAATTCGAAAACGATCTCGAGAATGCCGATGCTGCATTGAGCATGCTCGACGAGGCGTACAAGGAAGCCGTTGCGCTGAAACTCGATGATCTGAAATTTCTGACACTCAGCGCCCGCAGCACCATCCTGGTGAATCGCGGTCGTTCGGAAGAAACCGACGCCGTGTTGAAGGAAATGAAGACGATGGTCGATAGCGCCGGTACCGCCAATCCTTCCTGGAGCGCGCAATGGCTGGACCAGCGCGGCGTGCTCGAACGCAAACTCGGACACTTCGATAGTTCGCTCGATTTTTTCCAGCAATCACTCGCGATTTACCGGAAATTGAAAGACCCGACCTATATGGCGCGCGAACTCAATTCGATCGGTGTGATCCACGGCCGTACCGGAAAATTTTCCGATGCGGTGGTGGCGCATACCGAAGCGCTGGAACTTTCGCGCAAAGCTGGTGATCGCGGCGAAACCGCACGCGGCCTTCGCATGCTCGGCGTGTTGTATCGCAACCTCGATGACGAAGAACTCGGCAGCCAATCACTGTTGGAAGGACTGGCCTATGTCGAAGAACGCAATGTTCGCGAAGCGATAACCCTGCATGGTGAACTGTCGAAATCGCTGACCTTGCTCGATCGCATGTCGGAAGCCGAGTACCACGCACAGCAAGCCGTGAAACTTTCGAAATTATCCGGCAGTCCGCCAAACCGGGTGAATTCGTTCGCCCGCATGGCGGAATTGAAACTGGCACAGGGCAAGGTTGACGACGCCGATTACTGGACCAAGCTTGGCTTCGAATCCTATAACGATGTCGGCATCCGCGATCAAACGCTGCTGAACTTTACCCGGGCGAAAGTTTCGGCAGCACGCGGTGAATCCGCGAAGGCGTTGAAAGAAGCGCAGGAAACACTGGTCGCAGTTCGCAAGATCGGCGACCGCATTCTGGAACGCGCCGTTCTCGATTTATTGGCAGAACAACAATTGAAAGTCGGTGATGCGGCAAGCGCGTACGTCACTCGCAAAGCGCATCAGGCGCTCGATAAAGAATTGTCGATCGACATGGCTGCACGAAAAATTTCCGCACTCGAAGGCAAACTCGAGCGCGAACGCAGCGAAGCCGAACGCGCCATGCTGGAACGCGACAACGCCCTGCAGGCACTGACCTTGAGCCGCCAGCGATTGATGGGCATGGCGCTGATCGCCGGACTTGCTGTATTGCTGCTGGTCGCAGGCCTGCTTTATTGGCGTTACTTGAGCGTGAAACGCAGCCAGGCTGAAATCAGTGCGAGCCGCGACGAATTGGCGCAAATGCATACCAGTCTGCTAGACAGTTCGGCAGCGCTGGAACGCGTAGCGCATACCGATGCCCTGACCGGATTGGGCAATCGTCATGCATTGACCAAACACATGGAGCTCTGCCTCGCGAAAGGCAACGAACAACGGCGCGGGCTTTGCGTAATGTTGCTTGATCTGGATTTTTTCAAACAGATCAATGACAAACACGGGCATCTTGCCGGCGATGCGGTATTGCGAGAAGTGGCGGTGCGCTTGACCCGCGTGTTGCCCGACCACGCCGCGATCGGACGCTGGGGCGGCGAAGAATTCATCATTTTGTTCAGTGATATCGGCCTGCCCGAAGCACAAGCATTGGCCGAACAGGTGCGACAGGCGATTGCGGTTACGCCGGTGGTGTTTGAAATGGTCGCGATCAGCATCAGCACCAGCATTGGCATCGCCAGTAACCGCGACTTGAACGCCCACTCCACCGATCCGTTGTTGGCGGCAGCCGATGAAGCGTTGTATCGCGCAAAAGACAAAGGTCGTAACCGCGTCGAAATCGCGACTGCTTGATTCTTCACGAATTGCATTGCAGCAAAACGTTTTTTCCATCACGCAATTGGCTATCTGAACACGCGTTCTATGCCATTGGTCACTCTTGACGTGCAACAACGTGGACAGCAACATCGAACGCTTGTCTCATTGTGATTTTCGCAATGAGTTGGCTCATGTCTTTGGACCTGCCGGTGGAGTAATGTGATGGATAGACGTAATTTCTTGGCTGTATCAGGCATAGGCCTGAGCGGATTGATGATTCCCGGTTTCGGCAATGCGGTTGCTGCCGAAGTACTTCTCAGCAAAATGGATGTTGGCCGCAAGAAAGTATTGGCCGATATCGCGCTCAATGCCGCGACCGGCGCCGGCGCCAGTTATTGCGATGTCCGCATCGGCCGTTATCTGCGCCAATTCGTGATTACCCGCGAAGACAAGGTGCAAAACGTCGTGAATACCGAATCACTCGGTGCCGGTATCCGCGTGATTGCAAACGGTACCTGGGGCTTCGCCGCGACCAGTGACCTGAGCAATGCCGGGATCGCCAAAGCAGCGAAACAGGCGGTCGCGATTGCAAAAGCCAATTCGATCGCACAGACCCAGCCGGTGCAATTGGCACCAGTGAAAGGTGCCGGCGAAGTGTCCTGGGCAACGCCGATCAAGAAAAATGCGATGGAAGTACCGATCAAGGAAAAAGCCGATTTGCTGCTCGGCGTAAACGCTGCCGCGATGGCTGCTGGCGCCAACTTCGTCAATTCGATGTTGTTCCTGGTCAATGAGCAAAAATATTTCGCCTCGACCGACGGTTCCTATATCGACCAGGACGTGCATCGCATCTGGCCAACCTTCACGGTTACCGCGATCGACAAGGCCACCGGTAAATTCCGCAGCCGCGACAGCCTGTCCGCCCCGATGGGCATGGGTTACGAATATCTCGAAGGCAATCGCAAACTGATCCTGCCAAACGGCCTGATCGGTTACAACGATTCCTACAACATGACCGAAGACGCGACCGAAGCAGCCAAGCAGGCGCTGGCGAAATTGAAAGCGCCATCGGTGAAGCCGGGCAAATACGATCTGGTCCTGGATCCTTCGCACACCTGGCTGACGATCCACGAATCGGTCGGCCATCCGCTCGAACTCGATCGCGTATTGGGCTACGAAGCGAACTATGCCGGCACCAGTTTCGCGACGCTCGACAAACTGAAAGACAAATTCAAATACGGCAGCGACAAGGTCACGATTTTCGCCGACAAGACGCAGGCCAATACGCTCGGCAATGTCGCCTACGACGATGAAGGCGTGAAAACCAAGCGCTGGGATCTGATCAAGGACGGCACCCTGGTGAATTACCAGGCGATCCGCGATCAGGCCCATATCATCGGCGAAAAAGAATCGCATGGTTGCTGCTATGCCGATTCCTGGTCCAGCGTGCAATTCCAGCGCATGGCGAATGTCTCGCTGGCGCCGGGCAAGGCGAAACAAAGCGTGGCCGACATGATCAAGAATGTCGAAAAAGGCATTTACATCATCGGCGACGGTTCATTCTCGATCGACCAGCAGCGTTACAACGCGCAGTTCGGCGGCCAGTTGTTCTTCGAAATCAAGAACGGCCAGATCGCCGGCCAGATTGAAGACGTTGCGTATCAAATCCGTACGCCGGAATTCTGGAATGCCTGTTCGGCAGTGTGCGATGAAAGCGATTACCGCTTCGGCGGTTCTTTCTTCGATGGCAAGGGTCAGCCGGGTCAGGTATCGGCTGTGTCGCATGGCTCAAGTACGGCGCGCTTCGATGGCATCAATGTCATCAGCACCGCTCGTTCACTCGGCTAATCGCAGAAACTTCAGGAGCACACAATGAGCATTTATACCGAACAAGAAGCCAAAGCGATTCTCGATAAAGTCATCAAGCTTTCCAAGGCCGATGAGTGCACCGCGACATTGACTGGCGGCATCAATGGCAATATCCGTTTCGCACTGAATAATGTTTCCACCAGCGGCATCGTCACCAATGCCGATTTGGCGGTGCAGGTTGCCTTCGGCAAGCGCGTCGGCGTCGCGACCATCAATGAATTCGATGACGAGTCGCTTGAACGCGTCGTGCGTCGCGCCGAAGAATTGGCACGGCTGTCGCCGGAAAACGACGAATTCATGCCGGCGATCGGCAAGCAAACCTATAAAGCCACACCCACCTACAACCAGGCAATCGCCGACATCACGCCGGAATACCGTGCCAAGGTCGCGGCCGATTCGATCAATCCGTGCAAGAACGACAAACTGATTGCGGCGGGCTTCCTGTCCGACAGCGTCGGCTTTTTTGCCCAGGCCAACAGCAACGGCAATTTCGCCTATCAAAAATCGACCGGTCACGATTACACCTGCACCGTGCGCACCGAAGACGGCACCGGCTCCGGCTGGGTTGCCCGCAACACCGCGTCGGTAAGCGACTTCGATGCCAATGTCGAAATCCGCACCGCGATCAGCAAGGCCAAAGGTTCCGCCGGCGCGAAAGCGCTGGAGCCCGGCAAATACACGGTGATCCTGGAACCGGCAGCATCGGCGGGTTTGATTTCCTTCATGATGTTTGGTTTCGATGCACGTCAGGCCGATGAAGGCCGCAGCTTCCTGACCAAGAAAGGCGGCGGCAATAAAATCGGCGAGCAAGTCTTCGATCCGCGCGTCAGCATTCATTCCGATCCCTGGGATGCCGATGCACCGGTCATGCCCTGGGATGGCGAGGGTTTGCCGCGCGAAAAAATGTCGGTGATCGACAAGGGCAAGGTCTCGTATCTGCAATATTCGCGTTACTGGGCCAAGCAAAAAAGCAAGGAAGCCAAGGGCGAGCCTGGCAACCTGATCATGGCCGGTGGCAGCAAGTCGACGATGGATCTGGTCAAGGGAACCGCGAAAGGCATTCTGGTTACGCGTACCTGGTATATCCGCATGGTCGATCCGCAAACGGTATTGCTGACCGGCCTGACCCGCGACGGCACCTTCTATATCGAGAATGGCGAAATCAAGTATCCGATCAAGAATTTCCGTTTCAACGAATCGCCGGTGATCATGCTGAACAATGTCGAAGAACTCGGCAAACCGATCCGCGTCGGCGACGACGAATCACCGTTCGTGATGATGATTCCGCCAATGAAAATTCGCGATTTCACGTTCACGTCGTTGTCGGACGCCGTGTGATGTGTCGGCGTGCGCTGCGTGCGTGCGCCCGTGTTTTTCGCTGCAACACCGCAAGCGCGGATCCAGTCTCGGGTCCGCGTTTGTTTTTTAAAGTCCACGCATGAACCGCCAGCAATTCCTGCGACTGATGTGCCAGGCCGCTGCAGGCATCGCGGTGTCGCCATTGCTGCTGCGCGACGCCATCGCGGCCGCTCCCGAATACGATTTCTGGTTTACCCGCTTGATGTACGACTCCGGCGATTGGGATGTCGATCAACGGATGCCGGCCAATATCATCACGTCCTTGATCGACTACACGACACTTCGTGTGGATACCAAAGAGCATGTCATCGCGCTGTCGGATCCGAAAATGCGGACCGCGCCGTTCTGTTATCTGGCCGGACACAAGCTGGTCGAATTCAACCGCGATGAACGCCGCAATTTCGAAGCGTATGTGCGTAACGGCGGTTTCGTTTTCGTCGATGACTGCAACCACGATATCGACGGCTTGTTTGCGAAATCCTTCGAAGCGCAGATGAGTTCGATTTTCGGCGCATCAGCCTTGAAAAAGCTGCCGAAGAAACACCCGCTGTACAGCAGTTTTTTCAAATTCGACGAATTGCCGACCACCGGTTTTGAACTGAACGGCTGGGGCGACGATATCGTGCACGATTACCTGAAAGGCATAGAAATCAACGGCCGGCTCGGCGTGCTTTACAGCAACAAGGATTATGGCTGCGAGTGGGATTACGATTGGCGTAATAAACGCTTCCTGGCCGAAGACAATACCAAGCTCGCGGTGAATATCGTGATGTACGCATTAAATAATTAGCGGGAAAGTAGGACCGACGGAAGTCGGGACACTCATCAGCAAGGATCGATCCAGATGAATAGTAGTGAAGCCGAAATTAAAGAACGATTGTCGCAACTGGGCAATCTGAAATCCGCGATCGCCAACGCAATCGTCGGCCAGGAAGACGTGATCGAGCAATTGCTGATCGGTTTGCTGGCCGGTGGACATTGTTTGCTCGAAGGCGTTCCGGGTTTAGGCAAGACATTGCTGGTACGTTCGTTGGGACAGGCGATGGATCTGGAATTCCGCCGCATCCAGTTCACGCCGGACCTGATGCCGAGCGATATTCTCGGCACCGAAATTCTCGAAGAAGACCATGGCACCGGCAAACGCCATTTCAAATTCCAGCAGGGACCGGTATTCACCAATTTATTGCTGGCCGATGAATTGAATCGCACGCCGCCGAAAACCCAGGCCGCCTTGCTCGAAGCAATGCAGGAACATACAGTCAGCTATGCCGGCGTTACCCACGTATTGCCGGATCCGTTTTTCGTGCTGGCGACGCAGAATCCGTTGGAACAAGCCGGCACCTATCCATTGCCGGAAGCGCAGCTCGATCGTTTTTTATTGCATGTCCGTGTCGACTATCCGAGCGAGGCCGAAGAGCGTGCGATTTTACAACAGACCACCGGCGTAAAAGAAGCGAAGGTTCCGCAAGTGATGCAGGCCGATGCGATTCGCTCGCTGCAAAAACTGGTTCGCGAAGTGCATGTCAGCGACGACCTGCTGAACTGGATCAACCAGATCGTGCGCGCCAGCCGTCCGCAGGAAAGCAGTTCGACCGAAGTGCAGTCCTGGGTCAAATGGGGCGCCGGTCCGCGTGCCGGTCAGGCATTGGTGTTGGCATCGAAAGCGCGTGCCTTGATTCATGGCCGTTTCGCCGCGACCCGCGATGATGTGCGTGCGTTGGCTGCGCCAGTGCTACGCCATCGTCTGTTGCTGACCTTTGTCGCCGAGGCCGAGCAGAAATCCGCCGATGACGTGGTCGCGATCTTGTTGAACACGGTGCCGTTTCCAAACTGATTTGCCCTCATGAGTACATCCGACCTGATTCCGATCGATGTCCGTGCACGCCTGAAAGCCTTGCGCCTACAGGCGCGGCGCGTGTCGGGCGCGCAAGGTATCGGTCAGCATCAAAGCCGCAGTCGCGGTGCCGGACTGGAATTCGCGCAATACCGTGCCTATGAGCCCGGTGACGAACCCAGGCAAATCGACTGGAAACTGTATGCGCGCTCCGACAAGTTTTTCGTCCGCGAAGCCGAACGTGATAGTCCATTGATAGTCTGGTGCCTGATCGATGCAACTGCATCGATGGCGCAAAGCGATGCCGCGCATCCGCAATGGAGCCGCTTGCAGGCCGCGAAAGCATTGACCGCTTGCGTGATCGAATTGGCATTGAAACAGGGCGATCGCTTTGGCCTGATCGCCGTCAATGATCACGGTTTGGTGGTCGTGAATGCCGGCAGCGGCACGAAGCATCGCGATCAGTGTTTGCTCGAACTGCACAAACTGAAAGCGCAGGGCCACTGGCCGGGCGAAGCGCAGTGCCGGCCGATCTGGGAGCGCATTGGCGCGAACACGCTGGTGTTGTTGCTTAGCGATGACTACGACGAAGCCTGCGTGGCATTGGCCGAGCGTTTGGCGGTTGCGCGTCGCGAAGTATTGAGTGTGCAGATACTGACAGCCGAAGAACGCGATTTCCCGTTTCAGGGCGGCCATCGTTTTCGCGATGCCGAAACCGATACCGAATTGCTGACCGATGCGGCTGCATCGCGCAGCGGGTTTATCGAAAAATTTGCCGCCGCGAAAAAATTGTTGGCGGCGCGATTTGCCGCCAGCGGCATTAATCACATTGAATATGTGCTGGACCAACCGCTGGACACTCCGCTGCGAAAATTCTTTTTGCCGCGTAATACCAGGCATCAGGAGAGCGTGTGAACCTCGCCTTGTTGCTACCGACTGCCCTGCTGGCCTTGTCGTCACTACTCATTCCGCTTTTGATTCATCTCGGTCGCCGCTCGGAACAAAAACCGACCGACTTCGCGGCCTTGCGCTGGATATCGGCACAGTTGCGACCGCGCCGGAAACTGGTGTTCCAGGAAATACTCTTATTGCTGCTGCGATTATTGCTGGTGATCGTGCTCGTGGTATTTCTGGCAAAGCCGGTCGCAATGCAATCCTCATCGCACGAACAATGGGGCGTCGTCGTGCCGGGTGCCGATATCGACGCTGCAAAAAATTTGTTTGTGAAACAAGAAAACGAGTGGCACTGGTTATCACCCGGTTTTCCAGATTTCAAAGAAAAACCCGTTGCGGTAAATATTCCAATCAGCAGTTTACTGCGCGAATTGGATGCCCGGCTTCCCGCCAACACCACGTTGACCGTTGTCGTGCCGGAACAATTGTCGGGACTGGATGGCGAACATATTCGCTTGAGTCGCAAGGTCGACTGGAAAATCGTTCCGGGAAAAATGTCGGCGATGCCGACGCCCGAGAATACCAAGACAATTCGCCTAGCCATTCGCCAAGACGAAAAACATGCCGATGCCGCGATCTATTTCCGTGCCGTGCACACAAGCTGGCAATCCGAACTCAAGGCTGAAGAAAAAACTGCGGTGGACAGCTCCGATATTTCGTCGCCAATAAAGTCGGAAGTCACCGCACTGGTTTGGTTAGCCGATGGCGAATTGCCGGCCGGAATTCGCGAATGGACAAACAAGGGCGGCACGCTTCTGGTTTCGAAAGACAGTGTCGTGCCGGAAATAAAATCCAGTGTCGCGGCTTGGCGTAATGGGCAAGGCACTGCCTTGGTTCTGGCAGCCCCGCTTGGAAAAGGCCGTATCTTGCAATGGCAGCAAGATTTGAAACCTGCGGCGATACCCGAACTTTTGGATGTCGATTTTCCGGAACATCTGAGATCCCTGCTGCAATCAAAACCGTCCGCACCAACGCAGGCCTTGGCCAATTTCCAGACACCACTGGTCGGTGCCAAAGCCAGCCCCGAAACTCCACAGTCCTTGCAAATTTGGCTTGCATTGCTGGTGGCGTTGCTATTGCTGATTGAACGCTGGCTGGCGAATTCATCGCGCCGCTGGACTGCCGCATGAGTGCGCTCAAGCAAATCCGGCAATGGCAAAGCGCTGCAAAAAACCGGCGTTTGATCGTCATCGCATTGATTGCGATCCCTTTGCTGACCTCGTTTTTCCTGCTGTCCTCGCGCTTCGTGTCACAGGCGTTTGCGATTGCCGTTTCGCTGGCGATCACGCTGATCGTATTTTTGTATACACTGAAATCGACCGAGGCATTCGACGATGGCTGGCTCGTGCGTCAACTCGATCAACGATTGCCGAACCTGGAAGACAGTAGCGACTTGCTGTTCAATCAGGCTTCCGGGCTTTCGATATTGCAGGGCCTGCAACGTGAACGCATTGAGCAACGGGTGTCGAATCTAGCCGATGTCGATTTGCGTACGCCATGGCCAACGAAAATTATTTTGCTGTCTTTTTTAATTGCGCTGGCTTTTTCTGCTATCGCCTTATTTTTTCCACCATCAAAAACCGAAACCGAAACCGCTACCCTTGCGCAATCCAATGGAACGCCGACAACCGCAGCTCCGATCGTACTGATCGATCAACAAATAAGTATTCGCGCACCCGCCTACACCGGCCTCCCGGCCCGTAACGAGAAAACTCTGCAAGTGAAATTTCCGGAAGGCTCAAGCCTGAGCTGGAATCTGAAATTGCAGCCGCAACCGGCTTCGGTCGAATTATTGTTCCATGATGGCAGTCGATTGCCGCTCAAACAAAATGGCGATAGTTGGCAGGGTTCGAAAGTCCAGCTGCAATCCAGTCTGTACCGCGTGCAAGTCAATCATGCGCCGTTGAGCGAAGACAAACTGTACCGTCTCGATGCGATCAAGGATCTGCCGCCGCAATTGCGAGTGATCCAGCCGGATCGCAATTTGAGCCTGGTCGAATTGGGGCAAACCGCCTGGCCGCTGAGTTTCGAAGCCGAAGATGATTATGGTCTGGGCGCAGCCCAGTTAAGGATTCAGCTGGCACAGGGCAGCGGCGAGAACATCAAGTTTTCCGAACAAACCCGAAATCTTTCCGGGCAGGGTAGTCGTAGCCGCAAACGCTTTGCACAGACGCTCGATTTGTCGACGCTCGGTCTGGCGCCGGGTGACGACGTGATTGTGCAATTCAGCATCAGCGATCAACGCTCGCCGCAGATCAACACCACTCGCAGTTCGAGTTTTATCCTGCGCTGGCCGCCGGAAGACAGTGTCGAAGCCAGCGGTGTCGAAGGCATGGTGCAAAAAGCGATACCGGCCTATTTCCGCAGCCAGCGGCAAATCATTATCGACACCGAAAAACTGCTGGCGGAAAAAAAGAAATATTCCGCCGAAAATTTCGCGATTCAATCCGACACGATTGGTGTCGATCAACGCATTCTGCGTTTGCGTTATGGCCAGTTCCTCGGCGAGGAAGCCGAAGACAAAAACGAGCATGAAGACCATGCCGACGAGCAGCCTGGCAAAGCCGCGACCGCGAACGACACCCAAAGCATTCTCGAACAATACGGCCATACCCACGATATTCCGGAAGCGGCAACCTTGCTGGAACCCAAGACCAAAGCGCTGTTGCGTTCAGCGCTGAATGAAATGTGGCAGGCCGAATTGCATCTGCGCTCGGGCCAGCCGAAACAGGCCTTGCCGTTTGAATATCGCGCGCTCGCGTTTATCAAGAAAGTGCAGCAGGCCGATCGCATTTATCTGGCGCGCGTTGGCCTTGAGTTACCGCCGATTGATGAAACCCGCCGCTTGAGTGGTGATCGCAGCGGCCTTGGAAATCGCAGCGATGTTCTGCAGGCAGCCAGCAACGAAGACCTCGCATTGATTGCATTCTGGCAATCGCTGAATCAACTGGAATTTGGTTCCGTACCGAAGGCTGAAGCCGTGCCCGACTTTTCCGCGTTCAGAAACTGGATGCGTACAAATCCATCGCGCTCACCCGATGCACTCGGTTTGTTGGCCGCGCTCGACGCGCTGGAAAAACAACCGGATTGCAAAGCCTGCCTTGCCGAAATGAAGGCACAACTCTGGCCGCTGCTGCCCAAACCGCCGGCCAATCCGCAACGCCGTGTGGTTTCGAAACCGGAAGCGCAGAAATATCTGGATGCCTTGCAACAGGAGCGCCGTCCATGACGCTCGAGCAAATTTGCATCGGCTTGTTGGTACTCGCTATATTGCTGGGTTCGACGAGATATTTATTCTCGCTTCGCCGAATGCAGGTAGAACGACGTCCACAGCTATGGCGTGTGCTGATGATTCTGGCACTGCAAGTTTCCAGTGCTGCGTTGCTGTATTTCGTTTTGTTTCCGCCGCCGACTTTTACCAGTGCCGAGCGGCTGGTAATTCTGACTGCGAACGCAAATACCGTCGATCACGAAATCAATGGCCGTGTCATTGCGTTGCCGGAAGCTCCTGCATCGGCAAACGCGGAAGCGGTGCCCGATCTTGCTACGGCATTGCGCCGTTACCCGGGCGTGAATTTTGTACAGGTTGTCGGCGCCGGTTTGACAGCGCGTGATCAGGATGCCGCTCGTGGCGTTTCGATTGCATTTGATCCGGCGCCATTACCAAAAGGTCTGGTCGAATTATCTCTGCCGGACAATGTATCAAGTGGTGCACGCTGGTCGTTGCAAGGCCGCGTCAATCAGATTAAAAATGCCCGCGTTGAATTGCTCGACCCAGGCAATGCCGTGGTTGCCAGCGCGCAAACCGATGCCGATGGATTTTTCGTTGTTTCCGATACGGCGCGTACGGCTGGAATGGCGATGTATCAACTTCGAATTCTGGACGAACAAAAAACCGTTGTTGAAACCGTCAAACTGCCCTTGAATATCGTGCAGGAAAAAACCCTGAAGGTTTTGAGCTTGTCCGGCGGCCCGAGTCCGGATTTGAAATATCTGCGCCGCTGGGCCGTCGATGCCGGCATTGATCTGCAAAGCCAGATTAATCTGAGCCCCGGAGTGCAAATGAATAACGCGGCGATCAGCATCAATTCAAGCAGCTTGCGTGACTTGGATTTATTGATGCTGGACGAACGCGCCTGGGGTTCGATGGGGCGCGGCAGCAAACAAGCAGTAATCGAGGCTTTGCGTGGCGGCATGGGCGTGCTGCTTCGCATCACCGGACCGCTGAGTGCGAATGATCGCAGCGAATTGCGAGCACTAGGTTTTGCAGTCAGTGACGCCAATATCGTGCAAGGGATTCGCCTGAACTCGAGCAAGGACTCAACATCACTTACCCGTCGACCATTACGAGTCGGAAGTAGCGATGCGGTAACCCTGTTGCAGGACGATGCAAAAAATCCGCTGGCACTCTGGCGTGCCGAAGGCCGTGGCCGCATTGGCCTGTTCTGGCTAACCGATAGTTACAAATTGGTCTTGAATGACGAGGCCAGTCGTCACGGACAAATCTGGCGCGATGCGTTTTCATTTCTTGCGCGCGTTCGTTCCGGGAGTGCAATAACGCTACGTGATCAAGGTTCCCGGGTCAATCGAAGAAACGTGATGTGCAATCTTGGCGCGAAATCATTTGTGCAAGCCGCAGATTCCGGAATTACCTACCTGATTGCCGAAACCACTGGCGAGAATAAAAACTGCGCCGCTTTCTGGCCACGCGTATCGGGCTGGCATGTCGTGGTCTCGGATGCAAACGAGCTGCCGCTTTATGTTCGCGGTCAAAACGAGGCACCCGGACTGCAGGCCAATGCTGTTCGCGAAGCAACATTGTTGTTAACCGCCAAGCAAGCGGATGAAAAAAACACCAGCCGCATTCCGGTGCCAGGGTCGCCGTGGTCATGGTTTTCGGCATGGTTTGTGATCACTACAGTCTTGTGGCTGCTGGAAAGATCGAAAATCGGAATCCGCTGACTTCCGTACTTCGATCCTTTGACAGTCCGGTGTAATCTGTCCGCATGAATCCGATCACTCCCCGTGTTGAAGATCCGCCGCTGCGATCGGTCGAATCGCCGGCGACCGATGTATTGCTGCGCGAGGATGTCAAACAGCTCGGTGCGCTGGTCGGCGAAATTCTGGCCGAGCAGGAGAGTCCGGAACTTCTTTCGCAGGTCGAAGCAATTCGCGTCGCCGCGATTCAGCGCCGCGAACACTCGCAGACAATCGAAAAACTCGCGAATGATTTATCCGGTTTGCCACTGCAGCAATCAGAGCGTTTGGTGCGCGCGTTTGCACTCTGGTTTCAGGCGGTGAATCTGGCCGAACGCGTGCATCGCATTCGCCGTCGTCGTGACTACCAGAAAGCCGGTGCTGCGCCGCAGCCCGGCGGTTTGGAAGCGATCATCCAGCAATTAAAAGCCGATGGCGTCACGCAAAAGCAGCTGATCGAGGTATTGCAACGCCTGCATATCGAGCCCGTGTTTACCGCACATCCAACTGAAGCCGTACGTCGCGCCTTGCTCGACAAGGAGCGTGATGTGGTACGTCGCTTGATTGAGGATATCGATCGCGGGCTGACACCGGACGAAAGGCGCAAGAGTCGCGAACGTATTCGTGTTTCATTGACCTCGGCCTGGCAAACCAGCGAAATGCCGGCCGTAAAACCGACCGTCAAGGATGAAATGGAGCATGTCGGTTTTTACCTGTCCGAAGTCTTGTATCGTGTATTGCCGACTTTCCAGGAGGCGTTGGAAGAAGCCGTTACTGCAACGTACGGCGAATGTCCTGCATTGCCAAACGTGTTGCGGTTCTCGACCTGGGTTGGCGGCGACATGGACGGCAATCCGAATGTCGGTGCTGCGACCATGCTTGATACTTTGAACTCGCAACGCGAGATGGTCTTGAACGCCTACCGCCGCGATATCTTCGAATTGCGAACCGTGTTGACGCAATCGATGCCGCGCATTGCGGTAGACGATGCCGTGTTGCAACGCATTGAGTTTTATCGCCAAACATTCCCGCAAATTGCAGTTCGTCTTTCTGAACGTCGTGCCGATATGCCGTATGGCGAACTGTTGCGACTGATTGAAGCACGTTTGTCGGAGACATCACGCAACACCGATGCCGCTTATTCCGGTGCCGCGGAATTGATCGGCGATTTAATGTTGATCGATACCAGCCTGCAGCAACATCGCGGTGAACATGCCGGTCGTTTTGGTCTTGCCCGTGTTATCCGCCGTGCACAATGTTTCGGTTTCCATCTTGCCGCACTGGATTTGCGTCAGGATTCCGCGATCCACGATGCGGCCTTGTCGGAATTATTGGCAAAAACCGACTTCGCGCAACAAACGCCGGAACAACGTGCGCCTATTCTGCATGGCTTGATTCACGATGGCCTGGCCATCAAGGAAGAATCCGCCGTCACCAAACCGGTACTCGATGTTTTTCGTGCCTTGCACAATGGCCGCGAGCGTTTTGGTACTCAGGCTTTTGGTCCGTATATCGTCAGCATGAGTCGCAGTGCCGCCGATGCATTGTCGGTATTGGCGCTGGCACGCATCGCCGGTTTTGTCGATGACAAAAAGCAGATTGCCCTGGATGTCGCGCCATTATTTGAAACCGTCGCTGACCTTGAAGCCTCCGAAGCGAGTTTGCGTTCCTTGTTCGCCGACCCGGTCTATCGCGAACATTTAAAACAACGCGGCATGCGACAAATGGTGATGCTCGGCTATTCCGACAGCGCGAAAGACGGCGGCATTCTCGCCTCGCGCTGGGCCTTGCAACGCACGCAGGTTGCGCTCACTGCATTGGCACAGGAAAGCGGTATTCGCATTGTGTTTTTCCATGGCCGTGGTGGTTCGGCCAGTCGCGGTGGCGGCAAGACCGAACGTGCGGTAATGGCATCGCCACGCGGTTCGGTCGACGGCTATTTGCGCTTGACCGAGCAAGGTGAAGTAATCCATCGCAAATACGGCGTGCGTGCTTTGGCCGAACGCAATCTCGAACAAATGACCGGCGCGGTATTGCGCGCGACCTTGCGACCACGCGTGATCGAACCACGTGAAAACCAATGGCGCGAACTCGTCACTCAAATGGCAGGCGAGGCAAGAAAAAATTACCGCGCGTTGGTGCATGAAGATCCAGACTTCACGACTTACTTTCGCGCCGCGACACCGATCGACGTGATCGAACGTCTGCGAATCGGCTCACGCCCTTCGCGGCGCGGCAATAAAGGCGGTGTTGAAAGTCTGCGGGCGATTCCCTGGGTATTTTCCTGGAGCCAGAATCGCTGTGGCCTGACCGGCTGGTTTGGGGTTGGCACGGCGCTACGGAATGCAGTGGAACGACACGGACACACAGCGATGGCCGAGATGGCGAAAGACTGGCCTTTCTTTGCAACGCTACTCGATGACATCGAAATGGTCTTGGCTAAATCGGATATGGCGATCTTCGAACGCTATTCGCTATTGGCCGGCGATTTGCACGCGCCTTATTACGCCATCATCCACGATGAATTTATCCGCTGCCAAAACGCAATTCTTGCGATCAAGAACCAGACCGGTCTTTTACAACGCGACCAACGCCTCGCCCAAAGTATCCGGCTACGTAATCCCTACGTCGACCCGATCAGTTTGCTGCAGGTGGATTTACTGGCCCGCTGGCGTGCCGTCGACCGCCCCGAAGACGAGCTGTTCCAGGCCCTGGTCGCAACCGTGAATGGCATTGCTGCCGGCGTCCAGAATACCGGTTAAGTTCCGATTGCCATTAGCTGTTTGGCGGCATTGGCAAGCGTATTTGTTTCAAGATTGTCCAGTTCAATCGTTTGCGCAGCAGCATAATGTCCGGCCCGCATTTTCGCTGATCGCAGATACGACGGGTCGTAATGTTGCTCGAGTAATTCTTCGACCAGTGTTTTCCATTCGCCTTGATCGGCAAGATTTCGCCAGCGATTAATAGTTTCGCGACCCCGCAGCGACAGCAAATGTTCCAGCAGTAATTTTATTGCGGCCGGATCGGCCAGAAAATGCTGATAGCCGTCGATCAGCAATTTCACCCTCGATGAAAACGGCGTTTCGACCGTGATCAACTGCCCCTTGTTCTGCATTGCAGCGGCGAACGTCACCGGCAAGGCCACTGATCCAATTTTTCGGCTTTCCGCTTCGACGAACACCGGCTTGCTTGAATCAAACGACTGCAGTTTTTGCCATAGCAAGGTTTCGAATCTTTTCTGGCTCGGTTGTGTCTGGTCGGGAATTGCGCCAAGCACCGATCCGCGATGTTCTGCCAATTTTTCCAGATCCAGCACTTGTGCGTTCATCGAGTCGAGCGCTTCGAGCAGCCGGGTTTTTCCGCTGCCGGTTTTCCCGCACAACACGACATAACGAAACCGTGGCGATAAGGATTCAAGCTCGGCGACCACATGACGGCGAAACGCCTGGTAGCCGCCATGCAATTGCGCGGCCGACCAACCGACTTGTCGCAGGATATGCACCATCGCGCCGGAACGCATGCCGCCACGCCAGCAGTAAATCAGCGGCTGCCAGTCTTTCGGCTTGCCTTCGAATTCTTGTTCAAGATGTTGCGCGATATTGCGGGAAATGAATTGCGCGCCGCGTTGGCGGGCGGCGAACGGCGACACCTGTTTGTACAGCGTGCCGACCATCACGCGTTCTTCGTTGCTCAAGACCGGACAGTTGATCGCACCGGGCAAATGATCGAGCGCAAATTCCGCCGGCGTACGTACGTCGATGATCACGTCGAAAGTCTCGAGCTCGCTGATATTGGCGACGGCATTTCTTCCCATGAACGCTCTCGTATAAACTCTTTGTGGCAAACTGCGATGCATGCCAGCCTACCAGATTCAATAATCACGAGCCTATCGCATATGGAAAATCCAATTCGCCTTACGACTTACAGCCACGGCGGCGGTTGCGGTTGCAAAATTTCGCCGGCGGTTCTATCGCAGATTCTTTCCGACATTCCATTACGGATGATGCCGAAAGAATTGCTGGTCGGCATCGAGTCCAGCGATGATGCGGCGGTGTATCAATTAAACGAACATCAGGCGGTAATTGCGACCACCGATTTTTTCACACCAATCGTCGATGACCCATTTCATTTCGGACAGATTGCAGCGACCAATGCCTTGTCGGATGTGTACGCGATGGGCGGTCAGCCGATTTTTGCGTTGGCCATCGTCGGCATGCCGCTCGACAAGCTACCAATCGAGGCGATCCAGCAAATTATCGCCGGTGGTGATTCGATATGTGGCAAAGCCGGTATTCCAATCGCCGGCGGCCATTCGATTGATACGCTCGAACCGATTTACGGTCTAGTCGCGATTGGTCTGGTGCATCCGGATCACGTCAAACGCAATAGCCGCGCGCGGCCCGGTGATGTGCTGATTCTCGGCAAGCCTTTGGGTGTCGGCATTCTTTCGGCTGCTCTGAAAAAAGGCCGGCTTGATGCCGATGGTTATGCACAGATGTTGGCAACTACAACGCAGCTCAATACTCCCGGCACGAAACTCGCGGGCTTGCCCGGCGTGCATGCGATGACCGATGTGACCGGTTTCGGTTTGGCCGGCCATCTGCTGGAAATTTGCCGTGGCTCCCAAGTCACGGCAAAAATCAATTTCAACGACTTGCCGATTCTGCAAATCGCGAAGGATTTTGCCGAGGACGGCATCCTGACCGGCGCCTCCAATCGCAACTGGTCGAGCTACGACGAAGAAGTGCGTTTGCGCGAAGATTTCCCTGCCTGGCAACGGCATCTACTGACCGACCCGCAAACCAGCGGTGGACTTTTGGTAGCCTGTTCACCGGACAGCGTGAAAGACGTACTCGCGGAATTCCATCAAAAAGGATTCGCCGATGCATGTGTGATCGGCGAATTGCTTGAAGGTGCGGCTGAACTACACTTGGATTGAATATTTCAATCCAGTTCGGCGATGCTTTCTTCCAGATGCGCACGCCACTCCGGATCCTTTTCGGTTTTCAGGAAATCTTTCAGGATGATCAGCTGTGCTTGATCCAGCGCGTCGTCAGCCGAGACTTTGATATCGGGCTGCACGCCGACCACTTCCCAATCGGTGTGGGTGATCGGACTGATCGTGCGGCCGGCTGGTACATTCATCATGAAGTGCGCACTCAAGCGATGGACATCGCCAGGGTGCGCGCCGCCACCGGTTACTTCACCGATAATGGTCGCGCGCTTGTTGTTCTTCATCGCGTAGGCAAAATCTTCGGC
>JBOHYG010000181.1:0-1553 GCA_050737875.1 Arenimonas sp. | reverse complement strand
CCACAACGGCATCGCCGTCCTTCACCGGACGAAACGCCAGCATGCGCAGCAAACTCATTTCAAAACCGGCGCGCGGGCTCGGTGCGAACGCCAAATCGCGGCGTCCGTTGGTCGCCATCTGATACCAGAGCTGCACTTGTTCGGGACTTAAACGCGAAGCCAGTGTCGCAAAGTCGACCGAAGACGATTCGGTTTCAAAACCCGGAACCAATTGCGTGCATTGCAATTGATGCAGCGCGATCGCCAAGTCATCAAGCACATGGGCGAAATCGGGCGAAAATACCGACATCGCTTCGACATTCGCCATCAATGCCGCAGCATCGCCAAGCGACAATGCATCCAGTATTCCACCGACCTGGGCATTATCGACGGTGCCCAGCATCGCATTGACGCTGGCTGCCGTCAGTTTTCCGCCGGTATAGGCAATCGCCTGATCCAGCAAGGACAAACCGTCGCGCAAACTGCCATCGGCACTGCGTGCGAGCATTTTGATCGCAGCCGCTTCGGCTTCGATATTTTCGGCAGCGAGAATTTTGGTGATTTGACCGCCAATCTGGTTTTCGTCCAGACGACGCAAATTAAATTGCAGGCAACGCGACAACACTGTGACCGGCAGCTTTTGCGGATCGGTGGTGGCGAGTAAAAACTTTACGTGACCGGGCGGCTCTTCCAGCGTTTTCAACAGCGCGTTGAACGCGCTTTTCGAAAGCATGTGGACTTCGTCGATCAGATAGACTTTCGTGCGACCACGGGCCGGCATGTATTGCGCGTTTTCGATCAGATCGCGCACATCGTCAACGCCGGTATTGCTGGCGGCATCG
The DNA here is from genome assembly GCA_050737875.1 of Arenimonas sp. Lineage (GTDB taxonomy): Bacteria > Pseudomonadota > Gammaproteobacteria > Xanthomonadales > Xanthomonadaceae > Arenimonas. The sequence continues at coordinate 732 of JBOHYG010000181.1, read as the reverse complement.
ATTTCCAGAAGATCGACGAAACGGCCGGCATCGATATCCAGGCAGGCATTGCAGACGCCGCATGGATCGGAACTCTCGCCTTTTTCGCAGTTCAGGCTTTTCGCAAAAATCCGGGCAATCGTGGTTTTACCGACCCCGCGGGTACCGGTGAACAGGAAAGCATGATGCACACGGCCGGTATCCAGGGCGTTTGTCAGGGCTTTGACAACGTGTTCCTGGCCAACCAGTTCGGTAAATTTTTTCGGCCGCCATTTGCGGGCCAACACCAGATATGACATTCGCGTTTCCTTCGTGTCCGCCATTGTGCCAAGCGCGGGCGTTTGAGCCAAGGAAAAGAATCAAAACCCCATTAAAATCGCTTGTTCAGGGTGTAGTTGCCCATATCCAGCACTTATCGTGTCGGCTTTGCTTGTTCGAAGGGGCCCGAAAAGGTACAATTCGCGCCCTGCGGCTAGCTATACTTTCGCAGCAAGTTCTGCGGAGAGATGTCCGAGTGGTTTAAGGAGCACGCCTGGAAAGTGTGTGTACGGTTTAAACCCGTACCGAGGGTTCGAATCCCTCTTTCTCCGCCATTTTTCAAAAGCCATCAGCTGTATCGATGGCTTTTTGTTACTAGATGGTCTGTTTCTATGGTGGCCCCGTTGGCCCCTCGCGACGATAGGTTGAAAACTCCGCCAGGGCCGGAAGGCAGCAACGGTATTGACTGATTCGTGCGCCGAGGCAAGTTGGCGG
>JBOHYG010000180.1:0-5072 GCA_050737875.1 Arenimonas sp. | reverse complement strand
GTGCAGGCACCAACGAAATTCGCCGTATGTTAATTGGCCGCGAGCTGTTCGAAGGCCGCAGCTGACCCTTTCTGCTCCCATATTCGAGGGGCAAAATTGCGCTTCCATATTTCCCCGATTTAGTTAGACTGAGGACGTAACTAGATGCCTAACGTCCACCGGGGGATACATGGACTTCCTTGCAGAAACCAGCACTCACGTCGAGAAGCCTTGGAAGTTGCTCCTGGTAGACGACGAGCCGGAAATACACGAAGTCACCCGTCTGGTACTGAGTAATTTCAGTTTTGAAGGCAAACCGCTGCAATTTCTATCGGCATATAACATCGCCGAAGCCAAACAACTGCTCAATGCACATGACGATATCGCAACCACCCTGCTCGATGTCGTGATGGAGACCGAAACCGCCGGTCTGGATTTGGTGAAGTACATTCGCGAAGAATTGAATAACCACCAAATTCGTATCGTTCTGCGTACCGGCCAGCCTGGACAAGCACCGGAACATGAAGTCATCAGCAGCTACGACATCAACGACTACAAGGAAAAGACCGAGCTCACCTCCCAGAAATTATCGACCATGATGTTTGCTTCATTGCGGGCATACCGCGACATCATGACCATCGAAGCCAATAAACGTGGCCTGGAACGTGTGCTGGAAGCTTCATCGCATATTTTCTCGCATGAAAAATCGACCGAGTTTGCATCTGCCGTCTTGTCGCAACTAACTGCGCTTGTGGGCGTGGAACACGGTGCGCTTTACTGCAGGGTTGCCAACACGAAAAATTCGCAACCAGAAATACTTCTGGTTGCCGCAGCCACTGGCGACTACGAGAAATACATCAACCATCCCGCTGACGAAGGTTTGCCGGCGCATATTTTCAAGACTCTCAAAACGGCTTGCGAAAAAAAGCAGCACCAATTCCAGCCTGACCACTACGCCCTGCATTTCACCGATACGCTGCACGGCGAAAGCCTGCTTTATGTCGGTGAAACCTGGAACTTGTCCGAACTCGATTTCAAATTGGTGGAAGTTTTTTGCACCAATGTCTCGATCGGTTTTGAAAACCTGCATCTGAATCAGGAATTGGTCGAGGCACAGATGGAAATGATCTGCGTGCTAGCCGGTGCTGCCGAATCACGCTCCCAGGAAACCGCAGCGCATGTCAGACGCGTTGGCGTGCTAGCGGAATTGCTGGCCAGAGCGGCAGGCATGAGCGACAAAGATGCCGAAAACATGCGACACGCAGCACCGCTGCACGACATCGGAAAAATCGGCATACCTGACGCCATTTTGAACAAGCCGGCGATTCATACGCCGGAAGAAGCCGATGTAATGCGTACACACGCCCAGATCGGTCACCAGATGCTGTCGCAATCAAAGCGCGGAATATTCCTGATGGCGGCCGAGATAGCGGCTACCCACCACGAAAATTGGGACGGTAGCGGCTATCCAAATGGTTTGAAAGGCGAAGATATCCCGCTTAGTGGCCGCATCACGATGATTGCCGATGTATTCGATGCCCTGGGCAGCAAGCGCTGCTACAAGGAGCCTTGGACCAGCGAACAAATCCAGGACTTCATCCGCGGACAAAGCGGAATCAAATTTGACCCGCAACTGGTGGATTTGTTGTTCGATAACTGGGATCAAGCCGAACGTGTCCGAATAATGTTGCCGGACTAACAATCAAAAAAAGCCGAATTGGAAACTATTCGGCTTTTTGTTTCTCCTGCATCGGAATCCTCAGATAGAAACTCGTACCCTTGCCTATCTCGCTTTCGCAACTCACGCTGCCACCCAATAATTGCGTGGCGAGATTCCAGGTGATATGCAAGCCAAGCCCGGAACCTCCCTCGCCACGCTTCGTGGTGAAGAATGGATCGAACACCCGGCGACGAACGTCCTCCGTCATGCCGCAGCCATTGTCGCGAAACTCGATCAAGGCGGTATCACGGTCCTGGCTGATCAAAATATCAATTTTGCCCTTGTCGGTCTTGGTAAACGCATGAAGCAAAGCGTTCATGATCAGATTCACCAATATCTGGTAAATCGCACCGGGATAAGTTTCAAAAACAAGTATTTCCATGCAGTACAAATGCACTTCATGCGGTGTTTTCTTGATGGCGGGCTGCAGTGACACCAATACTTCTTCAACGTAATTGTGCAAATTGATGACCCGGGTTTCCTGGCTCGACTGGTCAACGGCTACCTGTTTGAAGCTTTTCACCAATTTATCGGCGCGATAAAGATTTCGCAGGATCAATTGGCTGCTTTCCGATGCATGACGGCTGAAGGTTTCAAGATCGGTTTTCGTCAAGGTGTTTTCAGTCAGCAATTTGTTGAGCTTCCTCACCTCGACATCAAGGAAAGACGCTGCAGTGACACCGATGCCCAGTGGCGTATTGATTTCGTGTGCCACACCCGCAACCAGGCCACCCAATGCCGCCAGTTTCTCGGATTCGACCAGCTGCTGCTGGGTCTGCGTAAGCTGGTCAATGCTCGCATGCAAATCGACATTTAGCTTATTCAATGCCTCGGTGCGTTGTACAACGCGTTGTTCGAGCTGCGCGTTTATTTCTGCCAATGCAATTTCATGCAGCTTGAATTCGTTGACGTCGCCAGTGGTACCCGACATTCGCAGGGCATGCCCTCTTTCATCACGTTCGACTACGCGCCCGCGGATACGGATCCAATACCATTCGTTGTGTATAGATTGAACCCGGAGCGTGACGTCGAGCGACTCTTCGATAGCCTTGACGCACTTGAACATCGCGGCCTCGAAGACCGGAAGATCGTCAGGATGAACGCTGTCACGCAGCGACATCGTATTTTCCACAATCTCGTCATTCGATGCTTTCAAGATACGCAATGGGTTGGTTCGCACCATGCGCTGCGACTTTATGTCGAAATCCCACAATTCGTCGCCGGTTCCCCAAAGCGTTAGTTTCAACCGTTGTTCGCTATCGCTGATATTTCTTTGTGCACGCTGTCGTTCACGCAATCGCTGCATGACTTCGTATGCAAACATGCCAATGATGATGGTCGCCAATGCGAAGTATGCAAATTTTGCCCAAATCGTGGCCCACCATGGCGGCGGCAGATGGATAGGCAAAATATAAGGCTCGCCCCATTGACCATCCGGACTCCTGGCCTTGACTTCGAATCGGTATTCGCCCGGCTCGAGGTTATTGAATGATGCCAAACGCCTCAATGAATCGGTTTCGATCCAATCGTCGTGCACGCCAACCATGCGATATGAATAACGTAATGCTTGCGGATCGGTATAACTCAATGCGGAAAATTCCAGACTTATATCGTCGGCTTCCGCTTCCAGGTCCAGCTTTCCGCCGGTCGCATCGCTGACATAGGTGTATGGCTTGTTGCCCGAATTCCGATCGCCGCTTTTCAATACGCGCAATGCAGTGAGTTCCGTGCGATTCGGCGCGGATTGCGATCCTACGTCCAGCGGATTGAATACCGTGACGCCGCGAAGACCACCGAACAGCAATCGACCGTCGAATAATTTACCGTACGATCCAATGAAATAACCGATACCCTGCGCACCGTCGCGAGAACCAAAATTTTCGATTTCCTCACGCTCGGGATTAACCCGCGACAAGCCGGCGGTCGTACTCACCCAGATATTGCCCTGGGTATCTTCCGCCATACCGCCAATGGCATTTGCCGCCAATCCGTCTTTCGTGCTGTACAGCACGAAACTGATATCGCCGCGCGGACTGACGACCATCCGGTTCAAACCACCGCCTTGGGTACCAACCCAAATGCGGTTTCGACTGTCTTCATAAATGGAAGACACGATATCGTGGCTTAGGGCCCCGGCTTTTCCGGGCACCCCATGGATGCGTTGCATGACACCGGTATTACGATCCAGTTTGACCAAACCACCTGGTCTCAAGCCAAACCAGAACTGTCCCTGCGAATCTTCAAAAATAGTGTTGACGGTATCGTTACTGGTGTATTTATCGCCATCGGGCACAGGATAACGATCAAAATAATTGCAAGTTTCGCAACGCGATGCCAATCCGCCACCTTGCGTGCCGATCCAAAGCGTACCTTTTGAATCAACGAACAGTCTTTGCAACGCGTTATATGGCAGTGAACGTGGATTGTTTTTTTCGTTCCGAAAAACCTCGAATGTCTTATTGTCCGGATTCAATTTGGCCAGGCCGAATCCGGTTGCGACCCAGATTTTGCCTTTGCGATCACGCGCAATGCTCTGCACTGCACCGGGCGGCAGACTATTGGGTTTGTCATGTTCATTGACATATCTCGCCAAAATGCCCTTCTTGATGTCGTAATGAATCAGGCCGCCGCCTTCCAGCACACCAAGCCATAAAGTGCCGTCGGTATCCACGAACAAGCCCGGCACGGCCGAGCCAGGCAAGGCATTCACGTTGCCCGATTGCGCCGTAATTTCCTGAAAGGTTTCCGTGCGGGGAATGAACAAACTCACGCCGTTTAACCAGGTACCAATCCACATCAACCCGTCACGGTCTTCCATCAGCGATTGGATGCGACTGGAGGTAAGGGTTCCACCCAAGCCTTCGTTGTAACGCCAGGTCTTAATCGGCGTATTCGGTGCATCAATACGCGACAAGCCATCGAAAGTGGCGACCCAAAGGCGGCCGAGGCGATCGAATTTCAAATCTTTGACGCTGTCATCCGCCAGACCGTCTGGTCTTTTGAAGTGCTCGATCAAACGCCCCGACTCGGAAAATCGATACAGGCCATCTTCTTGTGTCGCGACCCAGATTTCCTTGCCGTCCAGACTGCGGATCGCGGTTTCGATTTCACTTGTCAGTGGCGATTGCGCGGGCCATGGTTCCAACCTTGAACGCTCGTTCGCCAGGGAAAACATGCCATTGCGAGTTCCAAGCAATAGGCCATTGCGATAATCCAGTATCGATTTTACCCGGCCCGCGTTTTCGTTGGTGACGGAGGCAACGTTTTGGAAAAGCATTTGCTTTTCGTCGAGCCATTGCAAACTCGAAGCACTGGTAGCAACCCAGAGTCGCTTTTTGGCATCCAATTTAATGGTGCTGATACTGTTATGGGC
>JBOHYG010000179.1:0-4076 GCA_050737875.1 Arenimonas sp. | reverse complement strand
CGTTGCCGAATGAGTTCGTCTTGCCGTTGCTCGACGGCGCGTAACAGTGAACACAGATCGGCCTTCACCGCGTCTTCCGATAAACCCAATTCAATCGCCGTTTGCTTGGCCCACAGCGCCCGCTGTTTGGCCTGATACAACTCCACCGTATCCACATGCACCAAGTTGGCTTTGCTCGCTCGCAGCCACACCTTGAGCTGTTCATACGACAGATTCTTTTCAATCCCGCGTACCGTGTACTCGCGATCACCGAGCGTTAAACGCAATTCCTTGGCGTCGATTTCGACCGCGAGTGTGGGGGCGCTGGGCGGTACGCGATACGCGGGCAAGACCTCCGGTGTTTTTTCAAGAACGGGGACTGGTTTTTTTTCGATGACGGGCGATGTTTTTTCGATCACGAGTTTTATGTCATCAACGACAGCAGGCGAAGCAGCGGCTAAAAAGGAATCATCATCCATGTTATTTATCACCGGCTCGCTCACTGCACGTTCTGGTGTCGTGCCTTTTCCTATCCACTCGGCTTGCCGTATCACCGCGCTCAGTGCTTCCTGCGCCGATGACATTTCCAACGCGAACCCATTGGCATCCAGCCCGTTCGGGAAGTGGCAGCGATAACACTCCATGCCCTGCGACATCAGTTTGTGCGATAACTTTTCGGCTGCGTTGTTGCCTGCTGCGTCGTTGTCATAAGCAATCAGCACACGTTTGGTTCCGTGCGTGATCAAAGCCTGCAACATGTCATCGGTAAAGCCTTCGACACCAAACGCGCTGGTCACATTCCGATAACCCGCACACCAAAAGGTCAGCGCATCGATCAAGGCTTCGCAGACAATGATTTCGTCTTGGCTCACCAATCCGGCTTCGTTGAACACCCCACGATGCGGCCCCGGCAAATACAGATGCAGCGGAGTGCCTGCCGTGAGTTTGCTTGCCCTTGTAATCTTGCGGCCATACAGTTCTTGCACCTTGCCCTCAAGGTCCAACACCGGAATCACCAGCGAACCATTGAAGTGCTCGTGCCCACTCATGCGTAATAAACCCAAGCCCTGCAAACGCTCACGCACTTGCGCCCCGGCCTTGCGATTCATTGCCGGCAAACGCAGCCCCAAGGTGCGATTGGCAAAGCCCAATTGGAAGTGATCGATCAATTCGGGGTGATCGAGTCCGCGTGATTGCAAATACGCCAAGGCTTCCGGGCTTTGTTTAAGTGTCGTGTGGTAATACTCGATCACTTGCTGCAGCAAGCTCGCATCGTCGGCATCGGCCTGCACCGGCGCGGCCAGTTTGGGTTTGGTGGATTGGCGAACAATGTGGCCACCCGATAAGGGCGCATCGTTTTTTAGCAACTCGACCGCGTGCCTAAAACTCACGCCCTCGGCCTTCATTACCCAATCGATCACACTGCCGCCAATCTGGCACGCGCCCAGGCAATGCCATAAGTTTTTCGTGGGCGAGATCACCAAGCTCGGCGTTTTGTCGTGATGGAACGGACAATGCCCGTGCCAATCGGCCCCGTGCCGCACCAGCCCAATGCCCTTGGCCTCGACCAAGGCCAGCAAGGAGACACTCGTTTTAAGCTGTTCCAACTCGGCATCGGGGATGCGGGCCATCGGTGTGTTCTCCAAAAACCTGTCAAGGGGGTAACGGGATAAATAACCCGCTAGCAGAGTACCCGTAATACGAGTATTGTCAACCCGCCACCCGAGGACTGCCCTTATGCTCAGCACACCATCCCTGCACACCGATATCCTGATGACCACCAGCGACCGCGCTTTATACGAACACCTGGGCCAGCGCATTGCCGAGCGCCGCAAGGCTCGCGGCATTACCCAAGTGCAATTGGCCGAACAATTAGGCGTCGCGCAGCAAACCATGGCCCATTACGAAGGCGGCACCGTGCGCATTGCCATCGCCACGCTAGCCAATGTGGCGACCGCGCTCGATACCACCATGGAAGACTTGATCGGCAGCACCTCAACAAAAACCAATAGCAAGCGCGGGCCCGCGCCCAAGATTCAGCAGCAACTCGAACAGATCGAAGCCCTGCCCAAAGCCAAGCAACGCGCCATCGCCCAAGTGCTCGATTCCATGCTCGCGCAGGCGAGCCGCTGATGAGCCGCGATCGTGAGTTTGAAGTGCGTGACGAAGTGATGTTTGATATCCACAACGTCCAAGACACCGCCAAACATTGCTGGACACGCAATCGTTACCTGCAAGGCAATGCCTCGTACGAAGCCGCCGCCGAGACATTGATGGTTGAAGTATTGAAGCGTATCGAGCAAGGCATCACGCCGGGCGAATTCTTTTTCATCTTTAACGCTTGGTGCGTGGTCGATGCCATTACTCCTGGCACCATCGGCATCGTCGCGGACGTTTCTTTTGCCGATATTCGTTGGCAAGCTAACTTCTTTGTGCGGCTCGGACGATCACCGGCTTTACAAGACGCCAATAACAGCAATTAAACAAAAAGCCCCGCAATGCGGGGCTTGAAGTGATGGTTAGGATTTATAGATAGTACAAATTATTTTATAACTCACAGAATTCTCTAATAACCTCAGAGTTTTTCTCACTCTCTGTGTATTTTTGCATCGCAATATTGTAGTGCTGTTTTAACGGCGGAATCCCTTTCATCTGTTCGACTCGAAGAATAGCAAATATATTTTTATTTCTATCGATGAGTGGAAGCACCATCCATTTATCTAGTGCTGGATTAACTTTTTCTCCTGGATGTGGTTGCCAATCAGCATCGGATAAATCACAGCTATCGAACCCCTTACGCTTAAGTTGATCACTCAAATCAAGCGCATATTTCTTTGAATTTTCTTCCGTAGTTAAATCAAAATCAATTGAAGCCTCAAAATCATTTGGTGCAAGCCGAACGATATTTTTGGCTTCGTTTGGAACTTTTAAATCAGGTAACGAATCGCCTTGACGAGTAACACACGCGCTCATAGCTAAGCATGCTGGCAAGATTATTTTTAAGTATTTATTTGCCATTACCTTATTCCTTTGATTTTGATGGCGGAGCACAGACACATTCATTCGGACTCAGGCTATTGCTATATTTACCATTTTTCACAATGTTGTTATCTCCAGAAACAGTTCCTGCAGGCACCCCCGTAGTCTTTGGTAATGATGGCTCTTGCGGATTACCCGACCAAACAATACTACCGCCTCCGCATGGATAGCAGAGCCAAGTGCACTTGCAAACAGAATTTCTTATTAATCCACCGACTGCACCAATAAAATCTAGATTTAGAAATACTGATCCTGCTTGCACCCACTGCCCATCACATTTCGGAGGAGGTGCTTTAGGTGATGGCGGCTTTGGATTATTTGAAGGTGGCCTTCCTGGTGGCTGTCCATTGCAACTATATCCTTGAGGTGTAGAACCGCATCTAACTCCCAAATCATACAGCCCGTATGGATCGACTCGATTCGTTGGTGAGCTATTCACATATGCATATGTACTAATCCCACCAGGAAGACCAATCGGATCGCTTTCGTTGTAGCGACCTGTTGCTGGATCAATGAATCGAAAGTAGTTGTAATGAAGTCCCGATTCCGCATCAAACACCTGCCCCGGAAACCGCATATCCAACTTAAACAAAATGCCATTCACATCCAGATCTTCCATCGCCAGATTCTCACCAAACGCATCATTGACCGAACTCCAGGCCCAGACTTTTTTCTGGGTTGCCAATTCAAATACCTGACGCGGCGTATTCAAGTGATCGGTCAGAACACCATGCAACATTCCGTTCTGGCTGATACCAATCGGCATATCATCCAGCCAGATCATTTCCTGCGTGGTGGTCACGCCACTGACGATTTTGGTTTCAATGAGTAGCTGCCCGCCTTCACCATACAAATAACGTGCTTGATCGGTCGTACCCTTGTACTTACGAACGCGTTCGCCTTTGCCGTTGTACTGGTATTGGCTGACGATCTTGCTGCTGGCGCTGCCTGTTCTGAAGTCCACCATGCGATTGCGCGCATCATAAGTAAAGATCGACGTGCTGCTGGTTTGCGTGGTGTTGCCGTTCGCATCGAGCGTCCGGGTCACACTGCCGACC
>JBOHYG010000178.1:0-12797 GCA_050737875.1 Arenimonas sp. | reverse complement strand
CCTTCTAGGCCCGACAGACAATCCGATAAATCTTTCGGGCCTAGAAGGCCCTCCTACAACCAATCGCGAGGTTTCAAATAATCCTGCAGACGCGCTTCCGGCGTATTGGCTTCGGGGCTGTATTGATATTCGAAACGCACGCGCGGCGGCAGGCTCATCAGAATGCTTTCGGTGCGGCCGCCGCTCTGCAAGCCAAACAAGGTTCCGCGATCCCAGACCAGATTGAATTCGACATAGCGTCCGCGTCGGTAGAGCTGGAACTCGCGTTCGCGTTCACCATAAGGTGTATTTTTCCTTTTTTCGACAATCGGCAAATAAGCATCCAGAAAACCATTGCCGACCGCCTGCTGATAGGCAAAGCAGGTGTCGAAGTCCGGGCTGTTCAAATCATCGAAAAACAGGCCGCCGACACCACGGGCTTCCTGCCGGTGTTTCAAATAAAAATATTGATCGCACCATTGCTTGTGTTTTTCGTACCGATCTTCACCAAATGGTATGCAAAGGTCGTGTGCGACGCGATGCCAGTGTTTTACGTCTTCGTCAAACGGGTAAAACGGCGTCAGGTCAAAGCCGCCGCCAAACCACCAGATCGGCTCCGCATTGACCGGCTGTGCTTCGAAATAACGCACATTGGCATGTGCGGTCGGGATATAGGGATTACGAGGATGAATCACCAGCGACACACCGACCGCGCGCCAGGGCGCACCAGCCAGTTCCGGGCGATGTGCCGTAGCCGAAGCCGGCAAGGCGTTGCCGGAAACTTCAGAAAATCCAACTCCGGCCTGTTCAAAAACCGTGCCTTCCTTCATCACCCGTGATCGCCCGCCACCACCTTCCGGTCGCTGCCAGCGTTCCTCCTGAAACTGCTTGCCGCCGTCGCTGGTTTCCAGCGCGGAACAAATACGATCTTGCAGGTCGAGTAAATAGGTTTGAACGGTGTTGACGTTTGTCATGGGAACCTCGAGTTGCCACTATGATAACGGCTGCGGGGCCCGTTATAATATTCGGCATAAATGAGCACGACTAAGTTTCCATCCCGCATCAGCGTCAGTCATCTTGATACCCCTCAAGCTGCATTCCACTTCGACTTTTCCGACGGTCCGCATGCGCCTAATCGAATCGGCTGCGAATTCCTGTCCGGTGAGCAGGATTTGGAGTCCTGGTTGTTGCTCGATGCGGAACGCTATCGCTTCGTCGTGATCGATATTGCCGAAGCCGATCTGGGTATCGAACAAGCTGCCGCAAAAGCCTATCGTGACTTGCTGGAACAAGTGCGGCCGTCCAAACATCCCTATCTACTGCGCATCTGGAATTATTTTTCCGCGATTAACCAGGGGCAGGGTGACAAGGAACGCTACCGCGGTTTCTGTGTCGGCCGTTCGCAATCGGTCGATGGTCAATTCAACACGCCACCGCCAGCGGCGACTGCGATCGGCACCAATAGCGTCGATGACAAATCCGGGTTTCACTTACAGTTGATCGCACTGAGTTCCAGTCAGGTCGCGCGCACGCTGGAAAATCCCCGTCAAACACCGGCCTGGCGTTATCCACGCGAATATGGCCCAGTGCCACCGGGTTTCTCGCGCGGAATCATTCTCGATGAAGATACCGAAACGCCACGTCTGCTGGCTTCGGGCACCGCCAGTATCGTCGGCCATGTATCGCAGCATATCGGTGAAGTCGCCGGGCAGCTAAGCGAAAGCCTGGCGAATCTGGAAGCTCTGCTGGCCGAAGGCAGCAAGCAATCGGGTCGTAATTTCTATTTGAGCGATTGCGAGGCCTTACGCGTGTATTTGCGCAAGCCGGAAGATCTGGCGGTCGCCGAATCGATGATTACCGCTGCCGGCATTGATCGCCAACGCGTACTGTATTTGCACGGCGATATTTGCCGCCGCGAACTGGACGTCGAGTTGGAAGGCGTGTTCGTTGCTGCTTGATCGGCAGTAACTATTCCATCGTTCCGGCATACAAACGCAAACACAAAGTCCGCGACAGATTTCGCAGTACCTTCAGTGCAACGCTTGGACTGTTTTCGCCGAGTTCATCGAACGCCTGATTGCTGATCGACAACAACAAAGTATCGGCAATGGCCGACACGTCCGCGCTTCTAGGCGTTTTCATCAAGAATGCCGCCTCGCCGAATAATTGCCCGGCCCCCAGCGTTGTCAAAACCCGGCGTTGCCGGTTGTGCGTCAACGACACTTCAACGGCGCCTTCGAGAATCAGGTACATCGCATCGCCGCCATCGCCTTTGGTGAGCAGTACGTCGCCTGGTCCGACGGCAATTTGATCCGAGCCCAGGAACAGCTCCTGTTTTTCTTCGCCGTTCAAATCGTCGAGCAACGGAATGCTCGAATCCATCAGGCGATCATCGAACTGTTTCAGGAATTCATCGATGGCCAGCACGCGTACGCTGCCGGGTTTGCTGTGCGCCGGGAATGTTTGTTCGAACCAATCACCGAGACTGACATTGGGTGAATACTGCATGACCTGTGACAGCAAAGGTGATTTCACAGATTCGAAATGTCCCCAGTCGCCGGTAATCATCACCATCGGAATGCGGAAGCCGGCTTCTTCGTGCACGAAGCCCGGCGAGTAACGGCGGAAGCCCATGACTTCGTAAAGCGAGACCAGATGCGAAGGACAATGCAAAAAAGCCAGCTCGCCACCGGTGTGCCGGATGCAATCGAATGAGGCTTTGAAAAAATGTGAGGCCAGTCCAGTGCTGCGGTACGCGTTCGTCACGATCATCCGCGAGAAGATATATTGCTGCGCAGGCTCGACCGGAAATTTGTTGTTGCCGTAAATTTCGCGCCAGCTGCTGTCGTCGGTCAATTGATCGACCGGAGTAATTCGAAAGGTGCCGACAATCTTGCCGCCATCGAATGCGCCCAGCACGATCGAGTAGGCGTCCTCCGGATCTTCGAGGCGTTGTAAATCGTCATCGATGCCGATCGGGCGGCGGCCAAGTTCATTGACGTAAACCTGGTATCTCAGCCGCGCTACCGAATCCAGTTCTTCGGCCGAACTGATCGGCCGGATCGATACCGGGCTCTTACTGTCGCTCGCAACATCCATCCTGTCGCCCCCTCAAGCTGCCAGAACCTGCATTCTGGCATTCTTGCCAGCCCGTTTGCCACCATGCAGCCGGGCTAAACGGCCAGTTATCGGGAAACCGGCTGGTTAGCAGCTATGTCATTGGCCGGCGGGTTTTGCTTTAGCGCCGATATGTTTATCCAGAAACGCAAGCAGGCGCTCGGCAAAGTCGAGCTTGTTCACCATCAGGTAGTTGCCATGGCCTTCTTTTGGATAAATGACGGTTTCAACCGGAATACCGTTTCTTTCCAGGGCTGACTGCATTTTCCTGGTATGCACGGGCGGAGCGGTTTCATCCACTTCGCCGGCGGCCAGTAAAACCGGAATTTTGATTTTGTGCGCGACCAAATGCGGCGAATAAAGATCGAAATCCTCGGTGCCCATCGTCAGGTCAAAGAATCTGCGCTCGGCGGTATTTACGTCGCTATCGTCGGTATATACCTTGGCCAGATCGTAAACGCCCACGTTGCCGACGGCGCAACGGTAAAGATTGGGCCCAGCCGTGGTAGCCGAGGCTTGCAAATTCCTTGCCGTAATTGCGGGAGCCGCGAAAATTAACCTGCAATACCGCATAACTGCGATTGGCCAACATCTGTGTTACTGATTGGATATTGCTTTACTTCCACCGCATGGCTCGTCGTCGACAGGAAAATCGCCATGCCCAGAAGGCCTGTTAGGGAAAGGAAACGCAGGTTCATTTTATTCTCGATAATTTTCTGGGCGGGCAAAATAATAATTTCGGGTCTTTATTTGTTTTCTTGCTTCAGGGTGCGCTCGAATAGCTCGTAAATGCGGCGGTATTGGTCGTACCAGCTTTCCGGATGCACATAACCGTGGCGTTCCAACGGATAGCTCGCCATGTCCCAGTTATGCTTTTTGAGTTCGATCAGGCGCTGCGATAAACGCACCGAATCCTGATAGAAAACGTTGTCATCCATCATGCCGTGGCTGATCAGCAAGTTGCCGCGGAAATTTTCGACGTATTCGATCGGTGACGATTTTTTGTAGGCTTCCGGATCCAGCTGTGGTGTATTCAGGATGTTGCTGGTGTATTCGTGGTTGTAGGAATTCCAGTCGCTGACCGGGCGCAGGGCCGCACCTGATTTGAAGGAATCGGGCGCACGGAACAGTGCCATGAAACTCATGAAGCCACCGTAGCTGCCGCCGTAAATGCCGACTTGCGCGCGGTCACCGTGTTGATTCTCGACCAACCAATCGAGGCCATCGAGATAGTCTTCCAGTTCCGGATGTCCCATCTGGCGATAAATCGCGGTGCGCCAGTCACGGCCATAACCTTCCGAGGCACGGTAATCCATGTCGAGAACGATGTAGCCATTTTGCACCAGCAGGTTGTGGAACATTTGCTCGCGGAAATAGACCGGATAACGCGAATGCACGTTTTGCAGATAACCGGCGCCGTGCACGAACATCACGATCGGATATTTTTTTCCGGCTTCGTAATTGGCAGGTTTATAGAACTTCGCCCAGATTTTTCCGGCGCCGTGTTTTGACGGTACCTGCACGAATTCCGGGGCAATCCAGTTGCGCGCCTTGAATTCCGCTTTGCGGGTGTCGGTCAGCTTTACCGTGGCGTCGTTGGCGAGATTCACCACTGCCGCCTGTGCCGGCATATAGCTGCTCGAATAACGCAACAACAGGGCCTTGCCGTCCGGCGACATGCTGAAATCTTCAACGCCGTCCATGGACGTCACTTCGCGCACTTTGCCGCCGCGGCTCACTTCACAGATTTCGTAATCGCCCGGCCAGGCGCGGTTGCACAAAACGTAGGCGGTGGATTTGTCGTTCGACCAGACCGGTGAAGAAGCTTCCCATGCACCGCTGGTCCAGGCGGTCGCTTTGCCCCCCGGGTTTTGCGTGTACAGATGCGAATAGCCGCTTTCTTCGGACAAATACCAAAGTGTGTTGCTGTCGAGCCAGCCGAATTCGTTGTAGTTCCAGTTGATCCAGGCCTTGTCCGACAAGCGATGTTGCGAGAGCAGTTTTCCGTTTGCGAAATCGACCGTTGCTATCCAGCGATCCTTGTTGTCGATCGCGCGCAACATTACTGCTGCTTGTGTACCGGCATCGTTGAATTCGACGACATCGATGCGAACGCCGCGATTGCCTTTCAATGCATCGAGTTTCTGCGCCTTGCGGAATTCGGCCATCGGGTCCACCGCAATGCCCGGCAGGCTATCGAGTGACACATCCTGCACGCTACCGGTGCGTGGATTAACCAATTTCAGGCCTTGCGATATCGGTGCATTTCTACCAACGCGTGTGCGCACGTCTTCAAATTCTTCGAAACCCGATTCGGTCACGTATTTCGGCATTTTCCCGGACTTGCCAAGATCGGCGTCTTTCGCAGACGTGACCACGAGTAACCATTGGCCGGCAGGCGAGAGCGCGCTGTAATCAATTTGTACGTCGCTACCGAGATAGGCGTTATTGATTGCGCGAGTATTGTCGGCTTTGCGGTCCGCTTCGGTTTTGGCTTTCAATTCTTCGCGGTCATTCTTGATGCGCGTCAGCGTGCTGCTCAAACGCAATTGCAGATCGCGCATATCATCCGGTTTTGGAGCTTTGTTGGGATTGCTTTCAGCCACCGGCAATGCCGCCGGTTCCACCAAATGCGAATTCAGAGACCAGCGAAACCATTGATTGGCAACGTGGTACAGCACCGCCGTGCCATCGGCGCTGAAACGCGGGTCGGCCTCGGTTTCGTTGCTGCGGGTAATTTGTTGCAATGAGCCGTTTTTCAGATTGCGCAGAAACACATCGCCGTTGCGCACGAACAGTGCTTGCTGATGTTGTGCATCGAAAATGAATTTATTGCCGTCCTGATTGGTCAGTTCGCCGACTTCGATTTTTTTCGCCGCGCCGCCGCTGCGATTCATCATGTACACGTCGCGAATCGGCGAGCCGGTTCGCTTCTGGCTGTAATTCAAATTTTGGCTATCCCAGCCCCACCAGGCGCTCTCTACCGGAGTGCCGATCCAGTCGGGATGGGCCATTGCCTGATCCAGGGTGATCGGCGTGGATTGTGCCTGAACCGAAAAGCTGACCAGCGTCGCCAGGGCGGAAAAGGCGAGTAAGCGGATGCGCATGAAAACTCCGACTGAATGGGAAAGCGGCTAGATTAGCAAATACGCTACCGCTTTGAGCCTCAGTGGGCGACAATTCACACTCGGCCACACGATATTTCCATGATCGCCCATATCTACAAATCACTCCGCAAACCCGATGCTTATCTGTATTTGCGAGACAAGGACGCCTTCAACCTGGTACCGGACGTCGTGCGCGGTCCGCTGGGCATTCTTGAATTCGTGATGAGCCTGGAATTAACCGAAGACCGCGTTCTGGCCCGTGCCAATGCGGCCGTGGTGCGTTCGAACCTGACCGAACGCGGTTATTACCTGCAAGTGCCGCCTACCGTATTGGACCCCCTGGTCGCGGGAGGCGTGGGCGATGGCTGAGTTTCCCTCAGTGTCACGCTGGCGCCAGATCATCGCATTCGCTCTAGCTCCGTTATGCGCAGCTCTGCCTGCCTTATTCGTGTCCGGTTGGGCGATTTTGGGGCTGGTCGCGACGCAGCTGTTACTGGGTTTGGCCTGGCACCTGTTTCGCAAGGAAACAAACACCGTCCCGAAGCAAAAAATCAAAACCGATTGGCCGGTCTATCTCGGGCTCTGGGGCATGGCCTACGGGTTAATGGCACTTTTCCTGTATTGGCCACTGCAATCGCTGCGTTATGGCGGTGCGCTGATCTCGGCACTCTGGCTGAGTGCAGCGGTCGCCTTGCTGATCCTGATTTACTGGCGGCATTGGCCGTGGCTGGCGTTGGCCGAACAAGGCAGCGATCGTGTTTCGAAATGGCTGGCGCTGGATTCCGCGCCACAGGCCTACAGCCTCGCGCCCGGGCTGTTGACGACTTTGCTGTGGTTTGCCGTGATGGCAATCGGATTAAGCCTTGGCCTGAACGAATTTATTCCGGCGACATTTTTCCTGCCCGTGCTTGGGTTGCATTTCTTATTGAGCCTGCTTTTGCATTGGCGCCTGCACGCTACTGAAATCACCAGTTTGCGAAAAGCCATTGATGATCCGATGCTGACGCCGGCCAGTGCGCTGATCAATGAAAAACCCGCCGTCGTCGAACCGGTTTCGCTTTATGTCGCTGCACGCCGCAACCAGGTCGATGCCGCACTGGCGGCAATTGAAAACGGCGCCGACGTAAAAGCCTTGCCCGATAAAACCGATTCCGATCAACGCAGCTTGCCGATGCTGGCGGTGTTGCTGAGTGATTTGCGTTTGTTGCGTGAACTGATTGGCCGTGGCGTCGACGTCAATCACGTTCATCACGGCCTGACGCCACTGCTGACCGCGACTCGCGACAGCTGGCATGGCCGCCCGGAAGCCGTAATGATGTTGCTGGCCAATGGTGCCGACACGCGTATCCCCGATAGTGATGGCTACACGCCATTGCATCACGCAGCCCGCAGTTCCGATCCGGCCGTGGCGGCCTTGCTGCTGGATGCCGGCGCTTCAAGCGAAGCGCTCACTAACGAAGGTTTCAATGCACTCGGCGTAGCCTGCATCGCCAATAATTGGCGCCTGGCAAAATTCCTGATGGAACGCGGCAGCAAGATCGAACCGGTGAATGGACAATCGTCCTTGATCGCCGCGGCGATGGGCGAGGACGATCCGGTTGGTGTGCAGTTGTTGCTGCGTCACAAGGCACGTATCGATGCACGCGGCCTGCATCAAACCACTGCGCTGCTTCAGGCATGTGCGCTCGGCAATACCGATATCGTCGGCGTGTTGCTCGATGCCGGTGCAGACCGCAACGCCTGCGATGAATATCAAAGCACCGCCTTGCTTGAAATCGCCAAGCAGGGCTCCATCGAAGCACTCACCCGTTTGCTGAAAGCCAAACCGGATTTGTACGCCTTCGACATGGAAGGCAAAAACGCCTTGCACCTGGCCTGCGAATACGGCGCCACGCCCGAGTTCGTCAAACTCCTGATCCAGCATGGCATGGATGTCGAATCTACCGATGTCGAAGGCCGCCTCGCGATCGATATCGCGATTGCGAAAGAAAATTGGCCGCTGGTTGCCGTGCTAGATCCCAAGCATGAAATTCCCAGCACCTTGGCCGATGGTTTATTCGAAGATCACAAACCGGTGGCATCGCCTCGGCAAAATTTGCGCGATGCATTGCGCAACGAAAACATCGCCGACATGGTGCGCTATTTGCCCGAATGCGATGCGGAAAATCTCTCGGTGCTGTTGCTGGAATTTTCCGGCGATGCCGATTTTTCGAGAATGGAGTGGCTTCTGCAACGCGGCGCGCGCGCCGACATTACTCTGGAAGATGGCGACACCGTATTTTTCCATTTGCTTGATCGCGCCGGTCATGCACAACCGGCACTGAATTATTTGCTCGATCGCGCGACCTCACCAAGCGGCCTCGGCGGCCTGTCGCGTTATCTCGCGGTCTGCCAGAAAAATGAATACGTCACCCGCAGCTACGAAAATTTCGCATTGCAATTATTGGAGCGCGGCGCCGATGCTTTCGGCAGTTCGGCGAAACACGACACGCCCTTGTTGCAATCGATCCATCTCGGCTGGCGTCGACTGAGCGAAGCACTTCTGCAAGCCGGCGTGAATCCGAATCAACGGGATCATCGCGGCTTCAGCGCACTGCATCTGGCGGCGCATCTGGGCCGTGAAGTCAGCGTCCGGCAACTTTTATATTTCGGCGCCGACATTACTGCACGCACCGCCGACGGCCAATCGGCGCTCGGCATCGCACTTGCCGCCGGACAACACGATTTAAGCGCCTGGCTGGAATGGCGCAGTTGGCAGCCACCCGGTCGTAAATTGATTGCCGGTGACTTGCCTGCCGCCGCGATGACCGGCGATCTGCAAGCCGTCGCACGCCTGCTCGACCTCGGCCTGCCAATCAACGGGCTAGATGCCCAGGCCTGTACGGCATTGTTACGTGCCGCCGGTGGCGGTCATGAAAATATTGTCCGTCATTTGCTGGCCCATGATGCCGATCACCGCATCGCTGCGAGAACCGGTGCGACCGCATTGTCGGCCGCGATCAGCATGCGCCACGCACAAGTGGTCGATGTGTTGTTGCGCAACGGTGCCGATCCCGAACAAAGCCTGCCCGGTGGCGTCACACCACTGATGCTCGCCAGCGCACTCGGGTTGCCCGACATCATCAGCCATCTGCTTTCGCGCGGCGCCTTGCCGAACGCGTTCGATGCCCATGGTTTCAACGCATTGCACTGTGCCGCGATCCACGGTTTCAGCTCGCGTGAAAAACAGCGCGTGATCGCAATGTTCGACATGCTGCTGTATGCCGACATCGAGTTCGACAGCGCAACGCAAAGCGGGCAGACGCCGCTGCATTTTCTGCTCGGTGCACGTGCCGAAGCCGGCGCCAGCTGCGACGAAGATGTACTGATGGCAGCGCTCGAGCGGCTGTTGAGCGAAGGCGTCGATCTCGATACGCAAGACCATCGCGGCATGAGTGCCTTGCATCTTGCCGCGATGCATGGGCTTTCCCGCGTCGTCAATCGCCTGCTGCGTGAAGGCGCCAACCGCAATGCCCGCGATTCGCTCGGACGCACGCCGCATGAATTGGCACTCGCGCGCGGCTTCGTCGATGTTGCCGCCGAATTCGAAACGCTGCGCAACACCCAGCCATCAATGGCCAGGTTTTTGCGCGATCCTAATTGATTGCTTGTCTTTCTTTCAGAGCGATAAAAGTTTGCTTTGTCTCGTTGCCCGCATATACGGTAAAGCGCGCATTTTTCAGAGGTGATCATGACAAAAACCGCCGCGGCCTTCCTGTTCACAATCCTGCTTGTCATCAGTACGTCTGCCAACAGTCGTAACTCGGATCGTTTCGAACGCATCACGCCGGAACAGGCTGGTTATTCATCGGAAAAACTGAAAGCACTCGAAACATTCCTGGAAAGTTCCGGCTCGGATTCGCTCGTGCTGGTGTACGACGGAAAAATATTCTTCGAATGGGGCGATATCCGTAAAAAACTGCTGGTGCATTCGATGCGCAAAGCACTGCTGAATTCCGTGTACGGCATTTATCGGAAACGCGGAGTCATCGACATTGAACAAACCCTGGCGGAATTGAAAGTCGATGACGCACCTATCCCGCTCAGCGAAATGGAAAAATCGGCGAAACTCATTGACGTACTGAAATCACGTTCGGGCGTTTATCTTCCGGCCGCCGCAGAATCTGAAGGCATGGTGCAAAATCGCCCTGTGCGCGGCAGTCACAACCCGGGCGAGTTCTACTACTACAATAACTGGGACTTTAATGTCGCAGGATATGTTTTCGAGCAACGCAGCGGCAAGCGCATTTACGATGCGTTCTACAAACAAATCGCCAAGCCGCTTGGCATGCTGGATTACCGCAACAATATTGTTCCCTGGTCGGGCGAGGCGATGCCGGACGATTTGAACGCCGACGGTTTTTATCGACTGGAGCAGGAGCGCTCAAGGTTTCCTGCCTACCATTTCCGGATGTCGGCGCATGATCTTGCCTTGTACGGCCAGCTGTTCCTGAATCACGGTCAATGGAAAAATCGCCAGATCATTCCAGCCGAATGGATCGACTTGAGTACACAGTCTTATTCGATCACCGAGCCGGAATACGGACTGGCCTACGGCATGCTCTGGGATGTGCTGGTACCGGATTCACCGAACGAGCGCGCATCGTTTTTCCATACCGGCGTTGGCGTGCACATGCTTGGTGTTTATCCGAAACACAAGCTGGTGCTGGTGCACCGCGTCGATACCGAAAAGGAATACCGGTTCAACGATGGTGATTTGTACAAGATCATCCGCATGGTGCATGGCGCGCGCTTGAAGAAAGATCCGCAATGAATACCGAACAACTAAAAAAAATATGCGGCACGCTTCCCGGCGTCCGGATCCGCGAATACGGACATCCCAGCAATATCCTGGTCTATTACATCGGTGTCAGAAAGTTCGCCTACTTCAAAACCAGCGAACCGGAAAAATGGCGTTTCAGCATCCAGGTAACACCGGACCGTTTTGTCGAACTGACTGACGTTCCGGGCATCAAGCCGGCACGCTACATGGCGCGCTTCCATTGGGTGACCATCGTCAATCCGAACAGTGTGTCGTCCGATTATTTGAATGAACTGATCATGTGGTCGTACAAAAAGGCCCTGGGATCTTTGAGCAAACTACGTCAGTCGGAATTGCTTGGTGTGAAATAAATTACTGCCATGTTTCGATAAATTCCGTCAGGTTCGGCAATAGATCGATCAAAGCGTGCAGCACGATTAATAAAGCCAGGCTCTGAGTTCGCGACCACAGCACGCCAAACAAAATACCGGCCGGCGAAATAATTGCGATGGAATACGCTATCGCCCATAACAGGGTAGGGTGGGCATCTGCACCTTCCATCACCGACGCGCCACGCAAATACAGGCCCGGCGCATGCGCCAATCCAAATAGCAGCGATGCAAACAGGATCGCCGCCAATTCCGAATTCAACGCGGCCGACAAGCGCGATTGCAAGACCACCCGGAACGGCACCTCTTCGCAGAAGCCGACTTCGAAAATCAGCCAGATAAAACAGGCCGGTATCGCCCAGGCAAGCGTCGCCGCTGATGGGTCAAGTGCATTCAAGGTGGTGAGTCCGCGACCGAATACTGCCTGGAACGCAAACAGGGCGATGCCGACGCCGACCAATGCGCGCCAATGTTTTTTTGTATCCCAGCGAAACGCGAGTACGTCCTGCCAGCGATGACCAAATATGCCAAGCAAGGCAACCGGCACAATCACCATGCTGATTAATTTCGTCGCCAGTAAAACCAGCGACTGCATCGGTTCATCCGGCACGGCTGTTTTTATTTCAGTGAATCCGTAACCGAGAATGCCGACCGCAAACAGGGCGAGGTAGATTAGCGTTGCGCTCAATTCCTGTTTCGGTTTGGTAATCGAAGGTTCCGACATGCGGGCATCGCGCGTCAGGAAAAAGGCAAGCATCGGAAAGATAATGCCGAGTACGCCGAGCACAAACAGCGGCTCGACTATCGAAAAATCCGGCTGTCCCGACATTGCATACAGGGCGGCCGCATAAACCAACGCATACAGCCCCATCGCTGCGGAACCACGCCAGGCAATAGTGGATGTTGGTGATGTAGACATGGCAACCCAGGCCGGAAAATTCGAATGAGTCTAGTGAAAAAACGGCACGTGTAAATGTGCATGAAGCGAGTGTGACTTAGGTCATGCCAATGCGGAAGCTCTTTGAGGCTGGTACACAGCAAATACCGGTTTTGTGAATGGCTAAACACAGCAATTCGACACGGACCGCGAAGCAACACGATTTCGTCTCAAAATATCGGGGTCCGATATGAGGGCGGATTTGGTTGTATATCGAATACCGGGGTCGATATGGTGTGTAACAACCGTCATTCAGCTTCAGGAAGAAATCGTCTGTTAGAAAACGCTAAAAGCCTTGTAGGAAAAGCTTGCTAGCAAACAGAGCAGCGGGATACTCTTGTTACACCCCACTTTTGGGGTTAACTAGTTGTTAGGTACGTATGCGAACGCAACCCTTAAGAACTCTCGCAAAGCTGGTACTTGTAGCAGCTATCGGACTTTTTTCAGTCTGGATTGGTACTGCTTAT
>JBOHYG010000177.1:0-3388 GCA_050737875.1 Arenimonas sp. | reverse complement strand
GCGTAAAGCCGGGAAGTCATAGTGACTTACGGCTTATGGTTTGCTTGTGGTGTTTGTTGCAATCTCTCACAGACGAATTATTAGGCTGAAGGGGAATTGTGATGCGTGTGCTTGCCGGAATTCTGGCTGCGGGTTTGTTGTTTGTCGTCGCGCCGGGATATGCGGACGAGGAAAAAAAGGCGCCGTCTCCCACCACGATCAAGCAACTCGACGAGCAACTGGCGACGATGTTTGCGCAGGGTAAAGTGCCCGGTGCTTCGGTCGCGTTGATCGAGAACGGGCAGGTCGTGTTCGTGAAGGGTTACGGTTATGCCGACACCGCGAAGAAAATTCCGGTCACGCAAGACACCGTGTTCCGCGCTGGCTCGATTTCCAAAAGCCTGACTTCCATTGCAGTAATGATGGCGGTCGAGCAGGGCAAGCTCTCGCTTGACGACAAACTGGCCGATCGTGCGCCGGAAGTGAAGTTCGTCAATCCATGGGAAGCGACTGATCCCGTGCGTCTCGTGAATCTGCTCGAACACACCACCGGCTGGGCCGACGTGTATCCCAAGGTGTATGCGATGGACGGCAAGGGATGGTCAGTGTTGAAAGGTGTGCAGGTCACCAGTCCGTTGTTCACCAGTCGCTGGAAGCCGGGACATTTTCCGGTTTACAACAATGCGGGGCCGTCAGTGGCGGCAGTGATGCTTGAAAAGGCGACCGGCGAGAACTTCCCGGCTTACATGCGTGATCGCGTGTTGCGTCCGATGGGAATGCCAACGGCGGATTTTGATTTGCCACCTGAGCTTGCAGCGCGTGTAGCTAAAAGTTACGAACCCGATGGCGGCGAAACGCCGTATCAAACCATCATCCTGCCGCCTGCCGGTTCGCTTGCCGCGACGCCGAACGAACTTGCACAACTCGTGCGTTTTTATCTCGGACGTGGAACCGTTGATGGTCAACAGATATTGAAACCAGAATCGGTTGCACGTATCGAGCGCAGCGAATCGACGCTCGCGAGCAGGGTGGGTTTCGTCAATGGCTACGGTCTCGGCAATAGCGCGCTGCCCGATTCGGGCATCACGTTCCGCGGCCACAATGGCAGCATCGATTCATTCACTTCGGTCTACGGTTATTCGCTTCGCAATGGTTCCGGTTATGTGCTGCTGGCCAACGGTGGCGAAGGCGTCGATTTTGGAACGCCGATCTCCCATCTCGTGCAGAGCTATCTCACGCGCAACATCAAGCCGCAATATCCGGCGACAGTCACGGTCGACGACAATACGTTACAGCGTTATGCAGGTGTCTATCGCACCATCACGCCATCAAATACGTTGTTGCGACCAATCGCCGAAGCGCTGGGTTTCACTCGCGTATCGGCTGAGCATGGCCAGTTGCGGATCAGCGGCAAGGCGTTTCTTCCAACAGGTCAAAATAGTTTCCGTCGCGAAGACCGCGACGAACCGACGCTGGGTTTTGTCGAAGACGGTGGCGAGGTCTACAAAATCTCCACATTCGGTGCACAGAGAAAAACATCGTACGCATTATTCGGGACGGTGCTCGCGACCGGCTTCGTGCTAGTTGTCGGTACGCTGATTGGATTGGTTCTGTTATTGGTCTGGATCATCGCACGCATGCGTGGACGTGCGCGTGGCGGTGTGATGTTGCGGCTGTGGCCAATCGCTGGCATGGCGGCGATGCTGGCGACCTTCGGATTGACCATGATGGCGCTGGTGACCTCTGGCAGCCAGGCGGTGCATCGCTTGTCCGATGTCGGTCCGTATGCCCTCACGATCATGATCTGTAGTCTGCTATTCCCGATCTTCGGTGCGCTTGGACTGATGTCGAGCGTGCGGAAGAGTGAAGCGAGACGCTTCGTGCGCATCAATGCAGGACTGGTGTCGATCGCATTGCTGGTTGTGGCAGGTTATGCATTTTCGATTGGCTGGATCGGGATGCGTACCTGGGCGTTGTGAGTAGCAAAAAACAAAAACAAGGACAACCAAGGATTTCATTAGCTCTCCGACGTTTTCAGGCTGGCCAAGTACTCGATATCGGTCGCAATCAATCATAAGCATCGCTATTTCGCGGTGCTTTTTTGCTCAGCAAGCCGGTGAAAAAACCATCGCCCACGCGCACTTCTCCCTTTCGGGCCCATACGTTTCAACGTCATGCCTCAGCGTTGTTTTTCTAACGCCAATGCCGTGCCAATCCCTTTTAGCCAACGTTGTTTCAAACGCTGGGCTAGTGTCATCAAGTCCTGTGCTTCACCGACAACACGCCTGTAACCCGAGCCAATGGCTTTGACTCGCGTTGTCCAGCGTTCCGGGTCGCTCTCAAAAGATTTCAATACACTGGGTGTTGAAGCGGGAATGGCTCCACGTTTATCCGGCCGCACTTGTTTGCCGGTCCGTTGCACCAGCTCAATGTAAGCGTCAAGGCGAATGGGCAAACAGGCGATCAAAGTGCCTGCAATCGGTTTGATGTTTTGTCGAAGCGGAGCAGGGCTTTGCTTCAAGGCTTTCAGGCGCTGATGAATACTGGTGTGCCTTGAATGGTCCAGCCGTTGGGTCATGCCGGCTCGAATGGGGTTGAGATCGACATAGGCCATCGCGGCCAGCAAGGCTTTGTCATCGCACAGCAGTTGCGATTTGAAACGCCCTTCCCAGAACCGGCCTTTGCAACTGTCTTCGTTGTTGGCCTTGCGGGCAATCGGTTCGGCCAGGCATTTCATTAGCCAGGAAAGATTGCCCAGGCGATGGCGAAGCATCGCCATGCTGTTGGGGTTCGAGACAATGGCCTGCGCCTTGAGGGAGCGCGCTTCGTCCGTGTCTTCACGAGGCGGAAATAATCGCACCCAGCGCAGGGCGACGATTTCATCAGGCCATGAATGCACGGCATTCGGATCGAGTTGCAACACGATATGCAGGTGATTGCTCATCACCGCATAGGCATGAATGGCAACGGCGAAACATTCGCTCACTACATGCAAACGATCTTCGACCCAAAGCCTGCGATGCTCAAAACTTTGATTCGTGTAGTGATCGATACCGCACAAGAAGGCACGCCGGACACAGCGTTGAACGCAGTGGTAGGTGCCTGCAGTGTCGAGCGGTATCAGTTGCGAGCGAGCTTGCGTCATGCCAATAGTTTGCGATGACGGGTTTTCGATGAATGTAGGGGGTTTCTGATTTGGAAGTCAGTGGATGTGGATTTTGTGGGTGTCCTTGCTTGCTCTTCTTGCTTGCTCTTGCTCGCGCCCTACCGAAAAACACCTCTGCGTAAAGCCGGGAAGTCATAGTGACTTACGGCTTATGGTTTGCTTGTGGTGTTTGTTGCAATCTCTCACAGACGAATTATTAGGCTGAAGGGGAATTGTGATGCGTGTGCTTGCCGGAATTCTGGC
>JBOHYG010000176.1:0-1054 GCA_050737875.1 Arenimonas sp. | reverse complement strand
AAGCAGTATAACATCAACCCGAAAACGGTTCGGAAATGGCGCGAGCGGGACTTTGTAGAGGATCACCAGTGCGGTTCCAAGCCGGGTCAAGGCAGTGTGCGGGAAGTAGACCAAGCGGTCATTGTCGAAACACGCCGCCAGACGCTGCTACCACGGCAGATGATCTGTACGATGTCCTGCTACCCGTGATTGCCGTGTTGACGCGCTCCAACCTGCTACCTTCGTCTGCAACGTCACGGTGTCAGTCGCCTGAGCGACTTGTTGCCGCCGGAAGAAAAGAACCGGACCAAGGCTTTCAAAGACTATCGACCGGGCTATCTGCACATCGACACCGCGCCAATCAACCTGCACCGGGACCCGGGCAGTACCTGTTTGTCGCAATCGACCGCGCTACACGCTTTGTGTACGTGGAACTGCATAGTAACAAGCGTAGGCAGATACAGCGGCCGGGTTCCTGCAACAAACCTTGGCCCAATATCCGTTCCAGATCGTGAAAATCCTTACCGACAACGGCATCGAGTTTGCCGCTACAACCTGCTAGTCGAAGCGAAGAAGCCCAAGCACGGCAGGTTGCATCCGTTTGTGCAAATTTGTCACAAACACCCGATTGAACACCGTACTACACTGGTTAAACACCCATGGACTAACGGCAGGCAGTCGAAGCCAGGCAAACAAGAAGATCAAGGCGAATACCGTCAAACGCTTCCATTACGACAGCGTAGAGGCGCTCAAGGAGCATCTATATGCCTACATCTTGAACTACAACTTCAACCTTAAACTACGCGCCATTGGACGTCTTACTCCGTTTGAGGCTATACTGGACTCTTATCAAAAAACACCGGATCTTTTTATCATCAATCCAAACCACTTAATCGTGGGACTAAACGTCATGGAGAGTACCGGCATCTACTGGAAAAGCATCTACGCGACCCGGCAGAAAAGGCCGGCATACCGGCTTATGTCGTCAATGCCCGCTGCCTGTCAAAAACGTACCGGGCCGCAAGACCGACCTGTCCGATTCCGAATGGCTGGCCCGAGCTCTCCCGGTTCGGCC
>JBOHYG010000175.1:0-2084 GCA_050737875.1 Arenimonas sp. | reverse complement strand
GGCAAGCAGACGCCAGAGCGAAATCAGCATTCAACGGCAGCGCGTTACCCTGCAATTGAAAGCGACCCAGTTTGAGCGCAGCAAAAAAATGCTGTCGGCAAAAATGATCGATCAAAACCGCTTCGACGAAGACAGAAACCAGTTTGAACTGGCGCAAGTGGAATTGAAAAGCAGCGAGGAAGCGCTGCGCCGTGCCAATGCGGTGTTGAGCGAAGCCCGCGAACAAATGGGCAAGACCGATATTCGTGCGCCAATCAGCGGAAAAATTGTGTCATTGCCGATAAAAGTAGGTGAAACCGCAATTCCTTCGACTTCATCGCTGGCCGGCGCCCAATTGATGAAGATTGCCGATACTGCGGATATCCAGGCCGAGCTCAAAGTGGACGAGGCCGATATCGCAAAAATCGCCATTGGCCAGAAAACCGATGTGTTTGCAGCTGCGTACCCCGAGACCGCACTGTCGGGCGTAGTCGAAAAGATCGCACTGGCACCTTCGATTGAGGGGCAGGGGCGTGCTTACAAAGTGACCGTTTCCATGAAAGTGAAACCGGAGTTGCTGTTGCGTTCGGGCATGAGTGCACGTGCCAATATTTTCCTGAGTGACGGCAGCAAAAAACTGGCGGTTCCGGTCGAGGCAGTCAATACGGAAGCCGATGAAGTCGACACCAAGAAATTTGTCCAGTACATCTGGTTGGTAAAAGGCGGCCAGGCGAAAAAGACGGTCGTTACCGTCGGAGATTCCGACGACAGTTGGCAAGCGATCAGCCAGGGCGTCAGCCAAGGCGATAAAGTGATTGTCGGACCCGGGAAAATGTTTCGTCAATTGAGGGAAAACGACCGCGTCAAACAAATGGCGAAAGAAGCCAAGCAAGATGGCGAGAAAGAAGAAGACGAAGACAAATAATGATTTCGCTTACCAACATCGTCAAACGCTATTTGATGGGCGAAGAAGAGATCATGGCGCTCGCGGGCGTCGATCTGACGATCGAACGCAATGAATACGTGGCTTTGATCGGCCCATCGGGGTCCGGGAAATCAACCTTGATGAATTTGCTCGGTTGCCTGGATACACCCAGCGAAGGCAAATACGTATTGAATGGCCGCGATACTTCAACCATGAACGATAACGAATTGGCACAAGTCAGGAATCTGGAAATCGGTTTCATTTTCCAGAGCTTCCATTTGTTGCCACGAATGACGGTGTTGCAGAATGTAATGCAACCTTTGGTCTATCGCGGCATTGCTTCCGCAGAGCGGTCAAGAATGGCCACCGAGGCCCTGAACAAAGTAGGCTTGGGCGATCGCTTGTCGCATCGCCCTAACCAGCTTTCCGGTGGTCAGCGCCAGCGGGTTGCCGTTGCACGCGCACTGGTAGGTAATCCTTCCATTTTATTGGCCGACGAACCCACCGGGAATCTGGATTCAAAAACCTCGGCTGAAATCATGGCGCTGTTCGACGAGCTGCATAGACAAGGTCAGACCGTCATCGTGGTGACACATGAACCAGATATTGCCGCGCATTGCCACCGCACGCTGCGCGTCAGCGACGGAAAAATAGTGCAAGACAGCATGAACGAAAAAAGGGCGGGGCAATAAATGTACGCATTCCTGGAAGCGTTTCGTGCCGCAATGTCGAGCCTGATGGCGCATCGCATGCGCAGCTTTTTGACCACGCTCGGCATCCTGATCGGTACCGGTTCCGTGATTGCGGTGGTTTCGCTGGTGCAGGGTTTTTCGGAATCGATCAAAAGCCAGTTTGCCGACATCGGCGGCAGCACGATGACGCTGCAGGCGGAAAACAACAACGAGAATTTCCGTACCGGGAAACTCAACAATATCCACTTTGCCGATATCGACGCGCTGCGTTACCGGGTACCGGGCGTTGGCGCCGTAGCACCGATCATGCAAGTGCAAACTGCCGGCGCAAGTTACAAAGGGCGTACGACGTCTCCGCAAATCATCGGAACAACGACGGAATTCCAGACGGTACGTGCACGCTATCCGCAGTATGGCCGTTTTATAGTCGAGAGTGACGACAAGGGCCGCCGTCGCGTTGCCGTTATCGGAGCGCAATTACGAGACGA
>JBOHYG010000174.1:0-4157 GCA_050737875.1 Arenimonas sp. | reverse complement strand
CATACGCTCGATTACTTAGAAACTGGTAGCGGGGGTAGGATTTGAACCTACGACCTTCGGGTTATGAGCCCGACGAGCTGCCAGACTGCTCCACCCCGCAGCAGTGAACCGCGATTATAGCGGCTTGGCCGAAATTCACGCAAGTAAAAGTTAAATTGACCCGATATATAAGCGTATTAGCGGGATTTACCGGCAGATCAATGCTGCCAAATGATGCGGCTGCGCGTCTTTATTCTTTTTTGAAGCTAAAGACAGCCAGACGCGGCGGCTTGCCCTCGTCTTCGGAATGCCAGTACTCATTGAAGCTTTCCAGCACCAGATTATTCGCGGCAGCGGCCTGTAAAAATTCCGACACATGATGAATATAGGCCTGCACTTCGGTCACCAGCCCATCCTGCTGGAAGCGCGCCCTGCCGCCCTGATATTGCCGGAACGGATGCAGCTCGGAAATAAAGAACCGCCCGCCTTTCTGCAAGCTGCGGAAAGCTTCCTTGAATATATGCGACAGGCCTTCGATATGTTCCAGCACCAGATTACAGACGATCAAATCATGGCTGTCATTTTTACTTGGCCAAGACTTGGTCAGATCGGCCCGGGCGAATTCGACATTCTTGGCATTCAATTTTTGCCTGGCTTGTTCAATCATGCCTTCGGAAAAATCCAGCGCATGCACGGCTTCGGAAATTTCAGCAAGCAGCAAGGTATTCTTTCCGGTCCCGCAACCAAGTTCCAATGTGTTTTTGAATCGCTGATTGGCGAATGCGTTCCGCATCGTGATTTGGTCAAGATCACGCGTCAGGTTTCTATCCTGATCGTAAGTTACTGACCAACTATCGTAGGCGGATTGGATGTTCATGTTAGACGTGACAAATTGGCTGATCATAATTCTGCAGCAATAGCTCTGCTTTGATGTTAAAGCTTGTGACTGCGTATCGTTACTGCAGTCTGGGTCACACAACGTGTAACAAGTACTCTAATTGCACGTGATAAAATTACGCTTATAAATCAAGTAACCACTGGGCCCCGTTCAGGGCCTTTTTTATTTCCCAAAGGAATTTAGATGAAATCTGCATTACTGGTTCTGGCGCTCGCCACAGCCCTTCCACAAGCTGCACAAGCTGAAACCCTGAGCTACACCTATGTTGAAGGCGGCTACGCAGTCAATGAATATAGCGACTCGATGTTCGACACCTTCGACGGCTTTTACGTCAGCGGTTCCTACAGTTTCGGCGACAGCGGTTTTTTTGCAGCCGGTTCGTATAAGCCATCCTCCGGCAGCATCTTCGGAACTTCAGGCTATGACGTAGACAGTTCCTCGCTCGGCCTTGGCTATCACCACGAAATTGCCGACAAGCTCGACCTGGTTGGCCAACTTGATTACATCCATACCAGCGTGAACTTCGGCGACAGCATCGACGGCTACCGCGTGTCGGCCGGCATTCGCACCAGTTTCTCGGAAAAATTCGAAGGTGCCGTATTGGCCCACCACGAAAAAATTTCGGATATCGACGCTTCCGACTTCAGCGTTTCAGTTGAAGGCCAATTCAAGTTCAATGAAACCCTGGGCCTGGTATTCGGTGTCGAATCCGGACAACGCTATGAACAAGATGTTGTGACTTACAACGTTGGTCTGCGCGCCAGTTTCTAAGTTGCTGCATGCATCGTGAGTTTTCGAACTGAATTGATACAAAAAAGCCCCGGCTGTTAAGCCGGGGCTTTTTCTTTGAAATCTTCAGATTCCGTGTTCAAAGGTTAACCACCTGTTGCCCGCACTATCGGCTCAATCTGCAATTCAATACGTTCGCGGCTTCCAGCGGCCGAATTCGCGCCGCTCTTGCCGGCTCCCACTACAACCATACGTTTGTTTGAAACACCGGCATCCATCAAATACTTGGCAACGGCTTGTGCGCGTTGTTCGGTAAGTTGCGGATTACTCATTTTCGTAGCCGAGTTATCGGAACGAATTCGTATCGACACCAAAGTCATGCGGTATTCCACCAGTATTTTTGACAATGGTGCGAGGAACTGTCGAATGCCCGGGCTGATTTGACTGTTGGTTGCCTCGAAACCGGAACCGCCGGTCATCACGATAACGATTCGATCATTACTGCGGGCGATGCCGACACCTTTACTGTTTCCGATTTTTTGTTTCAGTCGTCCCTGCAAAACGTCCAGGTAATAACCCACTTCTGCAGCAGGCAGCGAGTCGCCGGTGCTTTTCGACAGCAATGACTTGATTCTGTTTTTTTCGCGTTCGTGATTACCTGGTTCCACCAAAACGACACCGCTGATAACTGGTTGAACCGGCTGAACCGGAGTACTGACCGGCGGCTTGGTAGTCACGGGTGTTTTGGGTGGTGGTGTGCGCTTCGGCAACACGCCGCAGGCGGCAATCAGAAGCATCACCACTGAAAGTGTTAGCAGTTTGCCGGATCGGGAAAAATGCGCCCGATTACGCGCGCGTGAGTCTTTGGTTATTCCGGAAAAATTCAAGGAAATCTCCTGCTGTAACCGCTGTGCTGAAAAAGTAACCCTGCCCGTAAGAAACACCATGTGCGAGCAACCACTGTACCTGTTCTGGTGTCTCGACGCCTTCCGCCACAGTGTCCAAGCCTAACGACTTTGCCATTTCTATAACGTGAACGATTACCTGACTGGTCGCCGCTTCCGTCCCGATCGCGTCGACGAACGACTTGTCGATCTTCAAAACGTCCAATTCAAAGGACTGCAGATAGGAAAGACTGGAATAGCCGGTGCCGAAATCATCCACGGCCACTTGATGCCCCAGGCTACGGAAATGCCGGATCAACGCACGCGAAGTCTCGCTATTGACCAGCGCTCGCTCGGTAATTTCCAGCTTGATCGCGCCCGGCGGCAAATGTGCGTTGGCAAGGCACTTGGCCAATTCGATACCAATATGGTCGTTCTTGAGGTCGTCGGGCGCAAGGTTCAGATTCACGCTCATTTTCGGGAATTCGGTGAGTATGTCCTTCATCTCGCGTACCGTTATTTTCATCACTGCCAGTGTTATTTCCTGAACCAGACCGGCCGCCTCCGCGACTGGGATGAATACATCGGGACTCACGGATTCCCCGCTCTCACGCTCCCATCGCGCCAGCGCTTCCGCACCGACACAACGGCCGGTGGCCAGTTCGATCACTGGCTGATAATGCACTCGAATCCGGTCGTATGAGAGCGCCTCTCGCAATTCGGTCGCCATGCTGAGTTGATGCCGGGAATAACGAAGGATCAGATAAATCCACATGGCGACGAGTAGCAGGCCCAAACCCGCCCCGATCGCCAAAGTTTGCGAGTGCCTGCCCCAGAAATTATCGATCGGCTCAATGGCAACCACGTCAATCGGCAGTACGCCATTGCGGGAGAAATGCGAAACTACCTGCCCTCGCTCGCGATCAATCGTGACGCCGACCGGCAAGGAATCCGGTGTCGGCAGATTTGCATCCCACGGGATCGCCGACATCCTCAGATTTTCAACCCACAACGTGGCCTGGCGATTTTTCATCGTCCCCAGATCAAGCAGCAGACGCGGGTCAATAGCCACGTCGTGGTCACCATATCGCATCAGGAACAGCTGAACGCCGGCCACTTCCGTCTGCGGATTCGGCCACCAGGCAATCACACCGGAGTCATAAATGCGATCGGCACGCTGCGGTTTTAAGCCATCGCTCTGGAGAAAACCGGTACTGCACATGCGTTCAGTCGCCTGCCAATATCCAATTGCGCGGATATAGGGGCGTGATATGGCTGCATGCTGCATTGCATCCATATGTTCTTTCGAACAACGCTCTGCCTTGACGCGGTCGAGACCGGCCAGCATGTCACGGGTATCCACGAAAATATGTTCTGTACGTTGCCCGAGTGAGGCTGCCAAACCACCTGCATAGGCTTCTTCGGATTCGACCGATTCGTTCCACAGGAACCACATGCTTGCCAGAAATAGCGCCGCAACCCCAATCAAGGCCAGAAGTGCACCACCAAACATGATTTTTTCGCGGCGACGCATGCAGTGTCTTCTCAATAAGCCAGTTGGAGAAAACACAGATTCACGGGAGCGACGCGACAGTAACGCGTCCGATGGCGAGACTCTTCAAAAGCCTTGATGTGGCGTTCAGGCAACATCCCAGTCCCCCTCTTGA
>JBOHYG010000173.1:0-10655 GCA_050737875.1 Arenimonas sp. | reverse complement strand
GGTAGGAATCGTGGTGATCTTTTCAATGATCTTGGTGAACACGCCGCCCATGGTTTCGATACCCAGGCTCAGCGGGGTCACGTCGAGCAACAACACGTCTTTTACGGTACCGGCCAACACGCCGCCTTGAATGGCAGCACCGATCGCAACGGCTTCGTCAGGGTTCACGTCTTTACGTGGTTCCTTGCCGAAGAATTCGCTGACGGCAGCTTGCACGCGTGGCATACGGGTCATACCACCGACCAGGATCACTTCGGAAACATCCGATGCTTTCAGGCCGGCATCTTTCAATGCAATGCGGCATGGCTCGATGGTCTTCTTGATCAGGTCGTCGACGAGTGCTTCCAACTTCGCGCGGGTCAGCTTGATGTTCAAGTGTTTCGGACCCGAAGCATCGGCAGTGACATACGGCAAGTTCACGTCGGTTTGTTGCGAGGAGCTCAATTCAATCTTGGCGCGTTCGGCAGCGTCTTTCAGGCGTTGCAGGGCGAGTGGGTCGTTACGCAGGTTGATGCCCTGCTCTTTCTGGAATTCTTCAACCAGGAAGTCGATCACGCGGTTATCGAAGTCTTCGCCGCCGAGGAAGGTATCGCCGTTGGTTGCCAATACTTCGAATTGTTTTTCTTCGTCGATGTTGGCGATTTCGATAATCGATACGTCGAACGTGCCGCCACCGAGATCGTACACGGCAATTTTACGATCGCCACCGGATTTATCCAAACCGTATGCAAGTGCTGCAGCGGTTGGTTCGTTGATGATGCGTTTGACTTCAAGACCGGCAATACGGCCGGCGTCTTTCGTTGCCTGACGTTGCGAGTCGTTGAAGTAGGCAGGCACCGTGATGACAGCTTCGGTCACTGTTTCGCCGAGATAGGCTTCGGCGGTTTTTTTCATTTTTTCAAGCACGCGTGCGGAAATTTCCTGTGCGGCCATTTTCTTGCCGTCGGAAGTAGCAACCCAGGCATCGCCATTTTCATGCGCGATGATCGAGTAAGGCACGAGGTCCAGATCTTTCTTCACTTCTGCGTCGGTGAATTTGCGGCCGATAAGGCGCTTCACGGCGTAGAAAGTATTCTTTGGATTGGTCACACCCTGGCGTTTCGCCGATGCACCGACAATCACTTCGCCGTCTTTGGTGAATGCGACGATCGAAGGCGTTGTACGATCGCCTTCCGAGTTTTCAATAACCTTGGCAACACCGCCTTCCATCACGGAAACGCAGCTATTGGTGGTGCCCAAATCGATACCAATAATTTTACCCATTTCAATTCTCCTTAAATTTTGCTGCGCCTGCTGATGTGCGGCGCGTTAACCTGATTGCTTAATAGTGTTGATTCTGTTTTTTTCAAGTCTTAGTCGGCGTGTTTTGCGACTACTACCAGGGCTGGACGCAGCAAGCGTTCATTTAGCAGATAGCCTTTCTGGAAAACTTGCACAATGGTGTTCGGTGCGGCATCCGGACTTTCAATCTGGCTGATGGCTTGATGCCATTCCGGATTGAACGCTTCACCGATCGGATGAATGGGCGTCATGCCGTTGTCGCTGGCGACTTTCATCAATTGGCGCAGCGTGAGTTCCATGCCTTCACGCAATTTGCCGGTTTCATCGGCGCTGACTTGCAGACCGGCTTCAAGACTATCGAGCACCGGCAACAACTCGGAGAGCAGGCGCTCATTCGCGAATTTGCGGGCTTGATCAACATCACGGGCAAGACGCTTGCGTTGGTTATCCAGTTCGGCACGCTCACGCAGTGCTTCATCACGGATATTTCCCATAGCAATGCGTAATTGCTCCAATTCGAGCTGTAATTGGGCATCGCCCGACAAATCTGCTGCTTCAGGCGCGTCAACGCCCGGGTTATTAGGTTCGGTATGCATATTGGTCCTATTACGAATGCGCCTCGTCCCCCGAGGCCTGAGGGGTTTATGGGGTCGGACCTTCCGGTTTCAAGGCCTGCCCAAGCAAATCGGCGGTGGCCTGCACCATGGGAATAACCCGCTCGTAGGCCATCCGGGTCGGGCCGATAACACCCAATACGCCCAGCACCTTGCCATGCGCCGCATAAGGAGCGGTGATGACGGTGCAGCCATCCAGCGGGGCCAAGCCGCTCTCTTCACCAATAAATACGCGTACGCCCGGGGCCTTCATGCAACGTTCCAGCAAACCGAGGATCTCGCGCTTGCGGGAAAAGGCATCGAATAAGTCACGTAAACGCTCAACATCCGACATTTCCGGAGCCGTCATCAAACGGGTTTGACCGGTCAACAAGA
Organism: Arenimonas sp.; assembly: GCA_050737875.1. Taxonomy (GTDB): domain Bacteria; phylum Pseudomonadota; class Gammaproteobacteria; order Xanthomonadales; family Xanthomonadaceae; genus Arenimonas. Next base: position 8,385 of record JBOHYG010000173.1, on the reverse strand, counting down.
CATCATCGTTGCTGGTCTCGAAAGCATGCTCGGACAACTCCACGGCAGCTGCCAGCACCTTCTGCATTTCGTCCTTGGTATCACGCAACTCACGCACCAAAGCCGCGCGGATATCCGCCAGGGGGCGGCCGGCAAATTGGTGGTTCAGATACTGAGCGGTTTGCTCCAACTCGCTGGGCGAAAACAGCCTGCGGGTATTGATAATGCGGTTTTGCACTTCATTGTCGGTGAATACCAGGATCACCAGCACACGATTGCCGTCCAGTGCCACGAAATCAATGTGCCTGAACGCAAATTGCCCGCGCTGCGGCACCGAGACAACGCCTACGAAATGGCTCATCGCCGACAGCATTTCACCGGCATTCGCCAGCAAACTCTGGGTTCCCGCTGCAGGGTTCATGGTTTCGCGCAATTGGTTCATCTGCATTGCAGCCAAGGGCTCAACCTGAATCAGGGAATCGACAAAAACCCGGTAACCCTGGGCGGTTGGCACTCGTCCGGACGATGTATGTGGCGCTGCCAGCAAGCCGAGTTCTTCCAGATCGGCCATGATGTTGCGGATTGTGGCGGCACTGATATCCAGCCCCGAGCTCTTCGCCAACATGCGGCTGCCAACCGGGGCGCCATCATGAATATGCTGGGCGATCAGGCTTCTTAACAGGTGGCGCGCACGTGGATCGAGTAGTTCAGTCATGAAATAAAGATAAGTCCAAGACGGGTTTTTTCAAGGTTTTTCAGAGTCTCACTATATGCGATGACAGGCATTTATTTTATTAACCGACAGCAATCCCGGAAAAATCCTCACATAAACCGACGGCGATTAGGCAAAATATCAGGCATGCTCATTCAACTTGTTTTAAAAGATTTCGCCGTCGTGTCTTCCGCCGAATTAAGTTTTGGTCCCGGCATGACCGTTGTCTCCGGAGAAACCGGTGCCGGTAAATCCCTATTGGTCGACGCCCTGATGTGGCTGACCGGCGCCCGTGCCGAAGCCGGCATTGTCCGCCACGGTGCCGAACGCGCCGAATTGTCGGCGGAATTCACGCTCGACGACGCACCTTTCGCAGCCGAATGGCTACGGGAAGCCGAATTGGATGATGAAAACTCCTGCCAACTCAGACGCGTTATCCGTGCCGATGGCGGGTCGAAAGCCTGGATTAACGGCCGCGCCGCGACCATGTCGCAATTATCCGAGCTCGGTAGTTTGCTGGTCGAAATCCACGGCCAGCATGAGCACCAGGCTTTGCTGGAACGCATACAGCAACTGGCCTTGCTGGACGCATTCGCATCGCACACCGACTTGCTTGAACCGGTGAGTTCCCTGGCAAAAGAATGGAATGAACTGAATAAAAAAATACAGGATTTAAGCAAAACCGGTGATGTGTCGGATCGCATCAATTATCTGGAACACCAGATAAAAGAGTTGAAAGGCGAAGCCCTGTCATCTGAAGCCATCGAAGAATTACTGGCAGCCCACCGTCGTCAGGCGCATTCGGCCAGTCTATTGCAAGGCTTTGATATGGCCTTGTCACGCTTGCAAGGCGACGACACGTTCGCGCTTTCCAATACCGTGCGCCAGCTTTCAACACATCTGCAAAAACTGGCCGAACACGAACCACGCCTGCTGGAAATCACCCAATTACTCGATTCCGCCGAAATCCAACTCGATGAAGCCAGCGGTTCGCTGGAAAAACTAAGAGATGATCTTGAACTTGATCCGGCACGTTTCCAGGAATTGGAACAACATCTGAGCCGTTTGCATGATCTGTCACGCAAACACCGCGTGCCACTGCTGGAACTAGAGGCACGCTATCTTGAATTGCAAACCGAATGCGAAACCCTGCGCGGAAAAGACGTCGCATTGCAGGATTTGCTTAAAACTCAAACCCAAGCATTGAAATCCTGGCAAAAAGCCGCCGAAACGCTGTCAAAATCACGCGAAAAATCAGCCAAAACACTAAGCAAAACCGTCAGTGATTTGATGCATGAACTCGGCATGCCGGGTGGTGTTTTCTCGGTCGCTCTGGAACCAATGGAAACCGATAAACCGACAGTATCTGGCGCCGAGCGAGTCGAATTCCTGGTCTCGGCAAACCCGGGCCAACCTGCACGTGCTTTGCGAAAAGTGGCCTCCGGTGGTGAATTGGCACGTATCAGCCTGGCGATCGAAGTCGCAGCTCTTGGATTGGATTCAGTCCCAACAATGATCTTCGACGAAGTCGATAGCGGCATCGGCGGCGCGGTTGCCGAAGTCGTCGGTAAAAAATTGCGCGCGCTGGGTGCAGAACGACAAGTGATGTGCGTTACCCATTTGCCGCAAGTGGCTGCGCAAGGGCACCAGCATTTTCAGGTATCGAAATCGGTCAGCAACGGCAGTACGCATAGCGTTGTAACGGCGCTGGATGCGAAAACCCGCATCGAAGAGCTTGCCCGCATGCTGGGCGGACTCGAAATCAGCAAGGAAACTCGCGCGAACGCGAAGCAGATGTTGCAGCAGGCGCAGGCAAATTAACTAGACCGCCTAGACCGCAAGGAAGAACCATCGTAGATGGTTCCGCCATAAATAATTTCTTCAAATTGGTGGATACCGCTTCGCGGGATCCACGCTACTCGTTCAATTACTTTTTCTTCTTCGCCCTGACATACAACACCAGGCTATGCTCTTCGATCGTATAACCGTGTTTATCTGCGATTTGTTTTTGCAGGCTTTCAATTTCCGGACTGGTGAATTCGATCACTTTGCCGGTATCCATATCAACCATGTGGTCATGATGCTGCCCGCGGTCCATTTCATAAACGGCGGTACCGCCCTCGAAATTATGCTTTAGCACCAGGCCAGCGGCTTCGAACTGGGTCAATACCCGGTACACCGTGGCAAGGCCAATATCTTCACCATCGCCAATCAGGTGTTTATAGATATCTTCGGCGCTCATATGCTTTGCGCCCGAGGTTTCCAGCAGCTCGAGAATGCGGATTCGGGGGTGGGTGACCTTCAGGCCGACCTTGCGTAAATCCTCTGTTTCCATGATTTTGCGGCTCCTGTGCAACTTTTTTAGCGCTTGTTGGTCTGGGCTTAGTGTATCATCACCCGGTTTCCCAAATGACGAATCCCGCAATGCGTAAGCTACTTCCCAAGCTCCTCATCATCAGCCTCACCCTTGCCGCCATTACTGGTTGCAATGTGCTCTATCGCCAACCGGTGTACCAAGGTACGTTGTTCGAGAAAAAGAACGTCGACCTGTTGAAAGAAGGCATGAGCCAGCAGGAAGTATTCCAGTTAGTCGGAACTCCGCCGATCGCAGACCCTTTCCATCACAGCCGCTGGGACTACACCGCCACCAAGCGCCATCGTTACAGCGACATGGAAGTGAAAACCATGACACTGTATTTCGAAAATGGTTATTTGGTTAAGTGGGAAGGTGAATATTTCCCTGAAGCCGATTTGGAACTGGCCAAGGAAATGCGCAAATTCGGCAATATCCCGAAAGACAAAGACAAGAAAAAGCGCCGTTAATTTTTCCCGATTCAAAAAACCCCGCATCGCGGGGTTTTTTATTGGCTGAAATCAAGACTTCGACTTCTTCACAACCCTGCCGCGCCTGGCATCCATTGGATCGATCAACAATGGCCGAAGGATTTCCACACGGTCAAATTCGTGCAACTTCGTTTGCAATGTCGCCGTTTGTCCAAATACCGCCAAAAGTTCGGGTTTGATTTCAATATCGGGCCAATTGGGATCTTGCTTCGCAATCGCAAGTGCATCGGCAACCGTTGAATTGAGGGGCAGCCGCATCGGAAACTGCCAGACTTTCTCAAGCACGGCATACATCACTTCAACTTCAATGGTTTGATTGCTTTCAGTCGTCACTGCGATTTGCCTCGCGACAGAAATCATCAACCAATCGGTCCGCCAAACCCTGAAACCCGATGGCCAATGCCGTTCCCATCAATTTATTCTGCACTTCGAATTCCATCGTCAGACTTATCTTGCAAGCCTCTTCATCGAGAGCATGAAAAACCCATTCTCCACTGAATTTACTGAAGGGTCCTTCCTGCAACGCCAATTTGATTCGATGTGGGTATTCCAGGCTGTTGCGCGTAGTGAAACTGGTCCGCAGGCCGGCGACCTTGACGTCGAGCCTTGCCAGCATGTGTGTTTCGGAGCTTTCAATGACCTCAGTGCCTTCGCACCAGGAGAATCGGCCTGGATAACTCGCCACGTCATTCACCAATCCGAACATGCGGGCCGCAGAGTGCCTGACTAGCGCATGGCGATGTATTTGTGTCATGTGGTTCCCTGCCCGCCCTGCATAGGCGACAATAGCGCCATGTCGAAGAATAAAGATGCCAAGAATACTTCAGGTGGGTCAGCAAAGACGAGCGCGCCGAAAACCATCGCGCTTAATAGAACCGCCCGCCACGATTATCACCTCGAAGACCGATATGAAGCGGGAATCGCGCTGCAAGGCTGGGAATTAAAGTCCATCCGTGCAGGTCGCATGAACATGGGCGATGCCTATGCGGTTGTCCGCGGCGGTGAAATTTTCCTGTTTGGCGCGCAAATTACTCCCTTGCTACAGGCATCCAGTCATTTCGTGACCGACGATCGCCGTACCCGAAAATTACTTTTACATCGAAATGAAATCGATAAGTTGATCGGAAAAGTCGAGCGCGACGGCTACACATTGATCCCGACCGCCGCTTATTGGAAGGCCAATAAAGTGAAACTCGAACTCGCATTGGCGAAGGGCAAACAAGACCACGACAAGCGTCAGGCGAGCAAAGATCGCGACTGGCAACGCGACAAACAACAGGCCATGCGGGCGAAAAATAAATACGCCTGATTTCTTCCATACGCCTGAGAAGGCGTCATATAAGCATTTGGCATATGGGCAAATAGAATAAGAGCTCTAAAGATTTTTGTTGACAAAGATTTTATTCTGCGTTTAGTCTCAACCCATGACCTCGCAAACATTCACCGCCAAAGCAAAAAACGTCCGGATTCTTCCGGTCGTCGGCTTGCCGGTCAATGCTGGTCTCAATGTCGTAACGCTCGTCCTCGTACTCGTCCTTATTATTACCGGAGGTGCGGGCTGAGGCGTTCGTTAAAGAAATAAAATAACGAAAAACTTCAAAACCCCGCACCTGGCAACAGATGCGGGGTTTTTTATTTGCCTCGGTTTGCATAAGCAAACATGCAGAAAACCACAAATCCCTTCAATCCTTCCACAACTGCCGCAAGCAGGGATCGCGTTCGAATTTTCGACACGACTTTGCGCGATGGAGAGCAGGCGCCCGGCTTTTCGATGAGCCGAAGCCAAAAGAAACGCATCGCCCAGGCCTTGGCGGAACTTGGCGTGGACATCATCGAAGCCGGTTTCGCGAATGCTTCGGATGATGATTTTGCTTCCGTGCAAACGATTGCCAATGAAGTTCGCGGCCCGACGATCTGTGCACTAGCCCGCTGCCAAACCGGCGATATCGATGCCGCCGCCCGCGCATTGGCATCGGCACACCGCTCGCGTATCCATGTGTTTATTGCAACAAGCGACCTTCATCGCGAGCACAAACTTGGCATGAGCAAGCAGCAAGTGATTGATGCCGCGATTGCAGCAGTACGTCGTGCCAATCAACTGTGCGATGAAGTGGAATTCTCGGCTGAAGACGCGATGCGCACCGATCCGGAATATCTGGCGCAAGTGATGGCAGCCGTAATCGAAGCCGGTGCAACGACATTCAATGTGCCAGATACCGTTGGCTACACGACCCCCGCTGAGATGGGCGCGCAGATTTCGTATTTGAAAAAACATGTCCGCGATGTTCATAAAGCCATCATCAGCGTGCATTGCCATAACGATCTGGGTATGGCGGTCGCAAATAGCTTGGCCGCGATTGCTGCCGGTGCTCGCCAGGTCGAATGCACTTTGACCGGCATTGGTGAACGCGCCGGCAATGCGGCCCTGGAAGAAGTCGTGATGGCTTTGAAAACGCGTTCGGAATTATTCGGCGTCGATTCTGGTATCCAGACATCGCGTTTGTATCCAACGGCACGCCTGATGAGCAATTTGCTGGGCTTCACGCTGGCGCGCAATAAAGCCGTCGTTGGCGAAAATGCGTTCGCGCATGAAGCCGGCATCCATCAACACGGCATGCTGAAACATCGCGGTACCTACGAAATCATGAAACCGGAAGATGTCGGTTTCGCAAAATCGCAATTGGTATTGGGCAAACACAGCGGCCGTCATGCCCTGCGTGAACGCTTGAGCACCTTGGGCCATGAAACCAGCGATACGCAATTGGATGAAATATTTACCCGCTTCAAAACATTGGCTGATAAAAAACGCGAAGTGTTCGATAACGACCTGGAAGCACTGGCGCTGGGACGTGATCCGGAAGCCTTGGGTCCATGGCGCATTGCATCGCTGAATTGCACAAGCCATCTGGGCGGCATGTCGTCGGCTTCGGTCAAGTTGGAACACGATGACGGTGGCAGCACGAGCGAAGCCTCGATCGGCGATGGCCCCGTGCATGCAGTGATGCACGCAATCGAGCGTGCTACCGGTTGCACGCTGGACATCAGCGATTTCCAGGTGCGTTCGCTTGGCATCGGCAGCGATGCACAAGGCTTGGCCTCGCTGGCCGTCAATCATCAAGGCAAGGAAATTCGCGGCAATGGTGTTTCGACCGACATCGTCGAAGCTGCCGCGCAAGCCGCATTGGAAGTCGTCAATCGCATTGAACGCATGTCACCTACAACACAACAAGAACTGAAGAAATCGCAAGGAGCCGCACGATGAAACCACCTTCACTTATCTGGCATAACGGCCGTATCAAAGCCTGGCACGAGGCCAGCGTTTCGGTCGGCGCGCATGCCCTGCACTACGGCTCCTCGGTATTTGAAGGTGAACGCGTTTATGCCACACCGGACGGCCCGCAGTATTTCCGCTTGAATGATCACACCGAAAGATTGTTTCATTCGGCCCGTGTTTATGATTTGAAAATCCCGTTCACTGCCGAAGAAATAAAACATGGCAGCGAAGAATTAATCCGCGCCACCGGTTTGAGCAGCGCCTATGTTCGTCCGATTGCCTATCGCTCCGGTTTCACTTTCAGCCTGGCGCCGAATGACGATGTCGCCGTCGATGTTGCAATCATCGCGATTGAATGGGGCAGCATGCATGGCTCGGCCGCACTGGAACAAGGCGTTGATGTTTGCGTGAGCTCCTGGAATCGCGCCGCACCAAACACCTACCCGACTGGCGCGAAAGCCGGCGGAAATTATTTATCGAGCCAATTGATCGCGCAGGAAGCCGTACGAGGCGGCTTTGTGGAGGGTATCGCGTTGGCACCGGGTGGCTTGTTGAGTGAAGGTGCCGGCGAAAATATTTTCATCGTCAGCAAAGGAAAAATTTATACGCCGTCGGCCGGTGCCAGCATCCTGTGTGGCATTACCCGCGATACGGTTTTCACACTCGCGAAAACACTTGGTTACGAAGTCGTCGAACAAGCCTTGCCACGCGAAATGTTGTATTTCGCAGATGAAGTTTTCATGACCGGTACCGCTGCCGAAATCACTCCTGTGCGATCAGTCGACAGGAAAACCGTCGGCACCGGAAAACCCGGCCCAGTTACGCAAGCGTTGCAAAAAGCCTTTTTCGGATTATTCGATGGCAGCACGGCTGACCAGTGGTCATGGTTGACGAAGGTAAGTCTCGATGTAACCAGCGATGCCACTGAAATGGAGGCCGCGTAATGAGTACGTCAACGCGCACTTTGCTGGACAAAATCTGGGATGCCCATCAGGTCCAGGCCGAAACCGAATCAATGCCCGGAATCCTGTATGTCGATTTGCACCTGATCCACGAAGTCACCTCGCCGCAAGCCTTCACCGAATTACGCCAACGTGGCCTGACACTGCGCCACCCGCAGCGCGTGTTGGCAACATTGGATCATTCGACACCCACAACGCCTGCGGATGATCTGGGCCAACAGGTTTATTTCACCACCGAAGCCGCCGAGCAAGTATCGCAACTGGAACGCAACTGTATGCAATTCGGTGTGCAACTGCATGGCTGGGGCAGCGAGCATCGCGGCATCGTGCACGTGATGGGCCCTGAGTTGGGCGCAACCCAACCCGGCATGACGATTGTTTGCGGAGACAGTCACACATCAACGCATGGCGCATTCGGGGCACTGGCATTCGGCATCGGCACCACCGAAGTCGGTCACGTAATGGCAACGCAGTGTTTGTGGCAACGCAAACCGAAGAATTTCGCAATCCATGTGAATGGGAAACTGTCCGCCGGTGTGAGTGCGAAGGATTTGGCATTGCATATCATCGGAAAACTAGGCGTGAATGGTGGTACCGGCCATGTATTCGAATAC
>JBOHYG010000172.1:0-1111 GCA_050737875.1 Arenimonas sp. | reverse complement strand
GGTTGTCGGATCGTGACCGTTATTCGCACGAAGGTTTATATGCAGCCGATCGCGCCATGCAACCAATGGTTCGTGATGGCGATACCTGGCACATCGCAACCTGGGACGAAGCTCTAAACGCGACAGCCGCTATCCTGAAAGCAACGCAAGCCAATGATGTTGGCGTGTTGGTGCATCCGGCGACTTCGAATGAAGAGGGTGCCAGTTTGACGGCTCTGGGTTTCGCCAATATCGACCACCGTTTGAAACAACTCGATTTTGCCGATGATGCCGTGGCCGAAGTATTCGCGATGTCGGTCGCTGACATCGAAAAAGCAAATGTCGTGTTGCTGGTCGGCAGCAATATCCGTCATGAAATTCCATTATTGCATCAACGTTTGCACAAAGCACACAAACGCGGACAAAAAGTTTTCGTGATCAACCCGATTGATTTCGAATTCACTTTCCCGCTGGCTGGCAAACAAATCGTCAAGCCGTCCGCTCTGGCAAAAACGGTTTCAAATGCAGCCATTGAAAAAGCAGCTTTGTTCGAAGCCTTGAAATCTGCTGAAGGTAATGCGGTGATCTTGCTCGGCGAGCTGGCTGAAAATCATGCGCAGGCTTCGCAAATTCATGCGGCCGTACGCGATCTTGCTGCCGCAACCGGCGCGAAAATCAATCGTATTCCGCAGGGTGCGAATGCCATTGGCTTGGTGCAGCATGGCGTGCTGCCGTCGGCCGGCGCAAAAAATGCTTCGGCCATGCTGGCATCGGGCTTGTCGACATACGTTTTGTACGGCGTTGAACCGCAATACGATTTCGCCAACAACGCGCAAGCGTTGAAATCCCTGTCGAATTCGAAAGTCATCGCGTTTTCGGCATTCGCATCCGAGCATCTGAAATCGGTAGCGGATGTGATTCTGCCGATCGGTTTGTTGCCGGAATTGGAAGCTTCCATCACCAATCTCGATGGCACCACGCAATACACCTCGGCTGCCGGCAAATTGCCTGGCGAAACCCGTGCCGGTTGGCGCGTGCTGCGCGCCCTGGCCGAAAAACTGAGTCTTAAAGGATTCGATTTCACCGATTTGAGCGGGTTGCGTGCGCAATTGAATCCGAAAGCGCGCCAATC
>JBOHYG010000171.1:0-73083 GCA_050737875.1 Arenimonas sp. | reverse complement strand
ATCTTGCCCCTGCTCGACAAGGAAATGCCGGGCTTCGGCGAAATGTTTCGCGTGTTGAGTTTTGACGAGATCGGCACCTCGACCCTGCAATCACGCGCCTTCGCAGGACTTGCCAATAACACCTTTGTTTTTTGCCTGCCCGGATCGACCTCGGCCTGCAAGACCGCCTGGGAAAAATTGATTCGCGCACAATTGGATTCACGCACCAAGCCCTGCAATCTCGCGAACCTGAGATCGCGACTACGGGAATAGCTCATCTTTATTCGTGCTGATGATGCCTATCCACTCGCCTACGAGGAAACGCCATGAAGACCAAAGATTACGATAAAGCGATGGAGCCGCTGCAGATCGAGCTGAATCAAGTAGCTCGCTGGTTGCAGCACACCGGCAAACGCGCGTTGGTGATCGTCGAAGGTCGCGACACCGCCGGCAAGGGCGGCGTAATCAACGCGATTACGTCCTGTCTGCCGCCGCGTCATTGCCGCAGCGTGGCTTTACCCAAACCGAGCGACGTCGAAAAAACCCAATGGTATTTCCAGCGCTATATCGCCCACCTGCCTTCCGCCGGTGAATTGGTACTGTTTGACCGCTCCTGGTACAACCGTGCCGGTGTCGAGAAGGTCATGGGCTTTTGCAGGCCGGAACAAGTGACGCAATTTTTGAAACAAGCGCCGATTTTCGAAAAGATGCTGGTCGATGAAGGCATCATGCTTTTCAAATATTGGCTGGCGGTGGATCAGCAGGAACAGGAAGAACGTTTCGGCGAACGCATAAAAGATCCGACCAAGCGCTGGAAATTGTCACCGATCGACGTGAAAGCCAGGGAAAAATATGCCGAATACGGCAAAGCCCGTGACGAAATGTTCGAGGCCACCCATACCAAATTTGCGCCATGGGCCGTGGTCGACTTCAACAGCCAGAAACAGGGCCGCATCACGATGATCAGGGATTTGCTCAAACGCATTCCCGACCACAAACTGCCGGAAGTGCAGATTGAATTTCCGAAATTGAAAGGCATACCCGGAAAAGAAAAATTTACCGGCCCGGTAAAGCCAATCAAAGACGCCAAATAAGCAAGCAATGCAAACCAGCAACCCCCAAATCGATCAATCATTGCGCTCGGTCATGCAATGCATCCAGCAAAACGATTTTGTACGCGCCAAATCCTTCCTTGCTCCGATGCAGCAACTGGAAGATGCCCGCGTGCACTATTTTTCAGGCGTGATTTCGCAATCCAGCGGTCAATCCGATGCTGCGATCACCGCATTTCACCGCGCGGCCGAGCTGGACAACTTCAATCCCGATCTTACGGCCGACTGCATTTTCAAATTGATTTCGCTGGGTGCGCTGGACATTGCCGCCGAAGTGAATCAGCGTACCGTGATCAAGTCGCCGAACTATTTCGGCTTCCAATATTGTGCCGGGTTGATTCATCTGCATAAAAATGAATTGGAACTGGCGGTCGAAAAATTCCGTACAACATGGAAAATAAAACCGGAATTGCTCGAATGCCATGTGCTTGAAGCGCAGACGTTGCATTTGCTAGGACGCCTTGGCGAATCGGAAGATGCTTTCCTGAAAGCATTGAACCTTGCGCCGAATAATGCAGGCCTGCATGAAAATATCGCAGCTTTGTTCATCGATTGCGAGGCCTACCAGGCAGCCTACGAACACGCGAAGAAAGCGATCGCGCTGAACATGCAATCGGCATCCGCCTGGGCCTTGCTCAGTTCTGCGGCGCGCGAGCTCAAAATGCTGGACGAAGCCATGTCGGCGGCCGAACAAGCCTGCCAATTGGCGCCCGGAAATCCCGAGTGCCGTCGCAGCCGCGGTACCATCCTGAAGGAACTTGGCGACCTTCGAAAAGCCGCGATCGATTTCGACTTTGCCACCAGCAAACGTTTCGAAGCCAATACCAATGCCTTGAGCAATCTGAAAGAACACCGCTTTCTGACCCGCGCGAAGATAGAGCACGATATCGAGCAGTTCGACTATCTGGCCGGACTCTTGAAAGACACGAAATTTTCCGATCTGACGTTGCGTTACCGTGAAATTCTGGACGAACTGCCGCAAGTCGATCGCACCGATATCATGCCGATCCCGAACGAACTGTTCGCCGGCATGCAGCCACATTTCAACCGGCAACTGCACCTGCAAGCCTGCAATTTTTCGGGCACCGCACTATCCGAGTCGCTGGATACCGATGCGATAGAAAATGATTATTTCGCCAGAAGCCCGGGCATTACCTGGATCGACAATCTGCTGTCTGCCGAAGCGCTTGCCGCACTGCGACGTTATTGCCTAGAGTCTACGCTGTGGTTCGATTTCAACCACCCGGACGGTTATCTGGGCGCGGTATTCGAAAACGGTTTTACCGATCCCTTGCTGATGCAAATTTGCGATGAGCTAAAGCAAAAGTTTCCGAAAATTTTCGGCCCCTACCCGCTGATGCAAATGTGGGCTTTCAAATACGACAGCCAATTGCGCGGTATCCAGCTGCATGGCGACGTTGCCGCAATCAACCTGAATTTCTGGATTACGCCGGACGATGCGAACCTGGATGAAAATTCCGGCGGTCTGCGCATCTGGGACAAGGCCGCTCCGGCAGACTGGAACTTCAACGATTTCAATAGCGGCACCGAATCGGCGCAAACCCGGATTCACAGGTTTTTATCGGACAACCGGGCCAACGAAATCGTGGTGCCGTATCGGCAAAACCGCGCCGTGGTTTTCAACTCCGATTTGTTTCACGCCACCGACAAATTCCATTTCAAGGATGGCTACGAAAATCGCCGGATAAATATCACGATGCTATTCGGTCTGCGAAACCAGACGCCAATGGCAAAATAAATTACTGGATGCGGAATCCGCTTTCGGATACTTGCACTTCCAGTTCAATGCGATCGACCTGGCTGACTTTTGCCAGCGTCGGCCCGTGTTGCAACCATTGCTCGAGTTTCGCCAATGCATCGGCTTCGCCCTGTGCCTGCACCTGCACACGGCCATCTGGCAGATTGCTGGCATATCCCGTCAAACCCAGAGTCTGGGCCTGCTCCCGGGTGCTGGCACGGAACCAGACACCCTGCACTTTTCCGGAAATCGTGAACTGTCTGCGGATCATTTTGCGGTTTCTGTACTTCCGGTATTCGAGATGGCTTTTTCCAGTTCTTCCAAAGTAACCGGCCCCAGGAATTTACTGGCCACTTTGCCGTCCGGTGAAATAACGTAAGTAAGCGGCAGGCCACGTGGAGTATCGAAATCGGCGGGCGGATTGTAGACGTCGAGAAGCGCCATCGGATAATCGATCGGAATCACTTTCAGGAACGCGTCCATATCGGCGCGTTCGATTTCCTCGTATGCCAAACCGATGAAATCCACGTCATCGCGTTTTTTATCCAATTCGTTGAATTCGGGAATTTCCTTTTTGCACGGCTCGCACCATGTCGCCCAGAAATTCACCACTACCCACTTGCCGCGGTGCTCGGCCAGCTCATAGCACTCGCCGGTGTAGGTAGCGATTTTCAGGCTTGGCATTTCCTTGTTTACCGGCTTGTCGGCCTCTGCCTTGCACGCAGGCGGAGCTACCTTCGCGACAGGTGTTGCCGCCTGCTGCGGCGGATCGGCTTGCGTGCAAGCCACCGTCACGAGACATAGCAGGATGGAAATGATGATTTTATTTTTCACGCTTTTTTTCCTTGCTGGCTCTAATAAAACTTCCGACACTGCGGCTTAGCGGATCGCCCAATGGTTCGCGCAAATGCGAAAGCGCATCGATCGCGGGGCGACCGTATTCATCGTCGCTGCATGGCAACGTCACCTGCTTCATCGGGATGCGCAGATGGAGCCGCTCGTAGAGTTCATTCAGGCTCACGGCATCCAGGTCACGCGTCAAAATCCAGCCGCCGTTTTCGCCGCGTAACACGATATGCAGATTCGACAGGCCCGACAACAATTCCTGCAGCAGATCATCAGTCATCATCGGTTCGATTTCCTGCATCTGTTGCAGATGCAGGCCATGACCGGTACCGCGGCAGGCATCCAGGCGGCTCAACAAACGCAGGTAAGCGTAAAACTCCTGCCCGGTCGGCAAGCGATGTATGCGTGGTTGATAACGAAATGCCGACAAGCTGGCAGCCACCGAGGCACCGAACAAAATCACCACCCAGCTCGAATACAGCCAGACCATGAAGATCGGAACCAGGGCCAACGCACCGTACAGTTCTTCAAACGACGTGTTGCGTACATAACTGGTGAACCAGTATTTCAACAACTCGAACAACAAGGACGCCAGCAAGCCACCGGCGATCGCGAAGCGAAACGGAACATGGCGATGCGGGATCAGCCAATACGCGGCAGTCATCGCAAACAATTCGATCAGCAATGGCGACCAACGCAATAACGTATTACTCACTCCCTGGGTTTGCAGCCCGGATAACTCGGCGTAGGCAAACAAACTCGAGGAAGCCGAAATTGCCGCGACGGTCAGAATCGACCCAAGTGTCAGCAAGGCCCAGTACAAAAGGAAGCGTGTGAATTTTGGGCGGATGGTGGGCACCCGCCAAATGCGATTGAACGTGCGCTCAATGCTCCACATCGTCAGCAACACCGATATCAGCAACGCGGTAACGCCGGCAACGGTCAGCGACTTGGCCGCCACCGAAAAGCCCATCACGTATTCTTCCACCTGCCGTGCCGAGCTGGGCACGAAATTACTGAAAACAAAATTGACCAGAGCCGCCGTCCATTCATCGAATACCGGAAACGCCGACATCACCGCCAGAAAAACCGCACTGAACGGCACCATCGCGAACATGGTGGTGTAAGCCAGCGCGCCTGCCGAAGCAAACAGCCGGTCGTCGATGAATCGTTTGGTGATGAAGCGGGAAAAGCTTTGCAACCGGTACCAGTCGGTGCGGCTCAGCATGTGCTTCACGGTGTTTATAAAGGTCATGGTGCAAGATTACCAGACTGCCGCTGGGCCAGCCCATAGGTTAGGCTAGCCATCTGCCCAGGAGTGCGTGATGTCGGAAATTCTGATTTTGTATTATTCACGCGGCGGCTCGGTAGCCGCGCTTGCTCGACAAATTGCCCGCGGCGTGGAAGAGGCCGGATTGCAGGCGCGTTTACGAACTGTGCCGGTCGTTGCTCCCATTACGCAAACGGCAGCTCCTGCAGTGCCGGAAGATGGCGCTCCTTACGTCGATAAAAAAGATTTGCAGGAATGCGTCGGACTGATTCTCGGTAGCCCTACCCGTTTCGGCAATATGGCGGCACCTGTCAAATATTTTATCGATACGCTCGGCGCCGAATGGGCGAGCGGCACGCTGGTTGGCAAACCCGCCGCGGTTTTTACATCGACCGCCTCAATGCATGGCGGACAGGAATCGACGCTGCTTTCGATGATGATGCCGCTTCTGCATCACGGCATGTTGCTGGTCGGCATTCCATTCACCGAAGCGGCACTATCAACCACGCAAACCGGAGGCACGCCTTACGGTGCGAGCCATGTTGCGGGCGGACAAGACGATCCGAAACTCAGCGCCGATGAAATGCACTTGGCGCGTGCGCTGGGCAAACGCGTCGCGCAAACGGCCAGGAAACTTTCGGCATGAGCCTGACAAAACGCCTGACCGCACTCGGCATCGTCGGCTTGTTGTTGTATCAGGTGTTCTGGCATTGCCTGATGGCACCACCGGAAACAGCACCTGCATGGCTGGTCACATTGTTGTTTGCGCTACCGCTGATTCCCGTGTGCGTTCTGGCGTTTATAAAACACCGTACATTTGCTTTCTGGGGCGGGACGCTGGCGTTGTTTTACTTTTCCCACGGCGTGATGGAGGCCTGGACACTGCGCGATATCTGGCCACTCGGTTTTGGTGAAGCCGTGATTAGCGTATGGGTTATCATAGCGGCCAGCTGGGACGGCATGAAAAAGCGCTTCGCCAAGAAAGCTATTGAAAAACCAATCGAAAAAGCCGACTGAAAAACCGGCTGAATTTCAGGAATCTGCCATGGACGAATTATTGATTGTCACCACCGGTGGCACCATCGACAAGATCTATTTCGATGACAAATCCGACTACCAGGTTGGCGATCCGCAAATCGGCGGCATCCTGCGTGAACTCGGCGTCGCATTTCGCTTTACCGTGATACCGATCATCCGCAAGGACTCGCTGCATATCAACCAGGAAGATCGCGAATTGTTGCGTGCCACGATCGCCGCCCAATCCGCCAAACATGTTTTGGTGACACATGGCACCGACACCATGGTCGATACCGCGAAAGTTTTGGCTACCATTGAAAACAAAACCATTGTATTGACCGGCGCGCTGAACCCGGCACGCTTTCGCGGCTCGGATGCAGAATTCAATATCGGCACTGCGGTAGGCGCCGTGCAGTCGCTTCCACCCGGCGTTTATGTCGCGATGAATGGCCGTATCTGGAATCCGATGAAAGTGAAGAAGAATGTCGCCGCCAACCGGTTTGAACCTACAGACTAGCATCTTCATTAATTGAAAATTTACTAAACGGCACTTTATGTGCCGTTTTTATATTCCCTATTTTTCACAGGCAAAGAAAAACCCCGGCCGAAGCCGGGGTTTATTTTGTCGCTCAATAAGCTAACGATCAGAACGTCACTGACCAGCTATTGATGTAGCCCACGTCACCTGCTGCATTGTCATTTACACGCAGTTTCCAGGTACCGTTCAACGCTTCAGTCGACAGATTCAGAGTCACTGTCTTGTTGATGTTGTCGGTACCGGCACCGGTGTAGTTGTGGATGTTGTACAGGCTGCCATCCGGAGCCACCAAGTCGACTTTCAGGTCACCTTGATAGGTATGGACGATTGCAACGGTCACCGACGCGGTGCTCGGAGCATTGCCGGTACGGCCAGACACCGTGATTGGGCTATCGACAGTCGAGTTATCGTTGATCGTGTAGTCCGCGGTGTTGGTGTAGGTTTGCACAGGCGTTCCGGTGTTGTAGCTACCGGTCAGGCTGACGCCGGCGAAAGTCGAGTAGGCTTTCAGACGAACGTAGTAGGTACCAGCTTGGGCAGTTGCGATATTGCAGGTTTCTGCATTACCCGAAGCATATGGACGGCAGTCATATACGGTGTCGGTAGGAGCACTACCAAACTTGACGTACATGTCGGCATCACCAGTACCACCGGCGGTGACGAACTTCAGACTGGTTGCGCCGGCTGGCACGACCATTGTGTAGTTCAGCGATGCACCCGTTGCTGCACCCAGACCGGTTTTGGCAACGCCATTGGTCAGTACGGTTCCGGAAGTACCAACGGTCACAGATTTCGTAACCGTATTGGTCAAGCCACCGTTATCGGTAACCGTCAGGCTTACGCTGTAGGTACCATCTGATGAATAGGTTTTGCTTGGGTTGGTTGCAGTCGAGGTCGTGCCATCACCGAAGTTCCAGCTGCGTGATGCGATGCTGCCATCACTATCAGTCGAGCTATCGGTGAAAGTTGCAGTCAAACCGCTGACGCTTGAACTGAAGTTAGCGGTTGGTGCAATGTTGCCACCGCCGCCTGCAGCATCAACCGCTGCTTTGGCATTGATAATGCCGGCACCGATAGGTTGCGATGGAGTTGCAGGAAATGCACGTGCCGTTGCCTTGATCGATGTTTCCACTTGGGCAGGCGTATAAGCAGCAGAACCTACTGCAGCGCGACGGCTTTGCATCAATGCGATAACACCGGCGACGTGTGGTGTAGCCATCGAGGTGCCGCTGTACGAAGCATAGCTTTCAGTGCCTGGACCTTGTGTGCCCGAGTTCAACGTCGAGTTGATGGTCGAACCGGGAGCTGCGATATCAACGCCTGCACCGTAGTTCGAGAAACTCGAACGAGCGCCGGTGCTGGTGATGGAACCGACAGCGACAACGTTGGCGCAGTTGGCTGGCGAAGAACCGGACACATTGGCATTGTCGTTACCGGCAGCGATTGCCAGCGTGGTGCCATTGGCAACTGCCGTGTTGATCGCCGCTTGCGATGTTGCACCGCAGGCACCGGAACCACCGAGGCTGAGATTGATTACATCGGCAGGATTGGCATTGGCAGGTATGCCGCTGACCGTTCCGCCGGATGCCCAGATCATCGCGTCGGCAATATCGGAGTCATAACCACCGCAAGTACCGAGTACGCGGACGGGAACAATCTTGGCATTGAACGCAGTACCGGCAACGCCCTTGGCATTGTTGGTAACTGCCGCAACCGTACCGGCGACGTGCGTACCGTGCCAGCTCGAGCCCGAAGCTGCGGAGCCGGTATAGCATTGACCAGCCGTGGTCCAATCGCCTGGATCGGCTGGATTGGAATCGCGGCCATTGCCGTCATTGGAAACTGCTGTGTCGACAATGAAGTCATAGCCAGGCAAAACATTGGCATTCAAATCGCTGTGGCTGGTGATACCCGTATCGAGAATGGCGACAACCGAACCAGTACCGGTATTGACGTCCCATGCTTCGTTGGCCTTGATACCGGCGGTTGCGTTGAAATAGCCCCACTGCTGGCTGTAGTTGGTGTCGTTCGGTGTCAATGTAGCGCGATTAAGACGATCGACTTCCACGTATTCGACATTTGGGTTGGCCGCAATCTGCTGCATCAGAATCGTCGCGCTGGCGCGATCGAGTTTTTCCGATGCCGAGATGACGTCTGCACCCAATGTCATGCGACGGAAATGCGCGATTGCCAACGGCTTGGCCGATTTGCTGCGCGCGCCGCTTTGCAGACGAGCAGATTGAATCATTTGGTGAGCACGGACAGAAGCTTCATTCAAAGAGTTTTTTAATGTAGCTACGCTATTTGCTTCTGGAGTTCCCTGGCGATATTTGACGATGAAGCGGTCAAATTGAGTATCCGATTGCAGAGCTCCGAGCAGGACGCGTGGTGCTGGTTGTGCATTGTTGCCGGCTGCCATTGCAGCTGAAGCACTCAGTGCAAGTACGGTTGCAACAACCAGTGTATTGCGACGAAGCGTATTGAGATTCTTGATAGTCACGTATTTGTATCCCCGAAAAAGTTGAAAGATCACCGCATGTGCGGCATGGATTACTTACCCAACTCCGTTCGGACCCCCCACCCCCCAAACACACGCTCTCTCCTGCGAAGCGGTAGCCTCGACTGAGAGAGGTGGTAGAGCTTTCGTGCCCGCACGACGTGAAAAAACACTCTGTAACATCACGTGACAGCGACGCTAACGTGACGTAGTTCACAGGTCACGCTGCATTGCAGCATAGTATTCATCATGCTTAATTCGTTGAATTTTTTTGACGATTTGAGCAACATCGAAGCCTAAATCGCATTATTTACATCACAAAATATAGATGTAAAAAATTTGTTCGAAAGTGAGTGCGCAAACTTATCTGTCCACGATTCAGGTTTGGAATTCGCTGCAAAAAAAATTGCTATCGATTATGTGTTTATTTTTTTCGTGTTTATTTAATCCATAAAGAAAAACCCCGGCCGAAGCCGGGGTTTGTTTTGTTGCGTGATACTAAAAATCAGAATGTGACTGACCAGCTGTCGATCTTGCCGACATCGCCTGCTGCATTGTCATTCACGCGCAACTTCCAGGTGCCGTTCAACAATTCGCTCGACAGATTCAGCGTGACTGTCTTGTTGATGTTGTCGGTGCCGGCACCGGTACGGTTGTGGATGTTGTACAAGCTGCCATCCGGAGCCACCAGGTCGACTTTCAGGTCACCTTGATAGGTATGGACGATTGCAACGGTCACCGACGCGGTGCTCGGAGCATTGCCGGTACGGCCAGACACCGTGATTGGGCTGTCGACGGTGGTGTTATCGCCAATCGTGTAGTCACCGGTGTTGGTGTAGGTTTGCGTACTACCACCGCCGCCACCTGTGGTGTAGCTACCAGTCAAGCTGACGCCGGAGAATGCCGAATAGGCTTTCAGACGAACGTAGTAGGTACCAGCTTGGGCAGTTGCGATATTGCAGGTTTCTGCATTACCCGAAGCATATGGACGGCAGTCATATACGGTGTCGGTAGGAGCGCTGCCGAACTTGACGTACATGTCGGCATCACCGGTACCACCGGACATCACGAACTTCAGACCTGTTGCACCAGCTGGCACGACCATCGTGTAGTTAACCGAAGCGCCAGTTGCTGCATTGATACCGGTCGTTGCTACGCCGTTGGTCAATACGCCACCAGTGCTACCGCCACCGCCCGTACCGGCGCAGCTTACGCCGACTGCGGTGAAGGCTGCAGTGACGTCGGCTTTGGTGTAACCCAGATCGGTTGCAGCGGTTTCAACGCCGCAAGCGCCGGTGTTGAAGGTACTGCTGGCAGTCCAGTACAGGTCATTGGCACGTGCGAATACCTTGAATGCATTCGGCGTGTTCCAGCCTGGTTTTGTTGCCAACAAATAGAAAGCCTTGTTGTAGACACCGGATGAATAATGCACGTCCATCGAGCTGGTGAAGTTGGCAGCATTGTCAATCGAACGACCGTCTTGCGGTGGGTTGTTCATGTAACGCAATGCACCTGTAGCTTTGAAGATATCCGGACCAACGAGGAAATCATTGCTGCCTTTCCAGAAATATTCGGTTGCTTCGCCACCCATATCCGAGAACGCTTCGTTTATACCGCCGGATTGACCGGAGTATGTAAGGCCCGAATTTTGCTCGGTGAAACCGTGCGAAACTTCGTGACCAGCAACGTCGACGCTGACCAAAGGATAGAACGTTGACGCACCGTCGCCGAAACTCATGGCGCTGCCGTCCCAGAACGCATTTTCATAGCTCGAGCTGTAGTGCGTGCGCATGACCAATTGGAAAGTCAGGGCAGGACGACCTACATAGGCGCGGTACATGTTTTGAATCACGCCACCGAAGTAATGCGCATCATTGATTGGCGCATAGGCACCGTTGATGGCTTTGGTGGTGTTGCGTGGGCAGGTGTACGACCACGCGGTGGTGCCGCTGGTGCCGCCATTGAGATTGACCGACTTAACGTCGGCGTTGTTCATGGTGCAGGTGGTGCCCGATTGCGTGACATCGAGGTAACCATACTTGCCGCCCGAACCCCACTCGTATTGGCCAGTCTTGGCGTTGCCGCCAGGGCCGGTACCGACTGCAGCGTGCGTCAGACCTTCGAATTGTTTCAGGATGCGGCCGGTCTTCGCGTCAATGATGACGGTGGGACGTGTCGGCGCACCGCCGCTTGGACTATCGGCAAAAAAGCTGACGACATAAGCCATGCGGGCCTTGTTGTCTTCACCGATGTAAATCATTTGGCGCGCGTCTTCGCGCTGGGTAACCATCGAAGCAACGCGGTTGCCCAGACGTGCCGATTTGGCAATTCCAAGTGCACGGCCTTTTTCGATCAATTTGCCGCCTGGTTGCAGATCGACATCCAGACCACCAACCATGTTGCCGAACATATTCTTCACGGAACCGGTTTTGGTTTCGCTGACGATGACTTGTTCGCCCCAGACCGGAACGCCGCGGAAAGTTTGCTGGTAACGATAATGGCGGGTGCCGTCGCTATCGGTTTTGCTTGTCAGTACTTCGAGCTTCGAATCAACATCCATGCCGAGCAATTCAGCGTGGCGTTCTTTCGCGATTTTGGCTGCGC
Organism: Arenimonas sp.; assembly: GCA_050737875.1. Lineage (GTDB taxonomy): Bacteria > Pseudomonadota > Gammaproteobacteria > Xanthomonadales > Xanthomonadaceae > Arenimonas. The sequence continues at coordinate 61,461 of JBOHYG010000171.1, read as the reverse complement.
CGCCGGCTTTGTTGCTGGCGATTTGATATTGGGTATTAACCTGTGCAACGTTTTGCTTTTGCAGATCAACGCGTGTTGCAGCGCTTGCTGATACAGCAGCGAATGCAAGCAGTAATGGCGAAAGAGCAATAACGCTCGTCGCACGATGGCGATTCAATTTCATGTTGCGATGTCCCCGGTAGTAGAAGTAAAAAAACCGCTTGTGCGGAAATGTTTTTATCTAAACTCCGTCCGGACCCCCACCCCCCGACACACACGCGCTTTCCTGCAAAGCCGAAGCTCCGTTCGAAAGTGGTGGGTGTGGGCTTGCGTGCCCGGACGGCGTGATGAACATCACATATTCATCGCGCGGACAGAACCTAACGTGACCTGGTTCACAGGTCACGTTGCACTGCAACAATGGGCAGTTTTATTAAAATTCGTTGAATTTAATTGACGAAAACAACACTTAGCTCGTTAATTTCAACAAATCACGACGCGCCGAAAGTCTTGAAGGTCTTTGGCTTGCGCAAATACGCAAATGTACCGATAAGAATCAGCATCGGACCGCCGTAATAGCAGGTCTTTGCAATTCCGGGCATTTCCCGGAACAGGTGATCCATTGCGGTGTATGGCGTCGCTTTCATTTCGGCAAACAAAAAGCCGACTTGGTCGATGGCGTGTTGTCCGGCAGTATCCTGCCAACCGAGCATATCTAGAATTCCCTGGCCGGAAGTGATGTATGCCCAGGTCATGAAACTAAAAGTCGATGCTCGTTCGCGTACCAGCGCACCAACTTCTTCCGTACTGGCGATACCGCCCCAGAAGTAGAGACTGTAAGCCAACATCGCGAAACCGAGGATGAGACAAAGTGGAATCCAGATCCGTTTCATTGGGTGCTCCTTTCACTTTTAGTACATGACCGCTTTATAACATACCGGTTTCAAGGCGTGCGGCATCCGACATCATGCTTTGATTCCAGGGCGGGTCGAATACCAGTTCGACGTCGGCTTCGGAAACGGTCGGAACGCGTTCAACCTTGGTGCGGACATCGTCCACCAAGATATCCCCCATGCCACAAGCCGGCGCAGTGAGCGTCATCTTGATATTGACCTTGCGCGAGCCATCTTCCATGCGCTCGATGTCGCAATCGTAGACAAGCCCGAGCTCGACGACATTGATCGGAATTTCCGGATCGAAGCACGTGCGTAATTGTTTCCATACCAATACTTCAACCGCATCATCATCGGCTTCGTTTTCGAGCTGCAAGGCTTCAGGCGGGTCCTTGCCGATCGCATCGGCATCTTCGCCGGCAATGCGAAACAAATTGCCTTCGACGAAAACGGTAAACGAGCCGCCGAGTGCCTGGGTGATGTAGCCGACACTACCCGCCGGCAAGCTGACATTTTCACCCTGCGGGACGAGAACGGCAGCACAATCACGCTCAAACTTTACTGGCTCGCTGGTTCTGGAGTAACTCACGGTGTTCCTATCGCAATAAACATAGATGGGCTATTTTAACGGTTGTTGACGCTTGGACGACGTTTTGTCAGAAATATCTCGCAAGTCGTGGTTTTGGCCCAGCCTGGCGTGGTGCCTGGGCGTACTTGGCATGATCGGTATCTGGACAAGCGCGGGAATCTGGCTGGATTCGGCTTGTTTATGGATGTTGGTCTTATCCACCATCGATATCGCACTGTTACTTCGTTTTACCGACATCGGTCCGGGATGGCTTCGCTTTTACGGTATTTTGGTCGGCAGCCTCATTATCTTGCTCGCCAGTCAATGGTTGATTGCAGCCCATTCGGTAGGTTTGGCGTTGGGATTCTTTCCATTCGAGGCGGCACAGCTTATCGGTCCGATGCTGGTCTGGGAATTTACCCGGTTGCGGATCGAAAACAGTGACGGCAGTTGGTTGCTGATAAGCGGATTCCTGATGTTCTGGATGAGCTTCCGAAAATAGCGTCCTTTTGCTGATTGAACACTAGCCGCTCAACCGGCTTTCGACATCCGGATTATCGGCTAAACTCTCGCGAACAGCTTATCGACAGGCAGCTCATGTTTTCATTCAAACGTTCGACCACACTTCTATTCCTGTTCGCGTTTTCCGGTGTTTCCGGATTAATTTATCAATCGGTGTGGAGCCATTATCTTGGATTGACACTCGGGCATGCCGCTTATGCGCAGACGCTGGTGTTGGCCATTTTCATGGGAGCGATGGCAGCCGGAGCGTGGCTCGCCAGCAAGAAAAGCAGCCAGTGGAAAAATCCGGTTGCCGCCTATGCCGTGATCGAAGGTGTTATCGGATTATTCGGCATTCTTTTCCATACGATCTTCGTGAATTATTCGAGCGTCAGCCAGGAATCGATTCTACCTGAACTATCCCAAAGCTCTGCGCATCTGTATCAATGGATCACCGCGGCGCTACTGATCTTTCCGCAATGCCTGCTTCTGGGCATGACGTTCCCCTTGCTGAGCGCAGGCTTTATCCGGGCGAACAAGCAACAGGACGGACAAGCTTTGGGCGGCCTGTATTTCAGCAATAGCCTTGGCGCCGCAATCGGTGCATTGCTGGCAACATTTTTGTTATTGCCCGAAATCGGAATGCCGGGCGCGATGACGGTAGCAGGCGTTTTGAATATCGTGGTTGCCGTCGGCGCCTGGCTGGCCTCCCGCCAGCAAACCGAAAATGTTTCGTCCGTTGAACCCACGATCGATGTCGCACCGCAGCCGAAGGAAAACCCCGAAATAAACTTCGGCCTGATGATGTGCATCGCGGCCGGGATTACCGGCGCGACTTCATTCGCATATGAAATCGTCTGGGTTCGGATGCTCAACCAGGCGCTGGGCACCACCCTGCATTCATTCGAACTGATGCTGGCATCGTTCATTCTCGGTCTCGCGTTTGGCGGGCTATGGATTTCCCGTAACAGCGATCGCATTGGCGACGCAGTTCGTTATGCCGGTCTCGCACAAGTCGGCATGGGTTTGGCTGCGCTGGCATCGTCGCTGGTGTTTGCGAATTCTTTCGTCTGGGTCGGCTGGTTGACCAATACCTTGTCGCACGATGCGCAAGGCTACACGCTCTACAATCTGGGCAGTGCTGCAATCGCCCTGCTCGTGATGTTTCCAGCCGCTTTTTTTGCCGGCATGACATTGCCGTTATTCACCATGGCCTTATTGCGAACCGGACACGGTGAATCCTCGATCGGCAGAATCTATGCAGCAAATACCGCCGGTGCAATTCTCGGTGTCTTGTTGACTGTGCATGTATTGGTTCCCGCGATCGGACTGAATCTTTCACTTGCACTGGCTGCAGCAGCCGATGTGGGCCTGGGCCTTTTTTTACTGCGCTTTGTCTGGGCTGGTCCATCGGGCCGACTTCCCGCTTTCTGTGGCGTCGCCGGATTGATCGCCTTGGTCATCGCCCTTCAATTTGGCAAGCCCGATCCAATTGCACAGGTATCGGGCACCTTCCGGACCGGAAAATTGCTGGACCCGAAAAATGTAACTGTCGCCTACCTGGAAGACGGCAAGACTTCCACCATCAGTGTTCTACATTATGTGAATGCAGGAGCCGCTTCCATTGTCACCAACGGCAAGCCGGATGCCAGCCTGACACTTACTTTGGAACAAGCACCCCTGCCCGACGAAGTCACCATGGTGATGGCGGGATCGTTGCCGCTTGCAGTGCATCCCGACCCGAAGACGGTCGGAATTATCGGCTGGGGTTCCGGGCTCACCACGCACACGATTCTGGGCAGCGAACAAATCACCCGCGTGGACAATGTGGAAATTGAACCGGCCATGCACGAAGGCGCGAGACTGTTCGGGGAGCGTGTGTCACGCGGTTATACCGATCCGAGATCGCGGCTGATCATCGAAGATGCCCGTACCTATTTCGCCACCGGCGGAAAGAAATACGACATCATCATTTCAGAACCTTCCAACCCGTGGGTTAGCGGCGTGGCCAGCCTGTTCACGGATGAGTTCTACATATTTCTCGAGAAACATCTGGAAGAACGCGGCGTGCTCGCACAATGGATTCAATCCTATGAACTCAGCGACGAGCTATTGGCGAAAATGGTGTCGGCATTGCTGAAAACATTCCCGAATGTCGAAGTGTATCTGACCAACGATTTCGAACTGATATTCCTGGCATCCAAATCGCCGATTCCATCCGTCGATTACTCGAAACTCAAGGCAGCTGCTTTCGCACAGGAGTTGCCGCGTTTGGGTTTGGGCGCGGAAGAAGGTTTCCGTTTACGCCGTATCGGCAGCGCGAACGTACTGCGCAATTACGTCAAACTGATGGGTGCAAACGGCAATTCGGATTACCACCCGGTACTGGCGCTCGAATCACCGAAAAGTCGTTTCATGCAGGACACGGCTACATTTCTCCAAACCTTGGCAGACAACGGACTGCCGTTGCTCGACATGCTGGATGGCCGCGAGCCCGTTAAATGCCAGACCGATATGATGCTGCTGGACAGTTCGCGTTACCAACGCAAACACTTTCTCGCTTGCGCCCTTGTTTCCGGGATGAACCAGAAATCGTTGCAGGTTCCACAAAACAAAGACGTGACGCCTGACGTGGAAAACAAAATGATGATCGCACTCAAGCAATCATCATCGACGATCGCCGGCGAAAAAATCATGGAATGGAGTGCCGGCATTTCCGAGCTTGCAAAACTCACCATCGGTGCTCTGCCGCAGAACGATCTGGAAGGTTCATGGATCAATCCAAAATGGATAGGTGAAAATCAGTCGCCATTGGTTACCGATATCATGCTTGCCTACCAAGCGACGGCAAAACGTGATCAGGTAGCGATGAAGACATTCGCGCTGAAGGTTCTGGATTCGGAAAAACAAACTATTTCCGGGAACATGCGTGAACAGATGCTGGTCATCGCGATGCTGGGCGCAGCTTCGCAAAAACAATTCCAAGAAGTACGCGATATCGACAGCAAATACGGTAGCAACTTCACGCCGAGCCAGGACATGACGATGGTGCGAATCTTCCTGCTGGCCTGGGCCGACAAGACATCACCGTTATAAGTGCCTGAAAAAAAACCGCTTCGAAGGAAGCGGTTTTTTTTATTCGTATCGCAGTTGGTTCAGTGTCCGCCGTCGAGCGCTTTCAATTCCGAAATCAATTGCGCAATCGCCGCGCCGCCATCTCCGTACAGCATGCGGGTATTGTCCTGGTAGAACAACGCATTTTCGATACCGGCAAAACCGGTACCCTTGCCGCGTTTGATCACGATGGTATTTTTCGACAGTGAAACATCGAGAATCGGCATACCGAAAATCGGGGAAGCCGGATCGGTTTTCGCGACCGGATTGACCACGTCGTTCGCGCCGATCACCAGGCTGACATCGGTATTCGGAAATTCCGGATTGATGTCATCCATATCGGCGATCAGGTCGTACGGCACGCCGGCTTCCGCCAGCAATACATTCATGTGGCCAGGCATACGGCCGGCAACCGGGTGAATCGCGAATTTTACTTTCACGCCGCGTTTCATCAATTGCTGCGTCAATTCCCAAACTTTGTGTTGTGCTTGTGCGACCGCCAAACCGTAACCCGGGACAATGACGACGCGTTCGGCGTAAGTCATCATCGCGGCAACGTCACCGGCTTCAATCGGTTTTTGTGCGCCGGTAATTTCCTGCTGTTCACCACTCGCACCAAAATTACTGAACAACACACCGCTGATTGGCCTGTTCATCGCTTTGGCCATCAACTGCGTCAACATCGTACCGGCGGCACCTACCACCATGCCGGCGATGATCAGGGCTTCGATACCCAACACATAACCTTCAAATGCAACCGCCAGACCGGTCAATGCGTTGTATAGCGAAATAACGACCGGCATGTCGGCACCACCGATCGGCAAGGTCATCAACACGCCAAACAACAAGGCCGCAGCGAAGAAACCGATGATGAGTGGCTGCTGCATCGTGAACACGACGAAGATGCCAAGCAAAACGGAAGCGAGAAATACCAGTCCATTAAATAATTGCTGGCCCGGGAAAGTGAATCGCTTATCCATACGGCCATCGAGCTTGGCCCAGGCAATAATCGAACCGGTCAGCGAAATCGAACCAATCAGCCCGCCGACAACGGCCAGCACCAGTGTGGTTTGCGATGGTGTTTCGGCGCTATTGCCGGAAAATTTCATCAACTCGATAAAACCAATCGCCGCGGCAGAACCGCCACCGAGGCCGTTATACAAAGCCACCATTTGCGGCATGTCGGTCATCGCGACTTTTTTGCCGGAAATCCATGCGACCGCAGTACCCAATACGACGGCAGCCAAAATCAGCGGCAAGTTGTGCAAGCCCGGCGTGACGAAAGTGGCAAGCGTGGCGAGCAGCATCCCGACACCGGCCCACTGGATGCCACTGCGCGCAGTAACCGGCGACGCCATTCGTTTGATACCGAGAATAAACAGCAGCGCAGCACCCAGATAGCAGGCATCGACAAGTATCGGCAAGAAGGATTCCATTACTTCTCTCCTGCTTTCTTGCTGGACTTGAACATTTCAAGCATCCGCTCGGTCACCACATAACCACCGGCGGCATTGCCCGCTCCCATCAAGACGGCGATAAAACCGATGACTTTTTCAAACGTGTTATCGGCATGCCCCAAGACCACCATTGCGCCGACCAGCACAATGCCGTGGACAAAGTTCGAACCCGACATCAATGGCGTATGCAAAATTACCGGCACGCGGCCGATAATTTCATAGCCGGTAAATGCCGCCAGCATGAAGACGTAAAGCGCGAGAAAACCATCCATTGGGGAAACTCCTGATGTGCTGGGCTAATCATAACCGTTAGCTGAATATTCTGGGCAATAGGTCAACGATTTTGGCTGTCGCACGTTTTTATCGTTGCCCCCATCGAAAGGAACCGGCACTATGAAATCCATGTTTTGGCTCTCGATTCCGCTTTTACTCTGTGCCGGCCTGACTCAGGCTGCCGACCGCGGCGACCGTATGGAACGCCGGTGGGATCGCCGTGGCGACGTTATTGATGCCCGGCTGGATGCTCGTGCAGCACGACAAGATGCGTTAGGTCACGAACACCGCGCAAACAAGCTTGATCGTCGTGGTGATCGAATCGATGCGCGTTTCGACCGCATCGGCCAACGTCGCGAGAACCGTTTTGACCGTCGCCACCATCACTAAGATGGCATTCGAGCAAAACGGCTCGAACGAAGTCGCCGCCGACGATGCGGCGATTCGCTTGCCCGCCACGCTTGATGAATTTCTGGCTGGCGTTGAACGCCGCGCATTCCGAATGGCAGAACTTGCGCTTGGCCATCGCGAAGATGCAATGGATGTCGTGCAGGACACCATGATCAAGCTACTGCAATACCGCAACAAACCTGCAACCGAATGGTCACCATTGTTCTGGAGTATTTTGCGCCGCCAGTTGACCGATAAACACCGTCGCAACGCCGTCAAAAAACGTGTCATGCAATTCTTCGGAAAAGCCGACGAGCACGATGAAGACCCGATCGAGGCGCTACCCGATCACAACGAAGATCCGCTTCGCCGTCTTACCGACGACAGTTCCTGGATTGCATTGGGCAAAGCCGTACGCGCTTTGCCCGCCCGGCAACGCGAATGTTTTCTATTGCGCGAACTGCAGGGCTTGAGCGTACTGGAAACCGCCGCCGCCATGGGGTGCTCCGATGGCTCGGTAAAAACCCACTTATCGCGAGCGATGAGTGCACTCAGAATTCACCTGGAGGACTGGCAATGACCGATCCCATTTCAAATAAATCCCGCACCGTGTTCGAACACTCGGTCGCCACGCTAGATGTTGCCACTGTCAATCGTCTACGCTTGATGCGTCGGGACACTCTGTCGCAACATGCTCCGAGTCGATTCAAGGCATTCCTGATTCCGGTATCGGCAAGTCTTGCCATCGCATTGGGCCTCGCCTTGTTTTTACCCCAGTTCCAGTCCGGCAAAGTGATTACCGAGCAGGATACGCTGTATATTTCCGCAGAAGACGATGCCGACGCCGAAATGCTGACATGGCTGGCGGACGCCCCCGTCGAAGTCTCCCTTGACTTGAAAGGTAGCTTGTAATGTTGCGCATTGTTTTTCTCGCTTTATGCTTGTTCTCCTGCAGTGCGTTCGCACAACCGGCCCCGGTGCCGGAAGGCGTCAGCGTACCCAGCTGGAAGCAATTGAACGCCGAGCAGCAAAAGGACCTACAACATTTTGCTCAACGCTGGGACTCAATGCCGGCATCGCGTCGTGTGCAAATTCTCGAGCGCTACGATCGCTGGAAAAAACTTCCACCGCACAAGCGGGAAGCCTTGCGCGAGGGCGTACAAAACTTCCAGGAAATGACGCCAAAACAACGCCAGAACATGCGTGAAAGCATGCGCTATATCAGAACATTGCCGCCCGAAGAACAAAAACGCTTACGTCGCCTGTGGGCATCGCTTACGCCGCAGCAACGCACACAGTGGCTGGAAGCGGGCGGCCCGGGCATTGCGCCTGAGCCCAAGTTATAGTCGATTTATAGTCGATCAGGACTTGTTGACTCCATCGTGTGTCAAACAGGTTTTCGCGATTATCTCATCTTCCCAATCGAGTTTGAATGCGCCTTCCTTGTCGATCATCAACGACAGGAAATTGAACACATTGCGCGCGTACATTTCGCTGGCGTGCATGGCTCCCTGACTCGAAAGATTCAACGGGCCGGAAATCATCACGCCCTGCGTTTCATAATTTTCACCGGGCCTGGTCAGTTCGCAGTTACCGCCTGTTTCTGCAGCCAGGTCGACGATCACGCTACCGGGTTTCAAATTCGTCACCATGCCTGCAGTGATAATTTTCGGCGCTGGACGACCGGGGATTGCCGCCGTGGTCACGATGATATCGACGTTTTTCAGATGCTCGCCCAATCGGCGCTGTTGTTCGGCACGCTCTTCGTCGGTCAATGCACGCGCGTAGCCGCCCTCACCTGCCGCCGAGACACCGAGATCCAGGAATTTACCGCCGAGCGATTCAATTTGTTCGCGAGTTTCCGGCCGCACGTCGAAGCCTTCGACTTGCGCGCCTAAACGGCGTGCGGTCGCGATTGCCTGCAAACCCGCTACACCCGCACCGATGATCAGGACTTTCGATGGCCGGATGGTACCGGCAGCAGTCGTCAGCATCGGGAAAAAACGCGGTGCCAGTTGTGCTGCCATCAATACGGCCTTGTAGCCGGCCATACCGGCCTGCGACGACAGCACGTCCATGGCTTGCGCACGCGTGGTGCGCGGTAATTTTTCCAATGGAAACGCACTGATCTTTTTATCGATAAAACTTTGCACGCGAGCCGGATCGGCATGAGGGGCCAACAAGCCCATTAGCACGGCACCGGATTTCAATTTTGCCAAATCGGAATTTGGCGGGGTTTGAACGCAAACCAGAATATCGGCAGCCGCCAATATTTCGTCACGCTGGTCGGAGACTTCCGCACCGGCATAACTGTCGTCGGTGAAATGCGCATGCAGACCGGCGCCGCGCTCAATCAGTACGCGCGTCTTGAGTGCAAGCAATTTTTTGCAGGTTTCCGGCGATAGTGCCGCACGGCGTTCGCCCGCTGCGGTTTCTTTGACAAAAGCGATTGTGACCGACATGCGCATCATCCCCAAGACAATGCCCCGCACATTAGCGGGGCGATTGGGAGATGCTACCGGATTTAACGCTTATCCATCAATAAATCGGAAGATTTATCGCGGGACTAGCTTGCGTACTTATCGCAAGCCTTAGGCAGTTTCGGTTTTCAAACGGCCCATGACACTTTGCATGGCTTGATCGAACAGATTTTCCTGTTCGCGTACCACCAACTTGCCTTGTTTCTTCATGGCGGCCAGTTCTTCCAGAGAAGCTACCAATACGCGCACGCCACGACGATTTACGAACATCAGGCGGGAAGAAATCGGGCTGATCCAGGAAAGCTTCGCCGGATGCAACTTGTCGTCATCGGCGGTGAGGTGAACCCACATGCCAACGGCCAGATTACGCAGCACGGGAATATCTTCTACGTTGTAATCCAGGTTGTCCTTGTTGGAAACGACTTCCAGCAAAGGTTTGCGTTCGTCGATAACAACCACGGCCGGAATTTCAACTGTCGCAGGTTGCTGCAACATCGATTCCATGCTGATTTGCAAACCACGGATAGTTTGCTGAGCAGACTCGCCTGTTACCCCCGAGCTTGATAAAACGGTCTCGAGCGGTTCACGCATATTATTGAACGACGAAGCGATGGTGTTGCGCTTCGAGTTGCTTTCGCTAGGCAGCAATTCAAGCAAAGCGTCAGCAACGCCGAGCGCCGAATTCCAAGGCGCGCTGCCGGGGCCTTCACGAAGTGCGATCATCGACAAATGGTGAGCCCAGCTGCGGCTGAAAAAATCATCCAGTGCCGGTGGCAAACTCAAACCCGATACGCGTTTCGACAACTCGGCAGTCGCCAAGGTGCGAGCTTGTTCCAGGCGTTCTTGACCGCGCTGTGCTTCGGTAGCACGACGTTCGGCCAATTCCATGCGGCGGCGATGCTGATCGAGGAAACTACGCAGCTCTTGTTCAAGCGTTTCGAAAATCGCGATGTCTTCGTTGAAATCGGCAACCAGCGTATCGACGGTATTTTCGGCTTTGTTCAGCAGTTCGCGTTCTTGCGGGCCTTCGCCTTTGTTGCCTTCCACAGCTTCGGCCAGCGAGTTCAACAAACGACGGGCTGGGTGGCCTTTATTCATGAACATGCGTCGATCGATAACGGCGGCTTTTACATAAGGAACCACCAGACGCGACATCAGGCTGCGTGCAAGTTGTTCAAAATCGCGCTCGTCGAACAAAACGTCAAACAGCATGCCGACCAAGTCGACAGCGTCTTCATCATCCGGACTAAGGCGAATCTGGTCTGCGGGCAAACCGATGTTTTTCGCATTACGCAGCATTTCGTGTTTAAGGTCATGCGCGAGCGATACTTTCGGATCTTGCATGGCGGCTTCAACGGCCTGCGGCACTTGCCTTTGCAACAGCGAAAGCACCGACATCATTTCCGGCATTGCCATCGGACGTGCGTTTGGATTGCTGTTGTAAGGAACTTTACCTGCAGCCACATCGGCAGCACCCATCTGCGGACGGAAGGTGTGCAACAAATCGCACAGCGCTTCAAACATTTGACGGTCGTCTGCGGCATCGTGTTGGCGACGTGCGACTGGCGCAGGAGCTGGTTCGGCAGCGGCATTGACCGGGCGTGGGTTACCGAGTTCGGCACGGATACCGGCAGCGGACATGCGCGCATTCAATTCGGTCAACAAACTACCGAGGCTCTGCACCAACTCGCGCTCGAAATACTTATAAAGGACAACTCGCACACTGGACGGCAGCTGCACGTCACTTTGTGCGACATAAATGGAATTAGCCAAACTGGTTGCACTTAGTGGATTCAATTCGGCCGGCAACGTGCGCAGACCGACGATGGCACCGAAACGTTGTGCAATCACGTCGAGCGCAGGACCATGCGCACTGAGGATTGCTTCAACGACGAATTCGGATGCCAGCTGAACTTCCAGCTCGTCATCGGCAACCAGGCTCAATACTTGGTTGGATGCCAATGGTGATTGCGTACCGATACGCATCGCTTCAAAACCACTCTCAAAATGGCGTTTGAAGCCATTTTCCAGTGCGGTACGCGCAACACGCAGCATACGCATTGAATCCATATGCTGTGGACCAGCCATCCCTTCTTCTTTCTGAGCAAGATCAAACAGACGGTCGTCTGCTTTTCCCAACACACGGCCAAGCACCATCGTCAAATGGCTGATGGTGTGTTTACGCAAAGTGTTAAAAAGCTCCGGATCGTTCTGATACGATCGGTCACCTTGCACATGGAAATCGTTCTGGCTCATACACTACTCTTGGGGTGAACTCTTAGGGGGAATCGAGTTATCGGCAAGGCTAAAATAGGCGGTCGCATAAATATAATCTGTGAACGACCTCTCATTTTTTCGCAAAATCGCCCCGGATGTTAATATTTGTTACATGAATCTCATAAAAATTCTCGACCAGCGCAGATCTACACCTTCACGCACACTTAAAGAGCCCGGTCCGAACGCTCTGGAAGTGCAGCAGATGCTGACTTCTGCGCTCAGGGTACCAGATCACGGTAAGCTCGCACCATGGCGTTTTTTGCGTATCCAGGGTGACACGCGTTTAGCTCTCGGCAAGCTTTTGGCGGAACGTGCCGAGGAAATTGATCCAAATGCGCCAAAAGCCGCAATCGAGAAAGACCGTGCGCGTTTTTCATTTGCGCCGCTGATCATTACCGTGATCGCCAGATTGACCCCGGATCACAAGGTCCCGGTCCAGGAACAAATACTCTCCGGTGGCGCAGTTTGTTTCGCCTTGCTGCAGGCCGCGCAAGGACTTGGCTATGGCGCGCAGTGGCTAACAGGCTGGGCCGCCTACGATCCAGTGATCACCGCAAAACTTGGGCTCGTCGAAAACGAACGCATTCTCGGCTTCATCCATATCGGCAGTGTCAGCGAAATTGCGCCGGAACGGATTCGTCCAAACCTGGAAGATTTGCTGAGCGATTTAAGCCTGTGAGTTCGCCTACCTATTTGATCGATTCGAGTCTGTATATTTTTCGTGCCTGGCATTCGATGCCACCGGAATTCAACGACATCGATGGCCAGCCGGTAAATGCCGTACATGGCTTCACTCGTTTCGTGCTGGACTTTGTCGAAAAAGTGAAACCGCAACGCTGCGCATTTGCGTTCGATGCTTCGCTTGAGAGCAATTATCGAAACGAGTTGTACCCCGCTTATAAAGCCAATCGCGAACCTGCCCCGGAAGAGTTGAAACGGCAATTCGCCTACTGCCAGGAAGTGTGTTTGGCACTCGGATTTCCGGTTCTGGTCGACGGCCATTACGAGGCCGATGATTTAATCGGTACCGCTGCAAAACTTTGCCGCAATGCCGGGCATAACATCACCATTATTTCGGCAGACAAGGACTTGTCGCAATTACTCGATACCGGTGACTCGCAATGGGATTTCACGCGGAATGACCGCTGGCACTGCGAGGGCGTCAAGGCGCGCTATGGCGTCCATGCACACCAGATTGCCGACTATCTCGGGCTAACCGGCGATGCAGTCGACAATATTCCCGGTGTTCCCGGAATTGGTCCGAAAACCGCGGCGACATTACTGGGACATTTCGGTAGTCTGGACTCTATGCTTGAACGCGTGGCGGAAATTCCATATTTACGCATACGCGGCAGCGCACAACACGCCGAGCGTTTGAAAGAACACCGCGAAATCGCGTTGTTGTCGCGACAACTCGCCACCGTCATGTGCGATGTGCCTTTGCCCGATACCTTCGCGCTCGCTACACGCAATGCCATTCAACGCGAGTTGCTCATACCACTTTGCGAAAAATTGCGCTTCGGGCCAATGACACGTCGTCGATTGCTCGAATTACCGCTAGAATAAATCATGAACAATACCGACTTGCTATATGAAGGCCATTATCTACGTTTGAAAAAACGCGATAACTGGGAATATGCCGAACGCACGAATGCAGGCTCTGCCGTCATCATCGTGGCGGTGACTCCCGATGACAATTTATTGTTCGTCGAGCAATTCCGGGTCCCGTTGAATACCAACACGATCGAGATGCCAGCCGGCCTGGTCGGCGACCTCGATGAAAACGACACGATCGAAGCTGCCGCAAGGCGCGAATTACTCGAAGAAACCGGCTGGCAAGCTGACGAAGTGAAGGTATTGATGATCGGCCCTAGTTCGGCTGGCATGAGTACCGAGATGATCGCCTTTGCCCGCGCCCGCAAACTCACCCGAATCCATGCCGGCGGCGGCGATGCCAGCGAAAATATCACCGTGCACGAAGTGCCCGTGAAACAAGCTCCGCGCTGGCTTGCGCAAAAGATGGCCGAAGGTTATTCGATGGACCCGAAACTCTGGGCCGGTCTGTGGCTGCTCGATAAAAACCCGGATGGCAGCGCGGCCGACTAAGCCTGTTTTCAGGCAATCAATGCTTTAACGCGTAGATACCAAATAAACCCTACAATTGGCGAAAGTTTCCATCCTGGCCAAATGTCATGCGTTACAGGGTTTTTCGACCCATAGAGGGTGCAATGTGCTACCAATGACGCAAGTGGTTCACAGTTTTCCTTCCACCAAAATTTTATCGAGATCCGGTGGTCTTCCCGTTGAAGTTTCCCTGATCGCGCAGCTTGGAATCGGCTCCGGCAACCATTTGTACGAAAGCGTGCTGGCGCGACAAAAAGCGCATCGGGATTTCATCGACGAGCTCGACGAACCTTCGGCAAAACTTGCAGGCACCGACTTCGACAAAGGCGATGCGACTTCGCTCTACTCGTTTGCGGTCGGTGCAAAGGGACACCCTTTTCATCGCCATGCCGGACACCGGATTTTTACGGCGGTATCGGGTAGCGGTGGAGCGCAGCTGAGATTTTCGAGTGCGACGTCGAAGCAAATCGAAGATGACCCGCAGAACTTCGTCAAAGCACTCCAGTACATCAATATTCCGCCCGACTGCATGTTTACTGTGCGATTCGGTGGCGAAACCTGGCACCAGTTTTCACCATTGGTTGAAAATTCCCCGCATCCGGTTTTCTTCGCACTGTCTTGCCACACCAATGAACTCGGTGGCGACTTGTCGGAATCACTGCGTCTAAAAGTGATCAATAACCAGGCAAACATTCCATCCTTGACACAACTACTGCCCGAAAACGTGGCGGCGATTATCGGACACGATAATTTCGAGCATGACAAAATTCCGACCACTGCCTTGTCACTGGATGCGCCGGCAGGAAGTACCCTCAGCATGGCTTGCCAGACATTTCGCGGAAGTGCCGGTACCGTTCGCGGAGCCTGGAGCAAATGGCGGGGTTCGACCGGGTTCGCATCAAGCACCGGCGTCGGACCGGTCGTAGTCGAACTCGAGAAGACACCGGAAGACTCCCTGCTGCTCAATCAGTTCGGCAAGGAAAAATTTCATCACGAAGATACTTTCCGGCTGACTTTGGATGACAGTTCAATCGGCAAACTAAAAGCGTCGACATTATTGACGGCTTTACTCGACGGTTTTCTGGAAAATCCTCCAACCGGAGTATCCCGGATGATGGCATTTCGAAATGTGTTGGTGAAACCGATCGGCCTGAGAACATCGCCATTGGGTTGTCCGGTGTCGTCATTGCTTTCGACGCAACGTGATTCGCTGTTTGCCAATCGCTTTCCGGTGCTCGAACAAAAGACCAATGCCGACAACACGCATTCACAGGTGATTTTAGGTGCGGACGACAAGCACCTAAAATTCCGTTCCTGCGTCGGCGTAAAAATCACCAATTCGCGGCAAGTGGAATTCCTGCTGGGCACGCGCGTCCAATGCACCAATCTTTTTGGCCGTTTCTACATGGCTGTGATTGACCGCGTGCATCGCGGCTACATCACGCCAACCATGCTGCGCATGGCAGTCGAGCATGCCGTTGAAAACAGGAATGCATGCGCTCTGAATTCAGCCGAACTCAATAGCACCATTAACTAGCCGCAAACTTGCAATCGGATGTTTTTAATCGGGAACGGTGCTCCGCTCCCGATTAAAAATAGAATACCTAGCGGTAACCGTCGGTCGCTTCAATCAGTGCAGATGCATTTTCCGCTTCGAATGCCGAGTGGCCCGCAGTCGGCGAAATAAGCAATTTCGCTTCAGGCCATACCTTGTGCAAATCCCAGGCATTGACGATCGGGCATACCACGTCGTAACGGCCATGCACGATCACGCCCGGAATGCCTTTCAATTTGTGGGCGTCACGCAATAATTGCCCTTCGACTTCGAAGAAACCACCGTTGACGAAATAATGGTTTTCGATGCGTGCAAAACTCAAGGCGAAGTGCGCGTCTTGATGGCTGTTGATGAAATCTTCGTCCTGCAACAGGAAACTGGTTGACGCCTCCCAGATCGACCAGGCTTGCGCTGCCGCCAAACGCACGCTTTCGTCTTCCGACGTCAGGCGACGGTGGTAGGCCGAAATAATATCGCCACGTTCCACTTCGGGAATTGGTTCCAGATATTTTTCCCAGGCATCCGGAAACAGGCGCGAACAACCTTCCTGGTAAAACCATTCCAGTTCCCAGCGACGCAACAGAAAAATCCCGCGCACGACCAATTCACTGACGCGCTCCGGATGTTTTTCAGCATATGCCAATGCCAGCGTAGAACCCCAGGAACCGCCGAACACCTGCCAGCGATCAATGCCCAGGTGTTCGCGTAATTTTTCAATATCCGCGACCAGGGTCCAGGTCGTGTTGTCGATTAAATCGGCATGTGGTGTCGAACGTCCGGCACCACGTTGATCGAGCAGGATGATGCGATATGCACGCGGATCGTGAAACCGACGAATCTTTGCACCGCAACCGGCACCCGGACCGCCATGCAAGATAACGACCGGCTTGCCTTGCGGGTTACCGCATTGTTCATAGTAGATACGATGCCGTGCATCGACATTCAGAAAGCCAGAGTCGAACGGTTCAATTTCCGGGTACAAAGTGCGCATGCGGCCTCCTGGTGAATATCGATAGTTTAACAGTCCCGAGCACAGGGCTTGCGCGAAATCCCACTTGGGTTATGCTCATGGCTTATGGACATGCCCACCAAGCGACTTGCGATCGTGGGCGCTGGGAGTCACCGCCCCCCGGCAGGCACACTGTCCCCTCACGAAAGCCCTTATCCGCGAGTTCTATCACTCGATGCGCACGGCCGAATTCTGGACTGGATGCATTGGCAGGATGCGGTTTGCCTGTACGTGCGAGGTGCTGTCTCCTGGACACTTGGCGAACCCTGTCTGACGGTTCATGGTGGCCATAACCGTTTCACCGGTGAGCAGAGCGTAATCGACCTGCACCCTATTGTTGCCGCACGTGGCCATGCCAAGAACATGGCGATCTCTCCGACGCCGGCATTAACCAACACCGCACTGTTTGCGCGTGACGGCTCGCTTTGCATGTATTGCGGCAAGGAATACAGTCGCCACTCGCTGACCCGCGATCACGTGATGCCGATTTCAAAAGGTGGCCGTGACGTCTGGGAAAACGTGGTTTGCGCCTGCTTCCACTGCAATTCGAGAAAAGGCGGCCGCACGCCGCAACAGGCGGGCATGCCGCTGCTCGCCGTACCATTCCGGCCAAGCTGGGTCGAACATTTGATTTTGTCGAACCGGCACATTCTGGCCGACCAGATGGCCTTCCTGAAAAACCACCTTCCGAAACGCAACCGCGGTTTGAGCTGAATTTCCTTTCCCGGGTTCCCTGCCGACGCGTAACAAGATTTAACCCTGCTCAAAGCCTTTTAAATCAAGGCTTTTAGCGCGCTTTTCGGTGCTGTTGTGAGCAGTAGTTCACGCCCCGATGAAACAACATTGACGCAAGCCATACGCGCGGCCAAACTTCGGTTATATTCTGGATTCAATACGAAACACCAGATTTCAGGGACTGCGTTTAATGAATGCCAAAACCGTTTGCTTTTCAGGGTTTTCGAAAGAAGACGAGGTGCAAGTGCTCTCTGCATTTGACCAGGCCAATATGCGCCTGCCGCAGCGTTGGACCGCCACCAATGAAAAAGAAGCCGAATTAATTGTCATCGACATGGACACGGTATACGGCCATATGACTTGGCTGAAAGCCAACGCCGACGGCAAAATCACTGCAGCAGTCACTGCCGGTAGTCGCGCGGATGCCAACCATATCCTGCCGCGCCCGGTAACACTCGATAGCCTCATTCAATTGCTGAGCCAGCTTTCCAACCAAACGCCGAGCAGTTCTCCAATCGTTCGTACCACTGGACAGCAAGCTGCAGTGACACCGGAAATGCTTAGTCCACGTACAACCGGCATCCAAGCCGCCGTCACCCCGGAAATGCTCAGTCCACGTACAACCGGCACTCAAGCAGCCGTCACACAGGAGCAAACCGCCCCTGCGACTTACCGCACCACGACGGGCACGCAGGTCGCGGTGCCGTCCATGGGGCCCAAAGCACTGAAATTGCTGGACTTCCTGAAGCCAGGCGTATTGGGCGGCCCAGTCAAAATTCAATTAAACGATGCTCCACTCCTGATCATCGACCCGGAACGTCAAATCTATCTTGGCAGCAATTCACTGAAGCCTTATATGGTCTATGGCAGCGCCACATTGACCGAAGCAGACTTCATCGCCATCGACGAAGCCGAATTCCAGCAATTGGACAAACAACTCGGTGGCTCGCATCCCCTGTCGCGGCTGGCCTGGCTCGCGGGTCTGGTAGGTGGCAATGGCCACTTGTTGCCGGCCTACAACCCGAACAGCTTGTTCAAACTGAGCAAATGGCCACAAACCGAACGTGAATTCCCGAAACACTTCCGGATCGCGACGGTGATGATGAAAGGCCCGGCCAAACTGACCGATATCGCAGAACAATCGGGCGCCACGCTGGCAGATGTCACCGACTTCGTGAATGCCAACTTGATCAGTGGTCACGCCAGCATCTGAATTAGGTGATTTAAAGGGGTTTTAACTTGCCCTCTCGACTGGGGCGCGGGACAATTCACACATACGTGAAATCCTGAAGAAGTCCTTGATGAATGCCGAGCGTTATCCCCATTTGTCGAAAATCAGCGTTCCGGCTGATTTACGACAATTTTCCGACAGCCAATTGCCTGTCATTGCCGATGAACTGCGTGCGTATCTGATTGAAACCGTCAGCAGCGTCGGCGGACATTTCGGCGCCGGACTCGGCGTCATCGAACTGACGGTCGCCCTGCATTATTTGTACAACACGCCCGATGACCGCATCGTCTGGGATGTCGGACATCAGTGCTATCCGCACAAGATTCTTACCGGTCGCCGCGACACCATTCACACCGTCAAGAAAAAAGACGGCATCGCACCTTTTCCAAAACGCGATGAAAGCGAATTTGATACTTTCGGCGTCGGCCATTCTTCTACTTCGATTTCTGCTGCGCTCGGCATGGCAATCGCATTGCAATGCCAGAACGATGATCGCCAGGTCGTCGCGATCATCGGCGATGGCGCGATGACGGCCGGCATGGCGTACGAAGCATTGAATCACGCCGGCGGCATGGATCCAGAACCGAATATTCTGGTGATCTTGAATGACAACCGGATGTCGATTTCCGAAAACGTCGGCGGCCTGACAAAAATGCTCGGTCGCATGATGAGCAGTCCTGCGATGAATGCCGTCCGCGAAGGCGGCAAGAAAATTCTCGGCGACAAACGCACCAATCCGGCCGCGCGTTTCGTGCGCCGTTGGGAAGAGCACTGGAAAGGCATGTTCGTGCCTTCGACTTTATTCGAGGAAATGGGTTTCCATTATTCTGGCCCGGTCGACGGCAACGACATCAATGCGTTGGTAAAAACCTTGCGCACGATGCGGACGCTGAAAGGTCCGCAACTGCTGCATGTGATCACCACCAAGGGCAAAGGCTACGACCTGGCCGAAGACGACCAGATCGAATATCACGCGGTATCGCCGTTTGATCCGACCGTCGGCATCGTGAAAAAAAATACGCCGAGCAAGCCGACCTACACGCAAATTTTCGGTGACTGGTTATGCGACATGGCGGCTACCGATGAAAAACTGCTGGGCATTACGCCAGCGATGCGCGAAGGCTCGGGCCTGGTGCGTTTTTCGAAGGAATATCCGGCCCGTTATTTCGATGCCGCAATCGCCGAACAACATGCGGTGACATTCGCGGCCGGCATGGCCTGCGAAGGCGGCAAGCCGGTCGTCGCGATTTACTCCAGCTTCCTGCAGCGCGCCTACGATCAATTAATCCACGACGTAGCCTTGCAAAATCTCGACGTATTGTTCGCGATTGACCGCGCCGGTGTCGTCGGACCGGATGGTGCAACCCATGCCGGCAGTTTCGATCTCAGTTTCCTGCGCTGCATTCCGAACATGGTAATCATGGCGCCCAGCGATGAAAACGAATGTCGCATGATGTTGAGTACCGGCTACCAATACCAGGGCCCTGCCGCAGTGCGTTATCCGCGCGGCTCCGGCACCGGTGCTGCCATACAAAATAATCTGGACACCTTGCCGATCGGTAAAGCCGAGTTGCGTCAGCGCGGCAACAAGATCGCCCTGCTCGCTTTCGGTGCCGTATTGCCCGTTGCCGAACAAGTCGCGGCCGAATTGGGATTGACCGTCGTCAATATGCGTTTCGTCAAACCGCTTGATCGCGCAATGATGCTGGAACTCGCGAAAAGCCATGAAGCCTTTGTCACGCTCGAAGACAATGTAGTGATGGGTGGCGCCGGTTCGGCGATTGCCGAATTATTGTCGTCGGAAAATATTGTTCTGCCGATCATGCATCTCGGTTTGCCGGACGCGTATCAGGAACATGCCAGCCGCGAACAATTATTGGCCGAAGCCGGACTAGATGCCGCATCGATTCGTGCCGCCATTTTGAAGCGCTGGCCGTTAGTTGCAAACGCGAACACCGTGAAAACGGCAGCGGGTTAAGTTTTTTCTACCCACTGCCCCAAACTCACACGATCTCGCTGTTCGAGATCCTGCACGGTTTCGACATTGACGAAACCCGCCTCGGAAAATAAGCGGCGAATCGTATTGCCCTGATCGAAGCCGTGCTCGATCATCAGCCAGGCTTGCGGAGCACAATACTGCGGTGCCTGCGAAATAATCATTATGATATCGTCGAGGCCATCGATACCGGATGCAAGCGCACTGACTGGTTCAAAGCGCAGATCACCTTGCGACAAATGCGGATCATGCTCCGGGATATACGGCGGATTGCTGACGACCAAATCGAATTTCTGATTTTCGAGAGCGGAAAACCAATCACTCTGTCGAAATTCGACGGTTAAATTATTGGCTCGGGCATTGCCTTGCGCGACACCTATTGCCGCCACGCTTTTATCGACGGCAATGACTTTCGCATTTTTACATTCCGCGGCAATCGCCAGCGCGATGGCACCGGTACCGGAGCCCAGATCGAGCACGCGGAGGTTTTTATACTGAGGACATTTCGCAATGGCCAACTCCACCAGCAGTTCCGTTTCCGGTCGCGGAATCAGAGTGTCGGCCGTCACCGCCAAATCCAGCGTCCAGAATCCACGCGACCCTACGATATGGGCAATGGGTTCGCCCGCGATGCGGCGTTCCAGTAATTTCCTGAATTGCTCATGCTGCTCATTCGTCAATTCATGATCGGAATGCGCGAACAACCAGGCACTATTTTTCTGCAGCACGAAGCCCAGCAGCAACTCGGCATCAATTCGTGGAGTATCCGAGTCGAGTTGCGAACTTGCTTCGCGCAGCAAACCGCCAATGCTTGTCACAAACCACTCAATAGATGTATCGCCTCTACCAGACTCGCGCAGATAAATCCGCCAAGGAAAAACAGGTAAGACAAACGCAGGTAGCGGTATTTGAAATGCGCCAGGTAATAGCCAATCGCATAGACATCTTTTGCCATGGTTTCGTATACCGAACCATCGGCCTTCATTGCCTGGGTTATTTCTTCGAGAAAACGTTCACGCGACAATTCGGCGAAATGCCCGAAAAACAAAAGATTGAAATTGGCCGGCAATGGACCTGGTCCAATTCGTAACGGCCGGTATTTTGGCAGCACTGCAACAATCGCCAGCAAAAGTGAAACCAGCACGAAACCGGCCAGGGTCAACATGGCGGCACGCAAGTCCGGGTCTTTCAGATTCGCCAGAATCATCGTCAATACGATCGATGAAACGGTGATAAGGATATTGGCCTTGTTGTCGGCCATCACGGATAACTGCACGTGATGCTGCTGCATGGTCCGCAAGATGACATCGCCGGTATTCCGTTCGGGAATAGCGGCGAAGTCCGGATCATTTTTTACATTTTCGGCTTGTGGATTTGTCATCATCGCGGCACCTCAGTACCGCGATGATAACGCGCAATCCATGTGGGTTGCGCGGGGCTTCAAACCCTTTTTCCAAAAATCATTTCAGATCGTAACGATCCAGGTTCATCACTTTGGTCCAGGCCTTCACGAAGTCACGCACGAAAACTTCGTTGGCATCACTCGAGGCATAGACCTCGGCCAATGCGCGTAGCTGGGAATTCGAGCCGAATACCAGGTCCACCACGGTGCCGGTGCGCTTGAGTTCCCGGCTTGCGCGGTCACGGCCATGCAGGATTCCGTCGGCTTCCGACTTCTCCCATGTGATCGCCATATCCAGCAGGTTGACGAAGAAATCATTGGTCAAAACGTCACTACGCTCGCTGAAGATGCCATGTTTGACCTGACCGACATTCGTGCCAAGCGCACGCAAACCACCGATCAGTACCGTCATTTCCGGTGCCGTCAATGTCAGCAGGTTTGCGCGGTCGATCAGCAATTCGGCAACTGCACTTTCGTAACCCTTGCGAACGTAATTGCGGAAACCATCGGCCTTCGGTTCCAGTGGAGCAAACGAGTCGGCATCGGTTTGGGCCTGCGTGGCATCGGTGCGACCCGGCGAGAAAGGAACTTTCACATCGTGACCGGCTTTTTTCGCCGCGGCTTCCACTGCCGCATTACCGCCAAGCACGATCAAATCGGCCATCGACACTTTCTTGCCGCCGGTTTGCGCATCGTTGAATTCTTTCTGGATCGATTCGAGTTTCGACAGCACCTTGGCCAGTTCAGCCGGCTGATTCACTTCCCAATCTTTCTGCGGTGCAAGACGGATACGCGCACCGTTGGCGCCACCGCGCTTGTCGCTGCCGCGGAAAGTCGAAGCCGAAGCCCAGGCGGTTGCAACCAACTGCGATGTCGTCAAACCCGACGAAAGAAGTTTGGTTTTCAGCGCTGCGATATCCGCATCGTTGATGACGGCATGATCCAGCGCTGGAACGCGGTCCTGCCACAGCAATTCCTCTTTTGGCACCAGCGGGCCGAGGTAGCGATCGATCGGGCCCATGTCGCGATGGGTCAGCTTGAACCAGGCACGTGCGAACGCGTCGGCAAATTCCTGCGGGTTCTGATGGAAGCGGCGCGAAATCTTTTCGTAGGCCGGATCCATACGCAGGGACAAATCCGCCGTAGTCATCATCGGCGGATGTTTCTTGGAGGGATCGTGTGCGTCCGGAATCATGTGTTCGGGCTTGGTGTTTTTCGGTTTCCATTGATGCGCACCTGCCGGGCTCTTTGTCAGCTCCCACTCGTACCCGAACAGCATGTCGAAGTAACCCATGTCCCAGGTCGTCGGATTGGGCTTCCAGGCACCTTCGATACCACTGGTGATGGCGTGCGCACCAATGCCGGATTCGAATTTGTTTATCCAGCCGAAGCCTTGATGTTCAATGCCTGCGCCTTCGGGTTCGACACCCACTAAAGCGGCATCACCCGCGCCGTGGGCTTTTCCGAAAGTATGGCCGCCGGCAACGAGGGCCACAGTTTCTTCATCGTTCATTGCCATCCGTGCGAAGGTTTCGCGCACGTCACGACCCGAGGCTACAGGATCGGGATTGCCGTCAGGTCCTTGTGGATTGACGTAAATCAGCCCCATCTGCACGGCGCCCAAAGGGTCAGCCAGATCGCGTTCGCCGGAATAACGGCTATTGGGTTTGTCGCTGGTGGCGAGCCACTCGCTTTCCGGACCCCAGAAGATCGCCTCGTCCGGTTCCCATACATCGGGGCGACCGCCGCCAAAACCGAAAGTTTTAAAGCCCATCGATTCCAATGCCACGTTGCCGGTCAGGATAAACAAATCGGCCCAGGAAAGTTTACGGCCGTATTTGGCCTTGATCGGCCACAGCAGGCGACGCGCCTTGTCCAGATTGCCGTTGTCCGGCCAGCTATTGAGTGGTGCGAAGCGTTGTTCGCCACTACCGCTGCCGCCACGACCATCGGTCGTGCGATAGGTACCGGCAGCATGCCAGGCCATACGGATGAAGAACGGGCCGTAATGGCCGTAATCGGCCGGCCACCAGGGTTGCGAATCGGTCATCAATGCATGCAAATCCTTGATCACTGCGTCCAGATCGAGCGTCTTGAACTCCTCGGCATACTTGAATTCATCACCCATCGGGTTGGATTTCGCGGACTGCTGGTGCAGGATTTTCAGATTCAGCTGCTCTGGCCACCAGTTCGCATTCGACGGGGCATTGACGCGCGTATGCGGGAACGGGCATTTGGATTCGTTTGACATAGTTCTCTCCTTGGCTGTTTTGCAATTTGCTACCTGGCTCAACGACGGGCGTTTTTTCGCGTCCGTGCATTCAACGAATTTTGTTACGGGCGTCTACTTTCACCGACTCGTGGCGATTAAGCAAATTGATTGTTATTATCAAATCAATAGCTTTTAACTATCGTAAAAAATCATGAACCTGCGTGATCTTCGCTACCTCATCGCCCTCGCCGATTTGCGGCATTTCGGTCGTGCAGCCGAGTATTGCAATGTCAGCCAGCCGACGCTTTCAACACGGATCATCAAGCTGGAAGACGAGCTCGGCGTACAACTCATAGAACGCTCGCCACGCCAGGTCATGCTGACACCGGCAGGTGGCGATATCGTGACAAGAGCACGACGCGTGTTGTCAGAAGTGGACCAGATGCACGAAACTGGCAGACGCACATCCGACCCCGAAGCCGGCAGCGTGCGCTTCGGCATCTTCCCCACGCTGGCGCCGTATTTATTGCCGCACGTGGTACCGAATATTCGCACACGTTTTCCGCGACTCGAGTTGTTGCTGGTCGAGGAAAAAACCGAAGTCATCCTGCACATGCTTCGCGAAGGCCGGCTCGATTGCGCCGTGCTCGCATTGCCACTGCATGAAGACTGGCTGGATATTGAATTCCTGTTCGACGAACCTTTCATGCTCGCCGTTCCGGCAAAACATCCGCTCGCCTTGCATCGCAATCTCAAACTCGATGAATTATCCGAACAGCATTTATTGTTGCTGGAAGATGGTCATTGCATGCGCGACCAGGCACTGGAGGTCTGCACGTTGGCCGGCGCCGGCGAGAAAGAAGGTTTCCGTGCCACGAGCCTGGAAACATTGCGGCAAATGGTTGCGGCAGGCGTCGGCATTACCTTGCTTCCGATTCTTGCAGTGAAACCGCCCGTCGCAGCCTCCGAATTCATTCGATTGTTGCCCTTCAAGAAACCGGCGCCGATACGCAGCCTTGCTTTGGTCTGGCGCAAGAGTTCCGCAATGAGCGGCTTCCTGAAAAAAATGGCCGAGGTATTACGCGATCTTCCAAAAGATTTGCTGACGATTCCATCCGAACCCGTGTCGAAAGTAACGAACCCGAAAAATAAAAAAAAGAAATCGGCCAGAACATGACTTTAGCCCCATAGCTTAAATCCGTTACGCTGTTTTATGGTGTCGGCTACCTTTCAACGGCAGCCAATACATGCTCAGCATCAAATCTCTCAGCAAGACCTACAGCAACGGCGTGCGCGCCCTCGACAACGTTAACCTGGAAATTCCGAATGGCATGTTTGGCCTGCTTGGCCCCAATGGTGCCGGCAAATCATCCTTGATGCGCACCATCGCCACCTTGCAGGAAGCCGATAGCGGGAGCATCGAATTCAACGGCATCGATGTACTGAAAGACAAAGACGCCGTGCGAAAGCAACTCGGCTATTTGCCGCAGGATTTCGGTGTGTACCCGAAAGTCAGCGCCGAAGACCTGCTCACGCATTTCGCGGTTTTGAAAGGTTTGACGTCAGGCAAACAACGCAAGGAAGTGGTTGATGGCCTTTTAAAGCAGGTCAATCTCTGGGACTCGCGCAAACGCAAACTCGGTACGTTTTCCGGCGGCATGCGCCAACGCTTCGGCATTGCTCAAGCTTTGATCGGCAATCCGAAACTGGTGATTGTCGATGAACCAACAGCCGGTCTCGATCCGGAAGAACGCAATCGTTTTTTGAATCTGCTATCGGAAATAGGTGAAAACGTGGTCGTCATTCTGTCGACGCATATCGTCGAAGACGTGACTGATCTTTGCCCTAATATGGCGATCATCAACAAAGGACAGGTCCTGCTGACCGGCAAACCGCACGATGCCATCTCGGCACTGAATGAGCGGGTCTGGTCGGCGATCGTCGGCAAGTCCGAATTGCTCGAGTATCAAAACAAATACAACGTCCTTTCGACACGTCTTGTCGGCGGACAACCTGTCATCCACGTTTACAGCGAACACCAGCCAGAAGCGGGCTTCCATAAAATCGACCCCGATCTGGAAGACGTCTACTTCCAACATCTGAGTGCTCACAAAGCCAAAGCGGCATAAGGAGCAACAAGATGATTCGGGAATTTTTCAAGTTCGAACTGCGCGAACAGATCCGTTCGCCACTGCTGTGGCTGCTGTCCGGTTTATTCGGATTGATGGCGTTTGGCGCAACGTCCAGCGATGCCGTGCAAGTTGGTGGCGCAATCGGCAATGTTTATCGCAACGCACCCACGGTAATCGTTCAATTCATGGCGGTTTTCACCCTGCTTGGCATGCTGATTATCGGCGTGTTTATCAGCAATGCCTTGCTGCGTGATTTTGAACTCGGCACCGCCGATCTCATTTTTTCCAATCCGATCAAGAAACGCGACTTTCTGATCGGCCGCTTTAGCGCCGCGATACTAGCCAGTCTGATTGTCTATGTGGTCATTGCGCTATTCATCTTCGTTGCGCAGTTCATGCCCTGGATAGACCCGGAACGACTGGGCCCCGTCAGCCTGAAGCCATTTGCCTGGGCATTCTTCGTTTACATCGTGCCGAACGTTTTATTTACCGGCGCCATTCTGACATTCATGGCGGTGACGACGCGCAGTATTTTGTGGGTCTATATCGGAATACTCGGCTTCATCGTGCTGTATTTCGTCAGCGGAAGCATGCTGTCAAAACTCGACAATGTCTGGATTGCATCATTGCTGGATCCATTCGGTTTGCGGGCCTGGGGACGCACGGTCCGCTACTGGTCGACCGAGGAAAGAAATTCCGGACTTCCGGCGATCGCCGGCTACATCCTGGCAAATCGCGCCTTGTGGGTCGCGATGGCATTCATGATTACCGCCGCCGCATTCAAATTATTCAAAACCGAAACTGCCGGCACCGGCAAGTCCATGTTTACGCGTAAAAAAAAGTCTCCGGCAATAATCGATGCACCTGCGGCTACCGGCAGCAATATAGCTCATCCAGTTCGCGTTGCGCCTGTTTTCACCCGATCGACAAGCATGCTGCAATTGATTCGCCAAATAGGTTTCGACGCTGCCGGCATTTTTAAAAGCATTCCTTTCCGGGTGATGCTGGCATTTGGCATGGCGAATTTCATTCCATCGGCATTGAACACGCAGGTCATGTTCGAAACGCCGATCTTTCCAGTCACATCGAAGATGCTGGAAACATTGAACGGTACTTATACCTGGCTGTTGATCATCATCGCGTTGTTCTACGCCGGCGAACTGGTCTGGAAAGAACGTAGTGCCAAACTGGGCGAAGTGACCGACGCCATGCCGATCCCGAACTGGCTACCATTGACGGCGAAATTTATCGCCCTCATTTTCGTGGTGCTTTGCTTTCAGGCCCTCGGTGGTATCACATCGGTACTGATCCAGTTGAGCAAGGGCTACACGCAAATCGAACCGATGGTGTATCTGAAAATATTGTCGGTCAACAGTATCGCCTTTATTTTGCTGGGCGGACTTTCACTGGTCTTGCAGGTCTTCACCAATAACAAATTCGTTGGTTATGGCCTGCTGCTTGTCGTCCTGATCGCGATGTCCGTTCTAGGCATGATGGATTTCACGCACAATCTCTATTCCTACGCCAGCGCACCGAATGCACAGTATTCGGACATGAATGGCTACGGTCATTTCCTGAAAGCGCAATTGTGGTTCTCGACTTACTGGGCGCTGTTCCTCGGCATCATGTTGATACTGGCTTCGGCTTTCTGGGTACGGGGCGTTGCGCCTAGCGGACGTGAACGCATTTCATTGGCCAAGCAGAAATTACGTGGTTCGACGGGTGTGGCATTGGCCGTATTCACAATCGCATTCGCAGGTGTGGGTGGTTTTATTTTCTACAACACCAATGTCTTGAATACGTACATGACGCCTGATGAGCAAATGGACCTGCAGGCCCGTTACGAAAGAGATTTCAAGAAATACGGTGATATTCCGCAGCCGCGCATTATTGCGACCAATCTTGAGGTCGACCTGAGACCGGAAGATCAAAGCGTCCACTTCAAGGGAAGTTACCGTATCCTCAACAACCACAAGCAACCACTGAAAGAAATCCATATCCAGATGGTCGAGGACGAGTGGCTCACTTCAATCGAATTCGGCAAGGCGACATTGTCATTCCATGACAAAGAGATCGGCTATCGAATCTTCACCCTTGCAACACCGATGCTTCCGGGCGAAGAGCGCGACATGAATTTCCGGGTTGATGTGGCTGAAAACGGCTTTCCGAATTCCGGAAACCAAAGCAGCATTGTCGAGAACGGCAGCTTCTTCAACAATCGAATGCTGCCAAGCTTCGGCTATAGCGAGGAAGCGCAAATCACCGACCGCAACGAACGCCGCAAGCGCAAGCTGGGCGAGCCACAGCGCATGCCGAAACTCGAAGATGAAACCGCACGCGCAAACACCTACATCGGCAATGACGCCGACTGGATAGATTTCAAGACCACCATCTGTACCGCACCGGATCAAACCGCATTGGCGCCGGGCTATTTGCAGAAGGAATTCACCCGCGACGGACGCCGCTGTTTCAGCTACGCGATGGATCGCCCGATGCTGAATTTCTATGCTTACCTGTCGGCACGCTGGAAAATCAAGAAAGGCATGTACAAAAACATTCCGATCGAGATTTATTACGATCCGAAACATCCCTACAACGTTGACCGGATGATCGAATCGGTGCAGAAATCATTGGCATACTACGAGGCCAATTTCTCGCCTTACCAGCACAAACAGGTTCGCATAATCGAGTTCCCCGGTTACGAAAGATTTGCCCAGGCATTCGCCAACACGATTCCATACTCGGAAAACATCGGCTTCGTTGCGGACCTGCGTGACCCGGATAACATCGACTATGTTTTCTACGTTACCGCACATGAAATTGCGCACCAATGGTGGGCACACCAGGTAATCGGCGCCGATGTGCAGGGTTCGACCGTGTTGTCGGAATCGCTGGCACAGTATTCCGCACTGATGGTGATGGAGAAGCAATACGGTCCACAAAAAATGCGCCGCTTCCTGAAATACGAACTGGATCGCTATCTGTCGGAACGTGGCGGCGAGATCGTCGAAGAGCAGCCGTTATTCCGCGTCGAGAACCAGCAATACATCCATTACCGCAAAGGCTCGATGGCGTTTTACCGCTTGCGCGAAGAAATGGGCGAAGCCGCCTTGAATCGTGCGTTGAGCAAATTCATCGCCGACAAGGCCTTCCAGAAAGCGCCGTTCACCACCTCGAAAGAATTGCTGACCTACATCCGTGCCGAAGCGACTCCGGAGCAACAGATACTGATTACCGACTTGTTCGAGAAAATCAGTTTCTACGACAATCGTGTCGAGGAAGCCACCGCAAAAAAACGCAGCGACGGAAAATACGATGTGACCCTGTCATTGCATGCCGACAAGCTTTATTCGGATGGCAAGGGCAAGGAAACCCACGCCAAACTGGATGAGTGGATTGAAGTGGGTGTTTATGCGGGTGAGGACGACAAGAACCAGAAAGTCCTGTACCTGAAACGCCATCACATCACCGAAAAGAATCCGAAGATTTCACTGGTGATGGGAGTATTACCGGCCCAGGCTGGCTTTGATCCGAATAACAAACTGATCGACCGTGTCTCGGTCGACAACAGGAAGAAAGTGAGCTTGCTGGATTAATTTAAGTCGGGCCAAGGCCCGACCTACACTCACTCCGGCTTGCCGACAAATTCGGCAAAGGTTTTCTTCGGACCGAGCGGCATCAAGGTTTGCGCCACGATGCCGGTCGGGACGGTTTCCAGTTTCATCACACCGTACTCGTCCGGCCAGACATTGGCTGGCGGGCGTTTGAATGTGCCCATCAACATGTCGACCAGCGGCAAGTGAATTGCGTAATTCACGTCCATGTAATCGACATGGCGGGCATGATGCCAATGGTGATAGCGCGGCGTGACCAGAATATATTCGAGCCAACCGAAATTGATTCGCAGATTGGCATGTGCGAGTACTGCCTGGATACCGACCAGGATCACATAAGCGTTCACTGCAGGCGCAGAGAAACCGATGATCACCAGCGGCATCAATACCGCCGAACGGGTCAGGATAATTTCGACCAGATGCACGCGTGAACCTGCCAGCCAATCCATATGCCGACTGGAATGATGCACGGCATGGAAACGCCAGAGCATCGGCACCTTGTGATAGATGCGGTGCAAACCGGCCTGGAATAAATCGGCGAAAAAAACCGCAAGAAGAAATTGCGCCCAGATCGGCAAGGATTGGATGCTGGCTTTCAGGCTTTGACTGGCCACCAATGCGTCCATCGTGGTCGTCGAAGCGGTGACGGCGATCAGGATAAATTGCACCAGTAGATGGCTGACAAAATAATAGGCCAGATCGGTTCGCCATTCCGGACGCAATGGCGATTGGTTGCGTACATGCAACATACGTTCGATCGGAACGAAAATAATCGTCGAGAAAAACAGCGATATCACGAACCAATCCAGGCCGAGTGAATACGGGGTCGATTCGATTTTCGTGAAGTGTACCGTTGCGCCACCAAGCAAGACCGCAAGCGACGCAGTAATGACACCGGTCAACGCGATGCGGCGATTGCGATTCCGCAGAATCGCAATCGTGCCCATCGCGAACGCGGCAATCAGCCCGATTAGCAACAGATTCCTGGCCAGAGTTTCAGAATAGGCGGCGCGGAATTCCCTGCTGGTCAGCAAGTCCGGGAAGTGGAAACAGAGCACGCCCATCAGCGACAAGATGCCCAAACCGGCCGACATATGCGCCAGCCACGAGCGCGCGGGATTCGGGGCAACGGTATCTTTGTACGTCATGCGCTCTGTCTCGATCAAAAAAACAGAGCGCAGTGTAGGTCGGGTCTTTGCCCGACGCAAACACGAAATATCGCCCCGACACAGGTCAGGGCAAGGTGATTACGACTTCAGAAACACCAGTATCCCGTGATTCAACTCGACTTTTATCGTATCGCCACCGATAAATTCACCCGAAAGAATTTTATTCGCCAACGGATTTTCCAGATAAGTCTGGATCGCGCGCTTCAAGGGTCTTGCGCCATAAACCGGATCGAACCCAGCTTCGCCCAGATACGCCAAGGCTTCTTCGCTGATTTCCAGTTTGATCTGGCGTTCGAGCAAGCGCTTCGACAAATGCCGGGTCTGGATGCTGGCAATCTTCGCGATATGATTTTTTTCGAGTGGATGGAATACCACGATATCGTCGAGCCGGTTGATGAACTCCGGACGAAAGTGACCCTGTACAGCGGCCATCACCGACGCCTTCATTTCCAGATAGGCCGCGTCACCACGACCCGATAATTCCTGGATATGTTGCGAACCGAGATTCGACGTCATCACGATTACGGTATTCCTGAAATCCACGGTGCGGCCCTGACCATCCGTCAGGCGACCATCATCGAGGACCTGCAGCAAGACATTGAATACATCCTGATGCGCTTTCTCGACTTCATCGAGCAAGATTACCGAATACGGACGACGACGCACGGCTTCGGTCAGATAACCGCCCTCTTCATAACCGACATAGCCCGGAGGCGCACCGATCAGACGCGAGACCGAATGTTTCTCCATGAATTCACTCATGTCGATGCGGATCATCGCATCGGAAGAATCGAACAGAAATTCCGCCAGCGCTTTGCACAATTCGGTTTTACCGACACCGGTCGGACCGAGGAACAGGAAAGAACCATTCGGACGATTTGGATCCGACAAGCCGGCACGCGAGCGGCGGATTGCATCGGATACCGATTTCACCGCTTCGGCCTGGCCGATCACGCGATGGTGCAGCTCGGCTTCCATCCGCAATAATTTTTCACGTTCGCCTTCGAGCATTTTCGAAACCGGAATGCCGGTCCAGCGTGCGACCACTTCGGCAATTTCTTCGGCCGTCACCTTGTCCTGCAAAAGCGTGAAGCCCTTGTGTTCGACCTCAGCGGCAGCCTTCAACTGCTTCTCGAGTTCAGGTAACTGGCCGTATTGGATTTCGCTCATCTTCGCGAAATCCTGCTGGCGATGCGCGGCCTCCAAAGCGAGTTTGGCATGTTCGATTTGTTCCTTGATCTTGGTCGCGCCGGTCAGCGTGGCTTTCTCGGCTTTCCAGATTTCTTCCAGATCGTTGAATTCACGTTCGAGTTTTTCAATCTCGTCTTCCAGGTCTTTCAAACGCTGCTTCGATTCGGCATCTTTTTCCTTCTTCAAGGCTTCGCGCTGGATTTTCAATTGAATAAGACGGCGTTCCTTGCGATCCATTTCTTCGGGCTTGGAATCGATTTCCATCCGGATACGCGAGGCCGCTTCGTCCATCAAATCGATCGCCTTGTCCGGCAATTGCCGATCGGCGATGTAGCGATGTGAAAGAGTCGCCGCCGCGACAATCGCAGGATCGGTAATTTCGACACCGTGATGCACCGCATAACGTTCTTTCAACCCGCGCAGAATCGCGATCGTGTCTTCGACACTCGGTTCGCCGACAAACACTTTCTGGAAGCGGCGTTCGAGCGCCGCATCTTTCTCGACGTACTTGCGATATTCATCGAGCGTGGTTGCGCCGATGCAATGCAGTTCGCCGCGCGCCAGCGCTGGCTTCAGCATGTTGCCGGCATCCATCGAACCTTCTGCCTTGCCGGCACCGACCATCGTATGCAACTCGTCGATAAACAGGATCACATTGCCTTCCTGTTTCGAGAGATCGCTCAATACCGCTTTCAGGCGTTCCTCGAATTCGCCACGGAATTTCGCACCGGCAATCAGCGCGCCCATATCGAGCGACAATACGCGGCGGCCGCGCAGGCCTTCCGGCACTTCGTTATTGATGATGCGTTGCGCAAGTCCTTCGACGATTGCGGTTTTACCGACGCCGGGTTCGCCGATCAGCACCGGATTATTTTTTGTCCGGCGCTGCAGCACCTGAATCGTGCGACGGATTTCCTCGTCACGGCCAATCACCGGATCAAGCTTTCCTTTCTCGGCTAGCGCAGTGAGATCGATGCAATATTTTTCCAGCGCCTGGCGGTTTTCTTCGGCGTTGGCGTCCGATACTTTTTCGCCACCGCGTAATTCTTCGATGGCTTTTTCGATGCGCGCCTTATTGGCACCGGCAGCTTTCAAGGCCTGGCCAGCTTCACCCTTGTCATCCAGACAGGCGAGCACGAACAATTCGCTGGCGATGAAGGCATCGCCGCGTTGTTGCGCCAACTTGTCGGTGACATTTAACAATCGCGAAAAATCATTGCTGGCATTCAGATTACCTTCCTGTCCGGAAACTTTCGGCAGGCGATCCAGTATTTCGACCAGCCGTTGACGCAGCGTGGCTGCGTTCACTCCGGCCTGCGACAGCATGGGCTTCGTCGAGCCGCCCTGCTGGTCAAGCAAAGCCAGCAGCAGATGGCTGGGCTCGATTAAATTGTGGTCGCGACCAACCGCCAATGATTGTGCATCGGCAAGTGCTTCCTGAAATTTCGATGTAAGTTTGTCCATGCGCATAAG
The DNA here is from genome assembly GCA_050737875.1 of Arenimonas sp. Classification (GTDB taxonomy): domain Bacteria; phylum Pseudomonadota; class Gammaproteobacteria; order Xanthomonadales; family Xanthomonadaceae; genus Arenimonas. The sequence continues at coordinate 27,686 of JBOHYG010000171.1, read as the reverse complement.
AACATCCAGTGAATGAAGTTTGCGGCAATGCCGCCAATACCTCATTTGTGTGGCCATCTTTTCGGGCTTTCAAGCCCTGTAGCGCAGTATCACTCAGGATACGTCGATCAACTTGATTCAAATCAAGCCCTGGCTCTGAAATCAGAAACCAGGACGGTCGATAAAATCAAAGCTTGGCCAGTTCGGTCTTCGCATCGGCAAACTTTGGATCCAGTTTCAATGCCGCCTGCAGGGCCGCTTTCGCCTCGGCTTTTTTGCCGAGTTTTGCGTACAGCTGGCCAAGCCGGTGGTAGGCATTTTTGTTCTGCGGCTCATTTGCCGCATGCGGCATGCCGAGATACTTTTGCAAAGCGGCAATACCTTCATCAAGTTGCAAGCCACTCAAGGCACTGGTGCGACCAATTTGATACCAGGCCGATCCGGCTTTTTCGTCCTGTGTCGTCCATGTGCGGAAATGCTTGAATGCATCGTTCCAGCGTTCCGTCATTTGATAGCCAATACCCAGCGCCATGCGAATATTTTTATCCGAGGGTTTTGCCGCATACGCGGCTTCGTAGGACTTCAATGCCGCCGCATTGTTTTTCTCGGACATGAATACCTGCGCGCGTGCGAGATGGCCGCGTGCCGGATCCCGTTTGGCAATCTCGGCAACCTGGAGATTTGCCTTGTCTTTGCCGCCGCCAATCATGGCTGGTGCCTGCAGATAAAATTGAAGCAGCGCTTCACGTGCATCGAGGTTGTTTGGATCGAGTGCGACCGTTTTTTCGAAGGCATCGCGTAATTTCGGGGCCATGCTCATTTGCGAGAACATGCCAAGTTGGCCAATGCGCGAGCCGTAGGAATTGCCGAGCCAGAAATGGCTTTGCGAGTTATTCGGCGCCAGCTTGACGGCCTTTTCCGCGGCGGTAATGGCCGCGTCCGCTTGATTGGCCTGCAGACGTGCACGTGCCAGCAGCACCCAGGCTTCGGCATTTTTCGGCTCGGCCTTGGTCAAGGCATCGGCACTGGCAAGGGCTTTCTTGTCCCGGGACTCCAATAGTCCTTTTACTTCCGGCGCTGTCACCGCATACGCAGTCGACACAGTCAAAACGAACAACACTAGACACGAAAATAGATAACGCATAAGCACACCCCCGGCCGGAAAAACTGGAGCTTATTATTCCATTGCCGAATGCCAGATGAACCTGCCAGTTGTCATTTTATACGATGCATTCTTTGGCTAGCCGGCCATCCAGATGACGCTGGCCATGCGACCGGTGACTTTATCGCGACGATGCGAGAAAAAATTTTCCGGTTCGCTGATGGTGCAATGATTGCCGCCATGGATTTTTGTAACGCCCACCGCTTGCAATCGCATACGTGCCAGCCAATACAAATCTACGCGCCAATGATTCTCACGCGTAGGGACGAAGGCAGCAGCCGCATTCTTATCGTGATTGACGAATGCATCACGAACTTCGACACCGATCTCGTACGATGCCGGACCTGCCGCAGGCCCAAGCCACGCGATGATATTTTCGGGCTTGCTGTTCATTGCATGCACGGTATTTTCAAGCATGCCATCAGCCAAGCCGCGCCAACCGGCATGTGCCGCTGCAATTTCGGTTCCGGTTCCGGTTTCGTTGCAGAACAACACCGGCAGACAATCGGCGGTCAGCACGCTCAATACGACATTTTTCCGCGACGTCACCGAGGCATCGGCAACCGGTTCATCCTGAAGAAAATTTGCGGAATGCGCCGGTGCATTTTCAAACCGTAAAACATCGATGCCGTGGACTTGTCGCAGCCAGTGCGGCTTGTCGGGCAACGAAAATTCTTTCAGCAACAAGTCACGGTTTTTTTCGACGGCAGCCGGATCATCGCCTTGTTCACTGTTGCGATTACCCATGTTGAATTCGTCGAACGGCGCAAGCGAAAAACCCATGCCGTGACGCAAGGTCGTGAAGGCATGGATATTTTTCGGTGCCGGCCAGTTGGCCTTCAGAATGCTGCTGGAATTCATTTCGATCGCGATAACAGCAGTAACTATTTTTTCGCCTGAGCCGTATCGTCGCGCAATACGCGCAACAATGCCTGCATATCTTCCGGTATCGGTGCTTCGGCGGTGATTTCCGCGCCGGTCACCGGATGGATGAACGATAGTTTTTCGGCATGCAGCGCCTGGCGCCGGAACGTGCGCAACATGGCAACCAAATCTTCGGTAGCGCCTTTCGGCAAACGCAGCAAGCCATACATCGGATCACCGACGATCGCATGCTTGATGTGGGTCATGTGGACGCGAATCTGGTGCGTGCGGCCGGTTTCGAGACGGCATTCCACCAACGTGTGATTACGGAATTTTTCGCGCAACCGGTAATGGGTGATCGCATCGCGACCCTGACCTTCCTTGGTAACGCCCATCCGTACGCGGTCTTTTGGATGCCGATCAATCGGCGCATTGACGGTACCGCCAGCGACCATCGTGCCCGCGACTACGGCCAGATATTGGCGATGAACTTCACGGGCCGATAATTGCTCGACCAGGCTGGCATGGGCGCGCAAAGAGCGCGCAATCACCATCAGGCCCGAGGTGTCCTTATCCAGCCGGTGCACGATGCCGGCGCGCGGCAATTCGGCCAGCTTCGGGTCAAAGTACAGCAGGCCATTGACCAAGGTGCCATGCGGGTTGCCCGCGCCGGGATGCACCACCAGGCCCGCAGGCTTGTTGATGACCAGCACGTCGGCATCCTGATAGATCACGTCCAGGTCCATCTGTTCGGCCTCGCCCCGGGTCTCGATTTCGACCCGAATACTAAGGGAAACCGCCTCACCGCCGCGCACCGAGGCCTTCGGCTTGACGATTTCGCCTTCCAGAAGGGCATCACCGGCCTTGATCCACTCGGTCAGGCGGGAACGTGAAAATTCGGGGAACATTTCGGCTAAAGCAGCGTCAAAACGCTTGCCTGCGGCCTCCATGGGCACGGTGGTTTCCACGATTTCGCGGTCGCCATCATCTTGGGAATCGGTCTGGTGCATACCGGATTGGTCTCTCGATTGGAGCCGAATGGCCCCTTTCCGTTATTATCCCCTTTCTCGATGCCCTTCGGGCGTTCTCAAACTGGTTGCCCCATGATTCGATTTTCTGCCGCTTTTCGTTTTCTATTGATTGTTAGCCTGGCTCTTGGCCTGAGTAGTTGTAAGACTGTCGGCAAATGGTTCGGCAAGGATAAAGAAGAAAAAACCGAAACCCTGCCCGTTGAGGAGATGTATTCGGTAGCCAAGAAGGATATGGATCGTCAAAATTATTCCAGGGCGCAAACTTACTACCAGCGTTTGACATCTCGCTTCCCGTTCGGCGCTTACAGCGAACAGGCTCAGCTTGAGCTGGCCTACGTGCAATACAAGCAAGGCTTGCGTGAAGACGCTTCCTCGACGATCACGCGCTTCATCCGTACTTATCCAACGCATCCGCATATTGATTACGCTTACTACCTGAAAGCCGTGATCAACTTCGAACAACGCAATGCATTGTTTGCCCGCATCACGCGCATGGATATGTCGGCACGCGACCTGGGTGCACCGACACAAAGCTTCAACGACTTCAATGAAGTTGCCCGTCGTTTTCCCAATAGCCCGTATGCAGCCGATTCGGTCAAGCGCATGATTTACCTGCGTAACCTGCTTGCCCGCTATGAACTCAACGTCGGTATGTATTACCTGCGTCGTGGCGCCTATGTGGCTGCGGCCGGTCGCGGCAAATACCTGGTCGAAACCTATCCGCAAAGCGAATACCAAGGCGATGCACTGGCTTTGATGGCCGTGTCCTACGATGCTGTTGGCCAAAAAACACTAGCCGAAGATGCCAAGAAGGTATTGCAAGCAAGCCACCCGGACCATCCGTACCTGGTCGGCAAATGGCCTCGCAAGAAAGGACTGTTCCGCCAGTTGAATCCGTTTGCCGGCGAATACAAGTAAGCCATTCGGATTTCCATACAAATAAAAAACGCCGGATTAATTCCGGCGTTTTTTATTGCTTCGATTTTCTTGTTGCGATGGATCAATAACCCGATCAATAACCTGAAGTAATCGGATACCGGCGTTCCCTTCCAAAAGCACGGCGCGATAATTTTGGTCCGGGCGCAGCCTGGCGGCGTTTCCATTCGCTGATTTTTACCAGCCGTAGAACGCGTTGCACGGTCGTTGCATCAAAGCCCTCGGTAATGATTTCCACCGCGGATTTTTCCTGGTCGATATAACGGGACAAAATGCCATCCAGCACTTCGTACGGCGGCAACGAATCCTGGTCTTTTTGGTTGTCCCTGAGCTCGGCAGTCGGAGGGCGTTCGATGACGGCATTCGGAATCACTTCGCCATCGCCTTGCGCATTACGCCAGCGGCAGAGCGCGAATACTTCCATCTTGTACAAATCTTTTATCGGCGCGTAACCGCCGCACATGTCGCCATAAATTGTGGCGTAGCCGACCGCGTATTCGCTTTTATTGCCGGTGGTCAGCAACAGGCCGCCGAGCTTGTTGGACAAGGCCATCAGGATCGCGCCGCGCGTACGCGATTGCAGGTTTTCTTCGGCAACATCGACTGCCTTTCCGGCAAACATCGGCGCCAAGGTTTCCAGAAAGCCCTTGAATGGCGCTTCGATGGCAACTTCGGAAATATTCACGCCCAATTTTTCGGCCTGCACATCGGCCAAATCATTGGACAGATCGGTTGTGTATCGCGATGGCAGACGAACCGCGTTGACGTTTTCCGCGCCAATCGCATCGGCTGCCAAGGCCATCACCAACGCGGAATCCACGCCACCGGAAGCGCCCAACCATACTTTCTTGAATCCGTTTTTTCCGCAGTAATCACGAATGCCGCGCACGACCGCACGCCAGGCCAGACTTTCCTTCGATTCGTCGACTTCGGCCGGCCAGTGAATGCGGTTGAATTTCTTGGTCCCCGGATCGAAATCGGCAATCAATAAATGTTCGGCAAATGCTTCCGCATTCGGATGCACTGTACCGTCACTATCGGCCAGAACAGAGCTGCCATCGAACACCACTTCGTCCTGGCCGCCGATCACATTCAAATAGGCGATCGCACATTTCGATTCGGCGACGCGCTGTGCCAGCAAGGCATCGCGTTGCACGGTTTTGTTCGCCTCGAATGGCGAGGCATTCGGCACCAGCACGATTTGCGCACCTTGCTTGACGGTTTCCGCCAAGGGTTCGGCAAACCATAAGTCTTCGCAAATCACCAAACCCATCGTGATGCCGTTGACCAAGAAGGTGCAGGCTTCGTTGTCGGCGGCGAAATAGCGGCGTTCATCGAAAACCGCGTAATTCGGTAGCTCGCGCTTGTGGTAGGTCGCTTCGATTTTGCCGTCGCGGATTACCGATGCCGCGTTGAACACCACCGATCCCACTGCATGCGGCCAAGGTACGATCGCAACGATGCCTTCGATCGAACTGGCTACCTTTTGAATGGCTTGCTCGCAATCACTGAGAAAAGCAGGTCGATTGAGCAGGTCTTCCGGCGGATAACCGCTGATGGCCAACTCTGGAAACAGGATGACATCAGCCTGATGTCGATCACGGGCCTGATTGGCCAAGTCGCAAATTTTTTCGACGTTGGCCTCAATTGCGCCGACCGGGAAATCAAATTGAGCGAGCGCGATGCGAAGTGGTTTACTCATGCCGCGATTCTGAACCATCCCGACCGGTTGTAAAAGTGCAGTGTGATCGACACCCATAAAAAAAGCCGCTTGCGCGGCTTTTTTATTCTGTTTCGCCGAAAATTATTTCGCGAGACGCTTGGCAATCGCAGCACCCAAATCGCCCGGCGAACGCACGGTGGTGACACCGGCTTTTTCCATCGCTTCGAATTTGCCGGCAGCGGTACCTTTGCCACCGGATGCAATCGCACCGGCGTGACCCATGCGCTTGCCTTCTGGTGCGCTGGCACCGGCAATAAAGCCGACAACAGGCTTGGTTACGTATTGCGAAATGAATTCAGCGGCTTCTTCTTCGGCGCTACCGCCGATTTCGCCAACCATGATGATGCCTTCGGTTTGCGGATCGTCCTGGAACAAGCGCAGGCAATCGATGAAGTTCATGCCCTGCATTGGGTCGCCACCGATACCGATACAGGTCGACTGGCCCAAACCGGCGTCGGTCGTTTGTTTCACGGCTTCATAGGTCAGCGTGCCGGAGCGCGAAACGATACCGATCTTGCCAGGCAAATGGATATGCCCAGGCATGATGCCGATTTTGCATTCGCCCGGAGTGATCACGCCGGGGCAGTTCGGACCGATCAAGGTCACATCGTCGTAACCGCGCAAGGTATTTTTCACACGCAGCATGTCGAGCACCGGAATGCCTTCGGTGATGCAGACGATCACGCGAATGCCGGCGTCAGCTGCTTCCAGGATCGCGTCGGCCGCGAACGGAGGTGGAACGTAGATCACCGATGCATCCGCACCGGTTGCATCGACCGCGTCTTGCACGGTGTTGAAAACCGGTAGACCGATATGCGTGGTGCCGCCTTTACCCGGCGTTACGCCGCCGACAACCTTGGTGCCGTATTCCAGCATTTGTTCGGCGTGGAAAGTACCCTGGGTGCCGGTGAAGCCTTGCACAATCACTTTGGTATTTTTATTGACTAGAACGCTCATATCAAACTCTCGAAATTTTGTGATGCGGCAGAAGCCGCGATGTTGTGATCGGGGTCGGAACCCGTCCTACACTCAGGCTTTTGCTTTTGCCGCCGCGACAACTTTCTTCGCGCCGTCGTTGATGTTGTCGGCCGCCGTAATCGCCAGGCCGGAATTCTTCAGGATTTCCTTGCCTTTCTCGACATTGGTACCTTCCAGGCGAACCACGACCGGCACTTTGACGTCGACTTCTTTCACGGCCGCGATGATGCCTTCGGCAATCATGTCGCAACGAACGATGCCGCCGAAAATATTGACGAAAATCGCTTCGACTTTGTCGGAAGACAGAATCAGTTTGAAGGCTTCGGTAACACGTTCTTTGGTAGCACCACCGCCAACGTCGAGGAAGTTCGCAGGCGAACCACCATTCAACGAGATAACGTCCATGGTAGCCATCGCCAAGCCGGCGCCGTTCACCATGCAACCAATGTTACCGTCCATCGTGACGTAGTTCAGGTCGTATTTGCTGGCAAGCACTTCGGTTTCGTCTTCCTGGCGGATATCGCGCATCGCGGCCAGATCAGGATGACGGAAGGTGGCGTTGTCGTCGGAATTGATCTTGCCATCGAGCACGGCGAGATCGCCATTGGTCAAAATAGCGAGTGGATTCAATTCGACCAGGGCCAAATCTTTTTCGTTGAACAATTTGTACAGGCCCATCATGATTTTCGAGAGCTGGCCGACTTGCTTGGCGTTCAAGCCCAGGTCGAAACCCATTTGACGGCACTGGTAAGGCTGCAAGCCTTGAACGTAATTAACGTGCAGGGATTTGATTGCATCCGGATTTTCTTCCGCGACTTTTTCAATTTCAACACCGCCTTCGGCACAGGCAATAAACGTAATCGTTTTGCTGGCGCGATCGGTCAATACCGAAAGATAGAGTTCGTTAGCGATATCGGTACCTTCGCAAACCAGCACGCAATCGATCGGTAGTGCAACGCCGGCCGACTGGTAGGTCGCCATTTTGGTGCCGAGCATAGCCTTGGCATAGTCACGCACTTCGTCGAAGGATTTAGCGAGTTTCACACCGCCGGCTTTGCCGCGACCGCCGGCATGGATCTGGGCTTTAATTACCCATAAATCGCCGGGAATGGACTTGGCAGCGGCAACCGCTTCTTCTGGACTGCGCGCGACGATGCCTTTGGGTACGGCAATACCGTAGTCGGCGAACAATTGTTTAGCCTGATACTCGTGGAAGTTCATGCAACACCTTATCGATTTGAAGACAGCGGACGAGCCGCAAAAGACGAGGCCAGAAGGCCCCGGGAAAGACCGCTATTGTCGCCGAGCAGGCCGGCAAAGGCAAAAAGCATCCTGACAACTCTATACTGGGCCAGTACCCATCAGGATTTCAGCCTTGTCAGCCAATTTTTCAAGCCTGGGAATCAATGTACTTCCCGCTAAAACCCTGCAAAGACGGGAAATCTATTTCTTTTCGCTTTACCGCATCCTGGAAGCCGGTCTTTTTGCGCTGGTAACGTTTTCCCCGGTCGGGATGCTGTTGGCAAAGCAGGAATACCCCTGGCTGGCAAAAACCGCCGCGATCATCTATTTGCTGGCCGCCGGTTATTTCATGTGGGCCAGTACGCGATCCACGATGCGGGTCAGGCGGCAGATTGCCCTGGGCTTGTTGTTTGACCTGTCCGCTGCCGGGGCGGCCTTATTCGGTTTCCAGGGACTCGATAGCGGCGTTTGCCTGCTGCTGCTTTTCAATATCGCCGCCGCCGGCCTGATCCTGACCCTGAGGGCCAGCATCGGCTTCTCTTTCGTGGCCTGCGGCCTGGTATTGAGCAACTACATCTCCAGCCGGCTTTGGGAAATCAATTCGGCCATCTCGGCCGCCGAAGCGGCGATGTTCTGCGTGACCTACCTCGCGACCGCGCTGTTATTCCAGTTGCTCAGCAGGCAGATGAGTGAAAGCCAGGCCTTGGCTGAAAAACGCGGCGAAGAATTGGCCAATCTGTCCGAAATCAACGAACTGGTGATCCGGCGGATGCGGACCGGCATTCTGGTCGTGGATGGTGGCCACCGGATACGCCTGGCCAACGAAGCGGCATGGGCGTTGCTCGGCAGCCCGTCACCGGATCGCCGCGCACTGAACGAAGTCGCCCCGCAACTGCACGACAGCCTCTGGAAATGGCGCCGCAACCGCAGCGAAACTCCGAAAGCAATGACGATTGCCGAGAGCGCACCGGAAGTCCTGCCGCGCTTTGTTTCGATCAACGTGACCGACAATCTGTTCGTGATTTTTCTCGATGACAGCCGCATTTATTCCGTGCGTGCGGAAGAACTTACCCTGTCTACGCTGGGACGCTTGTCGGCCAGCATCGCGCACGAAATCCGCAATCCGCTCGCGGCCATCAGCTATTCCGCGCAGTTGCTCGATGAATCGGAAGGTATGCCTGAAGCCGACCGGCGTTTGCTGGAAATCATCCATAGCCAATGCCAGCGAATGAACGGCATCGTGGAAAATATTCTCGGTCTTGCCAGACGCGAAAGGTCACAACCGGAAACCATCGAATTGACTGCTTTCACACGGCGCTTCGTCGAGGAATACCGGCAGAACCATCCGCTCGAAACCGACGTGATGCAGGCAGTCAACGAGGCCAGATTGCTGGTTGCGATGGCCGACCCGCAGCAATTGCATCAAGTACTGACAGCCCTGGTACACAACGCGCTGAACTACGGCCGCGAACCCGGCAAACCCGCGCAAGTCACCGTCTCGGTTCGTCAGGACAAAACGACCGAAGCGCCGCTGATTGAAGTCATCGATCGCGGCCCCGGCATTCCGCTGCGCGTTGCCGAACAATTATTCACGCCGTTCTATACCACCAGCGAACACGGCACCGGCCTGGGTTTGTACATCGCCAAACAACTCTGTGAAGCCAATCAATGCACCCTGCAGTACGAGCCTGTTCCGGGCGGTGGTTCATGTTTCAGAATTACGATGCAAAGCACACAAAATCTGGTGATGCATGAGTAAATATGCGCACCTGCTGCTTGGCCGTTCGGTTGGCTTGCGCTAAGGTGTACACGACAATTCTTGATGTGATTTATGGCTAACCCCCCTAGAAGCGCTTTAGTTATCGATGACGAGCGCGATATCCGCGAACTATTAGTGCTGACGCTCGGCCGCATGGGCCTGCGCGTCGACACGGCCGCCGATGTCGCTTCCGCAAAGGCCCAGCTCGCCGCCAACAAATACGATATCTGCCTGACCGACATGCGCTTACCCGACGGTAACGGACTGGAAGTCATCGCGCATCTAAACCAGCGCTTCCCGGAAACACCGGTCGCGATGATCACCGCTTTCGGCAACGTCGAAGCAGCGGTAGAAGCATTGAAAGCCGGCGCATTCGATTTTGTTTCCAAACCTGTGGATTTGTCGGTATTGCGCCGCCTGGTACAGCACGCACTGGAACTCAACGAACAACGTCGCGCAGCCAGCCAGCAACAAGCAAGCGGAAAACTGCTGGGTAATGCGCCTCGCATGCAACAACTGCGAAGTACGATCATCAAAGTCTCACGTAGCCAGGCTCCTGTTTATATCAGCGGCGAGTCCGGCGTCGGCAAGGAATTGGTCGCACGTTCCATCCATGAACTCGGCGGACGGGCCACCGGAGCATTTGTCCCGGTGAACTGCGGTGCGATTCCGACTGAATTGATGGAAAGCGAATTATTCGGACACAAAAAAGGCAGCTTCACCGGCGCCAATGCCGACAAGGAAGGCCTGTTCCAGGCAGCCAACGGCGGCACTTTATTTTTGGACGAAGTTGCCGAGCTGCCGCTGCATATGCAGGTAAAACTATTGCGCGTCATTCAGGAAAAAACCGTGCGTGCCGTTGGTGCAGCCGCCGAAGTACCGATCGATGTACGCATACTTTCCGCAACGCACAAAAACCTGGCGAAACTGGTTGAAGAAGGCCGCTTCCGCCATGACCTCTACTACCGCATCAACGTTATCGAATTACCGGTTCCACCGTTGCGCGAACGTCGCGAAGACATTCCGGTGATTGCAGACGCGGTCTTGAAACGCCTTGGTGAAGAATGGGGTGAATCAGCGCCGCCGCTGGCCGACAGCGCTCTTGAGGCGTTGTCCAATTATCCATTCCCGGGCAATGTCCGCGAACTGGAAAACATTCTCGAACGTGCAGTGGCGCTTTGCGAAGGCAGCTCGATTGAGGCCAAGGATCTGCAGCTTCCGCAAGCACACGAAGCCAGAGTTTCCGATATTCCCGCGCGTACTTTCGAAAATGAATCGATAGTAAAGACCAGCAATGCTGCGCTGCCTGACGCACTTGAAAAAATCGAACGCGACACTATCCAAAAAGCGCTCGAGGCCTGCCGCTATAACAAGACAAAAACCGCAGCGCACCTGGGCATTAGTTTTCGCGCATTGCGTTACAAACTCAAAAAACTGGAGATGGAATAACCATGAGTCGCTGGAAGGCCGCTTTCATTCACTTATTGATCAGTGCTTTGGTTGTTGGCAGTGTTGCTGCAGTCATTATCTGGCTTTGGTATCCACCGGCGCTGATGCCCATGGCAAAAGCGGATCGTTTGCTGATGCTGATCGGCGGTGTAGACCTGATCGCCGGGCCCTTGCTGACACTGATTGTCTACAAGGCCGGCAAGCCAAAACTGAAGATGGACCTGACAATCATTGCGTTGATGCAGTTCCTCTTTCTCAGTTATGGCTTGTACACCATCTGGAATTCGCGCCCGGTGTTTTTAGTCGCGGTGCCGGATCGATTTGAACTGGTATTCGCCAACGAAATTACCGACAAGCGCCTGTCCGAGGCAAAACTGAAACAATTCCGCAGCCTGAGCTTTGGCAAACCTGTATTGGTCGGCACTCTGTTTCCAACCGATATAAACGAACAACAGCAGATTCTGTTTTCAGCAATTGCCAAGCAAGGCGATATCCAGCAAATGCCTAGACACTATGTCGAGTATGCAATAGTGAAAACCGGATTGATGAAATTCGCCAAGCGGCTTGACGACAAGACATTGAATAAAAGCGAATCGAGTGCGCTGGAAAATGCCGCGAAAGACTACGGCTTTGCAGCTAAAGATCTGCGCTATCTGCACTTGGGCAGCTCAAGAGGTTACGCCGTAATGCTGGTTAGGGCCGACACGGCCGAGCCGGTCGGGCCAGTAAACATTGACCCCTAAACTGACAATTTACGTCACTCTTGGTCAGTAAGGTCATCTACAGCCCCGTAAAAAGGTGTCCGTCCTGTTTTTAAATGCCACTACGTTCTTAAAGTGTGACCAATAACTCACTGGATTTCTTGGCACGAATAATGCAAAGTCTTACATGCACGTACACGGCGTCCGCCAACCAAGGACGGGAACGCTGGCTCCAAGTACGAGTAAACTCAATCCACAACCCTAGGGGATTTACCCATGAAAATGCAAAAAGGTTTCACACTGATCGAACTGATGATCGTTATCGCCATTCTCGGCATTTTGATTGCTATCGCTCTGCCTGCTTACCAGGACTACACCGTCCGCGCGAAAGTAACTGAAGGTCTGAACTTGGCTGCTGCTGCGAAACTGGGTGCTTCCGAAACCCGTTTGAGCGGCAACTTGACCACCAATAACGGCTGGCCAGCAACCAATGCTCAAGCCGGTTACGGCGGCGCAGCAACACCAATCGTCACAAGCATCAATATGGCGATCGTTGCAGGCTCTACCGAAATCCGTATCACCTACGCAAGCCCAACCGAAGTTGCTGGTAAATATTTGAACCTGCAATCCACCATGACTTCTACTGGCGTTATTCGCTGGGAATGTGAGTCGGATGCTGGCGCAAAAATCGGCGGCACCATCGGTACCGTTGCTGCGAAATACTCACCTGCTAACTGCCGTTAATTCGATAGTTTAGTGTTAGAAAATCAAAGCCCCGGTTTTTCCGGGGCTTTTTTTTTGCCTGATATAAAACATGCCAGTCCCCAAAAAAGAAAATAAGCCTCTGCAATGCCTCTGGCATGATAATTGCTAATTATGTTTTGACGTAAGTTTGCCGATGGCAAGACTGCGATGCACTTACCTTTATATAATTTTAGGGGACAACCTAATGAAACAGATGCGCGGCTTCACCCTGATCGAATTGATGATCGTAATCGCAATCCTCGGCATATTGATTGCCATCGCATTGCCGGCCTATCAGGACTACACAGTCCGTGCGAAGGTCAGCGAAGGATTGAATCTTGCAGCTGCTGCCAAGCTGGCCGTTTCCGAAACACGTGCTGCAGCGGGCGCTTTCGTTGATACCAATCCTGCAGCTGGTTATGCCGGTGCAACCACCGCTATCGTAGCCAGTATCAATATCGGTGCAAGCGGCGGCGGCAATCCAGGCGAAATCACGATTACTTATAGTTCTCCGAGTGAAGTTGCCGGCAAGACTATCGTGCTCACACCGACGATCAGCAGCGGTGATCAGGTTGTGGAGTGGTATTGCAATGCAGAAAACTCCACGAAACCGGGTGGCACAGGTACAGCCGGGACCCTGACAGGCAAATATGCACCGGCAAATTGCCGCTGATTACTGCATTGAATCAGTCTTCATGAGCCCCGGTTAGCCGGGGCTTTTTTATAATGCCGGATGCTTTAAAAATCTTGCTTCTATACATTGTCTCTTGTTCGATAAATCAGTGGCAGGTCCTGCTTTCTCGGTATGTCCTGTTTTTGTAAGCCACGACGTTCTTAAAGTGTGACCTCTAATGCAGGTTTCTTGGCACTAATTAAGCCTCTACGTTCTTAAAGTGTGACCAACAATGCATGTTTCTTGTCACTAATAGCGCACAGTCCTACATGCACGTATACCGCGTCCGCCTACCATGGACGGGAACGCAGGGCTCCAAGTACGAGTAAACTCAATCCACAACCCTAGGGGATTTACCCATGAAAATGCAAAAAGGTTTCACACTGATAGAACTGATGATCGTTATCGCCATTCTCGGCATTTTGATTGCTATCGCTCTGCCTGCTTACCAGGACTACACCATACGTGCGAAAGTAACCGAAGGTCTGAACTTGGCGGCGGCTGCGAAACTGGGTGCTTCCGAAACCCGTTTGAGCGGCAACTTGGCCACCAATAACGGCTGGCCTTCAAGCAATACAGAAGCCGGTTACGGCGGCGCAGCCACACCAATCGTGTCGAGCATCAATTTGTCCATCGTTGCAGGTTCTACCGAAATCCGTATCACCTACTTAAGCCCAACCGAAGTTGCTGGCAAGTACTTGAACTTGCAATCCACCATGACCTCTACAGGCGTTATTCGCTGGGAATGTGAGTCGGATGCTGGCGCAAAAATCGGCGGCACCGTCGGTACCGTCGCTGCTAAATACGCACCTGCCAACTGCCGTTAATTCGATAGCTTAGTGTTAGAAAATCAAAGCCCCGGTTTTCCGGGGCTTTTTTTTATATAGAATGCCCAATGCCTAAAAAAATATTGTTTCTATTGCCATTTCTTGCAGTGCTGGTTTTTTTGCCTGCGTTATCGGGCCCCCTGCTTTTAGATGACAACGTCCATCTGGAACCGGTCATCCATTGGCTTGCGAATCGGGATGCCACTTTTGAACTCGCTTTCGGCAATCAGTCCGGACCCTTCGGCCGGCCGGTAAGCATTTTAAGTTTCATGCTGAATGCACTGACGACCGGCGCACAAATATGGCCGATGAAACTGATCAATCTGCTACTGCATCTGATTACCGGCCTGTGTTTGGCGAAATTGCTGCATCGTCTTTTCAAGCGCGACGGCAATTTGATGGCGAATGCGAAAATCGCGAGCCTCGCTGCCGCAGGTTTGTGGCTGATACTGCCGCAGCATATTGCGACCGTGTTCTATGTCATCCAGCGCATGACCGTCTTGTCGACATTGTTTGCAATACTGGCGTGTTGGTTGTACGTCGCTGCACGCGAGCGTCTCGAAAACAATGACAAAGGCGTATTGCCGCTATTTGCCGGCGTGATCGGATTTACCCTGCTATCGGTACTCTCCAAGGAAAGTGGCTTATTGGTTCCACTCTATTTCTTCCTGATCGAGTGCATCTATTTCCAGCCCACGTCTGAAAAACCAAGACCGAAACTGGTCGCCTGGGGCTTTCGGCTCGGTGTATTTCTGCCCTGCATACTGGTCGCAGCGTATCTGACTTTTACACCCAGCTTTGTATTGCACGGCTATATCGAACGTCCGTTTTCAATGCCGGAAAGAGTGATGACGCAGATCGACGTGCTGGCCGATTATTTTGCATCCACTTTTGTTCCGATGACGCGATCGGCAGGCGTTTTCAACGATGATTTCCCGATCGTGGCCCATCTGGCGAGCAAGCAATATTTACTGCTATTCATCGGCGCCTGCCTGATCGCAGCCGCTATCCGCGCGCGAAAAAATTATCTAAGCTTCAGCTTCGGGATTGCCTTGTTTTTTACCGGGCATTTACTGGAATCGACGATTTTCCCGCTGGAAATATATTTTTCCCACCGCAATTATCTGCCATCGATTGGACTGGTGCTCGCGTTGTTCGGAATCGTGATTGGTTTTTTACATCGGCATCCAGCTGCGACAACTTCATTCAGACGCACAGTCCCGATTGCTTTCAGCCTGCTTTTCCTGACCTGTGCCGCAGCCAGTTTCAGCCGCGCCCAACTCTGGTCCAGCAGCGAAAACCTGATGACCCATGCGCAACTGCATCATCCAGGCTCGTCGAGAATGCGCTCGGAAATTCTTTTGAATGCCTTGTACGCAAAACGCCTGGACATCGCACTTCAACAAGCCGACATCGCAATGCAGACGGCCAGCCCCAATGAAAAGCGCACGATCCAGCTATGGCGAATACTGGCCTACTGTTACGCCGGCGCTCCGCAGCCGAAGAGCGAGCTGGATACCTTGAACACCTTGAAAGCCGACCGCATCACGATGGCAACCGGCACCGCGCTCAGCTATGTCAGTGCCGCCGCCGAGGTCAACGCCTGTCCGGGCCTGGATCGAAAACAACTAGGCATCCTGAGTAGCCAATGGGCCGTCAATACGGTGCAGCCGCCATACTCCCTGTGGGTATGGAAAACCCATTTCGCCTCGGCACGCTTGCTTGCATCGAGTGGCGATCTGGCGGGTGGCTTGAAACAGGCGCGCTGGGCTTTCTATGACAGCGGATTCAATTTCGATGCAGGACTGCTGGCTTACCAGCTCTCCAATAGCCTGGACGATGCCGAAAGCGCGAACGACATCATGAAACTGTTGAACGACAACAAGTCCGCTTATTCGGACCTGCAACAATCGCAACTGCACTCGTTACGAAATCCGTAAGCACAGGCTACACTGCAAGCCTCTCACTCGGTAAGCAAACGCATGAGTCGCCACTGCCCGCCAATTGCAAGCTTTGTATCCCGATGCCTGCGGAATCGCCATGGCGGATAACAAGACGCTCGAGATTGCCGCCGGCCAAACGGAACAGCACTACTGGAAAGACCTGTGGCGTTACCGGGAATTGTTTTATTTCCTGGCCTGGCGCGACGTCCTGGTCCGCTACAAGCAAACCAGCCTTGGCGTGGCCTGGGCCCTGATCCGTCCATTGCTCACGATGATCATCTTCACCATCGTTTTCAGCAAGCTTGCCAAATTGCCTTCCGGCAATATTCCCTATCCGCTGCTGGTGTTGGCGGCCATGTTGCCCTGGCAATTTTTTTCCAGCGCCGTCAGCGAATCTGGCAACAGCCTGATCGGCAATGCCAACATGATTTCAAAAATTTATTTTCCGCGCCTGGTCATACCCACCAGTGCGGTGATAGTGAGCTTCATAGACTTCCTGATTTCCGGCGTGATCATTTTATTTCTGATGCTTTGGTATGGCTTCACGCCCGATTGGCGATTGCTCGCGCTGCCATTGTTTTTCCTGCTGGTATTTGCGGCCGCACTTGGCACCGGTTTGTGGATCGCAGCCCTGACGGTCAAGTACCGCGACTTCCGCTATATCACTCCATTCATCGTGCAACTGGGACTGTATGTCTCGCCGGTCGGTTTCAGCAGTGATATCGTTCCGGAGCAGTGGCGCCTGCTGTATTCGTTGAACCCGATGGTCGGCATTATCGACGGCTTTCGCTGGTCACTGCTAGCGGGAGAAACTTCGCTGTACTGGCCTGGCCTGATGATTTCGATCTGCCTTACTTCGATATTATTGATCTCGGGCACTTTGTATTTTCGAAAAACAGAACGCAGCTTCGCCGATTTGATTTGAAATTGAGAACCCATGCCATCTGCCATTAATGTCCACAATCTGGGGAAGAAATACATCCTCAGCCATCAGCAGCCAGAGCGTTACACTGCGCTGCGGGATGTTTTGGCAAACGGTGCGAAGCACTGGAAAAACAAGCTGTTCAACAACAAGACCACAGGCGTCGACGCGGCCCATGAAGAATTCTGGGCACTGAAAGAAATTGATTTCGATATCCAGCAAGGCGATCGCGTCGGCATCATCGGTCGGAATGGCGCGGGCAAATCCACCTTGCTGAAAATACTTTCGCGCATTACCGAACCAACTACCGGACGATTCAATATCACCGGACGCGTTGCGAGCCTGCTGGAAGTCGGTACCGGTTTCCATCCGGAACTGACGGGTCGTGAAAACATTTTTCTCAACGGCGCGATTCTCGGCATGAGCAAAGCCGAGATACGTCGCAAGTTCGACGAGATTGTCGCGTTCGCGGAAATCGAGAAATTCCTGGACACGCCGGTCAAGCGATATTCCTCGGGCATGTATGTCCGGCTTGCGTTTGCGGTTGCCGCACATCTTGAGCCGGAAATTCTTATCGTCGATGAAGTGCTGGCAGTCGGCGACGTACAATTCCAGAAAAAATGCCTCGGCAAGATGAATGAAGTCAGCGAACAGGGACGCACGATCCTGTTCGTCAGCCACAACATGGCGATGATCTCGAACCTCTGCCAGAAAGGCATCGTGCTCGATGCCGGCAGGATGGCATTCGAAGGGCCGATGTCCGAAGCGATACTGCATTACTACCGGAACGCCAGCGAAAAGAACAATGCCGGCAGCCAGCACGAAGGCGTCAATGCCGCACTACTCTCGGCAGAATTGCATGGACTCGGCGATTCGCTCGACCTGACCATTCATGACGAACTTACGGTGCGGATGAAATACCGGATCAAGCAATCGGTCGCCGGCAAATGTGTGCCCAATTTCCATTTTTTCACTTCGGATGGCAGTTACGCATTTGTATCCAGTGCCGACGATGTCGTTGCGCTGCCACCCGGGGAATACACGGCGGAATGCAGAATACCGGGCAACTTGCTCAATGAAGGTGTCTATTTTGTCGGACTGGCAATAACCTCGCATTTCGACACCGGCTCGTTTGAAGTAGAATTTTTCGACCGCAACGCGCTTACTTTCAATGTGATCGACCCCATGGACGAGCGTTCAAACCGTTACAGTTATGGCGGACCGATTCCCGGCATGCTGCGTCCCAAACTCGACTGGAAAATCGAAAAGGCAATGTTATGAAAGCAGTTATTCTAGCCGGCGGATTTGGAACGCGAATCAGCGAGGAAACCGCGGTGCGCCCCAAGCCGATGATCGAAATCGGCGGCAAGCCGGTACTCTGGCATTTGCTGAAAACCTACTCGCATCACGGCATCAATGATTTCATCATTTGCCTTGGTTACAAGGGTTACATCATCAAGGAATATTTCGCCAATTATTTCCTGCATAACTCCGACGTTACCTTTGATCTTGCAAACAACCAAATGCAAGTGCACCACAAGCATGCGGAACCCTGGCGCATCACACTGGTCGACACCGGCGAACATACGCAAACCGGCGGACGACTGAAGCGCGTCGCCGATTATCTCGACGGCGACACTTTCTGTTTCACCTATGGCGATGGCCTGGCCGATGTCGACATCGCGAAAGAACTGGCCTTCCACAAAAGCAACCAGACACTTGCGACCGTGTGCGCGGTGCAACCGCCGGGACGTTTCGGCGCGATCGACATCGATGGAAATCGCATTACCCGTTTCGAGGAAAAACCGCTGGGCGATGGCTCCTGGATCAACGGTGGTTTTTTCATTCTCGAACCAGGCGTGCTGAAGTATGTCGACGGAGACGATAGCGTCTGGGAGCGCGAACCGCTCGAAAAGCTTGCAAGCGCGGGACAACTCTCGGCTTTCACCCATCGCGGCTTTTGGCAACCGATGGACACTTTGCGCGACAAGGTAAAACTTGAAGAACTCTGGCAAAGCGGCAAGGCACCGTGGAAAGTATGGACTTGAACGAGCTTTTCTCGGGTTGCTATGCGGGCCGGCGCGTCTTGATCACCGGGCATACGGGCTTCAAGGGCTCATGGCTGGCATTCTGGTTGCGATCGATGGGCGCGAATGTCGCCGGCCTTTCACTCGATCCGGATACCGAACTATCGCATTGGGAATTGCTCGGCCTCGATGACGTCGCCGATTACCGCGTGGATTTGCGCAACGCCGCCGCCGTTCGCGAAGTGTTCGATTTGCACAAGCCGGAAATGGTATTCCATCTGGCCGCGCAGGCATTGGTGCGTAGAAGTTACAAAAAGCCGGCGACCACATTCGATATCAACGTGATGGGCTTGATAAATGTGTTCGAGGCCATTCGCCATTGTCCATCGGTTCGCATCGTGGTTAACGCCACTACCGATAAAGTTTACGAAGACCATTTGAATCCAAATGGCTACAGCGAAACTGACCCGCTCGGCGGCCATGATCCGTACAGTAGTTCGAAAGCATGCGCCGAGATTGTGTCAGCGTGTTATCGCAAAAGTTTTTTTGCTACTCAAACCGATATATCCGTACCGCGTCTTGCGACAGCGCGCGCCGGCAACGTGATCGGTGGCGGCGACTGGGCAGATGATCGACTCGTTCCGGACCTGATCCGCGCCGCAATTTCCGGTAATGCATTAAAGATCCGCAATCCAGATTCAACCCGCCCCTGGCAACACGTACTCGAACCGTTGTCGGCCTATCTTCGTCTTGGGCAATTGCTGCTCGAAAACGGTGCTTATTCGGAGGCCTGGAATTTCGGCCCGCAAAAACAAGACGAGCGCAACGTAAAAGAAGTCGTTTCGCTGCTATCGAAGTGCTGGCATGACATTCGGGTGGAAATGGACAATCAGCCGCATCCGCACGAAGCGGCTGCACTGCATTTGAATTGCGAAGCTGCCAAACAGAAGTTGGGATGGCAACCGGTATGGCATCTGGAAACCGCTATCGAGAAAACTGCCGCATGGTATCGACGGCAGCATGAAAGCGGACAACTCAATACTGCCGATGACCTCGACGCCTACATTTCGGACGCGCGAAAACTGGGGCTTGCGTGGACATGATGGAATTTGTCGCAACGCCACTCGAAGGATTGTTTGAAATACGGACGGAAGCATCCGCCGATGCGCGCGGAAAATTTTCGCGCCTGTTTTGCGAACAGGATTTCAGCACGATTCGCCCCAACTTGCATTTCACCCAAATCAATTTGTCCGACACCGCGCAACAAGGCACGATTCGCGGCATGCATCTACAATTACCTCCGTCCGCCGAGGCTAAATATATTCGCTGCCTGCGTGGACACGTTTTCGACGTCGCCGTGGATGTACGGAAAGATTCACCCACCTTCCTGCAATGGCATGCGATCGAACTGGGCGAAGACAATAATCGCGCGGTCTTTATCCCCGAGGGTTTTGCGCATGGTTTCCAGGCCTTGAGCGATGATGTACAACTGCTCTATATGCACACATCGCCATGGTCGAAACAGCATGAATACGGATTGCGTCACGATGACCCGCGATTGGCTATCCATTGGCCGCTTCCTGCAGCCATGGTCTCGGAAAAAGACGCCGGCTTTGATTTGATCGAATCGGGCTTTACGGGGATACGCTTGTGAAATGCCGCTTCTGCGAGACCGAACTGACCGACGTTTTTCTCGACCTCGGCAGCGCGCCACCTTCGAATGCATTCATCACCGAAGCCGACCTTGCAGAACCCGAGTTGTATTTTCCGTTGCGCCTGCACACCTGCCGCAAGTGCCTGCTGGTGCAAGTCGACGAAGTGCAAAAACACGATGCGCTTTTCTCCAGTGATTACGTTTATTTTTCATCGTTCTCGAGTACATGGCTGAAGCACGCTGAAAATTACGTCGATGTTGCGACAAAAAAACTGGCGCTGGATCAAAACAGCCTGGTGATGGAAATCGCGTCCAACGACGGTTATCTGCTGCAGTATTTCAAGCAGCGCAATATTCCCTGCGTGGGCGTCGAACCCACTGCCAGCACCGCTATCGCAGCCCGTGAAATCGGCATTGAAACACTGGAGCGTTTTTTCGGGCTGTCGTTTGCGAGTGAATTCATAGCGAGCCGCAGCCAGCCCGATTTGATCATCGGCAACAATGTGCTCGCGCATGTACCTGACATCAACGATTTCGTCGCCGGCCTTGCAGCGGCGCTGGCAAAAGAAGGGATTATCACCGTTGAATTCCCCCACCTGATGCAATTGGTCGCGCAAGGACAATTCGACACGGTCTATCACGAACATTTTTCCTATTTCTCGCTGCATACCGTGACAAAAATCTTTGCCGCGCACGGGCTGCGAATCTGGGATGTCGAAGAGCTTGCTACCCACGGCGGTTCTTTGCGGTTGTGGGCCTGCCACCAGGAATCCGCGCATGAAAAAACCGCCGCCGTCGACACTTTATTGGCCGATGAAGTTCGCGCCGGCATGCTGGATATCGAGTACTACCTGGATTTCCAGCCCAGAGCCGACGCGATCAAGTACGACTTCCTGCGATTTTTGCTCGATTGCAAAAAAAACGACAAGAAAGTGGCTGGCTACGGTGCCGCCGCCAAGGGAAATACCCTGCTGAATTATGCCGGCGTAAAACCGGACTTATTGCATTTCGTCGCCGATGCGTCGCCGCACAAGTGTGGCCGGTACCTGCCGGGCTCGCGCATACCGGTTTTGTCGGAAACCCACATACGCAGCACCCAGCCGGATTTTGTTGTTATATTTCCATGGAATCTGCAAGCGGAAATTTCCGAGCAATTGGACTATATCCGCGGCTGGGGTGGAAGATTCGTCACTGCGGTACCCGAGCTGAAAATTTTTTGAGACGCCTTCATGACGATTGAAATCCACCCTACCGCTCGCGTATCGACCATGACAGATATCGAGGACTCGGTGCGTGGCTCTAGAATCGTGATTGGCGAAGAATCGGCCATCGACAGTTTCGTCAAAATCAAACCGGCCGGCGGTTCTGGTGACCTTCTGATCGGCGCACGTACCACCATCAATTCCTGCTGCGTGTTCTATACCGGCAACGGCATTCAGATAGGCAACGATGTCGCCATTGCGGCTAATTGCGTTTTTGCACCGGTGAATCACGAATACTCGAAGCGAAACGAACTGATCCGCAAACAGGGGTTCAAGCCAAGCAAGGGCGGCATTATCATCGAAGACGATGTCTGGATAGGTGCTGGCTGTGTGATTCTTGATGGCGCGATCATCAGGCGTGGCAGCGTGATCGGATCGATGTCGCTGGTGCGCGGCGAAGTACCGGCCTACAGCATCCAAGCCGGGAATCCTTTGGTACTGAAAGGATGGCGCGAATGAAGTTCACGGTCTTGGGCGGGAGCGGATTTGTCGGCACTCACCTGGTGAAACATCTGCTTGCTGCCGGACACGAGGTCGTGGTTCCGCCAAGAAATGCATCGCCAAATTCATCGGAGCCGCTTGGCCATGTCATCTATGCCATCGGGCTGACCGGAGACTTCAGAAGCCGGCCGTATGACACGATCGATGCACATGTGAATATCCTGGGACACTGGCTCAAGGAAAGTTCGTTCGATTCCCTGCTCTATCTTTCTTCAACCCGTGTCTACGGCACGATGCCAGCCGATACCCATGAAGATGCATCAATTGCCGCCAGGGCAGATGCCGACAGTCTTTACAACCTGAGTAAATTACTCGGTGAATCACTGTGTATTTCGCAGCAACGCAAAGACGTCAGAATTGCACGCCTGTCCAACATCTATGGCGAAGGTCAAAACGAACAGACATTTCTGGGATCGTTGATCAGCTCTGCCGCAGCGTCGAAAAATATATTGGTAAAAGAAGACCCGGAATCGGCGAAGGACTATATCAGTGTGCTCGATGCGGTTTCCTGCATTGAAAAAATCGCCTTGCTCGGCAGCCATCAGACATACAATGTCGCAAGCGGAGAAAATACCAGCCACCAAGACATTGTCGACGCGTTGTCCCGAAACGCTACGGTTGAGGTCGCATTCGAGACTCAGGCAGGTTTGAGAAAGTTTCCATTGATCAACACAAATCGACTGCAGTCCGAATTCCCGTTCACGCCACGTCGGTTACTGCAGGACTTGCCGGGCCTTGTTAACCATCAATTGAATAATTAGAAAAAGGTCGAGCGAATGGCTGACAAATCCACACTTGCAACACAGGAATTCGAGAACGAAAAGCGGATGCGCATCTCGATGTATGCCGACGAAAAGCAATGGCAGGCTGCTTCCGGAGCCTGGCTGGAACGCGCCTTCGAACTGAAATACATGTACAACTTTTCTGCATTGGGCAGGCCAATCATCCAGACACCGATTGATATGGTTGCCCTTCAGGAAATCATCTGGGCAACGCGACCTGACCTGATTGTCGAAACCGGTATCGCACACGGTGGCTCGCTGATCCTGAGTGCATCGGTGCTGGCTTTGCTCGACTACTGCGATGCAGTCGAATCAGGTACTACATTGGATCCCAAAGCGACGCGTCGCAAGGTGCTTGGCATCGATATCGACATCCGCGCGCACAATCGTGCAGCGATCGAAGCGCATCCGATGGCGCACCGGATCGAGATGATCGAAGGTTCATCGATCTCGCCTGAAACTATCGCGCAGGTTCGCGAAGTGGCCAGCAAGTACAAAACAGTCATGGTCATACTCGACTCCAACCACACCCACGAACATGTACTTGCCGAATTGGAAGCCTACGCGCCGCTGACCAGCCCAGGTTGCTACTGCCTGGTCTTCGACACGATCGTCGAAGATCTGCCCGACACGGCTTTCCCAGACCGCCCCTGGTGCAAGGGCAATAATCCGAAAACCGCGGTATGGGAATACCTGAAGCGCTTACAGTCGCAGGGGGGCAAGGCATGTGATGGTGCGAAGCTCGAATTCGAGATTGATAAAGATATCGAAAACAAATTGCTCATCACCGTCGCACCCGATGGTTATTTGAAACGCAGGATTTGATCTCACTTGAACAGTGGAATTCAACGACTGAAAAATGCGCACACCGTATGCAGGCTTTGCCATGCAAGATAACGATGTGACCATTGCGATACCGGTCTATAACGAAGAACGGTTCATTGCATACGCAGTCCAGTCCGCACTGCCCCAATGCCAGGTGCTACTGGTGTCGGATAACGCCTCGACCGATGGTTCATTCGGTATTGCGGAAACGCTGTGCGAAGATCATCGCCATGCAAGATGCCACCGACAGACGGAAAACATCGGCGCTGCGAACAATTTCAAATTCCTGCTCGACCAGGCCACTACGCCCTACTTCATGTGGCTGGGCGGGCATGATGCAATCCCCGACGGCTACGTTGCCAAACTGAAACAAGCGCTGGACGAAAATAAAAACGCCGTACTTGCATTCGGTGCGGCACAGCACATCACGGCCGATGGCAAACCGGCTTTCGTTTACGATTATTTCTACAGCGATTCGTTGATTGACGACTCTGCCTCGGAACGCGTGCTAGGCCTGGTGAGATTCCTGAGCGACTGCTCTCTGATCCACGGGATTTTTCGCACCGATACACTGAGAAAAGCCTGGGCCGACGAAAAATATCTGGGTATGGATCATGTCCTGCTGACCAAAGCGGCCCTGGACGGAAAATTGGTCTATGTTCCGGAAACACATCTATTGCGTCGCGATGTGCATTCCAATGACACGCCGGAAGCACAGCTTGTCAGAATCACTGGAACAACAGGCGACGAATCAGGCAAAGATTACACCGGCATGCAGAAGCAACAATACGAACTTGCATCGATTGCGATTGGCGGCAAAAGCTTATCAAGTCTTTTCTTCCTGATGAAAACGCGATATTACCTCGTACTACGATTTGGACCGTTCGCAAGAAGAGCCTCCACCCGCCTGTTGGAGCGCTTGCTTTGCAGGCTGCTATCAATACCCGGACGACTGATAAAATCGTCCTGAACAATGCATTTGAACAGCGACACTGCTCATTGAAACCTGCAACACTTTCGATCATGTATAAAGAGTCCATCAAGGCAAGCCAACCGGCAGCAAGCGAATGAATCTGGATATTTCCGTTGTAATACCCGCACGAAATCGCGCCAGGTTGTTGCCGGCCTGCCTTGAATCGGTGCTCGCGCAGACGCATGCCCCCCGGGAAATTATCGTGGTTGACGACGGCTCCGATGATCAGACATACGATGTTGCAATGACATATGCTTCGCGTGGAGTCAGCTGTATTCGCCTCGAAAGGTCGGCCGGTGCGCAGGCGGCAAGAAACGCAGGAATCCGTAATACCAGACATGAGTGGATTGCCTTCCAGGATTCCGACGACACCTGGTTGCCCGACAAGCTTGCATGCCAGGTGGCTGCGCTCGAAGGCAGAGCCGATATCGATAATCTCGTGGTTCATTGCAATGGCTACAAGGAAACCGCGATATCGAGAAATACCGAAGAAATCGCAATGCCGACTTTCTCGGGTGACTGCTACGCGAAACTTTTGTTGTATCCGGGTCCGATGTTCCCGGGACTTCTGGTGCATAAATCAAGACTGCTGGAGATCGGACTTCTGGACGAACAATGCCCCTCCTACCAGGAATGGGATACAGCGATTCGGCTGGCCCGGATTGCGCAATTCGTCCACGTTGAAAAGCCGCTGTTCAACTGGCGCTGGCACGACGATGAAACCATCAGCAAAAATCTGCGTCGTGATTTCCTGGGTTTCCAGTACGTGATCGAAAAGCATCGGCTGGAAACGATCAAAGTGCACGGTCGACGCAACTGGAGCAAATTGCTGTCGCGAAACTTGAATCGCGGTTTGCAATTCAAGTGTTTCCCGGAAGTCGTCAGCGTGGCGACATCGCAATCACCCTACTTGCCGAATCTTCTTGCAGGCACGCTGGCCAGACTCGGCATCTGCCCGCCCGGCACAGCATCCATCATGAAAATTGCCGGTTTTCTCGGTATTTGATTGACCGTGCTTCAGTGTAAGATTGACCTGAAAAAGCGGGCTTACTGCCATGGCCGGGACAGATAAATGATTGATCGCATTCTGCATGAAGATAAAGAGCTGGCACTGATTATCCGTCGCAGCTATCACAACGATGGCATCGAGTTTTTTACCCCGAGCAATTATTCCCAGCAAATTGGTTACATGAATCGCCCGACCGGCTACGTGATCGAGCCGCATGTGCATAACCCGGTAACCCGGGAAGTCCACTACACCAAGGAAGTGTTGATTATTCGCAGCGGACGTTTGCGAGTCGACTTCTATTCGGAAGCCCAGCAATATCTTGAAAGCACCATTCTCGAGGCTGGCGACGTGATCCTGTTGTCCTACGGTGGCCACGGATTCGAAATGCTCGAGCCCACGGAGATTATCGAAGTCAAACAGGGCCCCTATGCCGGCGATGAAGACAAGACTCGCTTCGTCTCTGTCGGCAAGTCGCAATTGAAGATCAGGGAATCATCAAAATGATTCCGGTCAACGAGCCGCTGCTGGACGGCAATGAAAAAAAATACCTGATCGAGTGCATCGATACCGGCTGGATCTCGTCCGAAGGTCCTTTCATCAAATCATTCGAAGAAAAATTTGCGGCGACCGTCGGACGCAAACACGGCATCGCCGTCTGCAATGGCACGGCAGCGATTGACGCGGCGATCGAAGCGCTGGATATCGGCCCCGGCGATGAAGTCATCATGCCGGCATTCACGATCATTTCCTGCGTCAACCAGATAATCCGTGCGGGTGCGAAACCGGTTTTGGTCGACAGTGATCCAGCCAGCTGGAATATGGATGTCACGCAAATCGAAGCACGCATCACTTCCCGCACCAAGGCGATCATGGTGATTCACACCTATGGCCTGCCGGTCGACATGGACGTCGTGCTAGACATCGCGAACAGGCACGGGCTGAAAATCATCGAAGATGCGGCTGAATCGCACGGCCTTACGTACAAGGGAAAACCGTGTGGCAGTTTTGGCGATATCAGCACCTTCAGTTTTTATCCGAACAAGCACGTGACAACCGGCGAAGGTGGCATGATCGTGACCAACGACGATGCACTCGCCGACAATTGTCGAAGCTTGCGGAATCTATGTTTCCAGCCGCAAAAGCGTTTCGTGCATGAACGGCTCGGCTGGAACCTGAGAATGACCAATCTCCAGGCCGCACTGGGACTGGCCCAGCTTGAGCGCCTGGACGAATTTGTTGCACGCAAGCGTCGCATGGGTGCTCGCTACCACGAATTGCTGCGCGGATTGCCCGGCGTACAACTTCCACAGCAAGCGACAAGCGGCGCCGAGAATGTCTACTGGGTATACGGCCTGGTTCTGGACAGGGACGCGAGTCTCGATGCCGAAAAAGCGATGGCACTTTTGTCTGCCGAAGGCATCGGTTCCAGACCGTTCTTCTGCCCGATGCATCAACAGCCGGTGCTGAAACGCATGGGTCTGTTTGAAAACGAGAGTTATCCGGTATCCGAGCATATGTATAAAAAAGGCTTCTATATTCCCAGCGGCATGGCATTAAGCGGGGAACAAATTGAAACCGTTGCGTCAGTGCTATGGAAACTCTTCGGATGACCGCGGTTTTTGATACTTACGCTGCCTATTACGATTTGCTTTATCGCGACAAGGACTATGTCGGCGAAACCGACTATATCCACGAACTGATTCGCACCCATGCCCCGAAT
>JBOHYG010000170.1:0-1222 GCA_050737875.1 Arenimonas sp. | reverse complement strand
TATCAAATGCGGGATCGTTGGGCTTCCCAACGTAGGTAAATCGACTTTATTCAATGCGCTGACCAAGGCAGGCATTGCGGCAGCCAATTTTCCGTTCTGCACCATTGACCCCAACGTCGGCGTGGTGCCGGTGCCGGATCCGCGTCTGGGCCAGTTGGCTGATATCGTGAAACCCCAGAAAACCATCCCGACCTCGGTCGAGTTCGTCGATATCGCCGGCTTGGTCGCCGGTGCGGCGAGCGGCGAGGGCCTGGGCAACAAGTTTCTGGCCCATATCCGTGAAACCGATGCGATCTGTCATGTGGTCCGTTGTTTCGAAAATACCGACATCATCCATGTGAACGGCAAAATTGATCCGTTGTCGGATATCGATACCATCGATACCGAATTGGCGCTGGCCGACCTGGACTCCGTCGAAAAAGCGTTGAATCGCGCCGAAAAACTGGCCAAATCCGGCGATAAGGATGCTATGGCACGTAAGCCTGTATTGGCCAAAGTGCGCGAAGCCCTGGATCAAGGCAAGCCGGCCCGTATTGCTGGTCTGGATGCCGACGAGAAGGCATTAATACGCGATTTGTTCCTATTGACGCTGAAGCCAGTGCTATATGTCGCGAACGTCCTTGAAAATGGCTTCGAAAACAACCCATGTCTGGATGCGGTTCGTGCGCGCGCACTGACCGAAGGCGCCGAAGTGGTGCCGGTGTCGGCTGCCATCGAAGAGGAAATGTCTCAGCTGGAAGACGCTGATCGTGCCGAGTTCCTGGCTGAAATGGGTCTGGATGAGCCCGGCTTGAACCGCTTGATCCGTGGCGCCTACAAATTGCTCGGCCTGCAAACCTATTTCACCGCCGGTGTAAAAGAGGTTCGCGCCTGGCAAGTTCGTGCCGGTTCAACGGCTCCTCAGGCGGCTGCCGTTATCCATACCGATTTCGAAAAGGGCTTTATCCGCGCCGAAACCATCGCTTACGACGACTTCATCAAATATAAAGGCGAGTCGGGTTCACGTGATGCCGGCCGTTTGCGTCTGGAAGGCAAGGAATATCTGGTGCAGGAAGGTGATGTGCTTCACTTCCGTTTCAATGTTTAATCATTGAAGTCGTAATTGCCGTCATTTTGTCGTTGACAAAAACAGCTAATCCCGCCAAAATTGCGGGCTTCCTGACGGAGGGATACCCAAGCGGCCAACGGGGGCAGACTGTAAATCTGCTGTCTTACGACTTCG
>JBOHYG010000169.1:0-3421 GCA_050737875.1 Arenimonas sp. | reverse complement strand
GAAAGCTAAGCTTTGAGCGTTGGCGGCCCGCGTAAGGCCGCCCACATTCGAAAAGAGGGACCAAGGATGGCCCCTCGTGTTCGATTCACGGATGATTGAATGCTAATTCAATGGTTTTGGCAGTCTGTCGCGTTGACAGGATTGCCGCTTCCAGAGTAAAATCCCGCTTCTTAGTGGGTACCTATCAATTGGCTGCGGTTTGGGCCGATTTCTTTTTCACTCTAAGTTTCATTTAAACACCCAGGATTCGTAACGCATGGCGACGATCAATCAGCTGGTACGCACACCGCGTCAGCCCTTCAAATACAAGAGCACTTCACCTGCCCTTGCCAATTGCCCGCAACGTCGTGGCGTGTGCACTCGCGTGTACACCACCACGCCGAAAAAACCGAACTCGGCACTCCGCAAGGTGGCCAAGGTTCGTTTGACCAACGGCTTTGAAATCATTTCTTACATCGGTGGCGAAGGTCACAACCTGCAAGAACATAGCGTCGTGTTGATCCGCGGCGGCCGTGTAAAAGACTTGCCGGGTGTGCGTTATCACACCGTGCGTGGTTCGCTGGACGCCTCCGGCGTTGCCAAGCGTCGCCAAAGTCGTTCGAAGTACGGCGCCAAGCGCCCGAAATCCTAATTTAAAGGCAGGATTTTCAAATGTCTCGTAAAGGTTCTCCAGGTACCCGTTCGGTTCTTCCGGATCCGAAACACAGCAGCGAAATGGTTGCCCGTTTCATCAATATGGTGATGAAAAGCGGCAAGAAATCGATCGCTGAAAACATCGTCTATGGCGCAATGGATGTCATTGGCCAGAAGAACGCCGATACCCTCGGTTTAGTCGAGAAAGCACTCGGTAACGTTGCACCAGCGGTGGAAGTAAAATCCCGTCGCGTCGGTGGCGCTACCTATCAGGTGCCAGTCGAAGTGCGCTCGTCGCGTCGTCAAGCCCTCGCCATGCGTTGGGTTATTGAATCGGCACGCAAGCGCGGTGAAAACTCGATGCCTCGCAAACTAGCCGCTGAATTGCTCGAAGCCTCGGAAAACCGTGGCGGCGCAGTCAAGAAGCGCGAAGAAACACACCGCATGGCAGAAGCTAACAAAGCCTTCTCGCATTTCCGCTGGTAATTTAGAGAGGGATCTCCCGTGGCACGTACGACCCCCATTGATAGATATCGCAACTTCGGCATCATGGCTCACATTGATGCCGGCAAAACCACGACCACAGAACGCATCCTGTTCTACACCGGCGTCAATCACAAGATTGGCGAAGTGCATAACGGCGCTGCGACCATGGACTGGATGGAGCAGGAGCAAGAGCGCGGCATTACGATTACTTCGGCTGCCACCACCTGCTTCTGGTCCGGTATGGACAAGTCGATGCAACAGCATCGCTTCAACATCATCGATACCCCCGGACACGTTGACTTCACCATCGAAGTAGAGCGCAGTTTGCGCGTGCTCGACGGCGCGGTGTTCGTGCTCTGTGCGGTCGGTGGCGTTCAGCCGCAGTCGGAAACCGTATGGCGTCAAGCGACCAAGTACAGCGTTCCGCGTCTGGCTTTCGTCAACAAGATGGACCGTACCGGTGCCAACTTTCATAAAGTCGTCGAACAACTGAAAACCCGCCTGGGTGCATACCCGGTGCCGATGCAGTTGCCGATTGGCGCGGAAGAAACCTTCGAAGGCGTTGTTGATCTTCTGAAAATGAAGTCGATCGTGTGGGATATGTCCAATCAGGGCACATCGTTCACCTATGCCGAAGTTCCTGCAGCAATGCTGGAAGAAGCCAAGGCTGCCCGTGAATTCATGGTCGAAGCTGCCGCCGAAGCCAACGAAGACATGATGAACAAATACCTCGAAGACGGTGAATTGTCGGAAGCCGACATCATCGAAGGTATTCGTTTGCGTACGCTGGTCTGCGACATCATTCCGATGTTTTGCGGCACCGCGTTCAAGAACAAAGGCGTTCAAGCAATGCTTGATGCTGTTGTTCATTACTTGCCAGCGCCATCCGACCGTCCGCCGGTCAAGGGCATTGACGAGAATGAAAAAGAAGATACCCGTGGTTCCGGCGACAAAGACCCGTTCTCGGCTTTGGCGTTCAAAATCATGACCGATCCGTTCGTGGGCTCGCTGACCTTCTTCCGTGTCTATTCGGGCACCCTGAATGCTGGCGATCAAGTCTACAACCCGGTCAAGAGCAAGAAAGAACGCGTCGGCCGCATCCTGCAAATGCATGCGAACCAACGTGAAGAAATCAAGGAAGTCCTGGCTGGCGACATCGCAGCAGCCGTGGGTCTGAAAGACGTCACGACTGGCGACACGCTGTGCTCGATCGACCACATCATTACGCTTGAGCGCATGATTTTCCCTGAGCCGGTTATTTCGATGGCCGTTGAACCGAAAACCAAAGTCGACCAGGAAAAAATGGGTATCGCCTTGGGCCGTTTGGCACAAGAAGATCCTTCTTTCCGCGTTCGTACCGACGAAGAATCCGGTCAAACGATTATCTCCGGTATGGGCGAGCTCCATCTGGAAATCCTCGTTGACCGCATGAAGCGCGAATTCAACGTTGAAGCCAACGTCGGCAAGCCACAAGTGGCCTACCGCGAAGCGATTCGTAAAGCCGTCAAGCAAGAAGGCAAGTTCGTGCGTCAGTCCGGTGGTCGTGGTCAATATGGTCACATCGTTATCGAAATGGAACCGCAAGAACGCGGTGCCGGCTACTTGTTCGAAAACGCGATCGTTGGCGGCGTGGTTCCCAAGGAATACGTGCAAGCGGCGGACAAGGGCATTCAAGAAGCTTTCAAAAACGGCGTGTTGGCAGGCTTCCCTTGCGTGGACATCAAGATCCGTGCGGTGGACGGCAGCTTCCATGATGTCGACTCCAACGAAATGGCATTTAAAGTGGCCGGTTCGATGGCGTTCAAGGAAGGCTTCAAGAAAGCCAACCCGGCATTGCTTGAGCCGATCATGAAAGTCGAAGTGGTGACGCCTGAAGATTACCTCGGCGACGTCATGGGCGACTTGAGTCGTCGTCGCGGCATCCTGCAGGGCACTGATGACACGCCATCGGGCAAAGTCATCAACGCCATGGTGCCATTGGGTGAAATGTTCGGTTACGCCACTGCGATGCGTTCGATGTCGCAAGGCCGCGCCACTTTCACGATGGAATTTGATCATTACGCCGAAGCGCCGAACAACATCGCTGAAGCGGTAATGAAAAAAGCCTAAGCATTCAACGTAATTTAATAATTTAATTTTTTAGGACAGACAGTCATGTCAAAAGAAAAATTTGAACGCAAGAAGCCGCACGTGAACGTCGGCACGATTGGTCACGTGGATCATGGTAAGACGACGCTGACGGCGGCGCTGACCAAGATTGGTGCAGAACGCTTTGGTGGTGAGTTCAAGGCGTATGACGCCA
>JBOHYG010000168.1:0-1417 GCA_050737875.1 Arenimonas sp. | reverse complement strand
GTGCTTAGCATTTATCATGGTTAAGCAAGACAGGGAACCCATTAACCATGATGTACCACAACACGGCACTAAGTGCCTATCCTGCCATAGTCCTAATCTTCACTAAAAATATATCGTGATATTTTTTTTCCGTCGCCTTTGTTGTGCAGGCACCGCGTTTGATGCGGGGTATAGCGGTCGCGCACCACGCTAAATAGCACCGTCTTTTTCATCGCGCTTGCGCCGTTGCAAGGTCGCCGCCGGATGCGTGGCCGCATGCACGGCTTGCAATTTACCAATCGAGACGTGCGTATAAATTTGTGTGGTGTCCAGACTCTCGTGGCCGAGCATTTCCTGGATGTACCGTACATCGGCCCCGTTCTCCAGCATATGCGTTGCCATCGCGTGCCGGAATAAATGGCACGAGCCGCGTTTGGTAATGCCCGCCGCATCGATGTGACGCCGTGTGATTTGTCCGATGCCCGTGCTGTGCAGGCGCTGGCCAAAACGATTTAAAAACATCGCTTGTTCTTGCGTGTTCGCCAATAACTGTGGCCGTGATTCATCGAGGTAACGCTGCAACCACGCCAAGGCACGCTCCCCAATCGGCACCACGCGATCTTTGCGGCCCTTGCCTTGGCGTACCCGCACAATGCCACGCAATGGCTCCACATCGAACAGCGCGAGCTTCATCACTTCGGTGCGCCGCAAGCCGGTCGAGTACATCAGTTCGAGCATGGCGCGATCACGCATGCCTTGCACATCGTCCACGTCCGGTTGTGCCAAGACCGCTTCGACTTCATGCGCTTCCAAGACATCGGGCAAGAGTTGTCGCGGAATACGCGACATGTCGAGATCAGAGGCAGGATTGGTCAATAAATAATTATTCTTGACCAACCAGCGGAACCACAAGCGCACATGATTCACCAGCAACCATTGGCCCTTGATCGAGAGCGGCTGGCCATCGGGTTTACGCCAATAAAATAAATGCCGTTGATACCTTTCCAAGATCGGCTTGGTGATCTCATTCGGGCGTTGCAATTCGCGCTCGCTGCACCATTCTAAAAACAGTGCCAAGGCTTGCCGACGCGCCCGCAATAATTCTTCGGTGTAGTGCAGCACCTTCAAGGCTTCCAGATAACGCTGCATCCACGCGGCCAAGCTATCGGGCGCGGTACTCGCTTCCAGACGGCGGCGGCGTTCGCCGTATTTGCCTTCCACCGGCATGGCTTAGTGTGTCTCACCCACGGCACTACCGTTACGACGCGAAGTCTCGCGTGTCGGCGTCCGCAGTAGTGGAGTTTTATCAACAGCAGCAACTAAAGAAGAAGAACCCGCGCCAGCGCTCGCGATAAGGGGCATTTCACCGCCCTGCGAGGTGGGTGCAAAGGGGGTGTTTTCGGGGTGCGAGGTGGGTGTGAGGTTGGCCATCGAGGGG
>JBOHYG010000167.1:0-8628 GCA_050737875.1 Arenimonas sp. | reverse complement strand
ATGCTTAGGCAATCTGGCAAGCTCAGCTTTGCAGAAAACCAACCGAGCGCAGAGACAAGAAAAAAAGCAGCAATAAGTACAACAATGCTTTTTCCGATTCTAGCCTTAGCTTTCATTGGCATCTAACTACTAGTTAACCCCGAAAATGGGGTGTAGCAAGGGTATCCCTTGGCACGGTTGTGCAGCAAGCTTTTCCTACAAGGGATTCAGTGTTTTCCTGACAGTGGTTTTTCGCGGGAAACTGAATGATAGGTGTTACACGCCATTGTGACCCCGGTATGAAATACGAACCCACTATGACCCCGTTTAACGACCCCGTGAATTCTGCGCCGGAAAAGCGTCTTTCTGTTGCAAGAACGGTACATAAATCTGCGTTGCTTGAAGCTGTCAGGGGAAGATGCCGCGTCAAACATTACAGTCTTCGTACCGAAGAAGCCTATATGGGCTGGATCAAACGGTTCATATTGTTTCATCACAAGCGGCATCCAAAGGAAATGAGTGGTGCCGAGGTGGAGCAGTTTCTGACGCATCTGGCAGTGCGTTTGAATGTCAGTCCAAGCACGCAAAATCAAGCGTTGTCATCCCTCTTGTTTCTGTATCGTGAAGTGCTCGGAGTAACGTTGCCATGGATGGAAAATGTGGTGCGGGCAAAACGCCCATCGCATTTGCCGGTGGTACTGTCGGTTGAAGAATTGAATCGGGTATTGGCGCGGCTGGACGGCCGCGAGTGGTTGATGGCCAGCCTGTTGTACGGAACCGGCATGCGCCTGATGGAGTGCGTACGACTGCGGGTTAAAGATGTTGATTTTTCGAGAAATGAAATCATGGTGCGTGACGGCAAGGGTGGCAAGGATCGGCCTACCGTATTGCCGGCAAAATTGGTGGCACCGTTGCGTGCGCAAATCGAGAAAGTGAAAGAATTTCATCGCGAAGACATCAACAGCAAATGGCAAGGCGTCTACATGCCGGATGCGCTGGCGCAGAAATATCCGAAGGCAAATAAATTGCTGATGTGGCAATACGTATTTCCGGCGTCGAGACAATCGCATGATCCGCGGGACAATAAAATTCGCCGGTATCACATCGATGAAAAAGTATTGCAGCGGGCGGTTTCGAAAGCCGGAACGGCTGCGGGCATCGACAAGCCCGTCAGCTGCCATACAATGCGGCATTGTTTTGCCACACACTTGATCGAGTCGGGTTACGACATCAGAACGGTGCAGGAATTATTAGGACACAAAGATGTCGCGACGACACAGATTTACACACATGTGTTGAACAAGGGAGGCCGCGGGGTTCGCAGTCCCCTGGATAAATAAAACCGGAGTAGATTTATTTTTCGAGAATTTGCTGTGCGGTTTTTCGTGGCAGATTATCGTCCAGCACCACCCAGTCAACATGGGTGTCCCAGAATGCGTGGACTTGCGGCGCTCTATCCACCGGTGTCTTGAAGTTCGACAAGGTCACGTGGATTTCATCGGGCCAACGACTGGATTTGAAGAACAAAGTGGAGCCGCATCGTTTGCAGAAACCGCGTTGCGCTTCCGGTGATGACTGGAACCATTGCAGTTGCTTGTCTGGGTCGTGGATTTTGCAACGATGATCGTCCATTCCGACCCAGGTAATAAAAGCCGAGCCGCCGGTTTGCTGGCACATCGTGCAATGGCAGTGAGCTACCCAGCGACTGGGTAGCTCGGCGGTGAATTCGACCGCGCCACAAAGGCAATTTCCGTTCGCGGATGTCATCTTTGATTCCAAAGGATGCGATTATTTCTTTTCGTTAGGGTCGACTTGAATGAAAGGCACGGTGCCGCCGGAAACATTCGGCAGACGGCCATCCCATTTGGCAATCGCGGCGAGTTGAGCTTCGACACGACGCAATTCAATCAATTCCGGTGTTACCGAATCGCGTTGGGCCTTCAAGCCAACCGCCTGTGCTTCAGCGGCGAGCTTTGCCGATTCGGCTTCGGCACGTGCCTGGGCAATACGCTGCTCGGCTTCAACTTTAATACGGTCCAGATCGCGTTCGGCTTTCAGTTTTTGTTGTTCGGCGACGGTTTTCTGTTCGATCGCGGTATCGAAGGTTTCCGAAAAATGGAAATTGGTGATCGAGAATTCGTCGATGATCAAGCCATGGCGTTTCATTCGTTCGTTAAGTGCCAGACGCATGCGATCGGCGACTTCCGGACGCTTGGTCACCAATTGTTCGGCGGTGTACAGGGCGGTAATGGCTTTCATCGCTTCCTGTACGGCCGGGTCGATGATGCGTGGCTCGACGTTTTCAAACGGACCGAGATTTTGGTACACGTTGACCACTTGTTGCGGATCGATGTGGTAATTCAATACGACGGTGGTGGCGACGCGCTGCAGATCTTTCGAAGCCGCCTCGCTTTCGGTTTCGGAGCGTTCGATCATCACCGGCATTTTGTAGATGGTTTGCATCAGCGGGATGATGAAATTCAGGCCTTCACCTACCGGTACCGGATCGGCTTTGCTGAAGGTCAGTTTCACGCCGCGATGGCCATTGGGCACGATCGTAAACGGGCTGAGAATGAAAAAGGCGATGATGGCGATCAGCAGGATGACGATATAACGCAGAAACGGCATTTGCGGCAGGCGAGGTAACATGGAGGGCCTCTGGGGATTGGGGAACATGGAAGGTTTTTTTGGGAAGCCCGGATCTTGCGGCATGGGATTCTCGCAGCGTTGAATGTGCCGAAGATATTACACGCATGAATGCCGTTCGTGCATGCGCACGCTTGTTCTATTCGGCGCTGCTTTCGACACCCGCCAACTTCATTACCCAGCTTGCCGTTGTTGGGTCGCCGTAGAAAAAAGTGCTCGAGCGATGTTCGGCCCTGGCCCAGCGATGGATCCAGCTGGGACCGAGTTCTCCGATATAGCCATCGGAGCGTTGATAGGCGGGATCGGTAACGGCCTCGTCGAGACTAACGAAGCGATAGCCGCGTCCGCGAATGCCGGCGATTAGATCGGCGAGTGCGTCGGCATTCAATTCGTTGGCATGGATCATCAGGATTTGCGGAACCGGGTAACCCAGCAATACGGTCGAGCGGCGTTCGTAGTAGTCCAGCTTGGCCAGCATGTAAACGATATATTCGTTGCGCAAGTTCGCAAGTTTTACCGGATCACCGCCGTTTGCCAGTGCATTGCGATAAGCCAATGCGTAGATCCATTCGGAACTATTGATCGTCACCGGTGCGGTGCGATAGCCGTGGCTCGCCAGAAAATCCGTGATCGCAGCTTTGTCTTCCGGGCTGCGGCCGGTGCGAAGGAAAGGATGACGAAACCAGCGCGGTTGCAGTCCGCGTTTGGCAAGCAGTGGCCTGAGATGGCGCTCGCCCATGATGATGTCGTTTTCGTACGCTTGTATTCCAATCTCATGCAGGTCGCTATGCCAGGCCGTGTGGTTACCCAATTCGAAGCCGGCATCGAGCCAGTCATCCAACAAGTCGGCACGTTCCGGGCAAAAGGCATCGCCTCGGTAGAGTTTGCCATCGTTGACGAAGCCGATTGCTGGAACGTTTGCTTGTTTTAGCGATGCAATCAAGCGACCGTAATTTTTGTCGAGATCGGCAGGCGGCTCGTTGCGATTCATTACCCAGGGCAGATCGTCAATGGTGAGTGCGATTCGGCGCTCATCTGACGGCGATGTCGGTTTTTCATCTGCCACCAATACGCCGGGCAAAAGTAAAAACAGACAAAGCAGAATGCTGCGACGGAGCCCGATCATGACGATACTCGTGCATTAACGACGGTGACAGGATAAGTAACGCAAAAAGTAATCGTGATAGCCAGTTAATACACGTTAAAAATTGTGTCATGAAGCTACAGCGTCAGGCGACCGCGCGCGTCTGTCCGCGATCAAGCTGCCTGTAGCCGATGGCTTCACTTAAATGCGGCGTGTCGATGGCTTCGCTGCCGGCCAGATCGGCAATCGTGCGGGCTACCCGCAAGATGCGATGGGTTGCGCGTGCGGATAATTGCAGCGAGTCCATGGCTCGTTCCAGCAGATTCTGATCCTTATGCACGAGACGGCAGAAGTTTTCGGTTTCCGATTGCGACAATCGTGCATTGGTTTTTCCGCAGCGCTGCATCTGAATGTCGCGTGCCGCCATCACGCGGGCACGCACGTGTTCGGTCGATTCGCCGCGTGGTGCATCGCTGCGCATTTCCTGTGGCGCAAGACGCGGCACCGATAATTGCAAATCGATGCGGTCCATCAAGGGGCCTGATAAGCGCGAACGATAGCGTTGTATGGCTTCGAGTGAACAACGGCAACGACCGGACGGATCGCCGGACCAGCCACAAGGACAGGGATTCATCGCGGCAACCAATTGGAAGCGCGCAGGAAATTCGCTTTGTCTTGCAGCACGCGAAATAGTGACGACGCCGGATTCCAGCGGCTCGCGTAAAACTTCTAAAGCGCGTCGATCCCACTCGGCAAGTTCATCCAGAAATAAAACACCATTGTGTGCAAGCGAGATTTCACCCGGG
The DNA here is from genome assembly GCA_050737875.1 of Arenimonas sp. Taxonomy (GTDB): domain Bacteria; phylum Pseudomonadota; class Gammaproteobacteria; order Xanthomonadales; family Xanthomonadaceae; genus Arenimonas. Next base: position 4,113 of record JBOHYG010000167.1, on the reverse strand, counting down.
CGCGGTTCGGCGCCGCTGTGACTTCTACTTAAATATGCTACTGTAGGCCTCTAAGAGGCCTAGATTAAGCACAAAAAAACATTTAAATACGCAACTGAGTACAGTTAAATCCGCAACTGGATTGCAGAAAATATGACGGTATTGCACAGTACATCGCCTGTTCGAGCGATTCGAACAAGCAAATCGAATTTAACAGGACGCGTAAGCGTAGGAGACGACTCTGCTTCATTTGAGTCTTCCTTAGAACGAGACTGGCTTCTCATTCTTGATTTTCTGCCTGAGGTTTTGAGCCTGCGAGAGCAGCCCTTTACTATTAAATACGAATGGAATGGCAAAGTTCGTCGCTACACACCAGACGTTGTTGCCGAGTATTCGTCGGCCGGCGGAAAGATCAATGTGGTCGTTTACGAAGTAAAACGTCGCGAATATTTAAGAAAAAAATGGAAGATATTGAAGCCGCGCTTTAAAGCAGCCGTGAAATTCTGCAAAGCGCGTGGTTGGAAATTCAAAATCGTTACCGAAAAAGAAATACGCTCGGTCATGCTTAAGAACGCCTGTTTTCTTAGGCGCTACCGCACTACGGTGTTGCAGCCCTTAGTGCGTGAACATTTGTTAACCACGATGAGTGTTTTGGGTCCAACGACGCCACAAGCTTTGTTGGAGGCTGCCTATTGGACAGATGAATCGAAAATGGGAGCACTTGCTGAACTTTGGAAACTTGTCTGTGAAAGTGTCATCCGAGTAGATCTTATGAAACCTCTCACTATGTCAACACGAATATGGATTGAGCCTCAATGAACGCACTCGCTAAAGCGTTTTTTAAAGTGGAGCCAGGTCACTTTGTCGCCTACCAGGGCGAAAAATACAAAGTCACACATATGCTGTCTGTAGAAAGCGTTTTGGCAACCAATGTGGTTACGGGAAATCCTGAGCGCCTGCGATTGGAAAGCATCGTTCCCTGGAAAGAGGAGCTCTCTTCTGACTCCAATGAAGCGCAGGAAGTTGAAACACACTTTTCTGAAGTATCAGAAGATGATTGGAAAGTCGCCCAAGATAGGTTTCAAGCGATAAAGCCGTTGTTGGAGGATCCTATTAGGACTCGTGAGGCTGTAGAAAAAATCGGAACAAAAGTAGGGGTAAACGCAACAACCCTCTACAAATGGATGAAGGATTATCAGGATTCAGGAAGCGTCTCATCGCTTGTGCCAGCAAAGCGTGGACGGCGCGTTGGCAGCAAGCTTATCTCGCCGGAAGCAGAAGTCGTTATTACGTCAGTTATTAATGATTTATATCTGACAAATCAAAAAGGGGGCGTTAGGACGACGATCATTGAGGTAAAGACGCAATGCCGCACCGCTAAAATCAAAGCACCGCATTCCAATACGATTCGAAATCGCATCAAAGAACTTCATCCGAAGGAAGTTCTCACCAAGCGAGGCGGCAAAGATTTGGCGCGAAACCGCTTTGCACCGATTCAAGGTGCTTTCCCTGGTGCAGATACGCCCCTTGCTGTGGTTCAAATTGATCACACGGAAGCCGATGTTATTTTGGTGGACGAGAAGTATCGCAAACCCATCGCTCGGCCATGGTTAACATTGGCAATGGACGTTTACAGCCGGATGGTGGTGGGACTGTACTTAAGCTTTGAAAAGCCAAGCGCCACCTCAGTCGGTATGTGTCTTGCACAAGCGATCTGCCCAAAACGGGAATACCTGGCTCGTTTGGGCGTCGGCGGTGACTGGCCTGTCTGGGGATCGATGGGAGTGGTCCATGCGGACAATGCTAAGGAGTTTCGTGGAAAAGTTTTAAAGCGCGCTTGCGACGAATATAAAATTGACCTTCAATGGCGGCCGGTACAATTGCCGCATTTTGGAGGTCATATTGAACGCATGATGCGGACGATGGCGATTGAAATTCACAAGCTTCCCGGCACCACTTTTTCGAACATCAAAGAACGGAAAAACTATAACTCGGAAAAACAGTCAGCACTGACGCTGCGAGAATTTGAACGCCATATCGTGGACTTTATCGTCAATATTTATCATGAACGTGTCCACACAACGATTCAAATGCCGCCAAAACGAAAATGGGCAGTGGGCGTGTTGGGGACTGTAGATCAACCCGGTATTGGTTCACCTGCAGTGCCGCGAGATCCTCGTCAAGTTCAGTTGGATTTCATGCCTTTCTACCGCCGTACAGTTCAACAGTACGGGGTACAGATCGACAATATCAACTACTACTCTCCGGTGTTAGATCAATACATTAATGCGATGGATCCCAGGAATCCTAAAGCAAAGCGAAAATTTACCTTCCGTCGCGATCCAAAAGATATCAGCAAGATATATTTCCACGATCCTGCCGATGGACGCTATGTGGAGGTCCCTTATCGCAATATTGGATGGCCGGCGATTAGTGCCTGGGAACTCAACGATGCGATCTCAAAACTCAAAGCGGAAGGTCGGGTCGACGTTGATGAAGATCTTATATTCGGAGCTATCACCCGATTACGTCGTAATGTAGCGGAATCCGTCGCCAAGACGAAAGCGGCTCGGAAACAGGAAACCCGTATACCTAAGAAATCGGCACCTAAGAAATCAAAATCTGCATCGTCGTCAGACGATGCGGCCGCGCCGATCAACGATCACACTTCGCACCATGAAGAACATGATGAAGATCCGTTCTTAAGTGAGATCACGCCTTTTGCGGACATCCGATAATGACGGCTCAGAAGTTCCCTCATCTCCTGCCAGCTACTATGAAAGCTATGTTGCTGCCAAAAGAAGAGCGCATCGAGCACTGCCAGTCAGATCATTGGATCGGCTATACCCGAGGAACCAATGTTCTCCGGCAATTAAATGAGTTGATGAGCCATCCACGTACCAAGCGCATGCCGAACGTCTTGGTGGTTGGCCGAAGCGGCAATGGCAAAACCTCGGTATTGGAAGAGTTTTCCAATCGCTACCCGATTCAAAGTGATATGCAGGGTCGCGCCATCGTGCCAATTCTTCTAATTGAGATGCCAGATACGCCTACCGAGTCGGAATTTTGGTCGACAATACTGTGGTCACTTAATATTTCACATCGCGAGCATGATCCGCCAAGAATAAAAAAACGCCAGGCAAGAACACTTATGCTGCAATTCAAGATTCGCGTGCTCGTCATTGACGAGTTCAATAATCTAACACGTGCTGGTAAAGAAGCAGGTGCAATACTGGCTGCCATTAAGGGGCTGAGTAATATCCTCAAAATATCAATTGTGGCGGCGGGTACCAGTGAAGCGGTGAATGCTTTAAACAGCGAACCGCAAATGAAGTCACGCTTTGAACCGGCGGTATTGGATCGTTGGACATTGAACGTCGAGTATCTGCGCTTTCTGGCAAGCTATGAAAAGGTGATGCCATTGGCTGAGCCTTCCGATATTGCAGGTAGAGAATTAGGCACACGCATTTTCGTGATGGCGGGAGATACGGTCGGTGGCATGGTTAAAGTACTCAAAAAAGCGTCTGCGATAGCGATTCGTACGGGCGCTGAGAAAATTACCTCTACCTTGTTGGACGACATGGAATGGACACGTCCGGATCAATGGCACGAAGTGGGCAGTCGTGTGTGATCCCTCTTCGCTGGCCCATCACTATTGCGCCTGGTGACGAGGAAGTGCTTTCCTCCTTTTTATGTCGGGCGGCTCAACTGCATGGACTCTCACCTTCGCGATTCTGTCACTTCTATATGCCTGGAATGCCAGTATGGAATCGGGATATCGATCGCACCCCGCCCCCTGGCTTATTAAAGACCGTGGCACGTCAGGCCGGTCTGACATCGGTTGAGAAGATTAAGCAGACAACATTGTCAGTGTCGACCAAAAACAAAAAGGGAGCATCGGCGCACACACGGCTGATCCTGCACTGGATAACGGAGGTCGGCATTTATCATCGCCTGCGCACTCTTCACGGTCAGCGATTCTGCCCAAAATGCATTCAGGATAGACCTTTTCTATTGAAGCACTGGCGATATTCCTGGTGCTTTTGTTGTACAAAACATCGCATCCTTTTACAGGATGCCTGTCAGCAATGTGGCGCCGTTGTTGCTTTGCATCGAGCGTACGCACCGCTTTGC
>JBOHYG010000166.1:0-30656 GCA_050737875.1 Arenimonas sp. | reverse complement strand
ATCTACGGTACCTTCAGCGGCGCCGGCATTGCTGGCGGTGGTCGTTCATTGAACCACGGCGCCAACCTGGCTGACGGTCTGCAAATTACCGACTTCCATGCGTTCAACAATACCGACCGTTACAACTTCGAACCAATCAACTACCTGCAACAGCCAGCGAAGCGTACCAATATCTTCGTGGCCGGTAGTTTCGACATTACCGACAATCTGTCGGCATTTGCTCGTGCCAGCTACACCAAGCGTACTTCGCAGCAACAGCTGGCCGAAGTTCCGCTGACCATTCGTAACAGTGGTTCGTCCGGTCCAGCTTGGCAGTTCCCTATTGCGGCTAACAGCGTATTCAACCCGTTCGGCGTGCCAATCACCAGCGCAAGCTATCGTATGCAAGTTGCCGGCCCACGCCACAACTTCTTCGATTACGATATCTTCGCCCTGCAAATGGGTGTGGAAGGTCACTTTACCCTGGCCGACCGTAACTTCGATTGGGAATTGATCGCATCGCGTAACGATGGTCAATACGATTCACGTGGCGAAAACTACATCAATCTGCTGAACCTGCGTCAAGCCGTGGGTCCATCGTTTGCTGATGCCACCGGCCTGCATTGCGGTACCCCGGGTGCTGTTATCGCACGTTGCGTACCATTCGCAATCACCGGCGGCCCAACCGCTGGTCTCGGCATGTTGGTTCCAAATGGCGGCGCCGGTTACACCGTAACCCAAGCCGATATTGATGCTGCGCTGGCTTACATCACCTATACCCTGGTTGATACCGCAGGTCTGACCTCGACCGGCTACAGCGGCAACATTTCCGGTGAGTTGTTTGAATTGAACGGCGGCATGATGGCATTCGCTCTCGGCTTCGAAACCCGTCGCGACAACATCTTCAACCAGCCAGATTCATTGGTTGCCGGCGCAGGCAGCTCGAACAACTTCGCCGAACCTACCAAAGGCGGCACCTCGGTTGACGAGCTGTACCTCGAAGTGGTTGCACCAGTCCTGAAAGACGTCACCGGCTTCCAGGAACTGGAATTCACCGCTGCAATCCGTAAGTCGGATTACAAAGCACAGGGTTTCATTGGTTCGACATTCGTCAATGCTGATCCAGGTTCGCCAACCAATGGCAAGCTCGGCATGAAGTGGAAACCAATCGACGACGTGCTGCTTCGTTACAGCTGGGGTGAAACCTTCCGTGCTCCTTCCGCGAACGACCTGTTCGCCGGTGGTGCCGAAGGCTTCCCACAAGCAAGCGACCCTTGTAATACCCTTCGCTACGGAACCCCAACAGGCGGTCAACCTGCCCTTTGTAATGCCGACGGCGTTCCTCCGGGCGGCGTAGCTCAGCCAAATGCACAGTTGCGTGGTCTGTTCGGCGGTAACCCAAATCTGCAACCAGAGTTCGGCATGAACAACACTGCAGGTGTGGTATGGAGCCCAAGCTTCCTTGAAGGTTTCAACGTCTCCCTCGACTGGTGGTCGGTCAAACTGCAAGACGCTCTGGCAACCCGTAGCGTCGGCGCGATCTTGAACAGCTGCTACCGCGACGGCGATCTGTCGTTCTGCCCATTTGTGACCCGTATCCCGGCCACCGGCGAAGTAGCCGTTGTCCGCGCTACCAGCTTCAACCTGAACTCGCGCGTAGTTCAAGGTTATGACCTGGGCCTGGGTTACAACTTCTCGACCGCTTGGGGTGATTTCCGCTTGAAATGGGATACCACCAAAACCACGAAAGATGAGCAAAATGGCGCCGACGTTGTCGGTACCTACGACGGCACACCTAACTGGGAATACCGTTCGCAATTTGACGCTGGCTGGACAAAAGGCGACTGGTCGATCAGCTGGACCACTCGTTATACCTCCGACATCGTTGAAAACTGCTTCTTCTATTGCAATCAACGCAATGGCGATGTTTTGAACCACACCGGTGACTACGCAGTACATGACGTCCAATTCGGCTGGAAAGCCCCATGGGATGCCAAAGTTGCAATCGGTGCGCGTAACGTATTCGGCAAGGATCCACCGATCCTGACCAACAATACCTTCGCTCATAGCTTCGACGCAGCCTATGACCTTCCTGGTGGTGCCTTCTGGTACGCCCAGTATCGTCAAGACTTCTAATAAGCGATTTGTTGTAGTGTAAAACTTGAACCGCGACCTTCGGGTCGCGGTTTTTTTATGCGAAAGCCAAAGCCGTTGCTCTAAAATCAGCATGGTCGAAAACGCGGTTCTGGACGACATATCCGTAACCGGACAAATTTACATTCTCGATACAAACGCGAAGGTAGTAATTGCAATGATGGGAACGCTGGCCAAGCCCCAGAACCAAATGCTCAGCGAGATCGGGCAGAGATTGGCGTCGCAACACTACGATCACGCGCAATTGATGTGTGCGCAGTTGATAGCGCAGGTTCCGGACTGCTTCGAAGCGCATGTGATCATGTCCAAATTGCTTTACCGGACCGGCCAGCTCAGGGCTTCTACAAGATACGCGCTGAATGCGTATCGCTTAGTGAGCGAGCAAACGACCATCATTCAAAAGGTGGAACTTGGCTCTCACCTGTTTTTCCTCGGTGAGGAGCAATCGGCCTTTGAACTGATATATCCGCTTTCATGTCCGGATTCGGGCGAACGAGCTATCTCGTTTGATGTCGCGTTGCTTTTGAATGCCTTGGGAAAACAACACGAAGCTTTCGCCTGTTTGAAACAGGCGGACACCCAGTCGACTTCCAATCCCGGGATAAATCAGCTGATCGCCACGATTGCCGGATATATGGGATCAAAACAAATTGCCGCCGATCATATTGAGAAGGTCGTCGAAGTACAGCCTTTGAACGGTCAGGTTCAATGGACATTGTCATTCCTCAATTTGCCGGAAGGTGGAGACCAGAGAATCGAAAGAATGCTGTCGGCGATCGAAGTGCCGGGCGTCGATACGGTGCAGCGACAATTATTTCATTACGCTTTATTTCGCGAATATGATCGCATTCAGCAGATCGACAAGGCCTGGCTTCATCTATCGACGGCGTCGGCATTGCGAAGAAAAGAAATTGCACATTCCACCGAAATCGAGAACCGCTGTTTCGATGCCTTGATCGATGCCACGCAAGATGTCGCGACTGTGGCGCAGGATGATGTCGAGAGTCCAATTACGCCGATCTTCATCCTGGGGATGCCAAGAACCGGTACCTCGTTGTTGGAAAAAATTCTCGGAAATTTTCCGCGGGTTCAACCCTGTGGTGAATTAACGGTATTTCGTAACCAGCTGCTGTGGCAGCTTGATCAAAATATGCAGACGCCATTCGATTTCTCGCTGGCAAAAAAAATGGCTCAAATCGATTTCCGACAATTGGGCCAGCGCTATCTGGAAAAAATTTCCTGGCGCAATCACGATGCGTCGTATCTGATCGACAAAGAACCTTTCAACTACAATTTCGCCGGTTTGATAGCAAGAGCATTGCCCAACGCCAAGATTATCCATCTGATGCGAAATCCGATGGATACCTGCTTCTCGAACTTCAAGGAAGGTTTCGCTTCCCAGCAATGTACTTACAGCTATACCCAGGAAGAACTGGCGAGCCACTACATCAACTACCGCAGATTGATGCGGCATTGGCATCAGCTTGCACCGGGCCGGATACTGGATGTGCACTACGAGAATTTGGTCACTCGTCCCGAGCAGGAAGCCGAACGGATTCGGGCGTTTTGTGAACTCCAGGATCGTGCAAATCATGTGGAAGCCGAGCACAGGAAATATGTCAGCAGCACCTTGAGCTCGATCCAGTTACTCGAACCGATACACGACAAGAACATCCACGCATGGCGGCGTTACGAAGACCACCTTGGCGTGCTTAAAGAATTGCTTGCGAACGAGCAGGAATATTATCAGCGTTTGTTGGATAGATAAGGGCACGGCGCAGGTTCCTGGCGAGCAGTGGCTAGCGTGCAGCTCTCTTAAACAATGGTTTTCAAGTATTCAACTATGTCCCTACAAATCACGCAAAATCGGTTGGCGCGAATCAAGCAATTGATGCACCAGGGCGCATTCGATATCGCCCAGTTCGAGAGTGCCAAGTGTTTGCTCGACGACGAATTCAATGTCGAAATCCGGCTGATAATGTCCCGGTTGTGCGACCGCGCCGGTAAATATCAATCCGCGGTGCAATATGCGCTTCAGGCCGAAAAGCTGTTGACGGGATCCAGCGATTGGCATGAGGTGTTGGCGGTTAGCGGGCAACTGGCTAACCTGGGCGAAGAACAAGCGGCGTTTGCTTGCCTGGGTCTGATTTCAATCGATCTCGATAAGAACCTGCCAGGGGCTACTGAAATCGCCAAGCAATATCAGATATTGGAAGGCTATGAGCAGGCATTGAATTGGCTGGCGCTTGCCGAAGCCCATCGCGTGAATCTGCCGCAGGTAACGGAACTGCGTGGATTGATCCATATGTTCAATGGTGACCTTGCAAGTTCGGAAATTGAACTGGAAAAAAGTATTGTCGAACACGAGAACCCGGGTATCACGCCGCACATACTGTTATCCATGCTTGGTAGCAATGCCGATGCAAGGATAGATCGTTTGAAGACATTGCACGGCAATAGTCGTTTCCCACCGCAGGAGCAATCCTTTCTCAACTATGCGCTGTTCAAGGAATTGGACAGCACCGGTCAGGTGGATCAGGCCTGGGAATATCTTTCTACAGCATCGGCATTACGGCGGAAGGAAGTTTCGTATTCCAGCGAACTTGAAAATATTGCCTTCGATGAGCTGATTGCCGCCACGAAGGATTTTGCAATCGGCGGAGACTCGTCGTCGAAGGATACAGCCACGCCGATATTCATCATCGGAATGCCACGCTCCGGCACCAGTCTGCTGGAATCGGTATTGGCAAATGACGACGGCATCGCGGCATGTGGCGAGTTAACGGTGGTGCACTCGCAGTTGCAATTCGTGCTCAACCGGAAAATAAGGAATCCGTTCGACCTCGAAATGATAAAGGCTCTTCCCGGTTTGGATTATGCGCAATGGGGGAGGCGCTATCTCGAAAAGGCGAACTGGAAGACAGGCGGGAAACCATTTTTTATCGACAAGAATCCGGGCAACTTCAACTATGCCGGTTTGATCGCAAAGGCACTGCCTTTTGCCAAGATCATCAACCTGGTGAGGCATCCGGTCGACGTGTGTTTTTCGAATCTGAAAGAGGTCTTTGTACCGAGCTATTACCCGTACAGCTATACGCAGGAAGAATGCGCGAATCACTATAAAAACTACAAACGGTTGATGGCCCACTGGCACCAGGTCGCGCCAGGCAGAATTCTGGACGTGGCATACGAGAATCTGGTGTCACAGCCGGCTGTTGAATTGCAGCGGGTCCAGAAATTTTGCGGCTTAGCCGCCAATCCATATCAAACCAAGTCGCGAAATACGGCGCATGTATCGAATTCGGCGAGTACAGTGCAATTGCGGGAACCGGTGCACAAGAGAAACATTAATGGTTGGCGGCGATACGAAAAACATCTGGCCGCGATGGAAGAATTACTGCAGTCTGACTGCGATGAATACGTCCGTAATTTTCTGGTTTAGAGATCTACTTCGTATTTCACGAACGGCACGGCACCGTTATCAAGCGGATTGTTGTCGGTTCCCTTGAATGGGTTGGTGCCAGAGCTGTTGATATTATCTGCACCGACCGATAACTTGCCACGCCATGGTGTTTTCCATGTCACGCCGGCACCGAGAGTTTTGAAGCTGTTGGGTTGTCCCGGAATCTGGATATTCGAGCCGGTGATTTCGCCGCCGAAATTACCGCGACCTGCACTAATGGTGACGGAATTGGTTTGCCATTCGTCCGGTAAATTCAAGCCGGTAAGCTGTGAAGCCGGAATGACGCGCGCCTGTGCGAGCGTACCACCGAGATTCAGCCAGGTTTTTTGTCCAAGTGCGATCTCGCCGTTGAGGCTGATTTCTTTCTTCTGGACAGTGGCCGAGCTCACGCGTGGATTATTGTTCACCAGCGAAGGATTACCGTTGCCGGTGAAAGCATCAAAATTGAATTGCGACCAATTACCGCCTGCCGACAACAGGAAATTCTTGTAACGCAGTTGCGACTGCATGATCAGGTCGGGCCGCGAGCTACCGAAATTATTGCTGGGACTGAGCAGGTCGCCGATACGGCAGTTCTGCGCCAAGTTACCCAGGTTATTGAACAAGCCAGGTTGGCCGTTGCAAACCAAACCGAGGCCGGGATTGTTCGAAAGACTGAGTGCCGTAGTGAATTTCAGCTGTGAAGTCAGCGGAATATTCAATGCTGCCAATGAGTTGGCAGGACGAATCACGTTACGACCGGAAGGATTTATCGAACTCGAATCAACCAATAACACGCCTTCGAGCTTGTTATTCAAACCATTCCAGATAGGCAACATGGTTTGCGTTTGGCGATCGAGCAGGGGAGATTTGACCGCGTTTTGCGCAGGCGCAGCCGTTGCCAATGTGGCAATGATCAAGCTGGCAAGAACACGCAATTTCACGTTAAAACCCCTTTCTAGAGTACGTTTGGAGCATCCGTTGAACGGAAAGTTCCAAGGCCTACGATACTCCATTTTACGGTATTTTAACCAATTATTGCAGCAGGCCTGACCCCGGGGCGCTGGCGGCTGGTATCACGAACAAGTCTTCGATGTTTTTTCTAGTAAAAACATAGGCTTGGCCGCAAAAATCGCAATGTACTGTGGCTAAATCCTCTTCCAGCGAAGCCATGGCTTCATCGGTACCCAGGCTACGCATGACGTCCTCGACCCTGGATCTCGAGCATGAGCAGCCAAATTCAAGTCCCTTATGGTCGAGCAGTTGGACGTTCTCTTCATGAAACAGGCGCCACAGCAGTGTTTCGTGGCCGGTATTCAAAAGCTCGTCATTTTCGAGAGTTTCAAACAGCGCCGAAACTCGTTGCCACGCATCCTCATCATGAATTTTGCGTGGCAACAGTTGCAGCAACAATCCGGCCGTGTGGGTTTCAGTTGCAGCCAGCAAAATACGTGTCGGCAATTGCTCCGATTGCAGGAAATAATTCTCGAAGGCATCCGCCAGACTGTCGGCATCCAGACCAACGATGCCTTGATAGCGAACCGGTTCGCGCGCGCCGGGAGCCAAAGTCTCGATTGTGATGGCCATCAGCGAGCCATCGCCGAAGGCTCTCGGTGTCAACGCCAGAGGCACGGGTTCCTCGAAAGTCGCGATGCCGCGTAGAGTACCTTCCGAGGTGCATTCGGCGAACAGGGTGCGTAAGGCACCCGTACCGCGAAGCTGTACGCCCAATCTGCCTTCGACCTTGATATGTCCGGTAAACAGAGCGGCTGCAGTGCAGGTTTCGCCTAATCGGTGCAAGATGCCGCTCGGGTAGCTCGAGCGAGATTGTATCGCCTGCCACGAATGCTCCAGCCTGACCCAGACTCCGCGCACGCCAGCCCGTTCCAGCATAAAGCGATGCAGCGAATCGTATTTCTTCTCGGTCATGGTGGCATTTTAAAGGATTTGGCGAGCCTTCGTGAGCATTCCAAGACGGCGATCACAACGCGCTATCTTGGTGTAACGCCGGCTCTGGTTTAGCATGGCGGGATAACCACGCAATACGCGCGACCTTTTCTGGGCCAGCCTGATTTATGACTGTTTTTAAAACCAAGCCACGTCGTTCACGTGGACGAAAATTCCTACGCTTTATTTTTATCTGGCTGCCGTTGCTATTTATCCTGATTTCGACGTCGCAAGTGATTTTGATGCGCTGGGTCGATCCGATCACGTCGAGCTTTATGATCGGTCGCCAGGTCGATGCATGGCTGGAACGAGATTGGAGTTTCCGGGTTTCCTACGAGTGGAAAGACGAAGATAAATTATCCAGGCATTTGCCAATTGCACTGGTTGCGGCCGAGGACCAGAAATTTCCCGAACACGACGGTTTCGATTTCGAGGCGATGGAAAAAGCGCTCGAGCACAACAAGAAAAGCAAAAAAATCAAAGGTGGCAGTACCATCAGCCAGCAAGTGGCGAAAAACCTGTTTTGCTGGAACGGCAGCGGCTTCACGCGCTATCTGCGCAAACCGTTCGAGGCCTGGTACACCTTGCTGATAGAAATCTTCTGGCCCAAACACCGCATCATCGAGGTTTACGCCAACATCGCCGAATTTGGCGACGGTGTTTACGGCGCGGAATCGGCATCAAAAAGGTTCTTCGGTAAGTCGGCGAAAAACCTTACGCCCAATGAAAGCGCTCGGTTGGCTGCAGTATTGCCGAACCCGAAAAAGTACAACGCAAAGAATCCGGGCCCGTTCGTGAATCGGCGCGCACGCTGGATACAAAGACAAATGCGGCAGCTCGGTGGGCCGGGTTATTTGGCGGAAGAGCCGGATGATGAAGAAGAAAAACCGAAGCGAAAGAGAAGATAGGCCAGGCCCGCACCGAATAATTGCGCGACGATGAAACCTCCGACATTGTCGGGGCGGATGCCGGCAAAGCTTTGCGTCAACGAACGTGCGATCGTGACGGCGGGGTTTGCGAATGACGTGCTGGCTGTAAACCAGTAAGCCGCGAAAATATAGCTCGCGACGAGCGCCGGAATGCGGTCGGATTTTTGTTTTGTCGCGATCAAAATCACCATTAGCAAGCCAAACGTGGCAACTGCTTCGGATAGATATTGGGAAGCTCCGGTACGCAACCGTGTTCCGGGCTGAATCAAGGTCTGTTCAAACATGGCATGCGCAAGCAGCACACCAAGCACAGCGCCTGAAACCTGGGCGATGAGATAAAGAAACAGCTCACGGTTATTCAACTCACCGCGTGCGCGCATCACCAAGCTCACCGCCGGGTTGAAATGGGCGCCGGAAATAGGGGCGAGCGTACTGATCAAAACATAGAGGATGCCGGCGGTTGCCGCGGCATTCGCCAGCAAGGCGACGCCATCGTTTCCCTGCGACAAGTTGACGCCCATGATGCCGCTGCCGACCACGGTCGCCAGCAACATCGCCGAACCAAAAAATTCGGCGAGAGTTTTATTTCCCAAACTCACGTCAATGAATCCAGCAGTTTTTTGACACGTGATGAAATCTCGTCACGCACGGCACGATAATTTTCGTCATCCATGTTTTTTGGATCTGGCAGCCCCCAGTCTTCGCGGCGTTTTGCCGGAATCCACGGGCAATTGTCGCCGCAGCCCATCGTAATCACGGCATCGAACTCACCGTCGATGTCGTCCAGTGATTTCGAAGCATGCTTGCTGAGGTCGTAGTCCAGTTCGCCCATGAATCGTATGGCTTTCGGGTTGATGATGCCCGATGGTTTGGACCCGGCGCTTTGCGCATCGACGGCGTCGCCACCGTGGATATGCGCGAAGGCTTCGGCCATCTGGCTGCGGTTGGAATTTTCGACACAAACAAAAAGTACGCGTTTCATATCAGCAGGCTTCGCAGAGATTCGTTGTTTTATTGGATGCTTCGCAAGTTGCACCCTGGCAGCAGTTTTCTGTCAGGAATCCTTGCAAGGCATTCATGCGGATGTAATCGGCCCGGATTCGAATGACGCGGCCTTCGCGTTGATCCAGAACGAGGCCGGCACCGCGCAAAATATTGAGATGGGCAGTCAAGGTGGCCGGGGGAATGTTCAAAGCGTCCCTCAGGTCGCCCACCGACATGCCTGGCTCGCCGGCTTGTACCAATAAGCGAAATGCCGCCAATCGGCTTTCCTGGGCAAGTGCTTTGAGTGCGTTTAGTGCGGTAATGTCGTCCATAGTTCTATATTTCCGGAAATATGGAACTATGTCAACGGCCCGACCAAACCTTTACCATTCAGGCATGACTCCAAAAGACAAAATAAGCCTGCTGATTGCCGCATATAACGAAGAAGCGAGCCTGCCAACCCTGCATTCGCGGCTATCGGAGTCCATCAAAGCCTGTGATGCGACTTTCGAAATTCTTTATGTCGATGACGGAAGTACCGATACGACCTGGCAGACCCTGGAACGGATTGCCGATGCCGATAGCCGGGTCGTGCTGATTCGTTTATCCAGGAATTTCGGCAAGGAAGCGGCGCTAACGGCCGGCCTGGATCATGTGGCCCCCGATTCCAGCGCATTGATTGTGCTGGATGCCGATGGCCAGGATCCGCCCGAGTTGATTGCGGATTTCATCGCCAAATGGCGGGAGGGTTTCGATGTCGTTTATGGCACACGCTCTGAGCGCGAAGGTGAGTCCTGGCTCAAGCGCGCAACCTCCGCGGCGTTTTATCGGGTGATTAATACGCTGTCCAATATCAGCATTCCAGCCGACACAGGCGATTTTCGATTGCTGTCGCGCGATGTCGTCGATGCGTTATCGCAAATGGGCGAGCGCCAGCGTTTCATGAAAGGCCTATTTGCCTGGGTGGGCTTCAAACAAACGCCGCTGCATTACACACGGCAAGCCCGCATCGCCGGAGCCACGAAATTCAATTACTGGCGCTTGTGGAATTTGGCTCTGGAAGGCATCACCAGTTTTTCTACCGCACCGCTGCGGCTAGCGACATATATTGGATTGGTAACGGCGGTATTTGCGTTCGCTTACGGGCTATGGATCATCGCGAAAACCATGCTGTGGGGTGATGCGGTCCAGGGCTGGCCGAGCATGATGACGGTGATTTTATTACTGGGCGGCATGCAACTAATGGCTTTGGGCATGATTGGCGAATACCTGGGACGTTTGTATATGGAAACTAAACAGCGCCCGCTGTACCTGGTCGCCAAACAATATCCAGCGTCGCGTAACAGGCATATGATAGACAGCAGTACCTTGTAATCTTCGCAAACCAAACGGGGGCCGCCATGCGTAATGCACAACAAATTCTGGATCAAAAAGGCCACCGGATAGTCAGTGCCGAGCCGACGAACACCGTTCGTGAGGTCATCACCATGATGGCCGAACATAATGTGGCTTCCGTATTGATCATGAAAGGAAGCGAGTTGGTAGGCATCATCACCGAGCGCGATTACGCCCGGAAAGTGATATTGCTCGGAAGAAGTTCTGCCGATACGCCGGTCAGCGACATCATGACCAGCCCGGTGCTCTGCGTTTCACCGAGTGAAACCGCACAAAAATGCATGAGCCTGATGACCGAGAAAAAATGTCGTCATTTGCCGGTTCGCGATAACGGACAAATCATCGGCATGGTATCTATTGGCGATTTGGTGAAAGCGGTGATCGAAGATCAACAACAGGAAATCGAACAGTTGACGCAATACATCAGCAGTTGAATTCCGGATTATTGCGAACTTACAGCAAGACTTGCCGGCTGATGGCTATGAAGTGGCTCGCGCTGCCGAGCATCACGAACACATGCCAGATCGCGTGCGTGTAGCGGATTGTCTTGCTCATGTAGAAAACGGTGCCGAGCGTATAGAAAATGCCGCCGACAAATAACCAGATGAGTGTCGTTGCGTCGATGTTTTGCAGCATCGGCTTGATTGCAAAAACCACCATCCAGCCCATGCCGATATAGATCAGCGTCGAGACCAGCTTGAAACGGCCGGTGTAATAGAGTTTGAAAATCACGCCGGCCACCGCCAGTGTCCAGACGATGCCAAACAACCACCAGCCGCCATGTCCACGCAAGCCAATTAGCGTAAACGGCGTGTAGCTGCCGGCGATCAGGATGTAAATCGCGCAATGGTCGAATACCTTGAGTTGCTGCTTGGCATTCAGATGCGGAATGGCGTGATACAAAGTCGAAGCCGTGTACAAAAGCAGCAAGGCCATCGTGAAAACAATCGCACTGATCAGTTGCCAGGGGTTGCCTTTTAATGCGGCCAGCGTAATCAGCACGGCGCCGCCAGCGACGCTCAAGATCGCGCCCAGGCCATGCGTAATCGCATTCCAGAGTTCTTCGCGGATGTCGTGCATGTCGGTCATGGGTTGCTCTGTGGCTTGGCTGACAGGCGTCAAACTGCCTGAATAATTTCGAGGTGTCTACCTAAACGGCCCGAGCTTCGATGGCTGCAGTTCAGGATTCAACGTCCATGTGCAGATGATGCAACAGGCGGTGGGCGAACGGTGCCACCAACAATGCGGCAATACCGATAAAAAACAAACCGGAGAATAACGCATAGGCAGAAGAAAATAATTTCGCGCCATCGCTGTCGAGACTGTTGACCGGACCCATGCCTCCGAGAATCATCGCGGCATTCAAGATCGAATCCACCCAGTCAAGCTTGCCAAGTAAATGATAGCCAAGCACGCCGATGCCCAATGCCAGCATGATCGCGAGCAAGGAATAAGACGTGTGCACAATGACGCGGCGATAAAACTGCGGCCGGCTTAGCAGAGGTTTTTTTCGGTGCTCATACATGGCATTGTCCTTGTAGATACAAATTCAACACTTCAAGCAAAATAAACCATCGATTTGTTTTATGAAACTTTGCCGGCCATCAATCGATGCTCACCGCGTAGGCATGCTCGCGGGTCGCGGCGAAAGTCAGATCCGGCCAGCGTTCCTGCGTCAATTGCAGGTTGACGCGTGAAGGAGCCAGATAGACCAGTTGCCCAGCCGCATCGATGCTGAGGTTCATCGCGTTTTTATCGCGGAACTCTTCCATCTTCTTGGCGGTACCGCCGCGAACCCAGCGTGCAGTGGCAATACTGATCGGTTCGAAAGTCGCATCCACGCTGTACTCGTCTTTCAAACGATAGGCGACGACATCGAACTGTAATACGCCGACCGCACCGAGAATCAAATCATTGCTCATCAATGGACGGAAAAATTGCGTAGCGCCTTCTTCGGATAATTGCGCCAGGCCTTTTTGCAATTGTTTCAGCTTGAGCGGATCACGCAGTCGCGCGCGCCGGAATAATTCCGGTGCGAAATTCGGGATGCCGGTGAAGCTGAGCGATTCGCCTGCCGTGAAAGTATCGCCAATCGAAATGGTGCCGTGGTTGTGCAGGCCGATCACGTCGCCGGGGTAGGCGGTTTCGACAATTTCACGATCGCTCGCCATGAACGTAAGCGCATTCGCGAGTTTCTGTTCTTTCGAGCTGCGGACATGGAAAGCTTTCATGCCGGCATCGAAACGCCCGGAACACACGCGCAGGAACGCCACGCGGTCACGGTGCTGCGGATCCATATTGGCCTGGATTTTGAAAACGAAACCGGAAAACGTTTCTTCTTCCGGCTGGATTTCGCGGCCAGTGGTGCTGCGGGATTTCGGCGACGGTGCATGCTCGACGAAAAAGTCGAGTAGCAATTGCACGCCGAAATTGTTGACGGCCGAACCGAAAAACACCGGCGTCTGCTGTCCCGATAAATATTTCTGCTTGTCGAACGGATGCGAAGCGCCTTCGACCAGTTCGAGTTCGTCGCGGACTTCCTTCAACATGTCGGCGCCAATGCGCGCGGCCAATTGCGGATCGTCGAGCGAAGAGAAAATGGTGGAATCCTGGCGGGTGAAATTGCGGCCTTGTTCGTAGAGATGTACTTCGCCGGTGATCAGATGCACGACGCCTTTCAAGCGCGAACCCATGCCAATCGGCCAGGTAATTGGCGCGCATTGGATGCCGAGTACCGATTCCACTTCATCGAGCAGGTCGATCGGCGATTTTCCCTCGCGATCGAGTTTGTTGATGAAGCTCATGATCGGCGTATCGCGCAGACGGCAAACTTCCATCAGCTTGATCGTGCGTTCTTCGACGCCCTTGGCGCAGTCGATCACCATCAACGCGGAGTCGACTGCGGTGAGCACGCGATAGGTGTCTTCCGAGAAGTCGGCGTGGCCGGGAGTGTCGAGCAAATTGACGATACTGCCTTCGTACGGAAATTGCATGACCGAAGAGGTCACCGAAATGCCGCGTTCCTTTTCGAGCGCCATCCAGTCGGACGTGGCATGGCGTGCCGCCTTGCGCGACTTCACACTGCCTGCCATCTGGATCGCGCCCCCGAACAACAGCAGTTTTTCGGTCAGCGTGGTTTTACCGGCATCGGGATGCGAGACGATCGCAAACGTGCGGCGTCGATGGGTTTCTTTCAAATGTTCGGACATGGGACGGGGCCGCAAGGGCTTCAAGACAAGGGCGGCATTATATCCCAAGCCCGGAGCAGGATGCCCTGCAAGCTTGGCGAATAGCGGGGCAGCCGCTATTCTCAGGCGAATTTTCAACAAAGGTGAAGATATGGTCTCGATAGCTGTAGAAGATTGGCGTTCAAGGCTCGCCAGCTTTCTGGATTCCAAAAAGGTCACCGGTTTGGTTATCGGCCTGATTGTCCTGAATGCCATCATTCTTGGATTGGAGGCGATCCCCGTCATAGCCAACCAATATTTGAGCCAGCTGCATTGGGCCGACCATTTGCTGCTCGGCATATTTGTGGCCGAGCTGGCCTTGCGCATGACGGCGCATGGCAAGCGTTTTTTTTATGAGCCCTGGCATATCTTCGATTTCGTGATCATTGCGATCGCGCTGGTCCCGGCGAGCGAGGCATTCAGCGTTTTGCGGGCATTGCGAATTTTGCGGGTCTTGCGCCTGGTGTCGATGGTGCCAAGCATGCGGCGCGTGGTCGGTGCCTTGTTGTCGGCTTTGCCGGGCATGGGCGCGATTGTGATGTTATTGATGCTGGTGTTGTATATCTCGGCCGTGATGGCAACCAAATTATTCAGTCATGCGGCGCCGGAATTCTTCGGAGACCTGGGTTCGAGCCTGTTTACGCTGTTTCAAATCATGACGGTGGAAGGCTGGCCCGATATTGCCCGAAACGTCATGAAGGTCGAGCCCTTTGCATGGATATTCTTCGTCGGTTATCTGGTGATGGCGACCTTCACCGTGTTGAACCTGTTTATCGCGGTGATCGTCAATGCGATGCAGGAAACTTTCGACGACGAAAAGAAAGTAATCATAGAAGCCGAGCAGAAAGACATGGTGCGCGACAGCGAAATCCTGAAGGAGATTCGCATGTTGAGGAGTGAGCTGGCGGCAATGCGAAAGCTTGAAATCTAAAGTAGTGGAAAACTCACTGCGATAGCGGCAGGAAGCCCTGCGGCCCGACCATCTTGAACGGAATCGATACCAGCCGCATGCCGGTATTGATTTGCAGCACGAAGTGCAGGTGCGGGCCGCTGGAAAAACCGGTGTTTCCGGAATAACCGATGACATCGCCCAATCCCACTCTTTCGCCCGGTGCTACCAGAGCGCCGTTTTCCTTCAGGTGTGCATAGAGACCCATGCTGCCATCGTCATGCAGGATGCGGATGAAGTTGGCACGCGTGGCATACACCTTGGCGTTCTGGCCGCCGCGGTCATAGTTTGCAATGGTTTCCATCACCACGCCGGCGCGCGCCGCAAGCACCGGTGTTCCAACCGGCACGATGAAATCCACCGCGTAGCGATTCTGTTCGTCGTTATGCGAGTACTCGCCATTGAATTCCTGGCCCAGTTCCCAGCGGCTGTTTTCGTCCACCGGCAACGAGTAGGTCACTTCATCGGGGATGGCATGCGGGTCACCGGGAATGCCTAGGCTCTGCAAGTCGCGAATCATCGGAGCATTGGTGTCGATCGCTTGCAGCATAGTCACCATAATGCGTTCTTGCGGTTTGAGCAGATAGGTGACCGGCAGCGCTGGATCCGCAGCCATGTTGCGCGCCCCGCTGCCGGCGCTTAGCTGGATTTGCATCGGGCCGGACAAACGGTTTTTCACGAACACAAAGACGACGCCATTGTTGGTCATGAACTCAATTTCGTTTCCGAAATTAAACGGTGACGCCTGTCCGGCTGCATCAAGGCGGGACACGGACTTTACCGGTGGCGTTCTTGTAGCAACGGAAGCTTGCTGGCGCTCAACAAAAAATGCCGGACTGGTTTTCAATCCGACAATCAAAAGACAACAGGCGCCTGCCATGCAGGCCGAAAAATAGCGAATATTCATCCTGCAAGTTTAGTGCTTATCGACGCAAAATACTCATCGATCGGTTCCGGTTTGTGGATGCCGAATCCCTGCACATAATCTACGTTCAGTTTTAGCAGGATTTCGGCCAAGGCCTGGCTTTCACAATGCTCGGCCGTGGTTTTCTTGTTCAATACTTGGGCGATATCGGTAATCGATTTGATTACCGCCATCGACAAGGCTGAACTTTGCAGGTCGCGCACGAAACTGCCGTCGATCTTGAAATAATCGACATCTAGATTTCGCAAATAATTAAACGAGCAGAAGCCAGTCCCGAAATCGTCTAGTGCAAAACGGCAGCCGAGCGCACGCATGTCGTTGATCAGGCTTTGTGCACGCGACAAATCACGGACGGCGCTGGTTTCGGTAATTTCGAAAATGATTTTCCGTGCCGAGAAAGTCGAGGTGAGAATGCGGGTTTTCAGGAATTGCGAGAAACTTTCATCCACCATCGAAGCGGCGGTCAGATTGATCGAGCAACCGCTGACGGCTTGCGCAGCGTCGGGATTTCTTTCCATCCAGCCAAGTACCAGCTCGACGACATGGCGGTCGATCTGGGTACCGAGATGGAAGCGTTCTGCAGCCGGAATGAAATAGCCGGGCAGCAAACGTTGTCCGGTATGCGGATCGCGCATGCGAACCAGCACTTCGAAATAACGCCCGCCTTCGCCAGGATTTTTCAGCGAAGTGATACTTTGGCAATCGATTTCGAACAGGTTCTGGTTTAGCGCTTCGCGGATGCGCACCGCCCATCGCATCGCTTCGGTGCGATCCTGCGATTCGGCGGCTTTCAGGTCGGAAATAAAAACCCGGTTGCCACCGAGTTCTTTTGCGGTAAAGCAGGCGGCATCGGCCTGCGAGAGCAGGGCGGCGAACTCGCTGTTGCCTGGACGCAAAGTCACTATGCCGATACTTGCTGTAGTCGAAATGACATTGGAAGCCCAGCCGATCCGGAATGCCTCAATCGATTGCAGGATACGCTGGCAACGCAATTCGGCTTCCTTGCCTTCGCAAAGCAGCAACAAGGCAAACTCGTCGCCGCCGATGCGAAACAATCGGTCGCCGGCATGCAGTTTGGTAACCAGTAAAGACGAGATACCCTGGATTAATTCATCGCCGGCTGCATGGCTCGCGGTATCGTTCACCAGCGTGAAATGATCCAGATCGAGATAAGCCAGTGTCTGCGGCAGGCCGCTGCGATTCAAGGCCTCGCGTGTCGCTTCTTCGAAAGCGGTACGGTTCGGCAAACCGGTGGCGCTGTCGGTGGTGGCGCGGCGAATCATTTTTCGCGTGGCGATTCGGTTCTCGTGGTTGGCGGCCACCAGCACGAGCGGAATAATCGAAATCAGGCACAAGAAACTGAGCAGCAATGCAGCATCGAGTAATTCATCCGGTGGTTTGAAACCGGCCATGCCGAAACCCGTCATCGATGTCAGGATCAAAATCGTGACGGTGATGCCCGCGGCCGTCCACACCGGTTGAAAGCGGATCGCACTCCAGATAATCAGGGTAATGGGCAGGGCGGTCAGGCCCAGCGCGTAACTGCTGCCGCTGGTGCCGCCGAGAAAAACCAGCGCATAGGTCGAGAACAATAAAATCGCCCAGACGATTTTTTCGCGCACCGACGCGTAATCGCTATCAAGTGGTTGGTCCGGATTGCTTGATGGCGAAGCGGTCAACAAAAAAACGGTAGGTGCGACGCTTATGATGCCCAGCAAATCGCCCATCGCCCATTTCGATAGCGCAGGACCAATCGTCGTCGAATCGATCATGCCGGAAGTGTAGAGACCAGTCGTGCCGATCAAGGCGCTGATGCCGGCCATGATCATGCCGCCGCGCAACAATACAAATCCGCTTCTGACGGAAATGAAGGTAGGAAGATTTTTACGGCGTACGTAATAGGCGCCGAGGGTGCCGCCGATGGCATTGCTCAAAATTGAAAAGGCAAAAAACGCGGGAGGCACCGGACTGATCAGAAGATGCATCAGCGTGATGGCGACTACCAGCGGTACGACCCAGCGCAGACCGAAGCGAACCAGAAAACCGAGGGCCAGGCCCGAGGCAGGCCAGAACAAGGCGACTTGTCCGGGCGCATGAATAAATTGATCGGCTAGATAAGCGCCGAGGAGGTAGAGAACGATGAAAAGAACTACTCGCGCCATGTGTCATCGATCCATGGTTGCACTTGGTTTTGTGTGCCGTGACCGACAGGAAATCAAGCTATTCATGCAGTCTTTATATCAGCATTCGATAACGTTTACTGCCAGGCCGCCACGCGAAGTCTCTTTATATTTCTCGGCCATGTCACGACCTGTGTCACGCATGGTCTTGATGACCTTGTCCAGCGAGACACGATGCTTGCCATCGCCACGCAGTGCCATGCGACTTGCGTTGATCGCTTTCACTGCGCCCATGGCGTTGCGTTCGATGCAGGGAATTTGCACTAAACCGCCGATTGGGTCACAGGTTAGTCCGAGATTATGTTCCATGCCTATTTCAGCGGCGTTCTCGACTTGCCCCAGGCTGCCGCCCAAAGCGGCGGTCAAGCCACCTGCGGCCATTGAACAGGCCACGCCGACTTCACCTTGGCAGCCGACCTCGGCGCCCGAGATGGAGGCGTTTTCCTTATACAAGATGCCGATCGCAGAAGCCGTTAGCAGAAAATCAAACACGCCCTGTTCGCTGGCGTTGGCACAAAAGCGGTCGAAGTAGTGCAAGACCGATGGAATAATGCCGGCCGCACCATTGGTAGGTGCCGTGACAACGCGGCCACCGGCAGCATTTTCTTCGTTCACTGCCAGCGCATACAAATTTACCCAGTCGAGTACGGTCAGCGGATCTTTCATCGCAGCTTCCGGACGCATCAGCAGATCGTTATGCATCGCAGGCGCGCGCCGAACCACTTTCAGGCCGCCGGGCAGGATGCCTTCTTCACGCATGCCACGCAGCACGCAATCCTGCATCGCCGTCCAGATTTCACGAAGCCCGGCAACGATTTCTTCTTCGCTGCGCCAGGCTTTTTCGTTTTCGAACATCAGTTGCGCGATGGTCAGATTATTTTTTTCACACTGCGCCAACAACTCGTCGCCGCTGTGGAAGGGATACTTCAATTCAGTGGTGTCGGCCACGATGCGGTTTTCGGCCGCTTCATCCTGGTTGACCACGAAGCCGCCGCCGACCGAATAATAATCGCGGGTCGCCAGTTCATTGCCATCGGCGTCGAATGCGGCGAAACGCATGCCATTGGAATGGAACGGAAGTTTTTGGCGCTTGTTGAAAACAAGATCGGTTTTTTCATCGAACACGATGTCATGCTCGCCCAATACGCGCAGTTTTTTATCCTTGCGAATGCGTTCGAGCGTTTCCGGAATCGTGTCGGGATTGATCAGGTTCGGCCAATGACCTTCAAGCCCCATCAATACGGCTTTGTCGGTGCCGTGGCCACGACCTGTCAATGCAAGCGAACCAAAAAGTTCTACGCGGATGCGGGTAGTGCGCGACATCAAATTGCCATCGCGCAGCCAGCGTTGCGCAAAGCGAACTGCGGCGCGCATCGGTCCAACCGTATGCGATGAAGAAGGGCCGATGCCGATCTTGAATAAATCGAAGGTACTAACCGCCATGATGAGCTTCCGTTTGCGATGGCGTATTGTATGCTCTTCGGCCAGAACACGACACGTAAAGCCATGCCAGATTTAATTCTGTTTCAGCGTGACCATTGCCATCTATGCGAATTGGCCTGGGAAGTACTCGCGCAGGCGCGTGTTGCCGACTTTGAATCAGTCTGGATAGAAGGCGATCAGCTGCTGGAAAACCAGTATGGCCTGCGTGTGCCGGTACTGAAGCACACACGCAGTAGTATGGAGTTGGATTGGCCGTTTACCGCCGAACAAGTCGCCTTGCTTATGGCTTCTTAGTGGCAGTTTTTGCCGCGCTACTCGGCGCAGCAACAGGTGACAGGATCAACCTGGTATTCACCGTCACGGCATTTGGAATTAATTCGACGTCTTCCCAGTCGCCGATTCCCACTTTGAAATCGAGACGCTGAACTTTCGCGGAGCCGACCAGTTGCGGTTTCGCACCCGGTGTCCAGGTGAAGGTCAAAGGCACCGCCTTTGAAATTCCGCGCAGAGTCAGAAAGCCATCGGCAACGAAACGGTTATTGCCGAGTGCGCGGAATTTGGTCGCGACATAGCGTGCTTCGGGTTGGGCTTTCGTGTTGAAAAATTCCGCACCCAACAGCATTTCATCGCGTTCGGCATTTTTTGTATTGGCGCTGGCCAGCGTAATGCGAACATCGAGACTGCTCTGTGCAAGTTTTGCCGGATCAAAGCGGATGCTCGAGGTGAATTTCGTGAAGCTGCCTGTGAACGGCTCGCCTTGATAGCTGCCAGTAAAGCTGAGACTCGAACCGGCTTGTTGGGTGTAATCGGCCGCGAAAGCGGTGCCGCTGAACAAGGCAATAAATATCAATAAAACGCGCATGGTAAACCTCAGGATTTTTTCGCAAGCCAGGGCAGCATGCGGGTTAAGGTATTGTCTTTGTCGAGATAATGGTGCTTCAGCGCCGCGCCTGCATGCAGCAGCAGCAGGATTGCCATGATGTAGAAAATCGTTTCATGGGATTCGCGCGCCAATTCTTTCAGCTGCGGATCGTAGCCGCTCAGTTTCGGCAGCGAAAACAGTCCGAAATATTTCAGCGGGAAACCGGCTGCCGAATTGTAGAGCCAGCCGCTGATCGGCATCGCGAACAGCAGGACATAAAGCGCAGCATGGACAAGTTTTGCGATCCATTCCTGCCAAACTGGAGTATTGGGAACGGTTTCCGGAGTCACCGAGAAAAG
Organism: Arenimonas sp.; assembly: GCA_050737875.1. Taxonomy (GTDB): domain Bacteria; phylum Pseudomonadota; class Gammaproteobacteria; order Xanthomonadales; family Xanthomonadaceae; genus Arenimonas. Next base: position 9,881 of record JBOHYG010000166.1, on the reverse strand, counting down.
TCGCCACGACAATCTGATTATGGTCAGTGCCAGCACGGTCAAGCCGAAACTTTTATGCAACGCATAAACCTGGATTTTCTGCGGGCCGTTCGGCAGGTCGTCCATGTTCAAGCCGACGATTGCCAGGCTGATTATCAGGATCAGGGTCAACCAGTGCAGACCGATGCTCAAGCTTCCCCAGGTCTGTGAATTATTTCGAATCGGCATCTTGCGGCTCCCGTGTCTTGTCTGATCTTGTTGCGGTTGCTTCCAGTTCGATGATGACTTTGACTTCATCGCCGATGACTTGGTTCCAGGCGTTCATGCCGAATGCTTTTCGACTCAAAGAAGCGGTGGCCGAAAAACCGATTGTTTTCTTGAAGCTGAGCGGATGCCGTTTCAGCGCATTCAAAGTGAAATTCAGGATGGCTGGCTGGCCGATGCCGCGAATGGTGAGAGTGCCATGCGCAATGCCGGTGTTGTCGGACAGCTTTTCGATACGTTGCGAAACAAAAGAAGCGCTCGGGTATTTGCCGACGTCGAAAAAGGTGCCATCAAGAATTTTCTTCTGCCAATTGTCATCGCCCAGATTCAAGCTGCCGATCGGGATAGTGACCGTGATCGACGATTTGCCCCAGTCCAGCTCGTCGAATTGCAATTTGCCGGTGCTGCCGGAAAAAGTACCGAGTGCATTCGAGAAGCCGGCATGCGAGACCTGGAATGCAACGCGCGTGTGCACCGGATCGACATCGAAGGATTCGACCTTTGCAAAGGCATTGCTGGATAGCAGCAACAGCAGGGTCGAAAACAATTTCAATTTCAACTTCAATTCCATGGAGTTCTCCTGCCGGCATTCTAGCGTCATCTTGCAAGGAAATAAGTCGGCTTGCCGAAACGTATTGTTGCACTCTATGAACACCATTGGTGTCTGACGGCTGAAGCTATTGCTCATTTTGGCAATGTTTGAAAATATGACGCAGGGACTTCGGGGAAGAAAATGCGTTTAGGTTTATTGTTTGGGCTGCTGTGCTTTTGCTCGGCGGCTTTTGCCAGCTTGCCGGAAACGCCGCAGTTTCGTCAGCTGACAGTCGCCGATGGCCTGCCTTCCAGCACGCTATATGCAATCACCCAGGACAAGAAAGGCTATCTTTGGATAGCAAGCAAGGACGGCCTTGCTCGTTACGATGGGGTCGGCTACAAAATGTTTCGCTATGCCCCGGGCGACGATAACGCCTTGCCGGGCAACGTCGTGCAGGCATTGCACATCGACGATCGCGACCAATTGTGGATTGCGATGGAAGGCCAGGGCATTAGTCGACTGGATGCCGGGCGCAGCGATTTTACCCATTATCGAAAAAGTACCCATCCCGAAATGGGTAGCGACGATATCTGGGCAATCACATCGAGCCGTGACGGCAACTTGTGGTTTGGAAGTTATCGCGGCGGTCTGTATCGTATGGATAAAGGTGGTCACATCACGCGCTTCATGCCGATTGATGGCGACGCCGCATCATTGCCGAGCGATACGGTTCTCTCCTTGAGCGTCGATATAAAAAACCGGCTCTGGGTCGGTACCACAAAAGGCTTGTGCTACTGGGACGGAAAAAAATTTACCCGGGTTAGCGCTGGCGGAATGCTCGATACCTACATCATGCAATTGACCAGCGACGCCGATGGCAGCATCTGGGTCGGCACGCAAAAAGGTTTGCTGCATATATCGTCGACCGGTTCGCAACTTGAACCGGTTCTGTTGCCAGGCAAGCCGATTACCGGGCTCTGGCAGGATAGGCAACGGGTAATCTGGTTCAGCGATGGACCGAACGTTTACCAATGGCGTAATCGACAATTACTTGCCTATACGCCGGATTCGCAGACGCCGGCAAAAATATACGGCGTATATGAAGATCACGAAGGCGGCTTCTGGTTTCCGACCGAAGATCGCGGTTTGTTGCGCTTGCCGGCGGGCTGGCGAAATTTCTCGGTTTTTCGACATCAGCCGCATGACAAAAAATCATTGTCCGGCGTTGTCGTGCATGCAGCCGCACAGGCAGATGCCGATCAAGCATGGCTGGCCAATGATGCTGGCGGTCTCGATAAAATCAATCTGACAACCGGACGCATTGATCGCGTTCTCGATGCCGCGAAAACTAGGGTGCCGATGTTGTGGTCGGTACTGCAAACGCGTGACGGTGGTGTATGGGCGGGGCACAGAAACGGAATGATCCGCTTCGATCCCGATACCGGCACGATGAAACATTTCCCCGCGGGCAGCGGTTTGCAAGATACCTTGCCGGGCGCAGTACGCTTGATGATCCAGACCAACGATGGCCTGTTGTGGTCGGCATCTTATGGCGGAGGCATCCAGGCCCGCGATGAAAGCGGCAAGGTCGTACATCGAATCAGCGAGGACTTGTCCCTTGTCGATCCAGATCAATTTGCGCTGAGTCCCGACGGACAATTATGGATTGCCACTTCGAAGGGTTTATTGCGATGGAATGACGATACCGAAAAATTCGTCGCGATCGACGGCAGTCCGCATGAGCGAATCGACGCCTTTTGTTTTCTATCGGCCGATATCGTTTGGCTGCACCGGATGGGCGTGTTGGAAGCATTTCAATGGAATGGCAAGACACTGAGAAGCATACGAAAAGTAACGGGCGACGATGGCTTGCCGCCGGTAGAAGCAGGCTCGCTATTGCCCGATCGCAGTGGCAATCTGTGGTTGACCACGACACGCGGCTTGTTGCGCTATACGGTTTTGACGAATCAATTGCGCATATTCGGCGAACGCGATGGTTTGCCGAGTCAGGAATTTGATTTGCAACCGGCATTGCTTACCGAAAACGGAATAGCGCTGGTCAGTACGAGCAAGGGTTTGGTGGTATTCGATGCAGCTCGCGTACGCAATCAGACTGCGCTGTCTCCACTGAATCTCGATGGTCTCTCGGTGCGGCGTGGCGAGGACACAATAAATATTGTCGCAAATCCCGACGTCATTAGGCTTGAAGCACAAGATCATGATTTGAATATCAGTCTGCGCTTATTGTCGTTTGCCGATTCGTCTGCGCATCGCTATCGTTTTTTGCTGAAAAATTTCGACAGCGACTGGGTCGATGTCGGTGCATCCGGCGAGCGCGTGTTTTCGAGTTTGCCCGCCGGAAAATACCAATTATTGGCGAAAGCCGTCGATGCAGAAGGTCGTTGGTCAGAACCGTTGACGATGAAATTGGTCGTGCTCGCGCCCTGGTGGCGAAGCAAGTGGGCGCTCACTATGTGGGGATTGTTGGCGGCGATGGTATTCCTGGGCATGGCATTGCTTTATCAACGACGCATCCAAGGCATACATGCACAACGATTGCGCGATCAGGAGCGCGAACTTGCGCAGCAGAATTCAACGGCCAAGTCGCATTTCCTCGCGACACTCGGGCATGAAATTCGTACGCCGATGACTGGCGTGCTCGGCATGGCCGAGTTGTTGCAGGCCAGCGAATTGAATGCTCAGCAACGTCATCGCGTTAGCGCCATCCAGAATGCCGGCCAACACTTGCTGGACCTGGTAAACGACGTGCTGGACCTCGCGCAGATCGAAGCCGGGAAATTGCGTTTGCACGATGCCGCATTCGACGTGAAGGCGCTCATCCGCGAAGTTGCTGAATTCCTGAAGCCGCTTGCGGAAAGCAAAGGCTTGCAATTCAGTTGTGTCGTCGATGACGGCACGCCGGATTTTTGTCGGGGCGATGCCGGGCGAGTGCGGCAAATTTTATTGAACCTCGGTATCAACGCGATCAAATTTACCGAACAGGGCCAGGTGGTCATTCGTTGTGCGGCTGTGCATCCGCATGGATTGCAATTGCAGGTGTCGGACACCGGGCCTGGCATGAACCAGGAGCAGCAGGCGCGACTGTTTCAGCGCTTTGAGCAGGCCGAGGGCAATCGCACCTGCCAGCGTTATGGCGGCAGCGGCCTTGGGCTTGCGATTTGTCAGGAGCTGGCTGCTGCGATGCAGGGCAATATTGAAGTCAAAAGTAGTCTTGGGCAGGGAGCCATGTTCATCGTCCAGCTGCCATTGTCGACGAGCGAAAATATCGCGATCCAAAAAATCGCCAGTCGCGAAATGCAGGCTGGCAATCACATCGCATTGAAAATTTTACTGGTGGAAGACGAACCCTTGGTGGCTGAAGTGCTGAGGGATTTACTACAGTCGATGGGGCATCAGGTAATCCATGCACAACAAGGCATGCAAGCCTTGTCATCATTGGCGACTGAGAACTTCGATCTTGCCTTGCTGGATTTGGATTTGCCTGGTATTGACGGAATTGAACTTGCGCGACTTATAAAGTTGCAAGGTTACTCACTTCCCTTGATGGCGATTACCGCACGTACCGATGCCAAGGCCGAACCCGTTGCGTTGGCAGCGGGAATGGCGGGTTTTATTCGCAAACCGCTCAGTTACAACGATCTGCAAACGGCATTGGAAAAACAGTTGCCTACTGGTCGTTCGGTATCACGAGCCACAGCACCAGATAAACCAGAATGCCCGGAAACGCTGCCGACAGGATAGATCCGACAACATAAACAACGCGCAAGAGATTTGAATCAAGGCCGAAATATTGAGCGATGCCACCCATCACGCCGGCAATCATCTTGTCCTGGCTGGCGCGACGAAGTAAACGAGTGTTTTCCACGACTGTTCTCCTGTTGTGTGTTGCCAAGTTAACCAATCTTGAGCGGCAATGCATGTGCAGGAAGTGAGTGTTACCAATGAGGGAAAGTTGAGCCGACAATGGAGCGAATGAATCCCGTGACAAACTGGTTTGGCGATGCAATTGCCGAACTGCATCCTCAGCTTCAATCGCTGCATCGACATGGCGGGGATTTGAGCGGAACCGTCGATCTGGTTTTTGGTAAAGGCTTGGCGGGCATCATCGGCAGGCGTTTGGCAAAAAAACTTGGAATGCCAACACAGGCCGGTGTGCACGCATTGAGAGTCTCGATCCGTCACCGGGAAAATAGCTTGTGGTGGAGCCGTTGTTTCAACGGGCAGCAGACGATGTTGTCTATTTTTGAACCGACGGGACGGCATCCCGATGGAAACTGGACTGAAAAAACCGGGCCGGTAAATTTGAAACTTGCCGTCGATATCATCGATCAGGGCTGGTACTGGCGGTTGCGAAAAGTCTATCTATTCGGTTTGAGGGTCCCGTTGATTTTCTTTCCTCATTCGCTGGCGTATAAAAAAATAATTGACGGGAATTACCAATTTCACGTCGGTTTTTCGATGCCGCTGGTCGGACAATTACTTTCGTATGAAGGTCGCTTGATTTGCGAGCCTGGATTGATCGAGTAACGCGCTCAACCGAAGCGAACGCGTTACGTATTCAGAAAATATCTTCGAAGTCGGTTTTTTCGCCGCCCGGTACTTCCCAGTTATATCCGCTGGAAATCAGGCGGTCGTAATCTTCCTGTTTGAAGTATTCGGTCAGCCCACCAGCACCTTCGGGCAACAAATTACCACTAGCACTGATACTCGCAGTCACGACGCCGGCGGGTGGCGTCAGGTCGTTTTGCGGAATATCTTTTAAAGTCTCTTTCATGAAACTAATCCAGATCGGCAGTGCAGCGCGGCCACCGTACTCGCCGTAGCCAAGCGGTTTGAAATTGTCTTTGCCAACCCAAACGGTAGTTACCAGGTTGCCGCCAAAACCGCTGAACCATGCGTCGCGGTGATCATTTGTGGAACCGGTTTTTCCGCCGATATCTTCGCGTTCAATGACTTTCGCCGCTGTAGCCGTACCGCGTTTAACCACGTCGCGCATCATCGAACTAACCAGGAATGCAGTGCGCTCATCGATGGCGCGTGGCGCGAGTGCAATTTCCTGCGGGCCGACAAAATTCGGATCTTCCGGTTTGGATTGCTGGGCTGTGGATTCTTTTTTCGGTCCGCCAGCGCTGAAATCAAAACCATCGACAATGGTCGCCGTGCGCAGATCCATCGATGTCCGTTGCGTGCAGGCACGGCAAGCAGTCAAGGGTCGCGACATCGCAATGGCATTGCCGTTGCGGTCAATGATTTTTTCGATGAAATACGGCGTAATCAGGAAGCCGCCATTGGCGAACACGGTGTAACCGCGCGCGATTGACATCGGCGTCAACGAGGCAGTGCCTAATGACATCGAAAGATTCGGCGGCAGTTGGTCTTTGTTGAAACCAAACTGGGTAATGTAGGTTCTGGCAAAGTCGGTGCCGATTGCCGAGAGCAAGCGGACCGAAACCAGGTTGCGTGACTGCACCAAAGCTTCGCGGACTCGGATCGGCCCGGCAAACCGGCCGCCGTCGTTTTGAGGGCGCCACACTTTGCCATTGCCATATTTGAACTCGACTGGGGCGTCATTGACGATACTGGCTGGTGTGTAGCCCCGTTCAAATGCCGCTGCGTATACGAAAGGCTTGAAACTTGAGCCAGGTTGGCGCGTCGCCTGAATGGCGCGGTTAAAGCTGTTCTGGTTGAAGCTGAAACCACCGACGATTGCGCGCAGTGCACCATCCTCGGGCTGCAACGAAACCAGCGCCGCCTGAGCGGCGGGAAGTTGCGACAAGGTGTAGCCCTTGGTTTTCTCATCCGGCAATAAGCGAACGATATCGCCGCGCTTCAACAAGCTGGCCGGCGTGCGCCTGGTCCATTTGCTGGATGCGGCGCCGATCTGGTATTCGCTGCCATTGAACAGAACCAGCTTGGCATCGTCGCCAGCAAAGCCGGTAACGATCGCGGCCGGGAAGTCGGAAATAATTGGCACGGAACGTGCCTTTTCGATCAAAAGAGCCATGCCGGCATCTGCAGGAAGCTCGAAGTGGCCTTCCGGGCCGCGCCAGCCATGGCGATGGTCATATTCGAGCAAACCTGCGCGCACGGCTTTTTCGGCGGTAATCTGATCGATGCTGGTAACCGTGGTATAGACCTTGAAGCCGCTGACCAGGGCTTCTTCACCGTAACGGTCGAGCATTTCCCGTCTGACCATCTCGGCCAGGTACGGGGCGTTCATTTCAACTTTTGGTTCGTGGCGTTTAGCCGTGTTTGGAGCCGAATTGGCAATATCGAACTGCGCCTCGGTGATGTAGCCCTCTTTCTGCATCTGCCGGAGAACATAGCCCCGACGCTCCATCGCCCGCTTAGGATTAACGATAGGGTTGCCCGAAGAAGGGAACTTGGGCAGCGACGCCAGCGTCGCAGTTTCCGCCAGGGTGAGTTCGTTCAGTTTTTTGCCGTAATAAAACTCTGCGGCGGCCGCAATGCCGTAGGCGCGGTGGCCGAAAAATATCTTGTTCAAATAGAGCCCGAGGATTTCGTCCTTGCTCAATTCGCGCTCCATTTTCAATGCGAGCAGCATTTCCTTGAGCTTGCGGCCATAGTCATAGTCGGCATTGAGATAGAAGTTGCGCGCCACTTGCTGGGTGATGGTACTGCCGCCCGGTACGCGCTTGTCGCTGGTCGTCAGAGTCAGCCAGATCGCGCGGCTGATACCCTTGTAATCCAGGCCTTCGTGTTCATAGAAACGCGCGTCCTCACTGGCTATGAAGGCTTGTTTGACCTGGATCGGAACGTTTTTGACATCAACCGGATAGCGTCGCGTTTCGCCGAATTGCGCAATCAATTTAGTGTCCTTGGTGTAGACACTTAAAGGAACTTGCAATTTGATGTCGCGAAGCTCTTGCACATCGGGCAGCTTAGGTACTAAATAGAAGTAAGTACCGACGGCAACGATGAGACCAATAGCAGCAAAAATCAGCCCAAGAAGGAAAAGTTTGCGCAATAGTCGAAAAAAAACGGCCATCCTGGGCCTCTCCTGAAGATTTACTTATTTTGAGAGACGGAGTATAGAACGTGCAGGGCTTCACAGTAAAAAACCCGTTATTTGGGGCTTTCAGTGGCCGGTTTGGCCGAGAAAGTGCGTGAAACAAGAGAGTGGGAAGGGGGCATTAGTAACGAATTTTAAGAAATATTGGCTGGGGGCATTGCCAATTCGAAAAAATTTGTTATTTAATGTAACTACACACGAGTTGCGTGTAAGCGCCTGTCGCTAGGGGAGAAATCGTGGGTCTTCTTGGAAATGCTAAGACACCGTTAGTTGGAGTTGACATCAGTTCAACGGCGGTCAAGTTATTACAGCTCAGCGAGTCTGGCGGTCGCTACCGCGTTGAGCACTATGCGGTCGAACCCCTGCCACCCAATGCGGTGGTAGAAAAGAATATCGTCGAGGTTGAGGCGGTAGGTGAGGCTATCAAACGTGCTGTGGCCCGCTCGGGTACAAAGCTCAAACATGGCGCAGCCGCCGTATCTGGCTCGGCAGTCATCACCAAAGTTATCCCTATGCAGGGTGATTTGGAAGAAGACGAGCTCGAAGACCAGGTTCAGGTTGAAGCGTCTAACTACATTCCCTATCCAATTGACGAAGTCAGTCTGGATTTCGAGGTGTTGGGCCCGGTCCCAAATAACCCCGAAATGGTTCAGATACTGCTGGCCGCCTCGCGGACGGAAAACGTTGAAGTTCGTCAAACGGCCCTGGAGCTCGGCGGTCTCACGGCAAAAGTCGTGGATGTCGAAGCTTTCGCCATGGAAAACGCCTTCAAATTGGTTTCTGACCAGTTATCGGTGCCTCGTGACGCAGTCGTTGCTCTGGTCGATGTCGGTGCCACGATGACAACGCTCAACGTATTGCGTAACCAGCGCAGCATCTACACACGCGAGCAAATCTTCGGTGGCAAGCAATTAACCGACGAAGTGATGCGCCGTTATGGCTTGAGCTACGACGAAGCCGGCCAAGCAAAACGTCAGGGTGGTTTGCCCGAAAGCTACGAAATAGAAGTGCTTGAGCCATTCAAGGAAGCCATGGTGCAGCAAGTCAGTCGACTGTTGCAGTTCTTCTATGCCGGTAGTGACTTCAATCGCGTCGATCAAATTGTATTGGCAGGCGGTTGTGCTTCGATCAACGGAATCGCACAGTTGGTTGAAGAGCAAATCGGGGTTCCTACCGTCATGGCAAATCCACTAGCCAATATGTCACTAGGTCCAAGAGTTCAAGCGCATGCATTGGCACAGGATGCCCCTGCCTTGATGATTGCTTGTGGCCTCGCGCTGAGGAGCTTTGACTAATGGCCAAGATAAATTTATTGCCGTGGCGCGCCGAGCGCCGCAAACAAAAACAAAAAGAATTCGGCACCATGTTGGGTTTGGCGGCAGCGATTGCAGTCGGTCTGAGTTTCTTGGTCGTGATGTATTACAACGGTCAGATCAGTGGGCAGAATAATCGCAATGCCTATCTGAACGAAGAAATTGCAACCATTGAGAGACAGCTACTGGAAATCCAGGATCTCGACAAGAAAAAAGCCGATCTTCTATCGCGGAAAAAAGCGATCGAATGTCTGCAAGGTCGCCGCTCGCTGATGGTGCATTTGTTTGACGATCTGGTACGCACGATTCCGGATGGCGTGAAACTGAGCGGCATTGAACAAGATGGTAGCAAGCTGACGATCAACGGAAGTTCGCAATCCAATGCCCGCGTCAGTGCCTACATGAGAAATTTGCAAGTGTCTGGTTGGATGGGTCAGCCCGACCTGACCATCATCGAGGCGAAAGGCGGGGATAAAGGATTGCCATACCAATTTACTTTGGTGACCACGATCCGCAACCCAAATACGACAGCGAAAGCTGAAGAGGGTGCAACTGCCGGAGCGGCTCCGGTTGCTGCAGCACCAGCAGCACCGGCAACAGCAGCAGCGCCGACGACAGAAGAGCAATCTACCGATGAATGTGACTTGGATTCCGGTTCCAGTGGGGAGACTGCACAATGAGTAAGAAGAAATTTGAACTCAGTTCGCTGGACATCAATAACATTGGTGCTTGGCCT
>JBOHYG010000165.1:0-1705 GCA_050737875.1 Arenimonas sp. | reverse complement strand
TCGAAATGAAAGAAAAGAAAGCCCGCGTTGAAGATGCCCTGCACGCTACCCGCGCTGCGGTTGAAGAAGGTATCGTTCCTGGCGGCGGCGTGGCACTGATTCGTGCACTGACAGCCATCGGTTCACTGAAAGGTGCCAACGATGACCAAAACGTCGGCGTACAAATTGCACTGCGTGCGATGGAAGCTCCATTGCGTGAAATCGTTGCCAACTGCGGCGAAGAGCCTTCGGTCGTGTTGAATGCAGTGAAAGCCGGCGACGGCAATTACGGCTATAACGCAGCGACCAGCGAATACGGCGACATGGTGGCCATGGGTATTCTGGATCCAACCAAGGTAACCCGCACTGCCTTGCAAAACGCAGCGTCGATTGCCGGTTTGATGATCACCACCGAATGCATGGTGGCAGAAGCCCCGAAGAAAGAAGAAGCACATGGCGGCGGCGGACACGGCGGCGGCATGGGTGGCATGGGCGGTATGGATTTCTAATCCAGGCGCTTCATTCTGCAGAAAACAAAACCCCGCTTCGGCGGGGTTTTTTGTGACGCAGTTAACAGCATTGGTTCAAACGAACGGAAAAAAGCAGTTTTCGCGATTGGCAGCTGAATTTCCTTGTTCAGGTTCAAGGCAACCCTTAAAATGGCGACCTTCGAAGCACAGCGGAAGCTGTGCTTTTTGTTTGCCCTCCGTTCAGCAGTGGCTGATCGGATGTTTGCGCGATTACCAACAGCTGTCTTTCCAGGATTTTTATGTATTTTTCTTCTAGTCGATTACTCGGGCTTTTGCTTGCTTATTTATTTGTAACAACGGCATTCGCGCAAACCAGTAACTTGAATGCATCTACGCCAGACGTTGAAGCAAAACGCATGCGTAAACCATCAGAGGCAATTGGCGCTCTTGGAAATGGCATGTTTGGTGAGCAGGTCGACTTTTACGGTGGTGACACCAGCTTTAGTGCAACTGATATCGATATTCCCGGAAATAGTGGACTGAAAGTACAACTTACTCGTGTGAGAAAAGTTGACACGGAAGATGGCTTCTATCCTTTGGAATCAATGGGCGATTGGGAGCTGGATGTTCCTCATTTGTCCGGAATATTCGCAAATGAATTAGGCTGGATTTCTGATGGTACGAATCCAAACAGCCGCTGTTCAGATGGCACAGGTGCGCCACCAACGAGTCATTCTGGAGGCGGACAATTCGATGCTCGGGATTATTGGCAAGGTTATCGTTTGCATGTGCCTGAAGAAGTAGACGAGGATTTACTGCTAACAACTGCAACCAGTCAAAACAAGTCGTCTTCACCTGCACGTTGGACTACAAAATCACATTGGCTTATAGAGTGTCTGCCTGCTCTGGTTTCAGGTGGCACAGGTCAAGGCTTCGTGGCGACGTCGCCTGATGGAACTCGCTACTATTTTGATGTGATGGTGAAAAGGCCGAGCGGTCACCGCTTGTCAAAAATGAAGCAAGTCACTGGAACCACGTTGACACCAGGTGGTTTCTGTTCATCTTCCACCCCCATAACTACATGGCAAATTGTGTATGTAGGAGAACCGGTTGTAGACATGAGCAACCCTCTGGATGGTTATCCGCAGCCTGAAGCTGATGGCGGCGGAGGTGGTGGAATTGGACTTCCTGCAGGGTATGCATTGGTCGGTGTAAGTGGTTGGGCTGGAGGTGCTACTGATTGTACGAATTACACC
>JBOHYG010000164.1:0-4138 GCA_050737875.1 Arenimonas sp. | reverse complement strand
ATCAATACGTGGTCGGACAACCGCGCGCCAAGAAAACGCTGTCGGTTGCCGTTTACAACCATTACAAGCGCATTGAATCGCGTCAGAAAAACGACGATATCGAATTGGCCAAATCGAATATTTTGCTGATCGGACCTACCGGTTCGGGCAAGACATTGCTGGCTGAAACTTTGGCACGTTTGCTCAATGTGCCATTCACGATTGCCGATGCCACGACCTTGACCGAAGCCGGTTATGTCGGTGAAGACGTCGAAAACATCATCCAGAAGCTGCTGCAGAAATGCGATTACGATGTCGAGAAAGCGCAAAGCGGCATTGTTTACATCGATGAAATCGACAAGATTTCGCGTAAATCCGAAAATCCGTCGATTACTCGCGATGTTTCCGGTGAAGGCGTTCAGCAGGCATTGTTGAAATTGATCGAAGGTACTGTTGCTTCGGTTCCGCCGCAAGGTGGCCGCAAACACCCGCAACAGGAATTCCTGCAAGTTGATACCCGCAACATGCTGTTTATCTGCGGTGGTGCTTTCGCAGGCCTCGACAAGATCATTCAGCAACGTTCAACCGAAGCCGGCGGTATCGGTTTCGGTGCCAAGGTGAAAAGTCAGGAGCGTAAAGCCGACACCGGCAAGCTTCTGCACGATGCCGAGCCGGAAGATTTGATCAAATTCGGCTTGATCCCCGAATTTGTCGGCCGTTTGCCGGTCGTTGCGTCACTTGAAGAACTTGATGAGCAGGCACTGGTCAAAATTCTGACCGAGCCAAAAAATGCCCTCAGCAAGCAATTCAAGAAATTGTTCGAAATGGAAGGCGTTGAACTGGAAATTCGTCCGGATGCCATGTTGGCGATTGCCCGCAAGGCACTGAAACGTAAAACCGGCGCGCGTGGTTTGCGTACCATTCTGGAATCTGTGTTGCTCGATACCATGTACGAATTACCGTCCATGGAAAACGTCAGTAAGGTAGTGGTGGACGAATCGGTGATTAACCATCAAACCGAGCCATACATTATCTACTCGAACACTGCGCCGACTGCTCGCGCAGCGTCCGGCGACTAAGGCCCGAATGTGTACAAAACTTAAAACGGGCCGACACAATCGGCCCGTTTTTCTTTGTGTGTTTTGAAAGCGTAACTTGCATTTGACCAAGGCATCCCCATAACGGCATAGAGAATTGGAGAAAACAATGGAAGTTAAAGCCACAACCCTATTAGATCTGCCCGTTTTGCCGCTGCGCGACGTAGTGGTTTATCCGCACATGGTGATTCCATTGTTCGTCGGTCGCGAGCGTTCGATCAAGGCACTTGATCTGGCCATGGCCGCAGACAAGCAAATCTTATTGTTGGCTCAAAAAAGCCCGGACACCGACGACCCGGCAGCCGAAGATTTGTACACGATCGGCACCCTAGCCACGGTACTGCAATTATTGAAGTTGCCGGATGGCACGATCAAGGTGCTGGTCGAAGGGACTACGCGTATCCGTATGACAGGCTTTTCCGAACGCGAAACCGCGATGACCGGTACTGCGGAAACGGTCGATTCGATATTTGACCGTGATCCGCGCGAACTGGATGTGACGCAGCGTTCGCTGATGTCGCTGTTCGAGCAATACGTCAAGACCAATCGCAAGCTTCCGCCGGAATTGCTCAGTACTTTATCCGGCATTGATGATCCAAGCCGTTTTGCCGATACCGTGTCGGCGCATTTGAGTACCCGCCTGGTCGACAAGCAGACATTGCTCGAGACATTGAATGTGGGCGAGCGTCTGGAAATGTTGATCGGTTTGGTCGACGGCGAGATCGATGTGCAACAAATCGAAAAACGCATTCGCGGCCGCGTCAAATCGCAAATGGAAAAAAGCCAGCGCGAGTACTATTTGAATGAACAGATGAAAGCCATTCAAAAGGAACTCGGCGAGAGCGACGAGGCGCCGAACGAGCTGGAAGAATTGGCGAAGAAAATCGCCAATGCCGGCATGAGCAAGGAAATTGAAGCGAAAGCAAAAGCCGAGCTCAATAAGTTGAAGCAAATGTCGCCGATGTCGGCCGAAGCAACCGTAGTCCGAAATTACCTGGACTGGCTGACCGGCGTGCCATGGAAGAAGAGCAGCAAAGTTCGCAAGGATTTGAAGGAAGCCCAGAAAGTTCTGGATGCCGATCATTACGGCCTGGAAAAAGTGAAAGACCGAATCCTGGAATATTTGGCAGTGCAGTCGCGCGTGAAAAAGATGCACGGTCCTATTTTGTGTCTGGTCGGTCCTCCCGGTGTTGGTAAGACATCGCTAGGACAAAGCATCGCCAAGGCCACCAATCGTAAATTCATCCGCATGAGTCTTGGTGGTGTGCGCGATGAGGCTGAAATTCGCGGTCACCGTCGTACCTATATCGGTTCGATGCCTGGTCGCATCGTGCAAAACTTGAATAAAGTCGGTACCAATAATCCATTGTTCGTACTCGATGAAATCGACAAGATGAGCATGGATTTCCGTGGAGATCCATCGTCTGCCTTGCTTGAAGTGCTGGATCCGGAACAAAACCACACCTTCAATGACCATTATCTGGAAGTCGATCTGGACTTGTCGGAAGTAATGTTCATCGCGACGGCCAACTCACTCAATATTCCCGGCCCGTTACTCGACCGAATGGAAGTCATCCGGATTCCTGGTTATACCGAGGAAGAAAAGCTGAACATCGCGCAGCGTTATTTGTTGCCGAAACAACTGAAAGGCAATGGCCTGAAAGAAGGCGAGTTGAAAATCCAGGATGACGCCTTGCGCGACATCATTCGTTATTACACCCGCGAATCCGGCGTACGTAACCTGGAGCGTGAGATAGCCAAAATCGCGCGCAAAGTAGTCAAGGAAATCGCACTCGCAGGTCCGAAACCCAAGCAAGTCAAAAAAGACGGCAAGGCCGCCAAGAAAATGGCAGTCGTCAAAGTATCCTCCGAAAACCTGGACAAGTATTTGGGTGTTCAACGTTTCGATTTCGGATTGGCGGAAGAAAAAAGCGAAGTCGGTTTGGTTACCGGCCTGGCATGGACTGAAGTCGGTGGTGATTTGCTGCAAATCGAAGCAACTTTGATGCCTGGCAAGGGGCAATTAATCCTTACCGGACAACTCGGCGACGTAATGCAGGAGTCGGTCAAAGCCGCGCATACCGTGGTGCGTTCGCGATCCGAAGCCTTGGGTCTCGATACCGAGTTCCACAACAAATTCGATATCCATGTTCACGTACCGGAAGGCGCAACGCCGAAAGACGGACCTAGCGCAGGCATCGCAATGGTGACTGCTTTGGTCTCGGCATTGTCGGGCGTGCCGGTTCGGGCAGATGTCGCGATGACCGGCGAAATCACCCTGCGTGGTCGGGTGTTGCCGATCGGCGGACTGAAAGAAAAGCTGCTTGCTGCGCTGCGTGGCGGCATAAAAACGGTTTTGATTCCCTTGGAAAACAAAAAAGATCTTGCCGATATTCCGAAGAACGTCACGCAAGACCTTGAGATTATTCCAGTTAAGTGGATCGATGAAGTGCTGGGTGTAGCGCTGGTGCAGCCTTTGTCGCCTACAACAGAATCGACTAGCGCTGTCAAGGAATCGGCCGAAAATACTGGCCGCGATTCTGATCCGAACACGTTACGACATTAAGCAAAACTCAAAATTTACTGAGAGCCGCGAAAAATATGGCTCTCAGTGCTTGCTTATGTAAAAAAGCACTGGTATAAATTGCATCAACCGAAACGCAAGTGTTCTTGCGTTGCGGCTCAGGTGGATTAGATGTTGTTTTCTTCGAACACAACTAATTTATAAAAATATTGCGAACACAAATCGCACAGGGAGTTAATAATGAACAAAGCTGAATTCGTTGGCGCCGTTGCAGACGCCGCTGAACTGTCGAAAGCCGATGCTGCTGGTGCAGTTGACGCCGTAATCGAAGTCATCAAGAAAGCCCTCAAGAAAGGCGACACCATTACCCTCGTAGGTTTTGGTACTTTCTCTGTACGCAAACGTGCTGCTCGTCAAGGCCGTAACCCACAAACCGGTGCGACCATCAAAATCAAGGCTTCGAAAAATCCTGCTTTCAAAGCTGGTAAAGCCCTTAAGGATGCTGTAAACTAAGCGACTCGCTAGGGTGCTTAGCTCA
>JBOHYG010000163.1:0-43920 GCA_050737875.1 Arenimonas sp. | reverse complement strand
GCCCGGGTCACGCTCCACCGACCCGGGTTCTAAACGTCCATCGCGAAATTTCCATGGCGCAATAATTAAAACAGCCATAGTCGCGATTGAATGCCGATCATCACGGCGTATGTTCCCCGGGTCGGTGGAGCGTGACCCGGGCTACGCGACTAAATTAGGTTTGGATATGGGATCGGCCGATCACTGGCTGCCGCTGCTGCATTAGCAGCAGCCTTCGCATTCTTCAAAGCGATTTGTGCGGCAAATATTTCGGTGGCGTCTCCCTTCGCGATTGCAATATCCAAACTGCGTTGAGCATTCTCGACGGCTGTCATCGCGGTCACGTAGTTCGTGTCTGCGGCTGTCCATGCGCTTGCTCTGGTTTGTGGTGCCAGACGATTTGTAACCGCTTCTCCAAGCGTCTTAGAGCGCGCTTGAAGCGCTTTGGCTACAGCGAGTCCAAATTTGTTTGCGTTGCGGATAATCGTAAGTCGAACTTGTACATTGGTAGAGCCGACAGGAATAGGATATGACATTTTTAGTGCCTTATCATTGAAGTACTGCAGTTTTTTTGTTTCAGCCTTCGCTTCATCCAGCTGATCTCCGATGGCGATAACATTTGTTTTTTCTTCCTGCGTTGCGTCTGCCTCTTCTGCGATCGCTTTTGCTCTCTTTAATGCCTTTTCAAGAGTTGCGATGCTTTTGGTGTTTGCTTCAAGGTTGGCTAGCGCAGCGGTCAGTTGTTGTCTAACGGTTTCTGGTGAACCTGTAGTTACACGCTCTAGAAGAATTGAACTGGAAAAGGACTTAAGGTCATTCGCAACCAAAACTGTCCCAGGTGAGATATTCGGAAACCTGATTCTTGCTAGTGCAAAGACGGTTCCCGACCCGTTGTCGCCAGTCGGTGCAGCAGGAACGGAAAAAATGACATGCAGCTCTGCAGGTAAGGCGCGTTTCGGAGCTCCAGGAATTACATTCCGGTACCAAACAAGTACGGGCCTCACCACAAAACCATCTTGCCGTTTTTGAAGCTCTGCTTCGACATATACGTCAGGATTTGCAGGCAATCCGTAATTGGGCCATTCCGTATTTTTATCAAGATTTAAGCCCAAGTCGACTAACGCGTCAGTGCTAAACGGGGCGGGTTTTTTAGTCGGGTTTTTGAAGGAAAGAATTAGGCATTTGGATGCCCCGGGGGTTAGCGCAGAAGTAACTTTAATCTGGTTGAATGTCGACGCATCGGGCTTATCAATTCGATAGTAGGCAAACGATGTAGTTCCTAAGACACTGAAGCCCTTTTCCCGTGAAGCCTCTTCCAGTGCAGCTCCTAACGAATCCAGGCCGGCCGTAACCAAATCGCCAGCCATTCCGGCCAGAAAACTGCCACCGGCTAGTCCAAGCGCACTTTCCGTTCGAACATCCTGTCCATCATCCTTTGTCATGTCTAGTGGGGTGAACAGACAGCTATCTGTCACTGCCGCTGAGCCAATCATTTCGGAATCAGATCTTGTCGCCTGTGCCAGACTTGGATCGGGTAACAAGTACAAGAGTCCAAGCATCGAAATCAATGTGAAAATTCTGGTTTCCATGACTGTTCATCCCTAAGGTTACGGTTCTGTCCCTTTTGCTGAAGCGGCAAGTGTCGTCAAAGAGTCATACGTGCCGCATCGTGCATTAATGTGGTCCGCTCCGCTGATAACACCATACACGATGAGCTTTCCATCGGCGGTTGTGTTCTCAGAAAAGATAGGAGCTCCCGAATAGCCCTCAACCGTCTGGCACAACATTCGAACGCAGCCAGCGGTTGTTTCAATCACGTGGCACAGTCCAGCCTTTGGCCAGCGTAACCCTTGCTTCCAATTGGGAACAGCCGAAACCTCATCGTTCGACGTCGAGAGCTTCCGGTGTATGTCATGGTGTTGAAAATAGCCCACCACAATTGCAGGCCCTGGCGCTGCCGGTTCAACAAATGTCACCGCTGGAGCCACTATCGGAGTAATCGATTTGAACGGGAGAACGATATAGTCCATTGCCGGTGTGACACTTGATGAAAGCGAAGATGCCAATGGATCCAGAGCCCACCCTTGTCCAGAATCACCGCGAATCGTTCTGACAAAAACCTTGGCATCTCTCATGGCGTTTTGAACGAAGGGTGTCTGAACGCAATGACGTGCCGTAAGCACTCTATTTCCCGATAGCAGAAGACCGCCACAGAGATGTTCGCGTTGCCCAGCGCTTTCAACCTCTATCAGGGCGACTGCATCAAGCACTCCAGAGGAGCCATTATTATCACCACCAACACGGAATATGTGTGGTTCAGCGTCTGCTTGCAGGGTTCCATCTGTGCGTAGCCACGGAAGGTTAGAAGCCATGCAATGATCATCGAATGATTTGAACATTTCGTCGTCTCTCGTCGGGCATGAGAAGCGACATCGAAGCAAGTAAAACTGATATTTTTTTACTGCGTCATCGCATGCGTTGCCGTCTCGTCTCAGTGCGGCCAGGATCAAGTCCAATTCTGATCCGCCTTTGCGCTTTCTGCATTCATCGAATTGACTGCTGCCTGGCTTTGCCAACATAGCGCAGCTTGCCTCGATTTTCCGTATGCGAGCTTCGATGGCCGCCGCACCTCTCTTGGGTCCGTAGGCTTGAATAATTGCATAGGAGAGGGGTTTTACTAGTGACTCCAATTGACGCACGAGACTTGAGTTGGTGATGTTCTTGTCGGAGTTGGCTTCCTGATGTTGTGCGGGCTCTGTTTTTCCGCATGCCAATAGCGAAATTGCAAGGACGATGTTTGCAGTGATTTGCAACTTTCTAGTCAGCATCTCAATTCCCAAAAAACCATCTTTAGATTTAGCAGAGAAGGGGTATCACCGCTTAAATCAGATTTCGATTGACTGCGATATAGCGGCTACGATTTCTTATTGTGAAAGTAACGACAATGCTTGTTTGCGTCGATGATGAATCATAGTTTTACGACTCTATTTCAAGTCGTATCTCGAAGTGACGAGACTTACCTATCTAACGCGCATGCATGCTCGAATCGGACAGTTGCCAAATCCTGAAAAGTGCAGAAGCCAGAATGAGACCCTACGGGGTCAACATTGCCTTTAGGGTACGCAAGCCTGGGGCGAAAAAATATCCGGCGCCTGTGGGACGAACAAACCGGCCGGGGAGGTGAAGCTCGACGATTTGATTCTCCCAAGTAAGCACCGTAGCCCGGGTCACGCTTCACCGACCCGGGTTCTAAACGACCATCACCAAATTGCAGGATCGCCAGATCGCAAAATTGAAACATCAATTCGGGTTGTCGATTGATATTGATCATCATGCGTGTGTTCCCCGGGTCGGTGGAGCGTGACCCGGGCTACGCGACTGTTGGTGGTTTCACCCTACGAATTGCCTCAAGATTTGCACTCTAATTCAACCCAGGCATCAAGTTGGCGCAATCGATCTACAGTCAGTGTGCGCCACTCTCGATCACGAATGATCTTCACTTGTGCTTTCGCAGAATCACACCGTTGTGCCGAATAATTCGAACTGGTTTGGCCCTGGTAAACATAGCTATTCGAGTTGTTTGCAGTTCCGGCCATTCTTGAAAGTGTTTGTGCGGATTGTGCGTCTCTCCGACGTTTTGCATCGCGTGCACGCAACTCCGCCTTAGTCGGTGGCTGTTCGGGTGTTCCATCTCTCACCCAGACCTGCTTTGCACCTCCGGTGCAAGGTGCAGATTGAATGCTCACTGCATTCTTCTTCGGACCAGAACATTTATACAAAGCCGAGGCATCCACCTGCGAAGCGCATAGCAACAAAAGCAAGCAAAAGTATCGCTGATGCATTGGGCTGGTCCTCAGGATGGCTCTCGCCATTGTATGCCTAAACGTGGTGAGTAGCATCGTGGCCCGGGTCACGCTCCACCGACCCGGGTTCTAAACGTCCATCGCGAAATTTCCATGGCGCAATAATTAAAACAGCCATAGTCGCAATTTAATATTGATCATCGTGGCGTGTGTTTCCCGGGTCGGTGGGGCGTGACCCGGGCTACGCGACTGCCGCGAGCCCCCTGTGTTGTATAAATTGATTATGGGGAGGCGCGTTGCAACTCCCTTTTTATTTTTGGTCCCCTCGGGATTTTTTCTTTACACCACTCGGCCAGCAAATCGGGCATGGGCCCTGACCACGATATTTATGGCCTCGACTACAAGTCTTCCAGCCATTGTTCGTTTTCTTCTCGGTATGTTTTGTCGATGACATGTCTACGACCCATCAGCAGAAAGTGGATTACATTGGGAGCGTTATTGCTGCATGTGAGGAAACAGGGTCAGGAAACCCGTTGTCCTATCCGCGCTTTTTAAAGAACTGAATCTCGCGTTCGTGCTTCTCTGCCTGCTCGCGAGTTGCGAACGTGCCCAAATTACGGCGCTTGCCGGTCTTGGGATCCAGCTTGCGTGAGTAAATTCGATAAGTACCTGAAGGGAGCTTTCGAATCATGACTGGTTGCTCCTTGAAATATTGTTCTGACGCCTGGAGGAGCATTTCTCCATCAATGGGAACGATCTGCGTATTCGAACAACTCGATGACATTTCCGGAAGGGTCTTCTAGCAGGATTTGTCTGCCTGCTCCTGCTTCAGCTATTTCGCCGCGAAAGCTCGCGCCCGCTTTGCGCAATTTTTCGATCATGCCGTCAAGATCTTTCGTCACGATCATGAACCTGCTCCAGCCGCCAGGCTTGGGGTCACCGCCTGCTTTGCCAGCACTGCCCGCGCCCGGCACGTTGATGAAGAGGTGCAAATCATCCCGCGTCAATGCGGCGAACTTTCCGGGGTTGTGCATCTCGACAGAAAAATCGAGATGATCGCGATAGAAATCAACGGAATTTTCAATGTCGCTAACAATGTATCGAATGGACGCCATATTGGTTCACCTCTGTGAATGCCACGCAAAGCGTTGCTTCATTTTAACCAAATGAAAAGCAGAGATCGTGAACGCAGTTTAAAGTCGTGCCCGATAATGACTTACGCAATATGGATTTGACCAGCATCGTAGCCCGGGTCACGCTCCACCGACCCGGGTTCTCGGGCCCCGGCGCCGAAAAATGCTTCTCTGAAAACAGGTTTACATAACTTTACAAAACCGCCAAACGCGCGACATGTCGGCACCTTATCTTGCCGACATGCGAAGCGATGGGCGCTGCGCATATCCCATAAGGAAATGCATTGTCATGAAGACTGAAAATTTCGAAAGCACAACAACAGCAAAACCGGCGAAACGATTACAGCGTGTTTGGTTATCGACCCTTTTCGCCGCCAGCCTCGCGGTCGCCAGTATCGCGGCCATTGCGCACGAAGCCGGAACGAAGGAAACCGTCTACGCGCAGGTGGATTTGAAACATCTGCATAAAATTACCTACCACCTGATGGACAGAGCCGAACCGGCGCAGAAGGCCGCGATCGAAAATCTCGTCAAGACCGCCAAGCCGGAACTGGAGGCATTGAACCAGCGCGCATTGACCGCAAAACAAAGGAAAGTGGAATTGTTGTTGCAGGACAATATGGACATCCGCGCGTTCGAGCAGGCCAGTGCCGAAGAAATTAAGGCGGCCGACGAATTGTCGCAACGCATCGATGAAGCCCTCGTCGATCTAGCGAAAATCATGACGCCGGAACAGCGCGCTCGGCTCAGGGCACATGTCAGTGGACATCACGGCTGATTGAATTCAGCGGGTTCGAAATTGCGACTCCGTGCGGCTTATAATGCCGGCGGTGTCGCTTTGCTACATCATTGTCAATCGACAGCCGGCTTCAGGTTAAACCCATGTCACAGCGACTCCTGATTATTGAAGACGACCAGCGGCTTGCCGACATGGTGGCGGTGTATCTGACGCAAAACGGATTCGAGGTAACGCATGCGAACACGGTAAGCGCCGGTCTGGAAGAACTGTCGAAGGCCGATACGGATCGACCTTTTTCTATTTTGTTGCTGGACATCATGTTGCCGGACGGCAACGGTCTGGATGTCTGTCGCCAGATTCGCTCGCAAAGCCATTCCACGAATACGATTCCGATCGTGATGCTGACCGCCAAAGGCGATGCAATGGACCGCGTGGTCGGATTGGAATTGGGCGCAGACGATTACCTTGCCAAGCCTTTCGAACCACGTGAATTGCTGGCGCGCTTGCGTGCCGTATTGCGCCGCCCGCGCACGGCGGAAATTATTTCGTCGAACGTGATGCGTTTCGGCGATCTGGAAATCGATCGCGATGCACGCACGCTGCGCGTGCAAGGCCGCGACGCGCCTGTCACCTCGTATCAATTCAATCTGCTGCTCGCAATGGCGGAACGGCCGGGACGAGTATTGTCGCGCGAACAATTGCTGGACGCGGTAAAAGGCGAAGCGCTGGAAGCTTACGATCGTTCGATCGATGTGCATATCGGTCGACTGCGTACCGCAATTGAAGTAGATCCGAAAAAACCGAAACGCATCATTACCGTGCGTGGTGTCGGTTACGTGTTTGCCCGGAGCCAGGATGCAAAAACGTCTTATGAGTAATCAATCGGTCAGGTGGACGCAACGACTTCACGTGCGAATTTATCTGGCTGTCATTGCCAGTCTGATCATGATGGGAGTGTTGTTTGCGCTCTGGCATATTTTCGTCACTCCGAAATACCATAATCCGTATGGCCTGATTATTTTTGATCTGCTCGTCGCGTTGGCAGGCGCGATGGGTGCCTATCCGGTCGTGCGGCGCTTGATGCGGCGACTTGAGCGCCTGCAAACCAGCGTCGAGGCATTGGGTGCCGGCCAACTTTCAACCCGTGTTGCTGTGGAAGGCAGCGACGAAGTCGCCAGTCTCGCCAGCAGCTTCAATCGCTCGGCTGCACACATCGAAAATCTACTGGCGGCACAGAAAAACCTGCTGTCGAATGCATCGCACGAATTGCGCTCGCCGCTGACCCGCATTCGCATGGCGATCGAATTGATGCGGGATCGGGCGCAACCGGAAGTCCGACAGGAACTAATGAGAAGTATTGGCGAGCTTGATCAATTGATCGACGAGATTCTGCTGGCCAGCCGGCTGGATGCGGTGGCGGATACGGTCGTGTCACCGGAATATTTCGATTTCACCGCATTGGTGGCGGAGGAGTGCGCCGCGGTCGATGCGCAGTTGGAAGCGGAAGCGGTCAGCCTGCATGGCGACACGAAATTATTGCGGCGCATGACACGAAACTTGCTGGAGAACGCGCGGCGCCATGGCGAAGGTTCGCCGATCAGCGTGTATTTGAAGCGCCACGACGACAAGTTTGTTCGATTGGATATTCTCGATAGAGGCCCCGGCATCCCGGAAAACGAACGCGAAAGAATCTTCGATGCTTTTTACCGATTGCCTGGCGCCAGTGAAAAAGACGGCGGCGTCGGTTTGGGCTTGAGTCTGGTCAAGCAAATCGCGAATGCGCACGATGGCAGTGTTCGTTATGTATCGCCGGAATTTTCCGGCAGTTGTTTTCGCGTGCTGTTGCCGGTGCCCAATGTAATGCGGTAAAGGCCATAAGGTGTGCGACACGTGCGCCTTATGGTATCGCCAGGCGCATGACGCAACTTTTTTGATATCTATTGAACCGTTCGCCCACTTGAGCGCACCTTAGATGTAAGAAAGGGAATGGATAACAGCAAGTGAAGCGCGAAACTGAGCGAATCTACGATGAATTCCTGGTGGCCGCTGCGGTAACGGGCGACCAACCAGCAATGTCGCGGCTAGTCGCCCGTTGGCAACCCAGGTTGTTGCGCCATGCGTGGCGCGTGCTCGGAGATGCCGAGCGGGCAAAGGACATGGTCCAAGAGGCATGGGTGGAGATAATTCGTGGCCTCGCGAGGTTGGAGGATGTAGCGTCGTTCCCGGCCTGGTCCTATCGGATTGTAACGCGTCGATGCCAACGCGAATTCAAGCGCAAAGCACTGGAGCCGTTCGACTCGGAAATGAGCGATTTCGAGGGCAGTTTGCAAGCCCCGGAAAACGCATCGGGCGAGTTCGCTGCAGAGGCATCGATCGTGTATGACGCGATTGGCAAACTGCCTGCGCCCCAGCGCGTGGCTTTGGCGCTGTTTTACATCGAAGAACTAAGCGTGGCGGAGATCGCCATCGCGACCGACGTTCCACCGGGAACGGTAAAGACCCGGCTTATGCATGCGCGGAACAGAGTCCGCGTAATTCTGGAAGGAGACAACTCATGAACAAGATCGATGATCTCATCGGACAAGCCCTCACCGAGGAAGACCGCGCACTGTTGGCCAGCCATGCAGAGCAAGGCTACCTGAAGCAGGCATTTGGTATTTTCCGCGGACCGATGGCGGGAATTATGTGGATGGTGAATGTCGCCAGCGGCGTCGCTTTCCTCGCAGGTGCGTATGCGATGTGGCAGGTGTTCGGGACTACTGAAACTCTAGTTGCGGTGCAATGGGGCGTTTCGGCATTGTTCCTGTTTCAGGTCACTACGCTTTGCAAGTCCTTTATGGCCAATCGCATGGAAGCGAACAGGCTGCTGCGTGAATTGAAGCGCGTGGAGTTGCAGGTATCGCTGCTTCGCGACACGACTGTTGGCAAATAGCAGCGTAGCCCGGGCCCGCCTTCACGTGGTATCCACCAAAACACCATCGCAATTAGTGGTGGAATCACCAACGGCGCGTCGCCTGTTGGTGGTTCCATCCTTCAAACTGGTTATCGAGGGCTTTGCCCGATAATGATCGTTTGTCGATTGGTATTTGGTAAAATCACCCATGATAAAAACTCTGTCCAAGACCTATAACGCTTTTTTCCAATCCGAGAAAACCGGTGGTCTGCTGCTTGTCGCCTGCACGATAGCGTCGTTGCTTGTAGCGAACTCTATGTTGGGTCCGAACTACTTGCAGTTCTGGCACACAAATCTAGGCGGCCTGAGCATCGAACAATGGGTAAACGACGCGTTGATGGCGGTGTTCTTCCTGTTCGTCGGGCTTGAGCTCGAGCGCGAACTTTACAGTGGCGAGCTTTCCGATTTCAGGAATGCGCTATTGCCCATCATCGCTGCAGTCGGCGGCATTGCGGTGCCAGCGTTAATTCATTTCGCGTTCAATGCGGGGACGCCGACGCAGGCAGGGGCCGGAATTCCGATGGCGACTGACATCGCGTTCGCGCTTGCTGTGCTTGCCTTGCAGGGTAGCCGCATTCCGGCATCGCTGAAAATTTTTCTAACGGCCCTTGCAGTCATCGATGATCTTGGTGCGATCGTGGTCATCGCCGTGTTCTATACCGATACAGTGTCGGTTGCTTACCTGCTGGGTGCATTCGCTGTCTATGCCGTGTTGTTGGTGTTCAATCGAATGTTCAAAGTATTTGCGCTTTACCCTTACTTGATCGGCGGCGCCATCATGTGGTTCCTGATGTTGAAGTCGGGCGTTCACCCCACGATTGCCGGCGTACTGTTGGCGTTCGCGATACCGTTTTCAGCCAAGGCGGAAGATGAATCGTCACCCTCGCATCGGCTCGAAAATATGCTTCATAAGCCGGTAGCTTTCTTCATACTTCCGGCATTCGCACTGGCGAATACCGGAATCATTATCGCCTCCGGCTGGGAGAGCGAGTTGCTAAGCGCCAACAGTCTCGGAATCATCGCAGGGCTCGTCATCGGCAAGCCAGTCGGAATCGTCGTGCTGAACGCAATTGCGGTAGCGTTTGGTCTATGCAAACTCCCCTCCGATTTGAAGTGGAGCCACATTATCGGCGCAGGAATGTTGGGAGGTATAGGTTTCACGATGTCGATATTTATCTCTAACCTGGCCTTCAGCAACAACGCTGCGGAAATCAACGCTGCCAAGATGGCCATACTCGGCGCTTCTTCAGTAGCTGGAATCCTTGGCTACTGGTGGCTTCGACGCACGACAGTTACGCGGTAAGTCGAGTTACGGACATAAGGTGCGTTAGAAACGCACCCTATGTCACTGCGATTGTTTGACTCAACCACGAATGGCGGGCTTCGCAGTCTTCTTCTTGACGGGTGCCTTCTTCACTGGCGGCTTTTTCTTTTCCGATGCGATGCGAAGAATTTCCGCCGGCAAGCGCGCTTGCAGCAAACCGAGCAGCTCAATCGCCGGGGCGCTGCTGTTTGGCTTGCCGGTCGGCAGTGCAGCTCGCACTTCCGTGGTGGTGACTTTGATATCGCTGCTCAACCAGAGTGCTTTCGTCAGAATCAGGAATCTCTCGCCCCGATATCCCACGTCGTAAAGGCCCAGCTTTTGCGATCGGCCTTCGTAGTTGACGCCGTTCATGCGCACAAGCAGCTGCCCGATAGCGTTCCAGGTATCTAGCTCCCCGGCGGCAATATTGAAGTTGGCAGGAGGCGCCGGCGCCTCGATCACTACCTTGGGCGGCGCGACTTTCCGAGGCGGAGTTGAAGTGCAGCCGGCGATAAGCAAAACGGCAGCAACAAGCCACATCATGCGGGAGAGTGTAAACATTGCGTTCCTTGAGTGAGTCAGTCGTGTGTGGTGATTGCTTGCTCACGATGCCACAGGAATTATGAACGATGCCTTGCGGATTTGAACACGGTAGGTCGGGCCAAGGCCCGACCTGGAAACGAAAAAAATTATTCGCGTGAGACAATTCACGCCTACGCAAAGGAGATGCCATGAACGACAACAATATTCGCTTCGATGACGGAGCCAGCTACGAAATCATGATGGGCGGCTGGACCCGATTGGTCGGCAAACGTTTTCTTGACTGGATCAAAGTACCGGACGGCAAATCCTGGCTCGATATCGGTTGCGGCAACGGTGCATTCACCGAAATGCTGATCGAACTTTGCAAGCCTTCCAGCGTACAAGCCTTCGATACATCGGCTGGGCAACTGGCTTATGCACGCCATCGCTTGTCGACGAATGTGCCGGTGACATGGACCGAGGCCGATGCGATGCGATTGCCGGTGGCGGATGCCGAGAGCGATGTTGCCGTGATGGCACTGGTGCTGTTCTTCGTGCCAGACCCTGCGATCGGCGTTGCGGAAATGTGCCGCGCAGTGCGTTCGGGTGGAATCGTGACGGCTTACCATTGGGACGTGATGGACGGTGGATTTCCATTGGCCGCAATCGCCGAAGAGATGCAGAAACTCGGCGTTGCGCCAAACCTGGCGCCAAGCTCTGCAATATCCACGATTGATGCATCCACATCGCTCTGGCAGCAAGCCGGGTTGCGGGATGTGCGGACCTGCGCGATTACCGTGCAGCAAGGTTTCGACAGTTTCGATGATTACTGGAACAGCGCCTTACCGAGCAACACGGTACGACCGATGTTCGAGCAAATGGACGATCAACAGCGCGAAGTGTTGAAAGACAATGTGCGCCAACGACTGTGTGCAAGCGATGGCTCATTGATGGTGACTGCGCGGGCTAATGCGGTTTACGGAATAAAGCCGTAAACACCGTAGCCCGGATGGAATGCAATGTAATCAGGGGAAAACCTGTCCTTTTTGCTCTTTTTTAGGGCTCGTTTATTCGCGGCTCAAAAGGTATTCGCCACTTGGATATCGTCAGTCTGGTCTCGCCATTTTTAGGCCCTACACCAGACTCGATCACGGCTGTCCATGTTTGCTCGCACTAGAAATGCTCGAAGTTATTGAGAATCATAGGGTGCGTTTCTAACGCGCCATGCCGGATGTGTAGCTAAAAGCAATCACTGCCAGCCTTTCGTGATTATTTGCTCATGCGCTATCCAGGCACCAAGCGTTGGTGCGTTAGAAACGCACCCTATGTCACTATGGAATCCGACATTCCCGGGTCGGTGGAGCGTGACCCGGGCTATGCGGCTGTAATTTAGCGCGGTAAAGGCCATAAGGTGCAATAAGGCCATAATGCGCGCGAAGCGCGCACCCTGTTTAACATGTAAAATATCGAACATTAGGTGTGCCTGTGGCGCACCATTTTTTTAGGAAACTCGATGAATCGATATACATATTACAACCAACCGATGTTCTCTCGCGGATTGACACCGCGATGATCTGGCTCCTGCCGTGGAAAGAAGAAGATACCGCTAAGCACACGCCTTGGGCGGTATATGTGCTGATATTTTTGAATATCGTGGTCTTTATCGCGATGTGGAGTGAATCGGTCGATGGCGCGACGGATTGGTTCGATAGATTCGGTCTGGCGCCCAGCAATTGGCAGTGGTATCAATTTATTACTACCACTTTCATTCACGCTGATATTTTTCATCTGGTCTTCAATATGCTTTTCCTCTGGCTGATTGGCGACAGTGTCGAAGATGCAATCGGCCCGATCGGGTTCCTGCTGCTGTATTTTCTTGGCGGTTTTGCGGGCGAGTTGTGGTATGTGTCGGCCAACCCGGGTCTGGCGATTCCCACGGTAGGTGCTTCCGGTTGCATTGCCACGATTGCCGGCGCCTGTGCGGTGATGTTTTTCAGTCAACCGGTTGCAGTGCGCGTGATGTTTCTCGTATTCACCATGACGACCATTCGCCTGAAAGCATTCTGGATGTTATTGCTGTGGTTCGGAATGGATGTATTCATGACGTTCGAAGGCAGAGGCGAGATGGGTGCAACCGAGGTTAATTTCGTTGCCCACGGTGCAGGTTTTGCATTCGGGTTCGCCGTTGGCTTCGTCGCGATCGTGCATGGCGTGATGCGTCGATACTTATCGCTATCGGAAGGCAGTGATTGGTTCGGCTATTGGCCGGAATCACTCGAGAAAGATATTAGGCGCCGTCGTAGACCACGGTAATGCTATAGGGTGCGCCCGTGGCACACCATTTAACACATGATTGGTTTTGCGTGATGACGAACGACGGCAATCTGCCAGCAACTATGAATAATCAAGCGGAATAGCCCTGATTCCCTTAAACTAGACACTTCAAAACCTGTCGTTTTAGGAGCGTTTGCATGCTTGGTTTCCGATATTTCAAATCATCACCCAGTGAGTACATTTTTCAATATCGAAACGGCCAGGTTGTGCGTGAAGGCTCGGGCCTATCCTTCTTCTATTTCTCGCCGAAATCGAGCCTGGTAAAGATACCGCTGAACGCTGTGGATATTCCTTTCATGTTTGAGGAAATCACACGTGATTTCCAGGCGGTCACATTGCAAGGCCAGGTGCGTTACCGCATTGCACAGCCGAAACTGACCGCCGATCAGCAAGACTACAGTTTGTTGGCGAACGGTGCGTATGCATCGGAAGATCCAACCAAACTTTCGCCACGCATCTTGAATGCCGTGAAAGCCCAGTTCCGTACCTTGCTGCAGTCGCTGGATTTGAGAGATGTGTTGCAGAGTACCGACAAGTTGTCGATCACCGCGAAGCAACAGTTAAGCACCAACGAAAGCTTCAGCACGCTGGGAATTGAAATTGGCGATCTAAGTTTATTGGCGGTCAAGCCGAACCCGGAAACCGCACGCGCGCTTGAAGCACCGATGCGCGAAGAAATTCTGAAGCAGGCCGACGACGCGACTTACACCCGGCGTAATGCAGCGATCGAGCAGGAGCGCACGGTCAAAGAAAACGAATTGCGTAGCGAATTGGTAATCGAACAGAAAAAACGCCAGGTCCGCGAAACGCAAGTCGAATCGGAACGCGTCCTGCTCGAGAAGCGCCAGCAAATCCAGGAACAGGAATTGGCGGGCAAGGTAAAGCTGGAGCAGCAAGCCGCCGAACTGGTCGAAATTCAATCCGCGAATCAGAAACAGGAAGCCGATACCAAGGCTTATGCACTGGGCACGGTTGTCGATGTGCTGAAGAATATGGATGCCCGCGCATTGCAATCATTAATGCTGGGTCAGGCGAGTCCGGAAACCCTGATGGCGATTGGCTTCCAGAACATCGCCGACAATGCGGCGAAAATCGGCGAGTTCAATTTCTCGCCTGATTTGCTGCGTCAATTGGGCAAGCAAAAGGCCTAAGCGATGGCAAGCAATGACCTGGACCGCAAGATCATATTGGTGGTCAGGCGTACACGACTGCAGGAACTGGTCGCCAGGTACAACACGGTCGAGCAGGCAAAATTCCAGGCCGAACATCTTGGCCTGGATTTCACGGATTTCCTGCAAGAAGACCAGCAATACCAACTCGCGTTGAAACATACGAGTACCCAGTTGGAAATGCACGGCCGCATGCAAATACTGGATCGCGGGTTTCTTCCGAATTTCATGTTTCCAAAAGATGCTTTGGTGGTTGTACTCGGACAGGATGGCCTGGTCGCCAATACCTTGAAATATCTTGATGGCCAATCGGTGCTGGCGCTCAATCCGGACCCACAACGCTGGGATGGAAAATTGCTGCCATTCGAACCCGGTGCGCTGGCGAAACTGATGCCCGAAGTATTGGGTAACAAACGCCCGACCAAGGAAATCGTGTTTGGCATGGCGACGTTAAGCGACGGACAAAAGCTGCTGGCCGTTAATGATTTTTACGTGGGCACGAGAAGCCACGTATCTTCCCGCTATCAAATCACTTCCGGAAAAATCCGCGAACAACATTCATCCAGCGGAATTATCATTTCGACCGGACTCGGTTCAACCGGTTGGCTGCGAAGTGTATTGACCGGAGCAAGTGTGATTGCCGGCGGTGCGAACAAGAAAGCAGCGCAACTGCGTGACAGCGGATTTGCCTGGGATAGCAAGCGTCTCGTTTTCAGCGTGCGCGAACCTTTCCCGAGCGTCAGCAGCCAGGCCAGTTGCGTGTTTGGCGACGTGTCGCCACAAAAGCCGCTGATCATCCGTTCCTTGATGCCGGAAGGCGGCGTCATTTTTAGTGACGGTATGGAATCGGATGGTTTGGAGTTTCGTTCTGGGCTGGAAGCTGTGATCAATATCGCAGAGCAACGTGGTCGTTTATTGAATTGATGGTGCTGATATCATCCACGCAAACCATCGGACAGGACATCCATGCGAACCTTTGTACTAAGAGCGCGGGCAGCACCCACGGATAGCCAAAAACTGTTGGCATCCGTCGGCAAGGAGGCTCATACCGAAATCCTGGCGCATACGCTGATGAACACGATCTTCGTGGCGCAGTCGCATCGCGCGGATGTCAGGGTGTATCTGGTGTTGGAAAGCACCCAGGATTTCTCGCGCACGATTTGTTTTGACGTCAATGCGATGCATGAGATCGGCGGCTTCGACGAGCGCGCGTTGCTGGGCAAAGTTGCCAAGGCATTGGATGCGTCCAGGGGAATGGGCAAGGAAGAAACGCGATCGGTGGAATCGGGTGTCACGGTACGCACGGTGAGCTTCGAGCGACTCGTGCAGGAACTTGCCGAGGATCACCAGTTGTTCGTGATGGACAGGAAAGGCACCTCGATTCGCGAGCAGGTGTTTCAGGGCAATCCCTGCTTTCTGCTGACCGACCATATCCCGATGCCGAAAAACACCTTCCATACCCTCGAGCGCCTGGGCACAAAGAAGCTCACGCTGGGATCTAAAATGCTGTTTGCATCGCAATGCGTCGTGCTGATCCACCACGAGCTGGACCAGCGGTAATTTGTCAGGTTGATTTAATTCTTATTCAAAACGCAGTTCGAATTTTTTCGAACTGCTGAAACGTGCAATGTGCATGCCTTGTGCATTGGCTCGAAGATCGTAAATACCGATCGGTGTTATCAGTGCAGCGCGTGCGAGTCCTGCATTGGAATCGATACTGATGATGCGCAAGGCCTTGGCGTCTTTTTGCGGGAAGGCATTGAAATACTCCTGCATCGTTTTGTCGAGCGAGATTTCGCCTTCACAAATACCATCGACGAGATCGAACTTCACGCTGCCGCTAAACGAGCGGTCGCCCAGTGTTCCCTGGTAATGTTTGCTGTCAGTCGGGCAGCTGGTCTTGACCAGGTTTTCTGGTGACGGCTTGAATGGTGCGGCGAGCATCATGGCCGTTTGTTCGATGGAGGAAACCCAGAGCGCATTGGACAATAAAGCGACTGCCGTCGATTGTTTTGGCCACAGCACCAATGCGCTGCGCGCGCCTGTCGTTACACCTGCATGATGGGCAATTGCCCGGCCATCCACATCCGTGCCGCTACGCCAGCCGAAACCGATTCGGTAATCCTCGTCGGCCACATCATTGCCATCGTTCAGTTTGGCTGGCTGTAGCATCCAGTCGAAAGTTTTCGGCGAAATAATTTTGCCTTGCAATAAGCGTCCGCCGAACGTCGCAAGCGAGTCTGGCGTGGCGCCAAGACCGCCGCCGGCCCAGGTGTAGCTGAAGTCATGCGCGGCGGCAATTTGAACTTTGCCGTCGACGAATTCGTAGGCAATCGATGCGTTCGGATTATTGCTGCCGGTGGCGTCCGGACCTATATCCAGACCCGGCGTTACATGTGTAGCAAGATAATCGAGGAAGGGCATTTCGGCCCGTTGCTCAACCACTGCACTCAACAGGGTGTAACCCCAGGATGAATAACTGTATTTTTCGCCCGGTTTGAACAGCAATTGGCGATCCTTGAAAATGCCAACAGCGTCGTGGGTACTGGCGTAATGAATTCCGCCGCGACCCTGGTCGACCGCTTGATAGTGCGGGATGCCCGAGGTATGCGCCGCCAATTGACGGGTGGTAACCGGAGCCCATTCCGTGTTCAAGTAAGGCAGTATTTCGGATACCGGCGTATCAATATCCAGCTTGTGTTCTTGTTCAAGACGCGCTGCTGCGGTGGCCGTCAGAAGTTTGGACACGCTAGCTAAACGAAATATTGTCTTGTTGTTCACAGGCAGTTTGTTTTCGACATTACGATAACCTGCCGATCCCGACCATACGATTTTTCCATCACGCCAGACCGAAGCCCCCATTCCTGGTACACCGTTGACTTCAACCAAAGCAGCCAGCATTATATTGGAAACCCTGCTTGCATTTTGGTCTTTATCGCGCACGCTGGCGGTAGCGACGTCGGCAAAAATTACCGCCGAGCATAGTCCAATCAAAAGCGATGCGGCTGCATGGCCGGAGTTTTTTGAATTCATTATCGGAGGCGTCCAGTTGGCTTCGGTATAACAAGAACGCGTATTCCGGTTTTTGGTTTACATCAAGAACGTAAGTCGGGCCGAGACAGCCATCGATGGCGAGCGCAAGCCCGATCTGCGCTCTACGAAACTATTTTTGCGAACCGGACACGGCGACACCCAGTTTCTTCAGCTGTTCGACCGCATTGGAATTGCCCGGATTGAGTTCCAATGATTTTTTGTAATTCTCAATCGTCATATCGCGATCTCCCTTGACTGCATAGGCTTCGGCCAAGCTATCCCAGGCATTTGCGGATGCCGGATAGTGACGCGCATTAAGCTTGAAATACCGCAGGGCTTTATCGGTATCACGATAGATACTCAAGAAGGCATAGCCGAAATAATTGACCAGGTCTTCCCGTAAAAAAATCTCGGTACCCAGGCGACGCGACAGCAATTGATATTGTTCTTCCAGCCCATCAGGACGGCCATACAAGGAATCCAGACTAGGTGTGTAGCCATTAAATATGTGACTTAACCCATCATAGACCGAGCGCAACGCCAAGGAGGAGTGAGTCTCGTCGTCGTAAATTCTCATGCCGAAGCGCAATCCTTTCACCGGCTTGGTTTTCAACATCCCGGATATGGTATCGACATAGCGCAACTTCGGAAGGTATTCGAGCGGCGGATTATTGGTGGTAGTGGTGACGAACAGCTCCCTGTCTTTGATCGAAGCACTTGCAATGAATTCCTGCGTTTCCCGCTCCATCAAATAATCATCCCACCACCAGCTGGGGTCAATCGCAAGATAGGCATTGAACGACTGTGGTTGGGTAAACAGGGCATGCAGTACTGGCAATCCCGTGAACGAATACCCTGCCAGTACGCGATAGCCGGAGGTGCTATAGGTCTTGTCAATATAAGGGGTTAGTTCGTCAGTCAAAAAACGCAAAAATTCGTTCGCACCGCCGCTCACCTCAAAGCTTGGATCGTCCTTGCCAATCGCATTTTTCAGGGAGCGTGAAGGCGAGGAGTCGCGTACACGTTGCTGACTGGTGATGCCTACGACAATCATCTCCGGTATGTGCGGACTTGCATCGGAACTGAGATGTTGAACGGTTCCAGTCACCGCATGAAAGAACTTTTCCCCGTCTAGCAAATACAAGACCGGGTAACGGGTGTGTTTGTGATTCATGGAATAACTAGGTGGCAGTGCGATTTGAATCGTGCGCTTCTCTTTCAGAATCGCTGAATCGAGCGAAAATTCTTTTCCTATCGAGATTTCAGTATCGGTTTCTTTTCCATATGCAGTTCCTACCGCCAGCATCATCGTCAATATCAGAAAGCCGAACAGATAATTCTTCACTTTATTCACCTTCATGTCGCACATTCCTTGTAGGCTAAATAGAAATCAATAGCATGGGTCAATCGGATTATATGATTAGCCTGCTGAGAACACATGCGGGGTTTTGACAGGGTCGCCTGAGGCACCGGCCTGATTGCGCAGCAGCATGTAACTGGCGATCGGGTACCAGCCGAAAATAACCAGCACTGCGAGGCGTTGCGTGAGGCCACGTGTTGCGTGTGGCTCCAAATTGCCGAGTAACAGCCACATGTAAGTTAGTAGCAGGAACGATGCCAGCAGCGAAATTTTTACCAGGAAACTGGTGCGATGTATGGCGGGCAACTCTGCCGCAAAGCAAGCCGGGACTAGTGCGTAGAACATCGTAAGGCCGTAAAGGCCATGCAGTGGCCCGGAATGGAAAATGCCGGCGCAGATATAGGCTGTGCCAAAGATGACCGCGGTCAGTGCCGTGAAGACAAATGCCTTCGAGCTGTGAAGAAGCAATCCGAGGCCAAACAAGACAATCGATGCACCAGAAACTAATGCGCCGATATGCAGGACCGAAGCCACCGGATGATCAAGGGTTCCCAGATCGCTCAGGTGTTGCGAGATGGACGAGTACCCGGGCATCAGGACTCCCGCGAGCATGACAATAAGCATTGCGGTGAGAGGCACAAATTGAACTTGTCGGATCAAGGGGTTATTCATGGTTGAAGCTCCGGAAGTGGTTGATAGCCATGTCTGCATGGCTGGGCGGAGAAAGCCTGAAGCCAGTGCGATGATGTAGCAAACCGATGCGACGAAATGTGGTCATGGCCGACGAACTGATGAAATAGCCGACGAACCAGTAGCCTTCGGCCGTTGCCGCGCCGCCAGCATGTGGCCTATGACTGATTGCGATATTCTTTATCTCGGGCCAGCATCAAAATCCGAAAAGGCTAAGACGAATGGAAAACCTGGATGCTGTAAAAATTGCGGCACGCAATAAGGATAATTACCTGAAGGCGAAAGCGGCATTCAATGCCGGGGACATTGCCGGATGCATGCAATATTATTCGCCCGATCATCAAATCATGTCGCGAAAAAGCGAGAAAGGCCGTCACGAGATAGAAAACTTTCTTGCCGGCATGCACGAAAGCTGGGCCGACCTGCAGGTCATCGTCGAGCATGTGCTTGCCGAAGGCGATTGGGTGATGGGCAGGAGCAGGTCAATTGCAACTCACGCCAAGCCCGTGCTCGGTGTGCCACCTACCGGCAAGGTCGTTGAAACGACATTCTGGGACCTGCATCGGTTTAATGACGAAGGGCTTATCGTTGAAACGTGGAACCTGATGGACAATGTGGCGGTGATGCAACAACTTGGGCTGATGGACGGTAAAGGGAACGAGTAAACACCGCCGCAATTAATAAAAAATAATCGTCACCCCGCCCAGGACTACGTCTGGGAAAACGGCGGCCGGCAGTAAGGTGCGAAGCAAGGACTAGCCTCTACCTTGTAGTTGTTTCTGGATCCCGGCTTCGGAATTTGCCGACGTTTTGCCGTATAAAATTCATAACTGCCTGATAGGTAGATGATGTACGCTCAAGGCAGTCGCTAGGGGAGCCGATGTTGAAACGGGCATCCAATCTGTTGGACGCGATGCTGCCGGGGAGCGGCGTGGGCGATCCTGCCCAACGCTTTTCGGCGGAATTGGTTTATGGCTTCGGTGCATTCGAGTTGCTGGCGACGGGGGCCTTTTGCCTGACGGAGCTGACATGGGGTACCGCGATGCTTGGCGTTATCTATGCCGTGATGTGGGTGCCCATCCTGCTTATCCTGATTTGGCTGCGACGTGGCGGAGCGCCGGCTCGCGCCAGCACTGCCCTGATGGTCGTACTATTCACGCTGATCACGGCGACCAATTTTAGTACCGGCGGTCAGGCTTTCGGCGCCAATATTGCACTTCCGACGGTTGTACTGTTTGCCGTGTTGATGACATCGACGCGAGTCGCGATGTGTTGGACGGCACTCGTTGTCATTGAAATCATCGTGGTCGCCCAGCTGCGAAACAGCACGTGGGTCTTTCCCATTACGCCAAACCCTGAATGGACAAAGTCAGCAATTGATCGTGTTCCCCTGTTCTTCAGCCTTGCATCGGCACTGATCGCGCTGATAACGCGACGTGCGTTGCAGCACTTTCAAGTCAGTCTGGAGGAAGCACGCGAGGAGGCAACGGCCACTGCCAGTCGGTTTACCGATTTCGCCGTGATGGCTGCTGATGGGTTCTGGGAAACGGACGCCGATTTATGTTTGACCTATGTATCGCCCAGCTTTGCCCAGGCTATGGGTCTGGAGATCGAGCAAATGATTGGCCTGACACCGGAGCAGGCCTATCGCATGCGGTTTCCGAACTTGCCCGACTTGTCTGCGTATGCGGAGCCACTAGGCAAACACGAATCGTTCAGCGGCCAGATTTTGCACGTTCTCGACCAGGCCGGACAAAAACGTCTGCTACTCAATCAAGGCTTGCCACGTTTCAACGATGCGGGGGTATTTGAAGGTTATCGCGGCGTCGTGCAGGACGTCACTGCACAACGTGATGCCGAAAAGGCGTTGCGCGCCAACGAGCAAAGGTTGCGGTCGATTACCGAAAACATTCCGGCCGTCATTGCATATTTCGACCACGAAGAGCGCTATCGATTCTGCAACGAATTGGTCGGCAAGGTGCTGGGCGTAGATAACGCGGCAATGTTGGGACGCACGATGCGCGAGGTGCGCGGCGAACTGATTTACGGGCGCCTGGCGCAGTACGCGGCAGCGGCACTGCGTGGCGAAACCACTATTTTCGAAGGAGAAGGCGAATATGAAAACCGCCATCGCTACTTTCAGACGACCTATATTCCCGACATGGCGGCCGATGGAAAAGTCGGCGGATTTTATGCGATCACATTCGACATCACCGAGATCAAGGAATCCCAGCTTGAACTGGCGGAAATCTCGAACCGCCTGAAACTGATCACGGACAATATGCCGGCGATGATTTCCTACATCGACGCGGAAAAAGTCTTCCGTTTCAATAATTCGGCATACGAAAAATGGCTGGACCGACCGTTGGAAAGTATTACCGGCCACCGTGTATCCGAGTTGTATGATGCCGAGACCTATCAATTGATCGAACCTTATCTCGACCGCGCACTTAACGGCGAACAGGTGGCGTTTGAACTCGAGCCGTTCGGCAACCGAACTGGTCATGTGCGCGTGACTTATGTTCCGGAAATCGATGCGAAAGGGCATGTGTTGGGAATGTATGGCCTGATCAGCGATATTTCCGAACTCAAGCGCGTCGAACGGCAATTGCGGATTCTTGCCGAATACGACACCTTGACCGGATTGCCCAATCGCAATCGATTCAAGATTCGATTGTCCGAGGCAATTTCCAGGAGTGAACGCAACGATGACTCGCTTGCGGTGTTGTATCTGGATATTGATCATTTCAAATCGATCAACGACAGCCTGGGACACCAGGCCGGCGATGCGGTACTGAAAGAGTTTGCCAGGCGCCTTACCCAGTGCATACGCCAGACGGATAAATTGACCAGGCTTGCGGGCGATGAATTCGTGATCGTGCTCGAGGGCATGCATGACACGGAAGAAACGTCTTTGGTCGCACAAAAAATTATCGACGTGATGACACCGCCATTTGACGTGAGCGGACAGCCGCGAGCGATATCGACGAGCATCGGCGCCGTGGTCCGACGCAAAGGCGAACTTGATGGAGAGAGCCTGCTACGCCGTGCCGACGAAGCCTTGTACGCTGCCAAAGAATCAGGCCGCGGCAGATTCCATATGGCGCCGTAGCCCGGATGGAATGCAATGTGATCCGTGGAAAAGCTAAAACTATTCGTCGCTCCACCCGGGACTTCGTCCGAGAGAACGGCGCCCGGAAGTAGTGCAAAGCAAGGATTGGACTCCGCCTGGTAGCGGTTTCCGGGTTCCGGCCTGCGCCGGGAAGATGGCCAGCGCCAAAGCCGGCATCAAGGCAGCCCAAACCAGACACGCCGATCATTTTTTGCGGTATCGTTCGCATCAGGGGTGCGATTTTTTCATTTTTGGTCGATCTGAAAAATCATCGGGGGGTGCGTCAATGTTCATGCGCAAATTCATTTTGTCGGTCGGTTTTTTATTGATGGCCGGGACGGCCAACACTGCATTCGCCGGAGGCTACGGCACGATCGATGCGCTGATGTCGAAGGAAATCAAGGATTTCCTGGCGACCGACGACGGCAGAAAATATTACTGGAATTCGCAGGATAACCAGAGTGTCGAAGACAGTGCGGCGCGTGCCGATAAAAAGCTGAAAAAATATTACACACTGTTTAATAAAGGCGAGTATGACCCTGCTTTCAAGGCACTCGAGCCCATAGCCATAGCGGGAGACCGGCAAGCACAAGCCGAACTCGCATCGATGTATGTAAGCGGTTTTGGCGCTCCCTACGACATGGCTACGGCGATCATGTGGTATGAAAAATCTGCCGCACAGGGAAACCTGAAGGCGATGTCCACGTTGGGCGAAATATATTATTCACCCGAATCGGGGTTTCGGAATCTGGAAAAAGCGCATGCCGTGTGGGAAAAATGCGCGCTTCGTTTGCGAAAGCCCTGCGTTCTGTCGCTGGCGATCTTGCTGCAAGACCAGAGAAGCAAGCACTACGACCAGGTAAAAGCGACGGCATGGTTTGATATTGCCGTTGATCAGCGCGTCCCCGGTGCCCTGGAATACCGCGATGGATTGATCGTCAAGGCGACACCGGCCGACATCGAAAAAATCAGAACCGAGAAGGCGAGACTGATTCGCGAAATTGTCAGTATCGGCAGAGCCCTAAGTCCCGTTCAAAAATAATATTGGCGTGACGTGACGTGACGTGACGTGACGTGACGCGGTCGTGACGGCAACGGGACCTATACCGTATTGGTCGGCAGTCCTGAATTAGCTGCCAAGTTGTTGAATGAACCGCTACCAGCAGGTGCCATGCAAAATGTATTCGACGATATTGCGGCGGGTTTGGTCGCTCTGGGTTTCAAGGTTGTTCGCACCCCTCTGCCAATGGCCTATGACGATGATGATTCCAAAAAGCTAAGGTATTGGTATTTCGCGACCGGAAACAATGTCCTGACACAAGACAAGCCAAAAAAAGTCTGGATTCCCACATATGGCCATGACAATTGGGCGAAATTTTCCGTCACCGATGCCGAGAATAAACGAATTTGGGAGTCTCTCGGATATACGGTTGAATTATTACCTGATTTTCATCCCTTTGCGGCAAATCTCGGGGCTGCTCATTGCATTAAAAAATATCTTGCCCGTATTTGAGCGCGCATATCAAGAAATTACACACCGGGTGCGCATTTGCGCACCCTTATTCCTAAAGCGGATCTCTATCCGCTTTTGGTTTGGCTGTGCGATCGCCGCGCAGGGAACTGATCACCAGGCATGCACCGAGTGCCGCTGCCAGTAAAAACATCACGAGTGCCAGGGCGGGATAGCCGAACAGCTGGTGCTCGCTACGAATCGACATGATCAATGCAGCGCCGACAATCATCGCGGCGGCAATCACGCCGGCAGTAATGCGATTAGCCACTTTCTGGATACCTTCAATCAGGTGTGCTTCTTCCAGTCCGTCGATATGAATCCGGAAGCGATTATCCGCGAGCGTGCGCAGCAATACCGAAAGCCGTCGCGGTGATTCGCGAACCAGGTCGTGCAAGTCCAGCATGTCGGTTGCCATGCGGTTGACATCCAGGCTGGACAGCGTGCGGGCGCGCACGATTTGTTGCAGGTGATCCTGCAGCACGTCCCGCATCGATGCGGCCGGGTCAAGTGCCAGGACAACCGATTCCAGGTTCAGTAATGTCTTGCCTACCAGGGTAAGTTCCGGCGGCGGTCTCAACCCGCATTCGGCTCCGTGCTTGACCATCATCAGCAGGAAATTTCCTTCCGACGAGCCGCCTTTATTTGGCGTGGAAAAGCGCGCGACCAGCCTTCCGACTTCGCGGGTGAATTTGGATTCGTCAAAACTTTCCAGCCGCGTTCCCATATGGATAAAAATTTCGGCAGCACGTTCACCGCGACCATCGACGACGGCCAGCACGAGTTTCAATAATTGATTGCGCATTCGCGGTGCGACATATTCCACCATGCCCAGATCGAGCAAGATTAGCGATTGATCTGAAGTCAGCACGATATTGCCCGGGTGCGGGTCAGCATGCAGCAGGCCATACACGAACATTTGATCCAGATAGGCTTTGCACAGGATTCCGGCTAGCGGACGCATATCCACTTCGGTACGAAGCACATCGGGAATATCGGTGACGCGAATTCCCTTTGCCCTTTCCATCGTCAGAACGCGACGCGTGGTGTAATCCCAGACAGGAGTAGGTACCGAGATCCGGTTGTAGTCCTTCAATAACTCTTTGAACGTATCAAGATTATTGGCTTCTTTCAGGTAATCGAGTTCATCGGTGACGGTAGCGTGGAATTCCTCAAGCCAGTCACTGAAGCCAAGGCGGGTTCCAACATTGCTGACCAAGCCCAGTGAGCTGATCAGGCGACTGATGCTTAGCAAGTCTGCTTCGACTTGACTGGCAAGATTTGGCCGCTGGACTTTGACGGCCACTTCGCGGCCGCTGCGTAGACGCGCCAAATGCACTTGCGCGAAAGAAGCCGTACCGACCGGAACGGGTTCGAATTCTTCAAAGACTTTATGAATCGGTGTGCCCAATTCTGTTTCGATCATCGTCTTTATCGATTCGAAATCGCAGGGCAATGCCTTGTCTTGCAATCGACCGAGTGCGGCGATGTAATCAGGCGGCAATAAATCGGGGCGTGTCGAAAGCATCTGGCCCACTTTCACGAAGGTCGGGCCCAATGCTTCGAGATCTTTCGTGAATTCTTCGGGGCCGATTCCGGACGATCTGGTGCTGGGTTCGGGTGCGTCGACTGTATAGGGATGGAACAAGGCGCAGCCGCGATGTTTCAACAGGAACGCACTGATCGCAGTAAGGCGGGCGGCTTCGGACATTGGCTCACTCTTCACTTAAAAAAGCCGGTAGTGTCGATATTTCCGCTATTCGGGCTGAGTGAAAATGCAGGATTGACTCCAAACAGATTGCTGCAGCAAGAAGCGAAAATACGACACCACCGGCACGACTGTTTCTGATTCCAGTATTGAACCTGGCGGATTGGTGTTCTGTGCGAGAACGCACACATGCGCTGGGATACGCAACTCGATTCACGTGCCAGTAAAGCGCGCAGTTTGGACAGAGGTTTCAGGCGGAAACCGGCAGTAGCCGGTCACTTTCCTTCTTGACCACGCCGTAACATTCGCAGGAGCGTTCTTCGATGCCTGCCCAATCGAGCACGGTGCTGGTCGCGGTAATGCTGCATGCGTGGCTGGATATTCTTTGGGAGTTTTCCGGTACCGGTACCTATGTCGTATTTGCCGGATCGAGCTTGTTCTGGTTATGGATGCTGAAAAACTGGCCAACGCGATCGGATTCTTGACTTCCGATTGCCGGCCGTGAACAATGGCCGCGCATCGAAAACTCGATGCAAAACCGTTGCGTGCATGCTGGTCAGCACGCAGTCGAAACCGAGGGGTGCTGCGACGGATTGAATCCGCCACGCTCGGTTCTCGATCTACCTTATCAAGCGCGCCCTCCAACTGGAGGTGCTGCAATGTCTGTACAAAAAACTTATCGTCTTGCCCTTGCCACATCGTCGATTATTCCCGGCGTCCATCCCGATGATGCCCATCTCGCGATTTCGTTGGAACGTATCGGCATCGAGCCGACTGTCTGCATCTGGAACGATCCGGCGGTCGATTGGTCAAGCTTCGATGCCATTTTGATACGCACGACTTGGGATTATTTCAAACACTTCACGGCGTTCAAGCAATGGCTCAATCAGTTGCCGATTCCGATCATCAACAACAAAAATTTGTTGCAATGGAATAGCGACAAGCGTTATCTGCTAGAACTCGAACAGCATGGCGTCGATATCATTCCCACGCACATCACGAATGCACAGGGTTTGAACAAATCACTTGCCGCGATGCATGGGCGGGATGTCGTGGTCAAACCGATCGTTAGCGGCGGAGCGTGGCATACATTGCGCGGTGTGGTCGGTGATTTGGCGTTCGAACAGGCGGTGGCGCAGTTGCCGCAGGAATTGGATTATATGGTGCAAGCGTTCGTGCCCGAGGTAGCCAGCGAAGGCGAGTGGTCGTTGTTGTTTTTCGATGGCCAATTCAGTCACGCGGTGATCAAGCGTGCAGCCACCGGCGACTATCGCGTGCAGGAAAGTTTCGGTGGCAGCACCGAGGCCATTGAGCCGAGTGCATCGATCATCGCCAGCGCGAAGCGAGCGCTGACGGCCACCGCCGCGATCGGCCATACAGACCACGCCTATGCTCGTGTAGATGGCGTGATGGTGGATGGTCGCTTCCTGCTGATGGAGCTGGAAATGATTGAGCCCGCCCTGTTTCTGACGAACAGGCCCGACGCAGCAGAGCGTTTCGCAAGCAATTTGCGTAAGCGATTGGATGCGATGGCCGGAAAAAACAGAGCCGTTCTTGTGGATTCTCGTCGCTGAAGTTTATTTACATGTTTAACGCGGCATGTCGGGCTATGGCTCGACATGCCAAGACCATGGACACCGGGAAAATCAAGTGCCATCGGATTTGTGACTTACGGCCGATGTTGATTCGCAATGAGCAACGTACTTTGTCTGCACTTGCCCCCCCTTCGGAGTTCACATGAAATTGCGCCAGATTTGTCTCGCTCTCACCCTGTGCAGTACGCTGCCATTCGCAAGCTCGGCATTCGCCGCCGATGGCGACGCGTCGAAGCTGCAAAACAAAACGGCGAAGTCGCCCTTCTTGAGTCAGAGTGATTGCTTTGCCGGCGCTGCCGATTACGACAGCTGGCTAAAAACATTGCCGAGCGAGCGTTACGGTCAACCGTTGCCAACCGAGCTGGTCCAGAAAATGATTCCGCCGCGCTTCTTCGAATTTGCACAGGCCTCGATCGATTGCAAACTGGTTTCATACAAGAACGATGGTGCCATCATCTATGGTTATGTGGTTTCGCCTAAAACAACGGCGACTGGCAAGAGCCCGATTTTGATTTACAACCGTGGCGGTAACACCACCATGGGTGCGATAGATTCCATTTCCTTGTTCCGCAATGTGTTTCCATTGGTGAAGGCGGGTTACACGGTAATCGCCAGCCAATACCGCGGCGGCACTGAGGGTGATCCGAAAAAACTCGGTCGCGACGAGTTTGGTGGCCGCGATGTCGGCGACGTAACGAAACT
Organism: Arenimonas sp.; assembly: GCA_050737875.1. Taxonomy (GTDB): domain Bacteria; phylum Pseudomonadota; class Gammaproteobacteria; order Xanthomonadales; family Xanthomonadaceae; genus Arenimonas. The sequence goes on along the minus strand of JBOHYG010000163.1, from coordinate 16,275 downwards.
GCTCGATCTATCGCTGAAGTTGCCGGAGGTGGATGCAGACAATGTCTTCATGCTCGGAGTCAGCCGCGGCGGAATGATGAATTATCTGGTTGCCAAAAAACGCCCGAATATCCGTGCGATGGCGACGATGGCGGGGCCAACGGATCTTGCGGCCGGTTTGAAATGGCGTCCCGAAATGGAGAACGTCTACAAGGAACTGATTCCGAATTACGAGAACAACAAGCAAGCCGCATTGGAGTCACGTTCTGCATTGCGCTGGGCCGAGCAACTACCGACCGACTTGCCGGTGCTGATCGTGCACGGAGATGCCGACGACCGCGTCAACGTCGAAGACTCGCGCGCGATGGCATTGCGTTTGCAGGAGTTGGGAAGAACTCACAAACTGGTTATCTATCCCGGTGACGGCCACGAAATGATGAATAACCGGAAAGATGCATACGGCGAAATCTTTGCCTGGTTCGATCTCTATCGAAAACACTGAAGACAATTCCGTAGGACTAATGAAAGTAATCGTAGCCATGCGAACACCAGGGTTACGATGCCCAATATCTGGAACGCGCTATCTATATTCCTCGGGCGGTTACCTGCCGAGAGTGGGCATATTCCGTCCTGCTTGACGTCAACATATCTTCATGTAAAGATAAACGACATGAACATAGTTGCTGAAGACTGTGTCATTCCAGCTTCGTAAAGTCAGAATCTCCGGGAAGTAATATGAGCGTAAAGGTGGTCGGTAAAGCAAAAAAGGCGGTTGACGATAACCTGCAAGAAGATCTTGTCGATCAACTCCTGTCGGACTGGAAGCGTGAACGCCCCGATCTGAATGCGAAGCCATTGGCGATTGTCGGGCGTGTATTGCATCTGGGCACATTGTTTGAAGCCAGGGCAACAGACTGCCTGCGGGAAACCGGCATCAGCTATACCGAATTTGATGTGCTGGCGACATTAAGGCGATCCGGCGCGCCCTATCGAATGACGCCGACAACGCTACGCAAATCCGTATTGCTGACATCGGGTGCGATGACAGCGTGCCTGGACAGGTTGGAACGCCGCGAATTGATCGTGCGACTTGCCGATCCGAATGACCGCCGTTCTTTGGGCGTCTGCCTCACCAAGCCGGGCGTCAAATTAATCAATGAAATTATCGCGATACGTTTTGATGAAGCGAAAAAAGCAATCGCAGGTATGAGTGCAGAAGAGCAGGCACAGTTGTCGCATTTGCTCCGAAGATTGACGAATGAAGTGGAAAAATGATGTCGGCCTGACGTCTTTCCAAACTCGCCCCATAACGGTAAACAAGAAGGAAAGTTTAGTGCAAACAAATTTTGTTTCCATAAGTCGTATTTTGGCCGCGCTGATACTGTGCTTGCCAGCTCTGCAACATCAAGCAGTAGCGGCGGAGTTATCGGCCAGGACACAGGCGCCTGCCGCCGAACAAGTAGTCATGAAGGTTGACGAATACATGCAGGCTGCGATCAAGCATGACCAATTCAGCGGCACTGTTTTGATTGCCAAAGACGGGGCGCCGATAGTCAGTAAAGGCTATGGAATGGCGAACTATGAGTTGAATGTGCCGAACACGCCGAAAACGGTTTTCCAGATTGCTTCGCTGACCAAGCAATTTACCTCGATGGCGATCATGCAGTTGCAAGAGCGCGGGAAATTGAACGTCAACGACAGAATCTGCCTGTATCTCGACGCATGTCCTGCGACATGGCAGGCGATTACGATACGCCATCTGTTGACGCATACCTCCGGGATAGCAAACTTTTCGAGCAACCCCGACTGGGACGATAAAATTTCCATCCAGCCTTATACCCGCAAGGGATTTGTCGATGTATTCAAGAACGAGCCGCTTCAATTCGTTCCTGGGGAGAAATTCAAGTACAGCAATTCCGGCTATTACCTGCTTGGCCTGATTATCGAGCGCACATCAAAAAAAAGTTACGCGGAATTTTTGCATGAAGAAATATTCGCGCCCCTGGGCATGAAGAATTCCGGCATGAAAGATCCTCGCGCCCTGGTTCCTGATTATGCCAGCGGTTATTACTGGTCGTTGAATTCATTTATCAAGCCAGCTTACATGCATCCCGTCAGTGCCTTTGCAAACGGCGGCATGTATTCGACCGTCGGGGATTTGCTAGTTTGGGATGCAGCGCTTTATTCGGACAAGCTTGTTTCGCGTAAATCGCTGGATGAAATTTTCACGCCATACAAGAATGAGTATGGATACGGCTGGAGAATCAGCAAGAAGTTTGACCGCACCACAACGGAACATTCCGGCAGTAGCAATGGTTTTTCAACTTTCATTCTGCGGTTTCCATCAGAGCGGCTGACTGTCATCGTGCTGAGCAATAGCGACAGCGCCTCGGCAACCAAGGCTGCTTATAACCTGGCGGCCATTGCGTTCGGTGAACCGGTCAATCTTCCGAAGCCACAGCTTCGAGAGGTGATGACTGCAACATTGCTGAAAGACGGCCTGTCTGCCGCAATCCAGCAGTATCGCGAATTGCGACGCACTCAATCAAAAGAATACGACCTTAGTGAAGAGGTGCTGATTGATCTTGGCTACGATTTACTCGATAGCGGCAGGACCGATGATGCAATTGAAGTGTTCAAGCTCGGCGTTGAATTTTCCCCGAAATCCTCCGATTTCCATGACAGTTTGGGTCATGCCTACATTGCAAAAGGCGACCGCGATCTCGCCATCAGAAGTTTCGAGAAAGTGATGGAGATCGAACCCGACAGTGAACACGGCACCAGCATGCTGAAGGATTTGCGGGAGAACGGGATCAAGAACTAAAACTCGATAAGCTGCGCTTGAGCGCACCTTGGAAAGGATTCGAAGAATCCGGCTCTCCGGGAGTGGCACACGAATAACCTGGGCAGGTTGCCGGGTCTGAAATTCATGCGCACACTTTGGGTTTGCGAAGTCACCGGCGGTGCGTTCAAATACTCGGCAACCAAACCGGGCAAAACGCATTTGGGTCTTGAAGAGGCTCATCGCAGTCTGAGTATCTCGCCGGAAGAGTTCGATGAAGTTGCTGCCGAACTTGGACGCAGTCTGGATTTCGCCAAATGCCGGCTGGCGAAAAAGCAGAAGTTCTTGCTGCCTTCGCAGCGCACATGAAAGAAGTAACCGCAGGCTACAAGGCAAAGTAACTGGATAATGCGCAGGCGGGACTTAAAGCCGGTTTGCAAATTACGTGATTTTTTCGCTGGTACCGAGCAGGGTTATTCGACCGTTGTAGCCACAAGTACGGATCATTTTCTCGGCTTCGTTGAGATGATCGAATTTCAAGATATGCCCTGTGATGTCTCTGAGGTAGTTGAAGGCAGTGAGACCCTGTGACTCGTTGTCGCAAAGCAGGGTCGCGCTGACGGTCATATAGGAATCTCGATAGCACGAGATCGTGACGCGGGTGAGGTCGCCGTCTTTGGCCAATTCATTGAATTCGGTGCTATTCATCTTGCCACCAGTGTATGGCTGGAATGCACAGGCTTCAGTGCGCAAACGAACCAAGTCATGCCATGACATGCATATTTGAGCAACGTCTTGATGCTGGTCATGGAAGGTTAGGCCAGTAACAGCGACACTATCCAGAATTATTCAAACTTTCCGCACCGGCATTTATGCGCATCGTATTGATCATCATTGGGTTTTTGTCGCTGGCTCTGGGTGTGTTGGGCATATTTTTGCCACTATTGCCCACCGTGCCGTTCGTGCTGCTGGCGGCGGCATGTTTTTCGCGCGGATCCACGCGGATGCACCGCTGGCTTTTGCGTTTGCCGTTTGCCGGCAAGGTGATCGACGATTATGAAAAAGGCCGCGGCGTTCCACGGCGAGCCAAGCTAACTGCGCTGCTGATGTTGTGGGTCGGCATTACGTTCAGTGCGGCTTTGCTGATGCCGCCACTCGCGGTGTTGTTGTTGCTGGCATCGATCGCCATTTTTGCAACGGTGATCATCGTGCGTCTGCCCACGCAACAAGTTCAGCACGACAAGACGGGCTAGTGCATTGATCACTCGACGATCGTCGCCTGTTTTGCCAACGCAGACTGTGGGCGTTGCGATTTCACGATCGGATACAGCAATTGCACCCACCAGCGTTCCGCGCCATGCTCGAGATCATCCTTGAGCCCGACGCGCAGAGGATATTGGCGCGTGATCTTTGCGGTGCCGAACAACACATCCCAGAAAAAAAGCAGATTGCCGTAATTGCCCTTGTAGTGGCCGATGCCATCGTCCTGCGTGATTGCATGGTGGGCAAAATGCGTGGCTGGAGTCGAGATGGTGCGCTCGACAATCCACGCCAATGGGTGCAGCCAACGCCAGCGGTACAGGAATTGATCCCAACGCAATTCGCTGTGCGAGCCGAATAGCACCAAGGTCTTGGTCAATACATACCAGGGATACACCGGACCGAGCCCAAGAAAACTCAGGTACGCACTGATCCATAATCCGGGCATCATCACGTAGTAGAAAAAGTTGTTGCGATAGACGACACGAATGCCCATATGGGGTGCGGAATGATGGGCGCGATGCAGCGGCCAAAGCAGGGATGTGTGCGAGGCACGGTGCCACCAATACTGTGTCATGTCGTCGCCGATCAGCAGCAGTACGATCATCAGCCATATTGGCAATTGCGACAGACTGCCTGCGAGATTCGGCGTGTAGTGCTGTGCCAGGTAACCGACCAACATCAGCACACCGGGATAAATCACCGCACCCAATAACAAAGTGATCACGGTTTCCAGCGGCGCATCTTCCGGTGTCGCATAAGGGCTGCGTAGAAGGCCTCGCATGGCCTCGATTCCGGCGATCACGATGAACATCACGAAAATCACGATGGCAGGATGTTGGGCGACCCAGTACAGCATGACGAACTCCGGCGTTGGATGACCAGAGAGTGGACAAACCGTACCCCGTTGGCGATGATCCGATTGCCCCTAATTGTGATTTGAGATGCGCAATCGTGAACACATGGACCACGACGTCGATTGCTTCACGCTACCTGGTCGAACTACTCGATGCCGCGGGCAAGCCCGTTGATGATGTGCTGGCTGACGCCGGACTCACGCGCGAGGTGTTGATCGGGCCGGAACTCGCAATGCCGCTCGGCGCATTCCGCGAACTCTGGGCAAGAGTCGCCTCAATCAAACCCGGTATCGGAATTACTTTGGTCGAACTGTTCCCCGTTGGCCAAATGCATATGTTGGCGCATCTGGCGATGCGCTCGCCTAACGTGGCTGCTGCGGTCCATGATGTCTGCCGCTACGCCGGCGTAAACAGCAGTGCGGATCTGCTGACACTTGAACAGCATGGTGACAGCGCGCGGTTTTCATATGATTGCCTGGCCGACGGTCCGAAAAACCCCTGGATGGCCGAGCATTATTTGTCGATGGCGGTCGTTTTTCTGGCTCGCGCGACCGGCAAGCGATTGCCGATCCGTGCAGTCGAATTTGCAACCCAGGCACAAGCTCCGCTTGAAGTTTATCGACAACGTTTCGGTGTCGAACCGCGCTTCGAGACAGGCAGTAACGCAATCGAGTTCGACTTGCATGCGCTCACATGGCCCCTGCTTACGCACGACAATTATCTGCACGGCGTCCTCGAACGATTGGCGAAATTGCATAATGTCGCCGCTCCCGATTCATTGCTCGACAAGGTGCGCGATGACATTGCCAAATCCTTGCTGAAAGGCAAGGCGCCTTCGATAGAAACCGTTGCTGCCACATGTCGATTGAGCCCGCGAGCCTTGCGTGATCGATTGGCACAACTGCAAACGACATTCCGGCGATCACTCGATGAAGTTCGACGCGATCTGGTGCAGGAGCATTTCGCCAGAGGCCTGTCAGTTACCGAGACCGCCTATCTACTCGGCTTTTCGGAACCCGCTGCGCTTCAACATGCCTGCAAGCGCTGGTTCAAACAATCGGCAGGTGAGGTTCGGCAACACGGCAAGTCGCGCTGAAACGCAGCAAGTACTGCGAAGCCACATGTTAAAAATTGAAAATATAAGGTCATAAGGTGCGCCAATCCGCAGCTGTGTCACTGTCTTTCAACTAATATACGCTCAATAAATCGCAACCAAGGAACGCCAAATGAAACTCTCGCACGCCATTTTTATCTTGTTGATGTCGGTCTCATCGTCGGCCTTTGCCGGTCCATACACCGACAAAATGGGTGTTTGCCTGGTCGAGTCGACATCGACGCAAGACAAGACCCTGCTCCTGCGTTGGATATTTGCCGCGATGGCCAGCCATCCGGATGTGAAAGATCTGAGTAATGTCTCCAGCGAGCAGGCTGCCAAGCTGAACAAAGATGCCTCAGCACTTATGGTGGACTTGATTACCGTCAGGTGCGAAAAGGAAACCAGGGAAGCCTTGGACAACGAGGGTGAGACAGCGCTTCGTGTCAGTTTCGAGATACTGGGAAGAGTAGCCATGCAAGGTCTGATGTCGAATGAGCATGTGAACAAATTCATGGAAGGCCTAAGCGAAAACGTGGATCCCAAGGCTTTCGATAAATTAATGGACAAATCCGAAAAGAAAAAATAATCGGCAAATTGGACTAGTCTGCTTTGCAATGCTTGGTCGGGTTACTTTTTTCCGTTAAGACCCGGCCTGTATAGCTTGCAATGCAGATCACCTTTCTCGGGATGGCGCCATGAATATCAAACATTTTCTCGGCATTTTCGCGATGCTTACGCTGCTCTGGTCTTGCCCGTCGCGTGCAGCCAACGATAATCCGGAAGTAAAAGCGCTGCTGTCATCCCTGCTGCCGACGATGGAGGATTATCTTGCGTTTGGTAAAGATAAAACCGAAAGTGCAAAACCGCAGATGGCATTGGCAGACACCAATGCTGTACTCAAGGCCGATGCCTTTTGGTCGACTGACGATAAATCATACGTGTTGATCTATAGACACCTGCTTCCATCATACGACACGGTAGTGGTTTCAATACTTACCTACGCCAAAGACGAAGAAGAATTCCAGAAAAGACGCTTGCAGCTTACCGAACAATACAAAGCCATGGCCGCGAATGGTGACTTAAAGCTGATAAAAATCGATTTGGGAAACAATTCCCGGCCTGATTCCAAGTACTTTTTTATCGAGGCGGAAAACGACAGTAGTCGCGGCAATCTTTTCCTGATTCCGCACGGCAGACACTTCCTGACAATATCGGTAAGTGGTGCCTTTCAGTTTAAAGACGCGGAAACCATCGAAAAATTCCTGTCAGGAAAAATTGAAAAAGCATTCTCGTTTGTGCCTGATGAAAAGTCACCGAATTTCCCGCCTGCAGAGTAAACCGACAATCACCCATGACTTGCCATGGGTGCATTAGTGCTTGTTGGAAAAACCAATTGACGCGGTCAATCACAAAGATGTGCTAGCAACGACGCGTTAGCGTTCGCCATGTCGCAACCACAGGTCGGCCTGCGCTTCGTCTGCGAATACGCGCGCTTCGAAACCGGCCTCGCGCGCATAGATTTCGCAATGCTCGATCAACTGCAGGCCATGCGGTTTGACGTGGGCGATCAGTGTCGATTCCAGGCCCTGGCCTTGCATGGCCGCAACCAGCGATTGCCATTGTTCGGCCGACAAAGGGGGGCCACGCATTTTATCGATCAGTAGCAAGCCCTTGGGATGGCGTGCCTGCACCTCGGTGATAATCGCGCGCCAATAGGCAACCGTATTTTCGTAAGTTGCTTCGCCGTGAACTTCGACGCGAATGCCGGCCGGGTGTGATGTCACGTGCATGGAGTAAGTATCGGCTTGTGTCATGTGGGGGGCTCATGAGGACCGTGAGTAATAGTCTAATCCAGATCGGCCGACCAGAATCAAATCAAATTCTTACCCCGGGTCTTGCTACGGAATACCTGATTTACAATGTGCATACTGTTTCCTCGGATCGAGCCATGAAAAGTAAACTTTACCTTGGCGCCTTGCTTCTACTGGCGCTTGGCTTGCCGGTCGCGCGTGCAATTTCCATAGTGAATCCAAAATCGGTCTTTGACGGCGTCGTGGAGGAGTCTTCCGTGGTGGCACATATTACGGTGGTCAGAGCGGAAGCGCTGGAATTGCACGAAGTACAGGCAGAAGCAGGGCAGGTCTCGAATTGCGGTTTCAATGTCAAAGCGCGCATCGAAACTGCCTACAAGGGCAGCTATCGCAAGTTCGTCGAGTTCTCGACCGATGAACAAATGGATGTCGGTGGGGAATACCTGGCATTCATGAAGCCGGAAGAAAATGCTTCGTGGTATCTGGGAAACTGGTTCGGCCGTTCCGAAAAAGATGAATTGGGTATTGCTGAAGTTGCCTGTGTCAGGAAGTTGAAATATCTGAAATCCGATGCTTCCCCGCAGCGCTTGATACCGCTGGACAGTGACGGCATGTTGCATGTATCCAGAAGCGATATCGCATTTCCCGAGACCGTCGAATTTAGCGCCGTGCAATTGGGTGGCCTTGAATCCGGAATGGATCAAGACAATGCCGGGCTTGTCGTGTTTTCCAGTCTCGATGCATATTTGAAGAAAATTACATCCGGCAACAAGAAGAAAGAATAGTGCGTAAAGCTTGCTAAAATGCGCCAAAGCGCAATGCTGCAATTGCATCCGCTGCATAAATCCGTGACGAAGTGTGTTTGATCGTTTCTTATCTAACTAAACCCGAGAAAAAATATCGTGCGTAAAATCTTGTTGCTGGTACTTCTGACCGTTTTGATTTCCTGCAAGCAGGGAAATGAAACTCCGGCCGCTAAAACCGACGAAGTCCAGGCAATCTACGATCGTGCCCGGGAAATGCAGTCGGCCGAGCAGGCCAGACACAAGAATGATCCTGCGCTGAAAGACTATTTCGAATATTTCCGGCAAGCCAATTATTCGGCTGCTTTCAAGAGTGTCGAAATCGCTGCGCTGGAAGGCAATTCGCAGGCACAGGTTGAAATCGCCTCGCTTTACTTGAAGGGACAAGGCGTCCCGGTGAACATTAACAACGCAATCTTCTGGCTTGACAAGTCACACGAGCAAGGCAATGTCATGGCTAGTCCGGCGCTGGGCGAAATTTATTTTTCGGCGAGCCTGGGTCATCAGGATTTTGAAAAAGCCAATACGCATTACCGGCTTTGCGCGATGCGATTGATGGTTTCCTGTGTTGTTCCATACGCAATGTTGCACGTCACCAATGGCAGTGGTCATTACGACCCGGTCAATGCGTCGGCATGGCTGGAAATTGGCGTCGATCTGAACGCTCCCGGTGCTGTGAAGAATCGCGATACGTTGTTGCCCCAGTTAAGCGAAGAACAAGTCGAGGAAATACAAGCGGCGAAACTTGAGTTGCTCTCATCGATAGCCAAAGAATTGAAGCACGAAACCGGCGCGAAATAGGCCTGCCGGGCAGAACGGGCACTCCAGATTTACATTCGCCGATGCATGCGCTAGCTTGCAGGTAGCGACGTCATCGCGCACCTGCAATCGCGGAGAGCAATCATGAAAACCGCTTCGATAGTTCGTACCAGCATGTTGGCCCTGACCTTGTTCGCCTCGGGCGTCGGTTATGCAGGATCAACCGGAAATGTCGATACGCGTCAGCTGAAGGCGATCAGGGATCAGGTGAACATCGGTCTTGATATGGCGGCATACGCGAAGCTCAGTGTTTCAGAAATGTATCTCAGTACCGGCAAGTGGCCCAACAACAACGACGAAGCCAAAGCCCTGCCCATATTCGATACGGATTTCGAGATTATTGTCGGCAGCAACGGCGTGATTATCGTTACCTATCTGAACCCTGCCGCGATTGCCGGCAAGACGCTGGTGCTGACACCCGCAGCGGGTGAAATAGGTACGGTCAACTGGGCATGCAAAAGTGCCGACATCGCGGCGGACTATCTGCCGAAAAGATGCCAGTGACACAATCCATCGTCTGACATTCATTGACCCGGCGCACGAGCCGGGCCAGCTTGCGATTTATCATTTTGTCCCTTGCCGGCCGGCTTGATCCGCGCGGCTTATATCTGCAAAAGCCCCATTAGCCCAAGCGGAAATTTCCTCAGCTGGATAAACGCGCTTGACATACTGTGTAACACACAGTACTGTGCGCTCCATGGTAGACATAGACGCTTTCGGAAAACTGGAACTCGAGCTGCGGCGCGGCGTGGTGGTGTTGGCCACGCTCTCGCAACTACGCGCTCCGCGTTACGGGTATGAATTGCGGCAGGCCTTGGCTGACAAGGGAATGCCGATCGAGGAAGGCACGCTGTATCCGTTGCTGCGCCGCCTGGAAACACAGGGTTTGCTTCAGAGCGAATGGAAGCTCGAAGGTGGTTCGCAGCGGCGCTACTACTCGCTGAATACGGACGGCCGGAAATTGCTGAAGAAACTCACCGGGTCGTGGCAGGGAATGAACGAAGCCATGAATGAATTGTTGAAGGAGGATTGATGATGAAAATGAATGCGAATGAAGTGATCGAATCCTACGTCACCGATGTAGCCGTTGCCTTGCCACGCAAGCAACGCAACGATGTGGCGTTTGAATTGCGTGCATTGATCAGCGAAGGATTGCAGGATAAAGCCGAAGCGACTGGACGTCCCGTTGATGCCGAGATGGCGATCGAGTTTTGCCGGGCATTTGGTAAACCCGAAGATGTGGCCGCTCGTTATCGCCCGACTTTGACCATTATCGATCCCGCCGATGGTTATGCTTTCATGCGAGCAAGCATCATTGGCATGGTGATTCTCTCATGCCTGCTTATGTTGAAAACATTTTCGTATCCGAACGAACCTTCGGTGGCATTCCTGTCGATCCTGGGCCATTGGTGGGCACAAACGGTGAATGCATCGATTTGGTGGCTGGGTCTATTGGTTGCCGGTTTTGGGATGGCTTCGTGGTCACGTCGCCGCTCGCCGCAAATCTCGCAATGGAAACCGAGTGCGAGAGATCGAATAGTCGGTGGTCGCACGGGCTTGGTGTTCGGTATCATTGGCATCCTGTTCGGCGCGTTCATCTTGCTTGAGCCAACCCGGATACTGGATTTCTTTTGGAATGGCCGGGCGGCGCCCGCCGCATATGCAGCACTCACCTACACCGACACGTTTCTCGGGCGCCAGGCACCGATACTGTTTGCGTTAATCCTGTTGAACGTGCCGATCATGGTGTTCGCGATCGTGCAAGGTCGCTGGCCTGCCGGCATGCGTCGTGTTGAAACCATATTTGCTCTGATCACATGTGCGGCGATGGTGTGGGCCGTGCTGGATGGTCCGATATTAATGACGTCGGTGAGTGATCGAACGGCAAAATTCTTTTTGATGTTCATCGTGGTAATCACGCTGATCGATCTGGGCATCAAGCTGCTTCGCCGTGTCAATCCAACACCTGCTACATCATCTGCAGGTTGAATTAGAATGGCATCTTCGGATTTGCCGGCAATAGCACCATGAAAACCAATCGAATGCTGTACCTGATCCTTATTGCTGCGGGATTGTTCCAGATGGTTGCTACACCGGCCGCTTTCGCGGCGAAGCATGACAAGGTCAAAATTGCCTATCTTTCCGCAAGAGACCACGAAACGCGCGCCACCTTCTGGACCATCGGTTCGCTGATTCTGATTTTGATGACGGTGTGGACTCTGGTCGTGGCATTGGGTTTCTGAACAAGAATGCCTGGATGATGGCAGTGATTGTCTCCGGGAAAAACGACGACGGATTTTCCGGGAAAAGTATTTCAATTAGATCTCAATTAGTCAGCGCGTCGGCAAAATTAGTTGTCAACATCGCCAAAGCGCTTCGCAGAAAGATGAATATGTTCATCAATGACATTGCAAAATACGCGAACGAACGAAAATACAATAGGCATTGTGCATGGTCGATATGAACAACAAAAAATTAATTATTTTTTGGGAAAAAGACGGTCGCGCAAAGCCACGGAAATGGCGGCTTTCAAGAAAAATATTATTGTGACGAAATATTTTTTTCGTAAATGAATGCCAGTCTGAATGGCATGGCATTTGCTTCGTTTTTAGGGCGAATCGAACATTCGCATCCCCCCAAATACAAGGAGCATTGCAATGACTCATCGACCTGGACATCACGACGGTGATCGTTTTTCGCGGAAGCAGCAACTCACCGGCAATCGTCCTAGAAATGAAAACAACAGGCAGCATCAACAATATCGGCAACATCAAGACTGGGATCAGGATTATTCGCTTCGTTCCAATCACGAGCGCCCGATCACAGGCAGCTATGACGAAGAAAACAGCAGAAATTTTGGGCCATCCTACGGCACCAGCGATTATTACAGCCGTAATGTAGATTCGGAGCGCGGCCTGTATACCGGCGACCCGAATTACATGCCGCATGAATATTCGGCTCCGCGCTATTTCCAATCGCGCGAACAAGATCCCTATTTACCGCGTTCCGAATATTTCGGCAGCTTGCAAGATTACGTTCCATCACAACACTACGGACCCCCGCAGGATTATCGATTTGCCAATCAGCGTAATCGCCTCAATGAAGATTGGTTGAGTTACGGCGATCAAAACCAGCATAGATATGCTTCCAGGTATCCGGAAGCCGCTAACTACTATGGTGAGCCGGGTCGCCTGGATTACGGCCTGCGCAATGAATATCTGACCCGTTCGCAGGGTGATTATTTCAGCCAGCCATATTCAGCCGAAAAAGGCCGGTATGAGATGGGCTATCGCGGTAAAGGTCCAAAAGGCTATCTGCGTTCCGATGATCGATTGGCAGAAGACATCAGCGAACGCTTGATGGACGATTACTATATCGATGCCAGCGATATTGAAGTCCAGAGCAAGGACGGTATCGTCACGCTTAGCGGTACTGTAAATAGCCGCCAGCTCAAGCATCGTGCCGAAGACATTGTCGAACGCTGCAACGGCGTCAAGGATATCGATAATCGCCTGAAGATAAAAAATCCGTCGCCATCCGAGCAGCGGATGGGTTCGGTATCGCAGACCGCGCCGGGTTCGCAGAGCAACAAAAAGCAATAAATCACTTGGCAAATATCCGTTCAAACGCCCGGCAATGCCGGGCGTTTTTTTCACTCCCGCCGCCGACCCGGCACCGCTTGACAAGGGAGAATATGCCTCGTACCATATGTACCATCACAACAGGTACACAGGGTACGCCAATGTCTCGCACCGTTCCGATACTTCTCCCGATCAGTCCTATCGACCCACGCTCGATAACCCGCCAAATTACCGACGGTATACGCCTGCAGATTGCCAGCGGCGAGTTGCCGATCGGCGCGCAATTGCCCAGCGTTCGCGGGCTGGCGTTGCAGCTGACGATCAATCCCAAGACGGTCGCCAAGGCTTACGCCGAACTGACCAATGAAGGCTGGCTTGATGCACGCCAGGGACTAGGCCTATATGTGGCGACGCCGCGTCAGCGTTTATCGGATATCGAAAGGGAGCGTCGACTCGGGCTCGCAGTGGAAGCCTTCGTCGCCGAAGTCGTGGGGCTCGATTTCCCGCTCGACCATGTACTCGACCAGGTCAGCGTCACGCTGACTCCGTATCTCGCCCAGCGTTCGGCTTGAGGAATTCCGTATGTCGACATCGAACATTTACGCGATTCCGAAAAGCCAGGTGCCGGAAACGGTCGCCGTTGTCGACTACGTGATCGAAACGGAAAAACTGGATCTGAAATACGGCCGCAAGATGGCTTTGAATCAACTCAATCTTCGCATTCCACGCGGACGCATACATGCGATCGTCGGCGCAAACGGCGCCGGCAAGTCTTCGTTATTCCGCGTGTTGCTCGGCTTCCAGTCGCCGACCGGAGGAAGCGCCCGCATCCTCGGACACGATTGCACTGCGCTGACGCAAAACGAGCGCGCGCGCATCGGCTTCGTCAACGAAGAACACAGCATTCCTTCGTGGCTGCGGGTCGATGAAGTGGTTGCGATGCAACGCCGCTTGTATCCGCAATGGAATGACGCGCGTTATCGCAGCGTGATCGGCCATTTCCATGTGCATGCCGAGCAACGCATTGCCGAATTGTCACGCGGCGAACGCGCCGGTTTGAACCTTGCAATGGCGCTTGCACAGGAACCGGAATTGCTGATCCTCGACGAGCCGACGCTCGGACTGGACGTAGTGGCAAAACATGCTTTCCTCGAGACCGTGCTATCTGCAATCGAAGACACCAACACCACGATCATCTATTGCTCGCATCAAATGGAAGAGATCGAGCGAATCGCCGACAACCTGATCATCCTCGAACGAGGCGAACTGAAACATATGTCGCCGCCGGACGAATTCTGCGAACGCGTGTCTTTGTGGATTGCCGAATTCCCGTTCGTCGCGCCAAAAATTGACGTTCTTCCAGGTGTCTTGCAGTGCCAGCGCATCGATGGCTTGTTCCATTTCGTCGTGCTGGACCAGGACGATGGTTTCGGCGCATTGCTCGAGCAACATGGCGCGCGTCGCCACTATCGCGGCACCGTGAATCTCGATCGTGCCGTGAATGCTTTCCTTGCACGTGGCCACGCGACGCCGGCAGTTGAAGAAGGGAGCATGAAATGAAAGATCTTTTTTTCTCGGAGTGGAGCCGTTTTCGCCGGCACACCATCATCGTTTTCCTGGTTCATGTACTGGCGCTGTTATTCCTGTCGCGCATCACCAATGTGCTGCAAATGCCTTATGAAGACCAGGCCGCGATGTTACTGCTTTATTTGCTGCTCGGCATTGCACTGGCCCTGGTGCAGGTTGGCAGTTATCGCAAACCGAGCCAATGGTTGTGGCTAATCCATCGTCCATTGCCGACAAATAGTATCTTCGCCGCGCTGAGTTTGTCGGCACTCGCTATGTTATCGATTGCGGTATTTTTGCCGCTGTTGATTTTCGTGCTGGCGACCGATGTATTCACCACGCAGGTAGTGGACAGCCGCCACTATGTCGTACTGATTCATGTAATGGCATTCACGATGATGGCCTGGCTCGCCGGAGCGCTTGCTTGCGTGAGTCGGCACAAGGCAACCATTGCGGTGCTTATCGCGCCGCTGCTTCTGGCGTTGCATCTGGCATCTGTTTGGTCGTTACTGCTGCCGGTGTTTATCTGTTTGGCATGGTTGAGCTGGATTGCAATGCATAGCTTCCGTGCCGACAAGTCCGCACCGATTGCCCGCACCAGTGTGTTGCTGCTTACTGCACTGCCGCTGCAACTGGCTTTTTTCCTGCTCGTGTTTCAACTGAGCAAAGTAGGTATCGAAGCAGTCGAACTGGCGAAGAGCAGTTATCCGGCGAAAACGGTATTGGAATCGGATCCCAACGTCGATGCGATGCTGCGTTCCTTCAGTCAGGATTCCGTGATCAAGGGACTGCAAGGCAGTCGTGATCCGCGTGCCGATTCGTGGCGTCAGCAAATTCCGCTGCTTGATGTGGCGGATGTGTCGCCCGACATCGAACGCTTCCCGGTGCGAAACCAGATCAGTAATCTGGGCACATTCTGGTGGGACGAGAAACGCAGCATCGAATGGACATTCAGTCATGACCGGATGATGTTCCATGGCCGCGATCCGAAAACCGGTGACGATCGTGGTTGGTGGGGTATAGCGGGTGCGGGCAATCCGCAATCGTTCGCACAGATACCGGCCGTCGGCATGACCAAGAACATCTTATATGCGATCGACGACACGACGCAGCGTCAGCATGAACTCGTGCGATTGCCGTCTGGCGAATGGTTTACCGGTCGACCGGTACGCGGTTTGGACCGCCTGCTGATATTGACCAACAAACGCATGCTTGCCTATCGCCCGGATCGACGTGCGTCTTCACCATTCGCGGCACCACTGCTCGATTGGCAACTCGCATTGGACGGTGGCGGTAATGGACCACCGCAAGTCAGCGTTGCCGAACTTCTGGATGGTTGGCTGGTTTCGTTCTTCTATTTTCCAGGTCAGGAATTAGATGGATTCGAAGGATTGGCCGCGCCGTGGCAACAGGTTGTCTATGTTGATGCCGATGGCTCGAGCAAGGTGGTCGGTGAGCGACGAAATATCCGCGGTGCCAACATTTCCATCGGCGGCGGACCTGCCGTACCCAAAGCTTCCTGGTGGCTGTCGCCGTTGTTGTACACGCTGGGCCGCTGGCCGGACAGCGCGCTCGACAAAGGTCTGACGCAGCCGAGGCAACTCGCTCCGCTGACGGAAATACGCGTGTTCTATCCAGTCGCTTTGGCATTGATGTTGATCTCGCTGGGATTAGGTTATTGGTGGTTGCGAGGAGCACCGGTAAATAAAACACGTCGGATC
>JBOHYG010000162.1:0-1866 GCA_050737875.1 Arenimonas sp. | reverse complement strand
ACAACCGACTCCCCTTGCCATGTGTAAGAAGTGGGGCCTGCTTTAGTCGATTCAAGAGCCGCTAACTCCTTGTTTTTATTGGATCTGGTCAGGCCAGGCGGATCACATCGTCGAGCAAGGCGGCCGCAGTGACCTCGGCTCCAGCCCCTGGACCCTGAATAACGAGTGCATTGCTTGGGTAGCGATCGCTCCAAATTGCGACCCGATTATCGCAACCTGAACCATTTGCTAGTGGATCTTCAGGTGGTAATTCTTCCAGACCGATTCGCGCTTCACCAGCCTGATTCAAGCGCGCGATAAAACGCAGACGACGACCAACGCGGTGTGCAGCCAGAAAGCGGGCGCGTATTGGCGCATCCAGACTTTCAAGTTGCGCATCGACATCCTGCAAATCGGCATTCGCCAATTCCGGAGGTAGTAAGGATTCAACCTGTATCGCATCGGCTTCCAGTGCATAACCGGCATTGCGAGCGAGGATTAATAATTTGCGTTTGACGTCCTGCCCGGATAAATCGATACGCGGATCCGGTTCGGTATAACCGAGCGAACGCGCTTCGCGGACGAAGGACGAAAACGGCCGCATGCCATCGTAGTGATTGAACAGCCAGGCCAGCGAACCGGACAGGATGCCGGCAATGCCGTGGATGTTGTCACCACCAGCGCGCAACTCGCGCAAGCTGCGCAGCAAGGGTAGACCCGCACCGACGGTCGCCGCATCTCCGTAATTTTTTACCTGGTGATTGATGATCTGATAAGTCGTCAGATTGCCACCGGTACCGGCTTTGTTCGCGGTTACTACCTTGAAGCCCGATGCCAGCCACCGCGCATGCCAACCCGCCACTTCGTCACTGGCGGTGGCATCGATGATGATGCCGGCGTAACCCAATGAGCGCGCGACCTGATCCAGTGAATCAGGCGTCGTGTTCGATAAATCTTCCGCTACCTGGCCTGGATCCAATCCGAGAAAATCACGGATGCTGTGGCGTGTATTGCTGACTTGCACGAGTCGCAAATTTTTGGCCTGCTGGTTTTTTTGCAGGCGGGCAAAGCGATTCAGGAACGCACTGCCGACCGTTCCGGTTCCCAGCAATGCAATCGTGGTTTGTTTCGACAGTGGCGAAACATTGGCGGAGGCATTGACCAGACTCATGCCAATACCTCGATCCGTTTGTTTTCCTGCAGTGCGGTCACGCGATCCAGCGCGGCCTGCAAATCGTTTTGCAGATCTTCCAGCGCTTCGATACCGATCGAAAGCCGCAGCAAACCATCGCCGATGCCGGCCGCTGTGCGCGCTTCCAGACTCATTGCTGCATGCGTCATCGTGGCTGGATGTGCAACCAGGCTTTCTACACCGCCGAGAGATTCAGCCAAGGTGAAACATTGCAGACCGTCGAGAAACGCCTGCACGCCGGTAATACCACCTTCGATTTCGACACTCAGCATCGCGCCGAAACCTTTTTGCTGACGCGCTGCCAGTGCATGGCCCGGGTGCGATACCAGGCCCGGATAATGTACGGCCGTGACTGCCGGATGTGCCTGCAATTGTTCGGCGATGCCGATCGCGTTTTCCTGATGCACGCGCAAACGCGCATCGAGCGTGCGCAAACCGCGCAAGGTCAGAAAGCTGTCGAACGGACTACCGGTCAAACCCAGTGCATTCGCCCACCAGACCAATTGCTCATGCAATTCTTTCGTGTTGGCAATCACTGCACCGCCGACCACATCGCTATGACCATTAATGTATTTGGTGGTGGAATGCACGACCAAGTCGGCACCGAGCGCAATCGGGGTTTGCAATGCTGGTGATAAAAAAGTGTTGTCGGCCACGACTAAGGCACCGACGCGATGCACAGCTTCGGCGACGAA
>JBOHYG010000161.1:0-101445 GCA_050737875.1 Arenimonas sp. | reverse complement strand
GTGTATGCGCTCGGCGTGGTGTTGTACGAAATCCTGGCCGGCTGCAAACCGTATTCGCCCGAGCGTAAAACCGATGCCGGCTGGGAAGAAGCAATTCTGAAAGACGAGCCGATCAAACCGTCGCAGGCGCTGCTGAAAAACACCGAATCGATTGCCCGCAGCCACAACAAACGCGTCGCCAAGCAATTGGCCAATGATCTGGACAATGTGGTGCTTAAAGCACTCAACAAGGATCCAGAATCGCGCTACGCATCGGTTGAATCTTTCAAACAGGACCTGCTGCGTTTTCTCGATGGCCAACCGGTGCAGGCGCGCGCCGACAGTTTTGGTTATCGCGCCCGAAAATATATCCAGCGCCATGCGATCGCGGTCGGCGTCGGCGTCGGCACCAGTTCCCTGCTTGCCGTTGCCCTTGCGATCACCAGCTGGCAGGTCAGCCAGGCGGTGAAAGAAGCCAACCGCGCCGAAGCGATGCAGGGTTTTGTCGTGGCACTGTTTGAAAATACCGGCGACAAGGCCAGTCCGGAAGACGTGAATGTCCGTGAATTGCTCGATGCCGGCGTCAGGCGAGCCGACACCGAATTGGCGAATCATCCGCAGGCACGCGCCGAACTGCTGGGCTTGATTGCCCGCTTGCGTTCCGGCCTCGGTGACGATCGCGAAGCATTGCGTTTGCTAGACAAGCAATCGATGGCCTTCATGCAACTGGACATCAACACGCCGCCGGAATTACGCCTGGAATCGATGGCCATTCGCGGCTACAGCCTGCGACAACTCGGGCAATATGATGATTGCGTGCGTGATCTCGCGCCTTATCTGCAAGTTGCCGAAGATATTTCCGATAAGGCGCTCGAAGCCAGTTCGGCGTATTTTTCGGAACTTGGACGCTGCCACGCGGCCCAGGGCGGCATCAGTGTTGCCAGGGACTTGTTTGGAAAAGCATCGCAACTACGCAAACAAATCAGCGACGAAAATGCCCTGCTTGCGGAAAGCATGACCGATCTCGCACAACTGCTCGGCACCGAAAAAAAATACCAGCAAGCCATCACGCAGGCTCAGGCGGCGCTGGCGATGCTGCGTCAGGCCAGCGGCGAGCGCAATGCACTCGGCGTGCGGATCTGGTACGACCTCGGTCGCTACTATCGCGGCGCCGGTAACCGTCGCGAAGCCGAAGCGGGTTTTCGCCAGGCCCTGGACATCAGCCAGAATCGCTTTGGCATCAATCATCCACTCAACGGTCCAAGCCAGCAGGCATTGGCGGAAATACTGATCGAGAAAAACCAGCTGGATGAAGCCGCGCGATTATTGTCGGCCAGCAAAGTGCATTTTGAGCAGCAATGGGGCAAAGACAATCCGTTGCTGGCGGTGATCACGATGCAGCAGGCGAAAGTCGCACTTCAACGCGACAACCCGCAAGACGGCATTGCCTTTGCCAGCGAAGCACAGAATGTTTTCAGTCGATCAAAACAAGTCGTTCCGTATACCGAAGCAACCTGCCTGCTTGCCGAAGCACAAGCGGCCCAGGATCTGGAAAACCCGATCGCTGCAAAAACCAGCGAAGAATGCATATCGCTGGCTAGCAAGCAAAATTCACCCGCTACGCAAAACCAGTTGGCAGCGATGGCCAATCTTGCAATGGATCGAAACGATATCGGCCAGGCCGACCACTTGTTGAAACTCGCAAGCGAAGGCAGAAAAACCAGTTCCGCAGCTTTGGTTCTTGCCTGGCTGCGTTTGCAGGAAGCGCAGAAAAGTTTTGCACTGGACGATGCGGTTTTCGACAAGGTGCAAAACACGCTGATACAACAGGTTCCGGCACGGCTGGATTTGCAACGCGCGGTTTCTGCATTGCGCGCCAGTTACTACTGCCGTAACCAACGCTCATTCGACGGCGAGCAGTTGCGTACGAAAATATTGGCCGAAGCCAACCAGCACAGTCCGGAACGACGATTCGAAATCCGGCAGCTGCAAAAATTGAGCAAGTCCTGCCACTGAGAATTACCGGGATATCGAAATCCCGGACTTGATACCTATCTCAATCCTGATCGCCGTTGCCGTCGTCCAGTGGCAGTACTGCTTGTTGTAGATCGATACTGCCTTCGCCAGCCATGATTTTCTTGAACTCGCTGCGCGATACCGAAACGTAGCGATCATTGCCGCCGATTTCCACCTGCGGACCTTCTTTCACGGCACGGCCATTTTCATCGACGCGCACGACCATAGTCGCTTTCTTGCCGGTGTGGCAGATGGTCTTGATTTCAATCATCGAATCGGCCCAGGCCAACAGGTATTGGCTGCCTTCGAACAATTCGCCGCGGAAATCGGTTCGCAAGCCGTAAGCCAACACCGGAATATTGTGCTTGTCGACGATTTCGGTCAGTTGCCAGACCTGGTTCTTGCTCAGAAATTGCGCTTCATCCACCAATACGCAATCGATTCTCTGGTGTTTTGCGAGCGCACGATTGAGCAGGATTTCCAGATCGTCATCGCGCTGGAACGCAAGCGCTTTTGCTTTCAGTCCGATTCGCGAAGCCACCATCCCCTCGCCGGCACGATGGTCGAGTTTCGGCGTAAAAATCAGCGTGCGCATGCCGCGTTCGTGATAGTTGTACGCGCTCTGCAGCAAGGTGGTGGTCTTGCCGGCATTCATCGCCGAGTAGTAGAAAAATAATTTAGCCACGTTTCATCCGGATAATTTTTGGAATTAATATACTTGTCGTGCCATCTGTTGAATCAGCCACATGCACATCACGCTGAAAAAAATGCATGCTCCGGTCAGGCGCAGAGCACGGCTGAGCAGGTATTTGTTGAGAAAACTCTCCGGCAATCCCGCAAGCTTCATTTGTCGAAAGCAGACCAGTGCACCGACACCTGACAAAAGCAGGACCGCTGCCATGCAAATCACGGTTGCGATCACCGATTGCGCAGGCAAGAAATAACAAACTGCAAGCCAGGCCGCGACAAAAATTACCATCAACGCAAATCCATACATCGGTGTCTTGGCGGCAATGTCCACCAATAGCACTTTCTGTTCCGGCGTCAATTCCTGCAAGGCTGTCCTGGCGATTTTGGTTGCAATGACGATCAAGATGACAAATAGCATTGCCGATGCAATAAGCATAGAAATGGATCCTGGGTTCCTGCCCGCATTATCGCAAAGATTGCCGTTGCGTTTTGCTCTTTTTTGACCGAAATCACCGGCCGGTTCCTTCTAAAACCGCCAGACAGTGCTTTATGCAAATAGTCTCGAATCCCACTGCATTTTCTGTAAGGCTTTTTCGAACTCGGCATCCCACGGAGCGCGGATCTTCATGCTTTGCTGGCTGACCGGATGTTGAAAGGATAATTGCCAGGCATGCAACAGCATGCGATGCACGCCCATCATCCTGAAGGTCCGGTTATGCCTGCCGTCACCGTGGCTGGTATCGCCGATCAGATGATGGAAACTATGCTTGAGATGTCTTCTGATCTGGCGGAAGCGGCCGGTGTAGGGCGTACATAGCATCAGTGCATAACGCGAGCTCTCGTGATGCGCCGAAGCCACTTCGATTTCTGCGGTGGCAATCCGCCTGAATTCCGTAATCGCCGGTTTTTTTTCCGGCTTGCCCGGGCCGCCATCAAGATCGTGGTCGACGGTGAAGGCTTCTTCCGGCCAGCCGCGGCATACCGCAAGGTAATTTTTTTCGACGTCGCGCGTCATGAATTGTTTGCCGAGAATCGAAGCACTCGGATTGTCGAAAGCGATCAGCAAACAGCCGCTGGTGGCACGATCCAGGCGATGGATCAGATAAATCTTGCAGCCGAATTGCTCGCGCAGGCGGTCATGCAGGAAATCGTCTTCGCCGCGCGCCAGTGCGCTTGAATGCGCCATCAAACCAGCCGGCTTGTTGACCACCGCGATGTATTCGTCGCGATACAGCACTTCAATGGCTTTCGTTTCCGGTTCCACGTTCGTCACCGCTTTTTCTGCGTCATTTATTGCGACTGAACACGCCGGCCAGCGCGCAAAGCAGCGATCCGCCAAACACGTACATCGACAATTGCACGTCAAACAACAGATGCGCCGGTTTATCGAACAGCATCAGCAAAATGCCGGCAATGAAAAAGCCTAGTGATCCGACCACGCTGAGCATCATGCGCTGGAATCCGGCCAGGCTCTGGTTGAGCCTTGCCAGCTCTTCCGAACGCATGTTCAAACTATGCTCCCCGTTGACTTGCTGGGCCAACCAGTTACGAACCAGTCTCGGCATATCCGGTGCCTGCGAAATAATTTCCGGCATGCGTTTCTGCAATTCAGCCATCAGGGTCGCCGGGCTATAGCGTTCGCGCAGGATGGTTTCCAGCACCGGTTTTGCGACCACGAACAGGTCAAGTTCCGGATCGAGCTGGCGCGCGACGCCTTCGATATTCAGCAGGGTTTTTTGCAGCAGGATCAACTGCGGCTGCAGCGTTAGCTCATAGCGCTGCGCGGTGCGGAAAATTTTCACCAACACTTCGGCCAGCGAAATTTCCGACAGCGGTCGGGTGAAATACGGTTCACAAACCGCACGGATCGCCGCTTCCAGTTCATCGATGCGAACATTGTCCGGCATCCAGCCTGCCTGTACGTGCAACTCTGCAATCCGGCGGTAATCGTTCTTAAACATCGCCATGAAATTTTCGGCGAGGTAGTACTGATCACGTTGATCCAGTTGTCCGACAATGCCGAAATCCAGCGCGATATAGCGTGGGTTGTCCTTGCGCGTCGCATCGACCCAGATATTGCCGGAGTGCGCATCGGCATGAAAAAAGTTGTCGCGGAATACCTGCGTGTAAAACAGTCGCACGCCTTTCGCGGCCAGTTTCGAAAGATCGATGCCGGCTTCCCTCAATGCCGCGACATCGTCCGAGCCAATGCCCGAGACTCGTTCGAGCGTGAGCACGTCATCGCGGCTGTAGTCCCAGAAAACTTCCGGAACGTACAAATCATCCGAATCTTTCCAGAGCCGCCGCATATAACTGGCGTTGGCGCCTTCGCGCTGCAAATCCAGTTCGGCATGCAAGGTGTTCTCGATTTCGTCGACCACTTCCTGCGGCCGGATTTTTTCGGCATTCGGATGATAGCTGTCGGCAAATTTGGCCAGATGCCGCAACAAGCCGATATCGGCCTTGATCTGCTGCGCGATCTCCGGACGCAAGACTTTGACGACGACTTCGCGACCATCGTGCAAAGTCGCCGGATGCACCTGGGCAATTGATGCCGAAGCGAGCGGCGTTTCATCGAAGCTGGAAAACAATTCGGCAATCGGCTTGCCTAGCTGTGCTTCGATAATTCGTTTTGCCACATCACCAGGAAACGGGGCAACTTGATCGCGCAACTTCGCCAATTCTTCGGCGATATCCGGCGGCAATAAATCGCGGCGCGTCGACAGGATCTGTCCGAACTTCACGAAGATCGGACCGAGTTCCTGCAAAGCCAGGCGCAGGCGTTCGCCGCGCGGCAGATTGGCTTCTTCGGTACGTGCGGGCGTGAATGGTTTCAGTAACCAAAGCCATTTGCCAAATGCAGTGTCTTCCAGCAATGAATCCAGGCGGTGGCGCAACACCACGCGGGCAATGCGGATAGCACGCAAGGTCGAACTCATGCGTTCGGCTCCTGCGCTTGTTTCAATTTTTCAAAGCGCGCGAATATGCGTTCGGCGCGATCACGCAAATCATCGACGTCTTCGTTGAACGCGGCCTGCTCGGCACCGCTGACGACATCGCGCGATTCTTCAGTCAGAAAATCGGCGCTGTCCTGGCTGAATTTTTTTGCGACCACAGTGCCTTGCTTGAAGGCCTCACGCAGCGCTTTGGAAATTTGCGGGCCGATCACGACACCGAACACTTCGGCGAATGGCTTGTCCCAATCGGGGTCGTAATTCTTCGCGAGATTCTGTAATTGCCGCGCCAATTCGGCATCACCATTGATGCGAACCTTGCCGACCGGTGCCGCATTGCTGGAACGAAAGAATGGCAGTTGCGATAACGCACCGGAAATCGTGCTGCGAATTCCCAGATCGGCTTCACTGTCCTGTACCGGACCGACACGTAATTGATCGCCTTCGACGGAAATTTCCAGGGCGATTGCCGGCGCTTCCAATGCAAATTGAATCCGGCGCTGATCGAGTTTCGAAATCGCCGCTTGCGTATCCGGATCCAATGCGAGCACCCGATTCAGTGCCTGCTCGAGTGCGCGGCCGGCGAGCGGTTTCAGGGATTCAAAAAACGAGACAGAAGTATTCATCAGCCTATTGTATCGGGCTTGCGGGCTTTTTCCTGCAGTTCCCACCAGTTTTGCAGGCGTTTCAGGCCTTCATCGGTGCTGACTTGCGGCACGTAATCGAAATCGCGGTGCGCGGCCGAGATATCGTACCAATGCGGGGTCGATAATTGTTCGGCCAGGAAACGCGTCATCGGCGGCTCGCCTTTCAGTGGCAGGACATGCCAGACCGCTTCGAGAATCGCGCCGACGACATAGGCGACACCATAAGGAATGCTGCCGGTGACTTGCGGCGCGTTGGCGGCCTTCAACAAGTCATTGACGGTGTCGCGCACCGCCCGCGGTTCGCCATTGGAAATAAAATATGCTTTGCCCGCACAGGCCGAACCAATGTCCAGATGATCGAAAGCCTGCAGATGCGCGTACACGACATTGTCGATATACGTCGTGTCCATTTTGTTGAAACCACCGGCAATGAATTTCAGACGACCCGCTTTCGCACGTTCGACCAGACGCGGCAACAATTGGGTATCGCCCGGGCCCCAGATCAAACGCGGACGCAAAGATACGGTGGCGAGCGTCGATGAATTGGCCGCAATCACGTTTTTTTCGGCGATGGTTTTCGTCGTCGGATACGGCGCCTTGAAATTCTCGCCGTAGGCCGTGTTGATTTCATTGCCGCCTTCGACTGGCGTGCGTCCGGCATGCGTTACGCTCGGCGTCGAGGTGTAGACGAGTTTCCTGATGCCGTGTTCTCGGCAGGCAGCCAATACGTTTTCGGTGCCGACCACATTGGCATCGTGATAACTTTTGTAACTACCCCAAGCGCCGGCCTTGGCCGCGTTATGAAAAACCGCATCATGACCAGCGCAGGCATCGATCACGGCTTGCCGATCGGCAAGGTCACCGAGAATCTGCTGCACGCCGATTTTTTCCAGTGCCGGATAAAACGTGCGCTGGAAACTGCTGACTTCGTAGCCGCGTTTTTTCAAGGCAGTGCAAAGCGCCTGACCCAAAAACCCGCCGCCGCCGGTAACAAGAATTTTCATGTTTTACTTTTATCCTTGTCGATTGCTTGTTCGTTTCAAATTTTTATCTTTGTTGCCGCCCACACCGCCAATTTCTCTCGCCCGATTTTCGCGTTATGGCGAATATCGACCGGAAAGCCGGGATGAAACAGGAATTTTTCTATTACGCCGGTATGCACAAAACCGTTGCCGATTTTTTCCAGTTCGTTGCGCATGCTTTCCTGTTCCTGCGGCAACGCTTTCTCATGCAGCTCGACGCAGAGCACCGGTGTTTGCTGGCCAGGCTTTCCGATACCGACCAGCGCCGTACGTTTTATTTTTGGATGCGTGTTGAAAACCGGCTCGACTTGTTCGGTGAATAAAATACCGCGCGCGGTTTCCACGCGATGCGATTTGCGGCCGCAAAACCATAAGCGGCCTTGCTCGTCGATCCAGCCCAGGTCGCCCATGCGATGAATAATTCGCTCGGTTCCATCGACACGACGCTCACGAATTTTCGCCAGCGCGGTTGCTTCCGGTCGTGCATAATATTCGTCGGTCGCAGTCGGGCCGGCGACGGTAATTTCACCGACGCGCCCGGGTTCGACTTGCAGACCGTCACGCCAATGTTCAATCGCCTTGTCGGTGATTTCGATAATGCGAACGGTATTGGCAGCCATCGGTCGTCCGACGCAAGTGCCGGCGCCTTGCTCGGTTTGTTCGCGGGTGTTTTGCAGTTCGCGACTTTCAATCACCGCGACCGGTAAACATTCGGTGGCGCCGTACGGCGTCCACAAACGACCTGCCTCCGGCAAGAGCTCACGCATCTTCGACACTACATCAGACGGCACCGGTGCGCCGGCCGACGTGACTCGCAAAATACCAGGCAATTTCTGGTTGTATTTGGCGAGCACCGCAACCAGTGCCGGCGAACCGAATAATTGATCGATGCCGAATTTGTTGATCGCGTGATGCAATTTTTTCGGATCGGCCGACGCCGGCTTGGTCGGATCCATGTCCGGAATAATCGAGGTCAACCCAAGCGCCGGGTCAAACAATGCAAACGGCGGAAAGGTAGGCAAATTCACGCCGCCAGGTTTTGTATCGAAGGCCTCACGCAGCAGTTCAATCTGCGCGACGAAATGCCGATGTCGATACACCACGCCTTTCGGTATGCCGGTTGAACCGGAAGTAAACAAAATCGCTGCGACATCATCGGGCTGGGTTTCCGCCATTTGATTATCGGCACCGTTACCCTCGGCTTCGATTTCCTTGAGGGTTTTCCCACCCCAGAACCAGCGCTTGCCAACTGTGACATTCAGGTGATTGGTTTTATTGGCCCAACCCAGAATGATTCTTGCGGCGTGCGCAATCGATATGCCGATAAAGGCTTCGGGCTTGGCTTCCTGCAAACATTTTTTCAACGCCGATTTAGCAATGCCCGGATCCACCAACACCGGCACTGCGCCGATTTTGAACAGCGCGAACATCAACAGGAAAAATTCCGGCGATGGCCGCACCATCAACACGGCGCGAACGCCACGGGTTATCCCGTATTTTTTCAATCCTGCGGCAATCGCATTCGAACGGTTTTCCAGCTCGGCGTAAGTCAGCGTCAAATCATAGTTCGCAAAACCATCACTGCCGCGCGAACCCGGGCAACGCATCGCTACCTGCTCCGGCCGTTCGGCGGCAATCTTCGATAAAACGGCGGTGATGTTGCAAATGTCAGCCATTCGATTCCCGCGCAATTACCACAAGGGTGGCACCAGGCCCAATGCCGCATAGATTAGAAACATCGCAATCACCACGAGCAGATAACTGAAAATGCCGAGCATTCCAACGCCCAACACCAGCCAGTTGCTCTGGAAAATATACTGCTGCGAGTCGGCGATCTGCTGTTTGTTGAGCTGATACTTGTCCATCGCGATGCGGGTCGAGACCATGTAAAGCAGGCCGAATGCGGTTCCGGGTATTTTCTCCGGCAAAAACGGGAATGCCAGCGTGATCGCGAGTACCAGCAACGAACCGTAGATAATCGCGTTTGATCGTTTTACATGTTCGCCCATCGCACCAAAATTCGCCTGAACTATGTACAGTCCCGTCAGCGGAGCAAAGAAAAACGCTCCGACGGCGCCCTGGGTCGGCGAGAATAATTTACGTTTCTCGCCTTCTGCCACCGATTGCACATCGTGCGTTTTCGAGGCGGGTGCAGCATACGGATTTTCTATCATTGCATTCCGGCTCCAAAAGAATTGCCGCTTGAATTTCAGCGTGCCGGGTTGGCGTCCAGGAATTTGCGGATCGCCGGCACCAGAACCTTGTATTTATCTTCCAGTACGTAATGTCCGGCGTCTTCGAAAATATGCTGCTCGGCCTTCGGGAAGTTGTCCTGGAAGACTTTCAGGAAATGTTTGTCGAACACGAAATCCTTCAATCCCCAGCCAATGAAAATCGGCAGCTCGGCGTATTGGTCCAGGCGCTGCTCGGAAGCTTCAACCAGGGCCCAGGCCGCATCTTTCGAACTCAACGGGATATCCTGCACGAAGCGCGAAGTAGAAATGCGATTGGCCCAGGAATCAAACGGAGCTACATACGCATTGGCCACGTCTTTCGGCATTTTGTTGACCACGCCATCGCGCACGGCACCGCCGGCGAAAGCATTGATACCGCGAATCAGCAATGTTCCCAGCATCGTGTCGCGACCGAGTTTCAATTGCCACGGGATGGTTTTGGTTTCCGGCAACGGGAATGCCGCGGTATTCAGGATCACCAGGCGCTTGATACGTTTGGTATGTTTCAGCGCCCAGGCAAAACCGATCATGCCACCCCAGTCGTGCACGGCCAGCGTGATGTTGTCGCCGAGATTCAGCGAATCGAGCAGGCGCTCAAGATCATCGACGCGTGATTGCAGGGTATAGCGGTAGTTTTCGTCGCTTGGCTTGTCGGACAAACCCATGCCGATATGGTCCGGCACGATGCAGCGATAACTGTCTTTCAATCCAAGCAGCAGATGACGCCAGTAATACGACCAGGACGGATTGCCGTGCAGCATCACGACGACTTCGCCGCTGCCTTCATCGAGATAGCTCTGCGCCAGACCGTTGGGCTGGACAAATGTTTTCGGAGTGAATGGATAATCCGGGAACGGACCCTTGGCGAGCACGCGAGATTGTTCGGCCGATAATTCTGATGATCGTTCGGATGCGTGTTCGACGACTGGATTGGTGTTGGTCATAGTTACTTTTTTAATTCGCCAAAAAAAAAGCCAGGTCCCTTTTTCGAAAGGAACCTGGCTCTGTCTCAATTAATTACACAACGGGTTTTTTTGCTGGTTCGTTCCAGACCACTTCGGCCATCGAACAATTCAAACCCGAACCGATACCGAGCAATGCAACCCGGGTACCTTTTTTCAATCTGCCCAAGTCGCGCAATTTGCTCAATACGATTGGCACCGAAGCAGGGCCGATATTGCCGTGCTCGGCAAAAATCGTCAGCACTTTGGTCTTGTCGATACCGAAAGCTTTTGTAAACGCTTCGGTGTGGGCACGCGAAATTTGGTGGATCACGAATTGGTCGAGTTCTTCTACCGCCCAACCCAGTGCAATCTTCGCCGCATCAAAGGTTTTTTGCGCCAGCTTGATACCTTCGATCAGCAACATGCGGGTATCGGTGACCATGCGGTCGAGATTGCCGCGGCACAATGCATTCCATTCGGTTGCTGCGCGCGTAACGCCGCCTTTATACAGAGGTGCATCGGGAGCCAGTTCGCGGCGGGTCAACACCATCGCGGCAGCGCCGGAGCCCAGGGTCAAGGATGCAAATTCGCTGCGGAATTCATCTGCAGTAATGCCTTCACGGTTCAAACGCTCGATGGTTTTTTCGTACACCATATTGGTGTTCTCGCCGTCGACGATCAGTGCGTAATCAATTTCACCGCGTTCGATCATGCGACCGGCAATGTCCATGCCATTCAAGAATGCAAGACAGGCGTTGGCAACATCGAAGTTCTGGCAGTTTTCGCTCAGGCCCAAGGTGCCCGATACCATGCTTGCGACCGACGGCTCGAGGAAATCGCGGCTAACCGAAGTGTTGACCAGCAGGCCGATTCTTTCACGCGGAATACCGGCATCTGCGATGGCTTTTTCGGCAGCCAAAACGGCTGCATCGGCAATGGCCATCTCTCCGTCCCACAAACGCCGTGAAATAATGCCGGCAACATCCTGCAATACATCCGTTGTAATGCCGAGGCGATCGGTAGTTTTCTTCAGACGGGAATTGATTTCTTCCGAGCTGAGCGACAGCGGCGGATCAATATGGGCTAGGCCGGCAATGGCGACGTGTTGAAACAACATAGCGGTAAACCTGTTGGGGAAACCCGCTTAAGTTACCTTGTTTGCCGCTCCGGCTCAATTTAAATTGCTGTTTTCACAGCAAATTTGCGACTAAGTCACTGTTTTCACAGGAACTCGAGACCTGAAAACACCGGAGTAGCACGATTACATACCGGCAAATCGGCAGATACCGCGGGCGCCATTAGTTTAGCTGTTCG
The DNA here is from genome assembly GCA_050737875.1 of Arenimonas sp. Classification (GTDB taxonomy): domain Bacteria; phylum Pseudomonadota; class Gammaproteobacteria; order Xanthomonadales; family Xanthomonadaceae; genus Arenimonas. The sequence continues at coordinate 89,645 of JBOHYG010000161.1, read as the reverse complement.
GTTCTCAGGATAGAAACCCGGCTGGAACCAACCAAAACTCGGGAGTCGAGCTGAAGCGCGAGCTTTTCCTTTTCCTTGGCTCCGGTCAGAAAGCTGCGGCACTTGGTTTCCATCATGCAAAACTTGACCGGCACGATGCCACTGCCAGCGATGCCACGACCACCAATTTTTTCCGGGTTGAAGCGCCACGTTTTGGCGGCTGCAAAACTGGCTTGCACGAATGGTCTCAGTGCTTTTTCTTCACGTGCACCCAACTTGGAGACCCGCTCAACTTTTGTCACGACTCCGTTTTCGTCATAGGAAACCAGTACGCGTACAACGGCTTCATTACCCGCCCACATTTCTTGCATCGGGTAAATCGGAGGGGTGAGCATGTCGGCGCCAAAGGCACCGGTATACGCATCGGCAATCAGCAGGTCAAAGCCGCCATCTTCACGAGGCATGGCCTCGACGTTTAGCCATAACGCGGATTCGGTGCGGTGCGGCACGCCATCGATGCTGCCTGGTGTGAATTTCCAGCTGCGAATCGATTTCTCCAGGAAATCGGTAATCAGCGGACTAAGCTTTTTGTCGCGCAGCGCAAGTTTTTCAATCGAGCCATCCGATGCAAGCGTGAGTTCGTAATTGACGTAAAACGCCATCGGCTTTTTAGACGGCGACTCTGCCATGCCAGGCAACGCAACAAACGACAGCAAGGCAACGGCTGCAAGGTATTTCAATTTTTTGATGAAACGCATACCGGCATACTCCCGAACGGCAATCATTAATCTTTCAAAGGCTGAGTAACGGCTTTGTCCGGGCTTTCCTCGTTCCGGACCGCCTGGGCACCGGCACAACGATAGGCACTCCATTTCTGCGAGCCATCGTTGATCACGCTGATCGCCTGCACGGTATCGGCCTTCAGGCCTGGCGCTTCATTGCGGGCCAGCACTTCGAGCTCGTCCTTCACGCGCAACGTATCGCGCTCGTACGGACCGAGACGGTCTTTTACCGATACGGTAATTTCGCCGCGTTTTTCACAGGCGCTCATGTCCTTGCCCATGGGCGCAACTTTAATCGCTTCGCCGCCCGGACCCATTTTTACAAAGGTGCAAGCCGACAGCATTCCGATCGATACGAGCAAAATAATCGAGCGCATAAAACTCCATGTAGTAAACAAAAAAACGGGCGAGTAAATCCTCGCCCGTCTTTATACCATTGTCGAACTGAATCGTTTATTTCGCTGGCTTGCTCACCGGCTTGCCATCGGCATCCAGTACGGTGACTTCGCCGAGGTTCAGGGCACGGATACCGGCCTCGATTTTCGACAGATCGCCGACGATGACCCAGGTCAACGCATTGGTCTTGATGGTCGAGGTTTGGGCATTCACTTGCGCAGGCGTCAGTGCCGAAATTCTCGCGGCACGTTGGGCCTGGTAATCATCCGGACGACCGTAGCGAATAATGCCGCCGATGGCACCCATTACCGCATTGGCGGTTTCAAACGAACCCGGCAAACCACGAACTTCGGTTGCCTGGATTTTTGCGACTTCTTCAGGCTTGGCCGGTGCCTTGCCTTCGGCGTATTCGGTGATTTCGCGCAACAATTCCTTGGCCGATTCGGCGGTCTTGTCGATTTGCACCGCAGCCGAGGCAATCCATGTACGTTGACCCAAAGCACCGCCGACGCCCGAATAGGACCCGTAGGCCCAATGCTTGTTTTCACGCAGATTCATGTTCAGGCGCGAACTGAATTCACCGCCCAATACCGAGTTGGCGATTTCGAAATCGAGCGCTTTTTCATCTTTGCTCGACGGCACCAATTGGCCGACCAGGATATTGGCTTGTACGGCGCCCGGTTGATTGACCAGGAATACGCGCGGCATGGCGGGCAAACTGACCGCCGGAATTGCCGAGGCCATCTTGGCTGCCGATTTGTCGGCATTCCAATTGGCGAAAGTTGCTTCCAGGATCGGCGTGATTTCTTTCAGATTGGTATCGCCGACCACGATCAGGGTGGCATTTTCCGGACGAATCCAGGCTTTATGCCAGGACTGCATGTCGGCCTTGGTCAGCGAAGAAATTCCCGCTTCGTTGCCGGTGCCGCTTGGCGGAATCGCATAAGGATGGCCTTCACCGTACATCAACGGCGCTGCCAGGCGGCGGGCCAGACTGTTCGGACGTGCTTTTTCCTGCTTGATCGTTGCGAGCCATTGCGCGCGTACGCGTTCGATTTCCTTGTCCTCGAAACGAGGCGAGGTAATTACGTCGGCATACAGGGCCAGCGAATCACCCAGATTCTCTTTCAGTGCCGAAAGATAAACGCTGCTGCCATCGAGGCTGGCACCGGTACCCAGATTGGCACCGAGGGACTCCGAACGATCACCCAAGGTAAGCGCATCGTATTGACCGGCGCCTTCATCGAGCATACCCATCGTGAAACTGGCGATACCGGCTTTATTTCCAGCGTCGGAAGCAAAACCCGCGCCCTGGAATTCCATACTGAATTGCACAACCGGCAAGCCCGGACGTTCTGCTAGTACTACTTTCAAACCGTTCTTCAAGGTCGCACGTTGCAGCGCCGGGAATTTCAAATCCGGGAAGCTAGCTGTGACCGGCACGCCTTTGGAGCGGTCGAGACTGGTTTTCACGGTCACGAATTTCGGATCGGCACTCGGCACGGCGGCGTTTTCGACCTTGGCAGCCGGAGCTTCAACGGTAGCGACGCGTTCGCCCGGAATAATCTGCAACGTGTAATCGCCGCTGCTCAACCATTTTTTCGACACGGCTTGCAAATCGGCAGCGGTAGTCGCTTCCAAAGTTGCCAGACTGTCGCGGAAACACGCGGCGCTGCCGGTAAAGACCGCGCATTCGGCCAATACATCGGCTTTGCCACCGAATCCGCCGATGCGTTCAATGCCACGCGTGAAACCGGCCTTGAGCACGGTACGTGCCTGCCCGACTTCAGTTTCGGTTGCGCCTTCGGCCAGCAGTTTTTTCAATTCTTCGTCGATTGCGGCTTCCACTTTCGCGGCATCGACGCCTTGTTTGACATCGGCCTGGATAAAGAAAATGCCACCGAGTTCGGAAGTAAACGCCGCTGCCGAAACATTGTCGACCAGCTTGTCCTGGAATACCAAACGCTTGTCCAGTCGCGACGAGCGGCTACCGCCCAATACCTGCGAGAACAATTGCAGCTGATCGGCTTCCTTGGAACCGGATTCCGGAATGTTCCAGGTGCGGTAGATGCGTGTTTGCGGCACGACATCGGTCTGCACTTCGCGGGTCGATTTGTCGCGCTTGGCGATCATGGCCGGCAATTTCGAAACCGAAGCAGAAGCCGGGATATCGCCGAAGTATTGCGTGGCTTTTTCTTTCGCGGTTTTCAGATCGATATCGCCTGCCAATACCAACACGGCATTGTTCGGGCCATACCAGCTGCGGAACCAGTTTTTCACGTCGTCCAGCGAAGCGGCATTCAAATCATTCATCGAACCGATCGTGGAATGATGGTAAGGATGGCCTTCTGGATAGCTGGCTTCGAGAATGCGGTCAAATACGCGGCCGTAAGGCTGGTTTTCACCCTGGCGCTTTTCGTTTTGCACTACGCCGCGTTGTTCGTCGAGCGTGGCTTGGTCGATGGCGCCGAGCAAATGGCCCATGCGATCCGATTCCATGAACAAGGCCATGTCGAGCGCAGTCGTTGGCACATTCTGGAAATAATTGGTGCGGTCGGAATTGGTCGTGCCGTTCTGATCGGTAGCGCCGACCAATTCGAACGGCTCGAAAAATTCGCCGGTGTGGTTTTCGCTGCCCTGGAACATCAAGTGTTCAAACAAGTGGGCAAAACCGCTGCGGCCTTTCGGTTCGTCCTTCGAACCCACGTGATACCAGATATTCACTGCAACCACCGGGGCCTTGCGATCCGTATGCACAATGACGCGCAAGCCATTTTTCAAGGTGAATTCCTGATACGGAATGTCCACGTTTTTCACCGCAGCAGGTTTGGCCTGCAGATCAGGTGACGCAATGAAAGCGCTTCCGGTAGCGAAAGCAATGGCAAGCGCCAGCGCGCTGGCACGTGGGCGGAACTGTGTGATCATTTGGGCACCTTGTGGGATGTGATAGGTAACACGTTTTAAAAAACGGCCCGACATCCTAACCGGTGTTGACGCTGCTTACACTAGGTCAAAGGACATAGTGGCGCCGTGCTTATCAAAGGCTTCGCCATACCGTTGCGAAGGGATATAGGAGAGTTTGTGCAGCCCAAGTTGTGGCCATTGTTGATAAGTCTGGCGTTCAGTAGCGCGGCACAGGCAAATCTTCGTTTCGAGGAAGGTTTCGCACGCGACCCCGAAAGCAAGAAAGCGCTTTATGTCGAGCAGCACTGGGTTCGGTTCGACCAATCGGTTCCGGTCGAACGGCTGGTGCTTTACCGCTGCATGGACGGGGTCCCGTTCGCCCGCAAACATGTCCAGTACCAACCGTCGGCCCAGGCACCGGCATTCGAGTTCATCGATGTCCGCAAAGGCTACGTCGAAGGATTGAGGTACAGGCAAAACAAGCCGGCACTGTGGTATCGGCCGCCGGGCTCGGCGTCGGAGAAAAACGTGTTCCTGGCCATACAGAATCTGGTCGTCGATGCAGGCTTCAATGAATTCATCAGGATCAATTGGCTGCAATTACGTACCGGCAAGGCGCTGCCGTTGCGATTCGCCGTCCCCACCCGGCTGCAGGCCTACAAGTTCAACCTGAGGCAAACCGGCGAAGGCCAGTTTTCCGGTGTTCCTTCGGTCACCTATCAACTCAAACTATCGGGTTTGCTTTCCTTGATCAGCGACCCGATCGAAGTCACCTACGACAAGGCAAGCCGACGCTTGCTGCGCTTTCAGGGTCTGAGCAATTTACGAAACGATGCTGGCCAGTTTGAGCTCATGACGCAAATCGATTTCCCGCATCCATCACGTGCTGTTGCCGATTCGGAATGGCAGAAACACGCAAGCTTGCCATTGGCTGCCTGCCGACTTAGCCGCTGAGTGTCCGGCGACTCGCTTTCCGGACTCGAGCGGACACTGTGACAACCCGCACAAGCACTTGTTTTTATTGGCAATTTAGATTGGCACGAGACTTGCTCTAGCGTTGTTGAGCCCAGGCATCGAATCTTGGGCCGAAACCTAAGGAGCAATCCAAATGTATTTGAGTACTCAATTAAAACGCGGCTACCTGGGTCTGATTGGCCTGGCCATGCTGAGCCTGGGACTCCTTGCTGCACCGGATACGCAAACCGGCCGGCAAGAATTGGTCCAAAAGGAATTTGCCGTGCATTTCTGCAAGACCGAGCCGAAAACCCGCTGGAAATTCGCCTCGACCCCGTTCGATATGCCATCCCTGCCAAGCTACAAAGTGAGGCTGTGCCGGGCATAAGGCATAATATTGGGATGCTCAATGTCATCCTGTTTCAACCAGAAATTCCGCCCAATACCGGCAATATAATTCGCCTGTGTGCCAATACCGGGGCAAAATTGCATTTGATCGAGCCGCTGGGCTTTGAATTAGACGATGCAAAATTACGCAGAGCCGGGCTGGATTATCACGAATTCGCCGAAGTTCGCGTCCATTCAGATATAGAAGCTTGTTTTTCGCAGATAAACCGTGACCGGGTTTTCGCCTTCAGTCGCCACGCCAGCAATGCCTTTAGCGAAGTGTGCTTCCAGGATGGCGACGCTTTTCTGTTTGGACGCGAGACCAAAGGCCTGCCTGCCGAGGTTTTAGCGTTACTACCCCTGGACCGCAAATTAAGGCTGCCGATGGTAGCCAATCAACGCAGTCTGAACTTATCCAATGCGGTCGCCGTAACGGTCTACGAGGCCTGGCGGCAACTGGGATACGCCGGATCAAGTAGCCTGTGACAATGGGCACTTGCTTCATATGTTAATTTCGCATTAAGATGGCACATGCTTTGATGTGCCTGTAGTAACTTACCGCCCACTTTCAGGGCCCTTTAAGGAAATACAAATAATGAAACGTACTATTTTTGCTCTGGCGCTTGCCGCCGCTCTGCCAATGTCGGCTCAAGCCAAAGAACTGAACTATTCCTTCGTCGAACTCGACTATCTGAACTCCAGCAATGGCGTGACCGACGGTTTCAGCGGCCAAGGCCTCGACACCGAAGGCTACGGCGTTCGTGGTTCTTTCGGTTTTGCCGATAACTGGTATGTCACCGGCCGTTATAACAATAGCGATCTCGACCTGGCCAGCAGCGTCGATGCCGACAAATGGGGCGTAGGCTTCGGTTATCACCGCGAAATGTATGACCAAGCAGATTGGTTTGTTGAAGTTGGCTACACCGAACTCGACTCGAACGAGCCTGTTCTGGACGACAACACCTACAACCTCTCGGCCGGTATTCGCGGCAGCATCAGCGACCGCTTCGAAGGCATCGCCAAATTGAGCTACAACGACGGCGCAAATTTCAGCGGCGCTTTCTATCCTCAATATGACAGCGCTTTCTCGGCGACCGTCGGCCTGCAATGGCGCATCAATGATATGTGGGGCATCGTCGGCGAAGTTGAAGCTTTCGAAGACGCTACCGATTACACCTTCGGTGTACGCGCCAGCTTCTAATTGTTTGATTTTGTTTAAAAAACCCGGCTTCGGCCGGGTTTTTTGCTTTTGGACGGCATTGCAGTACCGTTGATTTATCAGGCTTTCTTCCCATATGAAGCTTGAAACACCTGAAATCTTAAGATATTGTGCCGATGTTAAATTTTTGTGTGTGATACGTCACACAAGTTTCTCCAACCAAGCTACACCCCAATAAGGAAAAAACATGAAACGTGCTTTATTTGCTCTGGCGCTTGCCGCCGCCCTGCCGATGTCGGCTCAAGCTAAAGAACTGAACTATTCCTTCGTCGAACTCGACTATTTGAACTCCAGCAATGCAGTCACCGGTGGCTTCAGCGGCAACGGTATCGACGGCGACGGCTATGGCGTTCGCGGTTCGTTCGGTTTTGCTGATCACTGGTATGTTTCGGGTTCTTACAGCAACTCCGAAACCGACCTGTTCAACATCGACCTCGACAAATGGAATGTTGGTTTCGGTTACCACCGCGAAATGTACGACCAAGCCGATTGGTTTGTTGAAGCCAGCTACACCGAGATCAATTCGAACGAATCCCTGGTTGACGACAACGTTTATGATGTCTCTGCCGGTATCCGTGGCAGCATCAGCGACCGTTTCGAAGGCATCGCCAAGCTGAGCTACAACGACGGCGCGCAATTCAGCGGCGCTTTCCTCCCGCAGTACGACAGCCAATTCTCGGCCACCGTCGGCCTGCAATGGCGCATCAACGACATGTGGGGCATCGTTGGCGAAGTTGAAGCTTTCGAAGACGCTACCGATTACACCGTCGGCGTTCGTGCCAGCTTCTAATTGGCTGATTTTGCTGCAAAAAAACCCGGCTTCGTCCGGGTTTTTTAATAATTCATGACTTTTGGCCGCTGTTTGGTAAAAAAATCGTTATTACAATTCAGCCAGCTCTACATTCGCTTTTTGGAATTAGGGGCTGCGTGTACTAAAATAACGATTCCGAAGCTCTTTTGGACCCTTGTCTAATTAATGAGTTTTAACAAGTTCGGGAACTATTAGCGAACAAATTCATCGTATTCTACCGAGGCGTCTGGTTCGTGGTGACGCTGAACAAGGCTTTGCTTCTTTGATTTAAACAACAATACATATTGGAGATCCCATGCTTAAACGTTCATTATTTGCTCTGGCGCTGGCTGCAGCGCTCCCAATGTCGGCACAAGCCGGCGAAGTCAACTACAACTTCATCGAAGCCGGCTATTCGGCCAGCAGTATCGACGGCGGCGATTTCAATGGCTGGAACGTCGATGGTTCGTTCGGCTTCAGCGACAATTGGTATGCTTTCGGCGGTTTCGAAACCGGCGACGATTCCAGCGTTGATTTCGACCAAGCCAATATCGGCCTCGGCTGGCACACCACGGGCACTGCCCAATGGTTCGTCGAAGCCAGCTGGATTAAAGACACCATCGATTTCGGTGCCGGCTCAGACTTCAGTGACAGCGGCTACGCAGTTGCCGGCGGTGTTCGCGGCTTCCTCGGCGACAAGTTCGAAGGTAACGTCAAGCTGGGCTATAACGACGTGGGCGATTTCGGTGACGGCTTCACCGCCGGTCTTGCCGGTATCTATCACTTCAACGATACCTGGGGTGCTTACGCATCCTACGATTATTCCGATCGTAGCGATTTCGACATCAACACCTGGGGCCTGGGCGTTCGCGCCAGCTTCTAATAGCTGAATTGCTTCAAATAAAACCCGGCTCCGGCCGGGTTTTTATTTTGCAGCCCGGTGCTTGGGGCTAATACCAGTCCATTCCGTCATAATAGAGGCTTGTGCCGCTCTGTGATGGCGCTGTACCAAGCTCGTCGTAAAACACACACACAATAAAATTTTTGGAGAACATCTCGATGAAACGTAGTTTATTCGCTCTGGCACTCGCTGCCGCATTACCCCTGTCCGCTCAAGCCGGTGAAGTCAATTATTCCTATGTCCAAGCCGGTTACAGCTCGACACGCGTGGAAGGCGGCGATTTCAATGGCTGGGGCGTTGAAGGTTCGGCCGGTTTCAACGACAACTTCTACATTTTCGGCGGTTACAAAACCGGCGATGAAGGCAGCCTCGATCTGAACCAAACCAATGTCGGCCTCGGCTGGCACAGCACCGGCGACCTCCAATGGTTTGTCGAAGGCAGCTGGATCAATAACGAAGTCGATTACGGCGGCGGCTTCAGCGACGACGACAACGGCCACGCTCTGACCGTTGGCCTGCGTACCTTCTTCGGCGACAACTTCGAAATGGATGCCGAAGTGAACTACACCGATGTCGGCGATTTCGGCGACGGCGTTGGCCTTGGCGCTTCCGGTATCTATCACTTCAATGAAACCTGGGGCGCTTACGCTTCCTACGATTATTCCGATCGTGGCAGTTACGAGTTCAATACCTGGGGTCTGGGTGTACGCGCCAGCTTCTAATCAGTGCACGCGAACGAAAATAAAAACCCGGCTTCGGCCGGGTTTTTTTCGCGAAATGCTTGCCGGCGATCAAATTGAATTGAGCAGCGCCGGTTTCTTCGTTTAGTGTGTCCAGACACCCCGATGAAAACACTCCGATGAATATTAAAGCCTGCGTGTTTTTAACCTGCCTGGTGGCTTCCCTGTCGATAATGGCCAAACCTGCCGTGCCCGTGCTAAGCCTTGATATCAGCCAGCCGGGCTTTACGACCCAAAAAGAAAGTGTGCTGAATGCCATCGACAAGGACGCTAACTATTCCGAAATAAGTGAAGAGGACCGCGTCATCCTGAACGGGGCTTTATCGGTAATTTCCGGAAAGCTGTTGGACGACAACAGCTTCGCCGCACTTTCGGCGGAAGATCGCCAACAACTTCTGTCGCAACAAAAACTGGTCAACGAACTGCTGGTTAAAGTCGCGCGAGACAGCATGGTTATATGCAAGGATGAAGCTCGAACCGGTACTCGCCTGCAAAACAAGGTATGCCGCACGCGAGCCGGCCACAGGTTATATGCAAAACTGCAGCGCGAGGCCATGGAAAGAAGCACCAATGGCACGGATCAGATAAACAGCAAGGTGTCGGACGATATCAGCGGCAACTAAAACCAGAAGGTTTAGTCCCGCTACAAAAACTACCTCAAATCTTGAATAGACCTTCCGGATATTCCGGTTTCTGCTCGCGCGAAAGAATGATTTTCAAGCCTTCGGCCGGCGTGATTTCTTGATGTAAAACACGCTGTACCAGCATGGAAATCGGCAGCTCGATATCATGGCGGTTCGCCAGACGCATCACTTCATCCACGGTTTGGACCGATTCGACCACCTGGCCAATGGCGGCGACGGCTTCCTGGATCGACTGCCCTTTGCCGAGCGCCAAGCCCAGGCGGCGGTTACGCGAAAGATCGCCAGTACTTGTCAGTACCAAATCGCCGAGACCGGCCAATCCCATCATGGTCTCCGCCTTGCCACCCAAAGCCACATTCAATCGCAGCATTTCATTTAAGCCGCGGGTGATGAGCCCGGCACGGGCATTCAAGCCCAGATCCATGCCGTCGGCGATTCCGGTGGCCACGGCCAGCACGTTTTTCATGGCGCCGCCAAGTTCGGCGCCCAACATATCGCTACCGGTATAGGCGCGAAATGCCGGACCGTGCAGCGCTTCGGCCACCGTCTGGGCAAACGCGTCGTTGTCGGAGTGCACGGTAACTGCGGTCGGCAGCCCCTGGGTAACTTCCTTGGCGAATGAAGGCCCCGTAATGACGGCCAGCGGGACATTAGGTCCCAACACCTCTTCGGCAACTTCATGCAGGAATCGACCGGAACCAGGCTCGAAGCCCTTGGTCGCCCACGCGACACCGGCATGCGGCTGGCGATGTTTCGCGAGTGCGTGCAATGTTTCCGTGAAGGCATGGCTCGGAGTCACTACGATGATCAAATCCGCCCCGCCAACAACGCGGGCCAGATCAGTGCTGGCATGCAGGCTGTCCGGCAAGGCAATACCCGGCAAATAGCGGGTATTTTCGTGCTCCTGATCGATCGCGTAAATTTGCTCGGCATTCCGGCCCCAGATCAGGGTCGGATAGCCATGTCTCGCCGTCAGCGAAGCAAGCGCCGTGCCCCAGGAGCCGGCGCCCAGCACCGCAATTTTAATTGGGTCGCTCATGCGGCCGCTCGGTTTAAGCGTTGCCGCCTTCGGCCATGATGGAGCCTGAGGATTGTTGGGCGAAGTTTTCCGCGCGGCGGCGCAGACCTTCGGCGTACAAGGCTTCGAAATTGATTGGTTGCAGATAGAACGGCGGGAAACCACCGGCCGAGATCAAATCGCTGACCGCTTGGCGGGCATACGGGAACAACACGTTCGGGCAGTAGGTGCCGAGCATCATGTCCAGATTGCGCTCATCGAAACCGGCCAGGCCGAATACGCCGGCTTGCTCGATTTCCGCCAGGTAGACGTTCTTTTCGCCAATCGTGCAGGTCAGGGTAATACCCAGAACCACTTCGAAAACGCCTTCTTCAAGGCGGGCGACTTTCTGATTCAGGTTCATGTTGAGTGCCGGCTGGCCAGCATCATTGAACACGCCCGGGGTGTTGGGTGCTTCGAAAGATACGTCTTTGACGTAAATTTTCTGGACGGTGAATTCGGCCTGGCCTGCTTGATCAGTCGTCGCGCTTGAATCTGTCATGGTGTTACTCCAAAAATTATATGTATGCCGCATTATCACATGGGGCCGTGGCTTGCCCAAACAAGGGCAGGCATGCTATCGAACGATGAATTTCTAGTTTTTGCCTTTTACCAGCGGCAAATCTGCCTGCTGCCAGGCGGCCACGCCGCCATCGAGCCAAAACACTTTGGCAAAGCCGGCTTTCACCAATTTCTTGGCGGCTTCGGAGGACTGGATGCCAGTACGGCAAACCAGCACAAGCGGCTGTTCCTTCGCCTTGGCCAATAACTTGTTGTCCGGACCGACTTGGCTGAGAACAACGTTTTTTGCGCCGGCGATATGGCCTTTTTCGAAATCGGCAATGGCGCTTACATCAAATACCTGGGCGTCCTCATGGTTGATCAGCGCAGTAAGGCCGGCCGAATTCACGGTTTTATAGCCGGTGAACAAACGCGCGATCTCGGTGTAGATGATGGCGACCGTCAGGCCGACGAAGGCCAGCGAAAGCATTGGGCTTTGCATGGCAAAAGTTTGCAGCGATTCAAAATTCATGAAAATCAGCAGAAATGTCCGGGACGCGCATTATCCGCGTGTGGGGCGCTTACGCCAAGTTTTATCGAGATACGGTGCTGGGTCGGGCTTTTCGGCTTGATAACCAGCCACGCAAGGACACAATGGTTTCGACGGCCTCTTGCCGGATGCCGTCGACGCTACATCAGCCAAATGGCTTGGCTGAAAAATCCGGCAACCCGGTCGTCAGCCACCAGCGCTTGCCCTCGGCATCCCAGCGCCAGACCTGGGTATCGATCACGACTCGCTCCGCCTGGGTATTGCGATTCACCAACCGGATTTCGACCCTGATTTCCACGTTGCCGTTTTCAAGCACATCCATGGTTTTTTCGGTATAGCCAACTACCTGAACCTGTTTAAGCCGTTCGATTTCAAGATCGGTCAATGGCTTCAGGTTGCGATATACCGGATCGACATAACCCCAGGCCATTTCGAATTCGTTCCAGCGGATCGAAGATGCGTATTTCATTTGTGCAACTTCGAACTTTTTGAGTTGGCCACGTTTGCTTTTGGCATCCACCGGAGCCGACAGCAATATCGCCAACGTGGCGAGCAGGATGATGAAACACTTTTGAATACTCTGGGTCATGGTCAAGGCCTGGGAAAACTGTGCCCAGCTTACTCAATTTTGCTGCGAATTGCGGCAAATCGCGCCGTCATTTCACACAAAGTTTGTCCCTGTTCATTTTTTATGCTCGCATGGGCGACCGCGCGTGCACGCCCGCGATTGCGAATCGTCTGAAAGAACACACTCCAGTGGCTATCGGAATGCAAACTGGCGCTCGCCTGCAAATCACCGAATACCGGAGCGAGAAATCGCACCTGGCTATCGGCGATGAAAACTTCGGCATCGATTTTTTCGCGACGGCATTGCTCGGTCAACAAGCCCCAGGCCGCCATCGTCATCACGCTCACCAAACTGCCGCCGAAAGCGCAGGCCTTGTCGTTGACGTTATTGGCCAGCGGTGCCGATACCGACAGTACGCCATCATCAAGCCTGATCGCCTTGATCGCCATCGCTTGAACCGGCGGCATCGCCGAGAATTCCCTATTCAAGATATCGAGATCATTTGCAACGTAGTTCATACAAAAACCTATTTTGTGCCAAGCTATTAGCATGCCTGACATCAAGCTTAACTTGCCACTGCGTGAATGGACTGTGTTGTCGTTGCGGCCGCTCGGACAACATGCGGTAGCGCATTGTGAGAGTGAATTGCGCGGCGCGAAATTTCTTTCCTGCTCGAGCATCAAACTCGAAGCGATTGAAAACGATGGTGCCTTGAAAGATGTTTTGGCCTGCGACGACATCATCGTCACCAGCCCAGCGGCGGCGCGTTTCGCGGCCCAGTCGAGCGTTTTCAAAAACTCGCCTGACTCACGCTGGTTTGCATTGGGTGAAGGCAGCGCTTCGACACTGAAAAAAATCGGCATACCGGAAGTTTTCACACCCGTCGACGGAAGCAATTCGGAAAACCTGCTGGCCATCGCCGAATTGCAAAATTTGCAGGGTCGTCATATCGGCTTGATAACGGCACCGGGTGGACGCGGCTTGATCGAAGCGACTCTGCTCGAACGCGGTGCGATTCTCCATGTTACCAATATGTATCGACGGATGCATATCGCAATCGCGGAAAACGAATTGGCATCGCTGCAGGAATTGCAATCGCCGTTTGCCGTGCTATGCAGCAGCCAGGAAATTTTCAGCTCGTTCTGGCAACAGATAGATCCGGCGTTGCAGGAAACCCTGGCGCAGGGATTATGGGTAGTCAGCAGCGTTCGATTGCAGGATAGTTTGCGGAAAGCCGGCATTGCAGACATCACCGTAAGCCCGTCGCCCCGTCCGGATGCCATGCTGGCGCATCTGGAGCATGTGCAAATGCTGCAGGTGCGTTAGCATGTCGCCAACCAAGAGTGAGCCAGCGCCGTGAGCAACGACAGCGATCCCGATTCGGAAGCCGCAAACCCCGTTCTGAGACGACCCGGTTTGTGGGTATTTATCCTGCTGCTGGTGGCGGCAATCGTGGCGCTGGCCTTATGGCAGCCCTGGTCCAAACCGGCGGCAGCTGTCGACACGGTCGACTTAAGCCCCGAAGCTTTGGATGCCCGCTTGTTGAGCACCGAGCAACAATTGCAACGTGCGCAGCGCTTGCAGCAAAGTCTTGAAAAAAAATTGAACGACACCCAATCACGCACCGGTTTATTACGCGATGAAGTACTGGGTGTAAATCAACGCGCCGCGATCATCGAGGAAAACGTCCGCGAGATGGCGAAAGAACAAAATGATTCGAAAAAATCGGTGCAGCTGGAAGCCCTCGAATTATTGTTGATCCTTGCCGACGCCCGCATCCGCGTCGACGGTGATCTGCAAGGCGCCTTGCGTGCGATGCGCCTGGCCAACGAAGTCGCATCCGATATGCGCGATTCGCAGATGATCAATATGCGGCAAAGCCTCTTGCAGGAAATGCAGGCGCTAAGCAGCACAACCGATACAAAACCGATTGCCGCCGGCGAACTCGACGCGCTCGAAGCGACCTTGCCGCAACTGTCGGCACGGCTACCCGGCCAGACCGACGTCACCGCGAAACCGAATAGAAACGGTTTTCAGCGTTTGCTCGATGCGATGGTGCAAGTGCGTTCGGCCGACGAGCAATCCTTGCTGGGTGCCAATGATCGCAGCGCCGCCGAAGCCGCTCTATCGCTGGAAATCGCGTTGGCACGCAGTGCCCTGAACCAACGCGACAACACAGGTTTCCAGGCCAGTCTGCGCCGCATCGACAGCTGGTTGAAACGCCTGTACGCCGAAGGTCCGGTACTGCGCGAGCGTCGCCGTAAATTGGCAGGGCTGGCGAAACAGGATATTCGCCTGAATGTTCCGACTGCCGGCAGTTCGCTGCAATTGCTGCGTTCGATGTCGCTGCAACGCGAGCAAAATCCATGAATGTTTTTCGCGGTCTGATCTGGTGTCTGATGCTTGCCGCGGTCGGAGCGGTTGCCTGGGAAGTCCTGTCAAACGACATGGGTTTCGTGCTGATTCGCTGGCAGGGAAAAATCGTCGAAACCACCGTCGCCTACGGGCTGATTTTCTGGCTGCTCATTTCCGTGGCCCTGTGGTCGATCTGGTTTCTGCTGCGCCTACCGTTCAATGCCTGGCAGGCACTGGCAAAAAAACAGGCGCGGCTTCGCCTGATCAACGGTATGCAGGCCTTGCACGAAGGACGCTATGCCCGCGCCGAAAATTTATTGCTGAAAGCCGCCAACGAAACCGACATCAAGACGATTGCACTGATGGCAGCACACGAAGCCGCGAGCAAACTTGATGAACCTCAACGCGCGCTGCAGCACTACACGGCATTGTTACAACATAATCCGAATGCCGCGCATGAACAGGCGGCAGCGCGCGCGATGCAAAACTGCAACACGGAACATGCACTGACCCTACTGTCGCCATTGCAGGAAGCAAAAAAAATATCCCCGCTCGGCTTGTACCTGTACCTGCAGGCGCTGGAAAAAAATCACCGCGCCGCCGAAGCGCTGGGTTCATTAAATGCGCTTCGCAAAGAACAAACCCTGGCGCCACTAGTATTGGCGGATCTGGAAATCCAATTGCATGCGAGTGCCATTGCCCAAAGCACCGATGCCGATGCCTGCCTGCAGCAATGGCAGAATCTGCCCGAACGTCTACGATCGAACACACCGATCTTGCAGGCATTCGCTGCACGCGCAGACGCGTTGGCGCTGGAAACCAAAGCCGTGCAAGTGCTCAGCGATCATCTCAGCCAGCATTGGACGCCCGAGTTGCTGGAGAGTCTTGCCGCCATTTCCAGCCATGCCAATGACCAACGTATCGGCGTCTGCGAAGCCTGGTTGCCGCAGCATCCCGATGATGCGGCATTGCATGCGGCATTGGGCAAATTGCATGGCGAAGCAAAAAGTTATTCGAAGGCCGAATCGCTGCTCAATCGTGCGGTTTCGCTGAATCCGAATAGCGAAACCTGGGAAGTATTGGGAAATGTATATGCGGCCCAGCAGAAAAACGAACAGGCCAGCACAGCATTTGCGAACGCATTGCGCCTGCAACGCGAACAGTTGCCATTGCTGTTAAGTGGGCAAAGTCTGCGCGAACAAATCGCCAGCCATGCGGTCGCGGAAATTCGCAATGAGCATGGGTTTCCGGTGTTGCCGAAATAAAAAACCGCCGAAAGGCGGTTTTATTTTGAAGTGCCGAGAAAACCGATTCGTTTTCTCGTCCTTTAATAGGAATTCGCATACAACTTGAAACTTGATTCAAAGTATCCCATCAGTTCAACTGCTTGCACGAGCCCGCTACGAAATTCTCCAGCGCCAATGAGATCGGCATTTCAACCTGGTCAAGTTGAATCAACCTATTTTGAACTTTAAGCAATCCGCCGAATTCATGACCGCCGGGAATGACCACGCCTTCTGGCGATATTATGAAAGAAATAGTGTCGCCGAATTGTGGTTCGACAATACAATCAAGATTGCCATTCACATGACCAATAGCTTCACCACTTTTCGTCACTACCGAAAAATCAACATGAAACCTCATAATCTTACTCGGCAAAAATCGATCGGCTGAAAATAAAGAACGAAAAACAAGCACACCAACAGCATCCGCTATTGTGCCTCAACCCGATTGCGGCCAGATTCTTTCGCACGATACATCGCTTCATCCGCCGCTTTTACCAGGCTTGCCCAGGCAACTGCGGTGTCGGTACTTGCTGGAACCACTGCACCAGCCACACCGATGCTAATGGTCGTACTCAACACCAGTTCGCCAACCGGAAATTCGGCGGCCGCCACCGCGTGACGCATACGCTCACCTAATGCGATAGCATCCGCCAGTGGTGTTTCCGGCAATAGTGCCAGGAATTCTTCGCCGCCCCAGCGACCGAAACGATCAGACTCGCGAATCAGACTGCGGCAATGCTCGGCCACCGCCACCAGTACCTGGTCGCCTGCGGCATGTCCGTATTGATCGTTGATGGTCTTGAAGCGATCGATATCCACCATCATCACCGAGAAGGGTTGGCCATGACGTTGGCACAGATTCAATGCCGCCTTGCCCTGCTCTTCGAGCGCACGACGATTCAGCACGCCGGTCAACGCATCGATGCGTGATTCCCTCAACAAGGCATGTTCAAGCTCGTAGGAACGCCGGTAGGAATTTTCCAGCACGGTAGCCAGCAGCCAGCCGACCACCATGGTCAGCGCGAGAAAACAGGTCGCATTGATGAAGATGAAACGATCAATGCCGGCGATCGCCATCACCACCATCGTCAGTACGAGTGGCGGCAAAAACAACACGAACACATCGCGCTTGTCTATCGCCGAATACGCCGCGCCGAGCATCGCGATGATCAGGCCCGACAATCCAACCAGAAATCCGTCATCCAGCAACGACAGCGCTATCGCAATCGTGCCTGCACTCACCAGCAAACGGAATTTCGCGATCCAGGCCGCCAGCGCGACGCGATTGAGATAGCGTTGCACTATGCCACTCATCACGATGATCGAACCACCGGCAAGCCGCACCCACATCGATTGCAATGCGTGCGCCGAATCCACATACCAGTCCCAGGCATTGAACAACACCACAAGCGCGGCAACGAACACGAAAGCCGTCTCGCTGGCCTCGTGAATCAGCGCGATGCGGTAGGCGCGAAACCCGGCGTCGTCATTCGGCAGCACTTTGATGGCTGGTGTCATGCGGGCTCCGGCAAAAAACAGGAGTGAAGCCGTAGTCGGGTTCGCTTAATTGGCCGACCACGGACTATGTCGAAGCAACTCTAGCATGCCGTGATTGGATAGTGCTTGAAGCCTTTTGCTGGCTTGAAAAACACTGCATCCGTTATACGGAATAGTGGTCCAAAATAAAAAAGGCGCTGCGTGAACGGCAGCGCCATAAAACTATTTACTCGGGCTATCAACGCTCGACGATTGCCGCGACACCCATGCCGCCTGCAGTACAGACCGAAATCAACACGCGGCCACTGCCTTTTTCCTTCAGCAGTTTTGCGGCAGTCGCCACGATGCGTGCACCGGTTGCCGCGAATGGATGACCCATCGCCAGCGATGAACCGACCACATTGAGCTTGCTGCGATCGATCGAACCCAGCGCTTTATCCAGGCCAAGTTTGGTTTTGCAGAACTCTTCCGATTCCCAGGCTTTCAATGTGCACAAAACCTGTGCGGCAAAGGCTTCATGGATTTCGTAAAAATCGAAATCCTGCAAACTCAGATTATTGCGTGCCAGCAATTGCGACACTGCCCAGGCCGGCGCCATCAACAAACCTTCGCCAGCCACAAAATCCACCGCGGCCACTTGCGAGTCACGCAAATACGCCTGCACTTCCAGGCCATTCGCGGCCGCCCATTCTTCCGATGCCAGCAACGCAGCGGATGCACCGTCGGATAGATTGGTCGAGTTGCCGGCTGTCAGCGTGCCCTGGCCGCTGGTTTTATCGAACGCCGGTTTCAGTGTCGATAATTTTTCGATCGTGGTATCGGCGCGCAGGATATTGTCTTTATCGAGGCCGCGGAACGGTGTCACCAAATCCTTGTAGAAACCACGCTCGTAGGCAGCTGCTGCTTTCTTGTGCGATTCAAATGCCAGTTGATCCTGGTCGGCGCGGGTAATTTTCCATTCCTTCGCCATTTGTTCGCAGCTTTCGCCCATGCTTTTGCCGGTGCGTGGTTCGGCAACGCCCGGGAATTCCGGTTTGAATTCACTGAAAGAAAATCCTTTCAGCAATGCACCGATTCGCTGGCCGAAAGTTTTCGCCATATTGGCATTCAACAAACGGCGACGCATTTTCTTGCTGACCGCAATCGGCACATCGGACGTGGTATCCGAACCGCCGCCGATACCGGCTTCAATTTGTCCGAGCGCGATTTTGTTGCCGACCGCGATCACGGTATCCAAACCGGTTCCGCAGGCACGCTGCATGGTAAGTCCCGGTGTGAGCGGCGACAGCCCGGAAGACAAGGTCGCTTCGCGGGCAAGATTGAAATCGCTGGAATGTTTCAGCACGGCACCCATCGCGACTTCGCCGAGTTGTTTGCCTTGCAGATTGTATTTTTCGACCAGCGCGCCGAGCGTCTTGATCGACATGCCCATATTGCCAATATCGTAATAAACGCTGTTGTTGCGGCAGAAAGGGATACGGACGCCACCGATAATGGCCACGCGGCGGGGATTGTTCATTGCGAAATCCTTATTCAAGGTCAGCGGCTGGCGCTGGCATAATGGGGTGTCCTGAGGATAGCTTAGTGGTCTAGAGCAAGATTTCCAAACTTTGCGGACTTAATTTTTGAGCCTGAAACGATGACTGAAATTGTAAGTTGCCTGGGTGCCTTCGCACTGGAATTGAGCCCGCAAACACGGGCCGGGACGGTGTGCCTGCAACAAGCGCAGGCCGGCGAGCTGGCCGCCTTGCTGGCCCGCGATTTGGCGAAATGGGTTCCGGAAGTCAGCGACTGCGATTTCACGGTATTGGCAGCCTTGTTTGATCCAGTCGAAATCCTGCGTCCTGGCTTTCCGCTACATGCCGAGCTGGAGCGATTGACCGCACAGGCGCCGGGCCAGGGGCAGGCACGCATCATTGCGCTCGGTGCCAATGACAAAGACTTGCCCGATACCCTGGCACCGGCAAAAGAATATGCCGATGGCCCGTTTCGGCTGGTACCGTTTTTATTGCGCGGCGATGCCGAACTGATCCAACGCGTTGGCGAGCAACTGGAATCCAGCTTGCTCGATATCGGGATGGCGCCGGCGGATACTGCTTTGTTCGCACAGGAAAGTTTCAAGGCGCAAATCGAACACGCCCGCTATCTCACCGTGCATGATTTGGCCGCGATGATGGCGATGCAATACGAACATGCCGGATTGCAGAATGTCTGGCCGCTGATCGAAACCGCGCTGTTGGCGCCGAATGAACAAGCGTGGTGCGATGCAATGCCGGAACCGCTCGCGTTGTATCGCGATGGTGAAATACATATGACCTTGATGGATGCCGATGATTGGCAAACGCTGGGTTATTGCGGAGACGAACTCGATCCGGACAGATGCGAATTCCTGTACGAGCAATTCGAAATGCGGCAACGGCAAATGGCTGCCTTGTTCCAGGCGCATGGCCTGGAAGTTACTTTTGAACACTGCACGAAAGGCAGGAATCCAAAACAGGTTTTGTTACCCGGATGACATCAAGCGTATTGATCACACCCGGATATTTTTATTTGGGTTTGTTTTCAACCGGCGGCAAACCGGAGATATAAACCCAGAGCGCGGCGATTTCGTCGTCGGTCATTGTCGATAGCGCCGGCCAAGGCATGAACGGATCGATCGCACTGCCATCCGGACGTTTGCCGGTACGCAATGCGGTTTGAAAATCTTTTTGCGTCCAGTTTTTCAAAGCGGCCTGCGTCAGGTTCGCGGCCGGTTTGAATTCCGGAGGCGTGCCCGGCACATGCTGGCCCGCGAAGTTTTCACCATGGCAACCCACGCAGGTTTGTGCCAGGTATTTTCCGTATTCCGCCGTCACTGCCGCCGGTGGTGCCAAACGATCACGCGGCGAATGATCAATATCTTCGGCTTGCAACAACGGGAATTGATGCAAGGTGTACATGATGCGACCCAAGGGGCGAATTTCCGAAGTTCCGGGTTGGTTATCCGATACGGGCAGGGATTTTATGTGGGAGATGATCGCTGCCGTATCGGCATCGCTCAAATCCTTGTAATCGGTTGACGGCATGAACACCAACGGACGTCCGTTCTGGCCGACACCGTGGCGAATTGCTCGGGCAATATCGTCTGCGGTCAAATTCTGGCCGACACCACCGGCAGTCAAATTCGGGGCAATTAATTTGATGACCGGGCCACCGTCGAATACCAGCTTGCCTTGCGCATTGGCGGCGTGACAATCGGCGCAGCCTTTGGCAATAAACAAGCGTGCGCCGTAAGCCAGCGTAGCGGCATCGTTCGCGAGCACCAAAGGCTTGTCATTCACTTCGTATCGCTTGGCCAGGCCTTGCTCGGTGTTGTAATGGGCATAGCCGTAAAAGCCCAGCACGATGACGAGCAGCAATCCGATGGTGTACGCCAGAAATTTCAATAATTTTTTCATACGTCCTCCTGTCTCCGCTTCGCCAGCTTTGTACTTTGGCGGCGGGTCACTTCAAAAACGCTGTTTTGTCGTGAAACAGGACAGGCAAGCTGCACCATCGGCCCAGATGGCGGATGGTGCAGATTTTTTTCAGCGGGTTGGCGCTTGTTTTCCACCGGTATACGGCGTCATCTGCTGGGCCGGAAAATCGCTGATCTGGATCGATTTCAGACTTTCGACATGGTTCACTGACAGGGCCGCATCCGGCCCCAGTAACAAATGGGTCGACTTTAATTGCTCCGACGCTTCCAGAGTCACTACACCTTTGAGGGTTTCCAAAGACAACTCGTCGATCTGTCCTTTTCTGATGGTGAAATAGCTGACACATTCGTCCTTGCAGCCGCTCTTGTAGATCCTGGAATCGCGAATGCGCAACGAGTGCGCAGCGCCGTTCCAGTTTAGAGAGCCCGATACTTGCATATCGAGCGATACGTCATTCACGTTGGCTTCGATATTGACCTGATCGACGATCAGGCGACGCACGCTCGAAGGCATGACGATTTCCAGGTTTCCGTATCCGTGCACATCCTCCATCGATATCACCAACTTGTTGCCAAGCCTGACGGCTTTGAGTTCGGCATTGTCTTCGTCACGGTTGTTGTAGTACTTGTTGCCGTAGCTCATCGTCGGTTTCACGTCATTGCGCAGACTAATATTGACGCCTTGTCCGGCTAGTACTTCGAGCGTATCGATGCCGCTGAAGTCCAGCGGCACCTGGACCGGTTTCTCCAGTTCGGGATTTCGTTGCGAGGTGGCAATCGTCGCGAAAAAAATCGCCAACGACGCACAGAACATGATCGGTGCAATTTTCATCAGGCCACCTCTTTTTCTTTCAAGGCAAAAAAGCAGGACAGCCATAGCAGAACCGGCAAACTTGTCCACATGAACGGATACAAAAATTGCTGTTGCGCAGACAAGTAATGTCGCTGCCTGCTCCAGTAATCGAAAATCGCATCTATCCTGGCGTCGAATACGGCCGTCAGGAAAATGGCGGCCAGTAGGATGAAGAAAGCGATCAGCATGGTCTTGATGAAAGGCATGGCCCGGAAATACAGGCTGCCAAGCACGGCAAAGGCCTGCAGCACCGTCAGCGAAAGCGCGACTGTGATCAAATTGCCGATTGCTTCAGTGTGCCTGAATATGAAAAACAGCTCGTATTGATCGAGGTATTCGTTACCTCTGTAAACACTGGCAGCGTTACCCTCATCAATTATCAACACAAAACTTGCCTGCGTTTTGGCAATCAACCAGGCCGGGGTATTGCAAATGTAGAAGGCGAGTGTGTAAACCGCCGGATACAGCAGGGCAACCACGATAAATGCGAGTAGCCATTTCTCGAAGATGGATGCCGGCCGCATCAGGATAAGTAAAGCCGATTCCTTTTTCGCCATCAGCTGGAAATAGCGTGCCGCAAATATCGGCGCGGTCAAAAACAGGCCCGCATAGTAGATGGCTTGTTGGCCTGCGGTCGACAGATTTGTGTAGCCATGGTCGCCCATGAAGATAATCAGCAAAACGACAAAATGAATCATCACGCCGATACCGATAAACCAGGCATAGGCCTTGCGGTATTCGGTCCAGTGCGCGTTTGCGAGGCGCATAAAGCGTTGCAGATTAAACATTGGCTGCCTCCATCTGCGGTTTTTGCAATGAAGCCAGGATGCCGCTTTTCTGAAGACTCAATGCCTTGTAGAGCAGCTCTAAATGCACGGGGCTTTCGCTGTCGGAATGATTCTTCGCGACATAGGCGTATTGCTGGCCAAGCATTTCGTGATAGATGACATCGCTGATTCCCGACAATTCGTCGGCGTTTTGGGCGATACCCATTCGCAAGGCGCTTGCCAGTTCCTGCATGGTGGCCGACAAGGCCAGAGTGGCAGAGTCGAGAAACAAGATATGACTCATGATGCGTTCCAGATCGTGCGCCTGATGTGTACTGATCAGCACCATGCGTTCACGCTGTTCCGGCCGCGACATGATCGACTTGAATTGGTCGCGACCAATGATATCGATACCATTGGTGGGCTCGTCGAGCAGCAATATCGGCGTAAAGGTCGCCAGTGCGAACGAGATCGCGGCCTTTTTCTTTTGCCCCAGACTCATCTCGTCGAAATTCTGGTCGTCGGCAATTTCAAAGATGGCGAGATATTCGCTGAATGCCTTCTCCGAGAATTTCGGATAAAAGACCGATTGCGAACTCGCCAATTGCTTGGCGGTGAGGTTCGGCAAATGGAACTCTTCCGGCACGATATAGATTTGCGACAGGAAATCAGGATGGCGCTTTCCGGGTGCGAAACCGCGTACCCCGATTTTTCCGCGTTGCGGAAACAGCAGGCCCGCGAGCAATTTCAGCAGCGTCGATTTGCCGCTGCCGTTGCGGCCGAAAACCCCGTAAACACCCGGCTCGCTGAGCTTCAGATTAAATTGTTGGTACAGCTTGGTATTTCGATATTCGAATGACAGGTTCTCGATGTGAATCACAAAACTTCCTTCAAGATTGCAGTGCGCAAATTACCACTAAAAGCGGAAGTCCAGATGTGTTATTTGTGTGGCGAACATGTGTTTTACCTGCCTTGACGCCTTCCGGTAACGAAAGATGAATGCCGGTTTTGACCGGAAAATGCGGCTTTTTCGCAGCTCCCAGCTTCCGAACTGGCCTGTGTAGGTCTAACATGCCGTTATTAGGAGTAATCATGCGCACACATATTGGTCATTACGAAATAGTCTCTGAGTTGGGTCGCGGCGGCATGGGGGTAGTCTATAAAGGCTACGAACCGGCACTTACCCGCTACGTAGCAATCAAGGAATTGTCACCGGCCCTGGCACACGACCAGACGCTGGTCGAACGCTTCCTGCGCGAAGCCCGCTCGATGGCCTCGCTGAACGACCCGCACATCATTCAAATCTTCCTGATTGGCCAGGAAAACAATCAGCCATTCTTCGTGATGGAATTTGTCGACGGCGAATCGCTTTCCGCGATCATCAAGCGCGAAGGCCGTTTGCAGGTTGCCGATGCATTGAAAATCCTGCATCAATCGGCCAAGGGTTTGTCGGTCGCGCATGATCGCGGCGTGATCCATCGCGACATCAAGCCCGGCAACCTGATGCTGAGCCAGCGCGGGCAAATCAAGATCGCCGATTTTGGTATCGCACTCGCCAATCACGACTTCAACAGCAAACTGACCGGCACCGGCGAATTCGTAGGCACGCCGGGTTACCTGTCGCCGGAAGTCTGCCTGGGCAAGGCGGTAGATCAACGCTCGGATATTTTTGCGCTCGGCATCGTGCTGTTTGAAATGCTGACCGGTCGCACGCCATTCTCCGATGAAAGCCCGTTGAAATTGATGCTCGACGTCGTGCAATCGCAAATTCCCGATGTGCGTGAATTGAATTCCGATGTCGATGCCGATGTTGCTTCGATTTTGTCGCGCATGCTTGAAAAAGAACCGATGGACCGCTATCAGAGCACCGAAGCACTGATTGATGATCTTGAAAAACATCCGCTGATCCGCCAAGGCGGCCCGCTGAAATTAAAAACACTTCCACCTTCGGGTCCTGCCGCCACCTTGATCGGCATGGCGACACCAGTCACACCGGGCGTCATGCGTGCACCAACACCGCCGCCGAATGTGGGTTCCGCGCCAACCTCGGTACCGCCATCAGCGGTAACGACTGCGCAAGGCAGCACACGTCCGGGCGTTACCCAGGCAGCGGTATCGCCTGCACCTACGCCGCCGGTTTCCTCCTCCGGCGCACTTAAATGGCTGGCATTGGCTGCCGTGCTCGGTTTGTTTTTGGTCGGTGGCGCCTGGGGCCTTTATAGCGTTCTCAAACCCGCAACGACGGCCGATGAAAGCATGGCTGCCAATACCATCGTTCCCGATGGTACGGGTGCATCCATCAGTGCAGACACGACCACCAATGCATCAACGGTCACGGCGCCGGTCACACCCGATGCACCTGGCGACAATGGCACTGCCGTAGTCGACAGCACTGATACCAGCAGTAATTCAAGCAGTGCGGTCAGCAATCCACCGAAAACACCTTCGACACCGGACAATTCCAGTACTGCCGTCGACAATGTCGCCGATACGGCAGCGCCAAGCGGTGGTCGGGTCGCCGACAGGATCAAGGAACGCGTACAGGAAGACGACGCACCGATGGCAGGCGGCGGCGGTGGGCACACTTACGCAATCGTCACCAATGGCGATCCCGCGTTGATGATTCCCGCACAACAAATGATCGAGGACAAACTTACCGAAGCCGGTTACCAATCGGTCAACGCCAAGCGTGCGAACGTAATCATTCGCGTGCGTTCCGACGTGATCGGTAACCAGGACATCAGTTTTTACGGACAGAGCGCAACCTTGACGACGGCCTACCTCACGGTAAAACCCTTCGGCCGCGGCGGCCGTCCACTGGGTGCCGGTTTTAGGCAAAAAATCGATTACACACCCTTGAATGCCGAAGATAAAGTTCAGCAGGCGCTCGAAGAGCACATGAACAAGGTTGTTGATCATCTATCACAATAAGTTTTGATCAATTCGTTTGACCAGGCACAAAAAAGCCGGCGCAAGCCGGCTTTTTTTATTGGGTCGCAATGCCGTTCGAATCAGGCAGTCTGCTCTTGCTTGTTGCCAAGCAACCACAGCCCGGCACCGATAACCAACATGCCGATACGGATGGACCAACCGACGTTGGTGCCCCAATTATCGATCCACATCAGCAACATGAATTGCATGTCGATAAAATCAAGAATTATCGAACCAAGACCAAAAAAGAATAAATAGCCACCAATCGACTTCATCAATATCCCCTGAATGTTTCCACTATAAATGCTGGCAACCGGCCAGAGCGGCTAAACGATGCCAACTATACCTGCATAGACGGCACCTCGCGACCACTGCTATTGCCGTGGCTTGAAAACCTCGCGAAATGCCTTGATCGCAGCCGGATGGTAGATCGTGCTGTGTTTTTCCTCCGGCATCGACAGGTACTTCAAGGTCAAATCCGCATTCAATTTGCTCGCAAGCAATTCGGAAAACTGCCGGGTGATTTCGGCAATTTCCTTTTGATCGCTGCTCGCAAGGAAAAGCGTTTTCTTGCCGGCCTGTTTTTTATCGAGCTGGCCGCTCGCGTTTTTGACCAGGCACTGATTGTTCCACCATAGACTCGGATCGAATGCGATATAGGTATCGAACAAATCCGGCTCCTGCAAAAAAGTTTCAACGACGAACAATCCGGCGAGTGATTCGCCGACAATCGCGGTTTCGCCGGTAGTGCGATAGCGTTGTTTGATTTCCGGCATCAATTCCTTTCGGATGAAGTCGCGGTAGGCTTTCGACGCGCCGACTTTTGGTGCAATTTTTCTGTCTTCGGGATTTTCGGTAGGCCCGGTCAAATCACGACGGCGCTGGGTATTCTCGATGCCGACCAAAAGAAACGGGCGCATCGTGCCATTACCGACCGACACCTGGATAAGACCAGCAACGTGCAGGAAATCTTCGGCAATGCCGCCGTCCGGCATGTACAGCACTGGCAGCGGAGTATCTTCGGATTCGCCGTAGTGATGCGTGGCATAGATATTGATGCGCCGCGGTTCGCCGAGGATTTGCGAATCGATCGTAAAAGTTTGACCGATGACTAGCGGTTTGGCTTCGCTGGCTCGTGTGTTATTCGATATGCAAAACAGAGTCAGCAACAGAAACATGGATACGCGATGAATCATCGACATTTTTCTTTTTCAGATAAAAGCCTCACACCGGCGACAAATTCGCATAAGCCAGTACCAGCCACTTGCTGCCGGCATTTTCGAAATTCACCTGCACGCGGGCATGGGCACCATTGCCTTCGCAATCCATCACGATGCCGACACCAAAACTGGCATGGGAAACCCGTTGCCCCAGTTTCAAGCCACCTGAAGCCGATTCAGACATGCGTGTATTGCCGTATCCGGAATTGAAGCTCGACTTGCTGACATTCACTTTCGGCCGAACTTCATGCAACAGGCTCGATGGGATTTCGCGCAGGAAACGCGAAGGTGTCCCGTACATTTCCATGCCGTGCAAACGGCGGGTTTCTGCGTAAGTCAGGATCAATTTTTCGCGGGCGCGTGTCAGGCCGACGTAGGCAAGGCGGCGCTCTTCTTCCAGACGCCCGTTTTCTTCCATCGAGCGATTGCTCGGGAATAAACCTTCTTCCAGGCCGGTTAAAAACACCAGCGGAAACTCCAGGCCTTTCGCGCTATGCAAGGTCATCAATTGCACTCCATCTTCGCCATCCTGTGCCTGGCCTTCGCCGGCTTCCAGCGAGGCGTAACTCAGGAATTCGACCAACTCGCTCATGCCTTGGCTGGCCTCGTCATCGCGACGTTCGAAACGGCTCGCCACAGAAACCAATTCGTCCAGATTTTCCAGTTTCGAATCGACCTGGCCTTTGGATTCCTGCGAATAGAAAGCCCGCAGACCACTGCGTTCCAGCACATGATCGAATTGTTCGTGCAATTCCAGTTCTTTGGTCTGTTCCTGCAGCGACGCAATCAATTCAAGAAAAACATTCAGCGCGTTTTTTGCCCGTGCCGTGAGCGAACTGCCTTGCATCATTTCCTGCGTAGCGGTCCAAAGCGAAATCGATTTGCTTCGCGCCAGTTTCCGCACTTCATCGAGCGTCTTGTCGCCGATACCGCGCGCCGGCGTATTGACCGCGCGTTCAAACGCCGGATCATCATCGCGATTGGCCAGCAAGCGCAGATACGCGAGTGCGTCCTTGATTTCGGCGCGTTCGAAGAATCGCAAACCGCCGTAGACGCGATACGGCATACCTGCCTGTATCAATTGTTCTTCGAGTGCACGCGATTGCGCGTTCGAGCGATACAACATCGCGCATTCACGGGCGCTACCGCCCTGCCGGATATGCGCCTGGATCCGCTCGACGATGTAGCGCGCTTCATCGACTTCGTTGTAGGCCGCATACAAGTCGATGCTTTCGCCTTCACCGGATGCGGTCCAGAGATTTTTTCCGAGTCGTTCGGGATTGTGTGCGATGACCGCATTGGCAGCCGACAGAATATTGCCGGTCGAACGATAATTTTGTTCCAGGCGAATGGTTTGCGCGCCGGGGTAATCGCGCAGAAAACGCTGCACGTTTTCCACTTTCGCACCGCGCCAGCCGTAAATCGCCTGATCGTCATCGCCGACGATAAATACCTGTCCGGTTTCCCCGGCCAACACACGAACGAACGCGTATTGAATGCTGTTGGTGTCCTGGAATTCGTCGATCAATAAATGCTTGAAACGGTTTTGATAGTGGTGCAGCAAGACATCGTGTTCCAGCAGCAGCTCGTGGGCGCGCAATAGTATTTCCGCGAAGTCGACCAGGCCGGAACGCTGGCAACGTGCTTCGTAGGCTTCGTAAACCTGCAAAATGGTTTTGGTGTAGAAGTCGCCGCCGGCTACCTGGATATGTTTCGGGCGACGGCCTTCGTCTTTTTGCGCGTTGATCCACCAGACAATTTGCTTGCGCGGAAAACGGCCTTCATCCAATTCCATTTCATTGGCGATCCGCTTGACCAAACGCAGTTGGTCATCGGAATCGAGCACCTGAAAACCTTCCGGCAACCCGGCTTCCTGGTGATGCAGACGCAATAAGCGATGCGCCAGCCCGTGGAAAGTGCCGACCCACATGCCACGCGATCCATTCACCAATATTTTTTCGACCCGATGCCGCATTTCGGTCGCGGCCTTATTGGTAAACGTCACTGAAAAAATGCCGTGCGCCGGTACGCCGACCACTTCATGCAGCCAGGCAATACGCTGCGTCAGCACACGGGTTTTGCCGGAACCGGCACCAGCCAAGACAAGGTAATGCCCGGGCGGCGCCGACACCGCTTCACGCTGTGCAGCGTTCAAATCATCGAGTAAGTGCGAAACATCCATGGTTTTCAGACACACAAATCAATGTGTCGGCTTGTTCGCCTTTGCTGCATGCGACATCAGGTTATCGGTATACGCAATGCCGATGGCAGACAGAATAAAGACGCAATGAATAATGGTTTGCCACATCACGCCGGCCTCGGTGTAGTTAACACCGGTGATGGCCTGCGCAGCAGGATCGATCGGTCCACCCAGCGAACCAACCGCGATAAAGGTTTTCAGCAAGTGAATCGAACTGATGCCGATAATCGCCATTGCCAATTTCACCTTCAACACCGACGCATTGACGTGGCTCAACCATTCCGGCTGATCCGGATGTCCCTCAAGATTCAAGCGAGACACGAAAGTTTCGTAACCGCCGACGATGACCATCACCAACAAATTGGAAATCATCACTACGTCAATCAGGCCAAGCACCGCCAGCATGATTTGCTGCTCGCCAAAACTGGTTGCATGCAAAATTAAATGTTTCAGTTCTTTCAGGAACAAGACGACATATACGACTTGCGCAGCAATCAGGCCCAGATACAAAGGCAGCTGCATCCAGCGCGAACTGAAAATCAGCCAGGATAAAGGGTGGAGTTTGGTGCTTTGTTTGGAATCCATTGTGTATACCCTTGAAGATTGCGCCCATTCTAAAGGTTGGGTGGCATTCGAACAAAGATTTTTCCGTTTTTCGCTGTTATCGGCAAATCTTTGACCAATACATCCCTGCGGCATGAATCCAAAGCGCCTTGTCGGCCGTTCTGTCCTGAAAGCAGCAGAACAGCATCCACGGAGGTTTCATGAACAATTTCGCGATAGGCGTGCTATGCCTTACCCTTTCGTTGTGGTCGTCGATGTTGTCGGCTAAAACGGCACTGACCATGAGCGGCTATAAAACGATCAGAGTCGGCAATGCCGAAGCCATCGTTGAACAGGGATTCATGGAGGTGCCGGAAAATAGGAAAAACTCCGTGAGCAATACCATTACGCTGCCGCTTTATCGTTTGAAATCCACGGCGAAACATCCTGCATCTGCCATTTTCCTTTTGGCCGGCGGGCCAGGCGCATCCTGGATTGATCAATTTGAACAGGAAGAAAACTTCCGGGAAGTTCTGTTTTACCAAAGCATCGCCGATGTGGTGCTGTTTGATCAGCGTGGTGCCGGACATTCCCTTCCCCGCATGCAATGCTCGCAAACATTGACGCTTGATCATCTGCAATTGTTGCAGGCAAAGACCGTGCGCGATTCGTTCAGGAAAATTGCCGGGCAATGTCGCGATGTCTGGCTGACGAAAGGCATCGATCTGTCGGCATACAACACGATGGAAAATGCGGCCGATGTGAACGATCTGCGCAATGCTCTTGGCTATTCGAAAATTTCGCTGATTGGCGGCAGTTATGGCTCGCATCTGGCGCTGCACTACATGAAGCGTTATCCCGAAACACTGGCCAGTGTATTGCTTCATGGCGTGGAAGGCCCCGACCACACCTGGGACAACCCGGCCGGACTCTCGGCAGCTTTGCAGCGTATCGCGCTTGTCGCCGAACAATCGACGCAGCTTCATTCGCAGATACCCCCGGCAGGTTTGCTCGCGACCTTGCAGCAGGTTATTGATCGCCTGCAGAAAAACCCGCAGAAAATCAGCATCAGCGATTCCAATGGAAAGAGCACCGAAGTCATTGTCGATGCCGAGCTGGTGCGCCAGATCGCCAGCAGGAACGCCGGCCGACGCAACAAACCGAATGCCTGGCCTGAAATGATTCTGGCGATGCATCACGGCGATTATTCGGAAGCGGCGCGAATCGCAGCTAGACGCCAAACCCTGCAATTATCCGACCCCATGCATTACATGATGGACTGCTCGTCCGGCATTTCGGCATCACGCCGAAAGCAATATGCCGACGATCCGGCGACACGCTTGCTGGGCGACATCAATGTCGAATACGACTACCTCTGCGATGCGTGGCCCTCGGTCGATCTTGGGGACGATTTTCGCAGCAACGCGACCGTCGATACGCCAACACTGATTCTGCATGGCACCTGGGATACCTCGACACCGATCGAGAATGCTCGTGAAGTTGCCGCTGCATTGCCTTCAAGCCATTTGGTCGAAGTCCGTGGCGGTACGCATGGTGTTTTGTACAATCTTTACAGCCACGACCCGCCGGCTCGTGAATGGATACGTGCTTTTCTGGCGGGTGAAAAAACAGCGTTCCCTTCAACCGTCGATTTGCCGGCAGTAGAATTCAGCGCATTGCCGAAAAAATAAATTCATTCCGGAGTTGAAAAATGCAACAGACAGCCATTCTTGTCGCGGCGATTCTCGGCGCCTCCCTGATCTTTTCGGTTTTCGTGTACGTGCAGGGCAAGCTGAAAATCGAACAGCAGAAAACATTGCAGAAAATGATTGACCAGGGTGTCGCCAGCGGTGAACTCGGCAACGCCATCGGCCTCGGCAATCGGATCGGACGTGATTTCCGGCGCGGCATGCATTTAATCATTATTGGCGCGGCCTGGACTGGCATTACCTTTTTCATTGGCGGCAAAGCCTGGATTCTGGGCTTCGCACCCATCGCCATTGGCTTGCTCTATCTGCTGCTGTGGAAATACGAAGGCAGCAAACGCTAAGTGAGCGATCCGGAATCGGCATGGATCAGCCGCGTCATCGTTCACGATGACCAGAGTGCTTTTGCCAATCTGGTTCGTCTGCATCAATCTGCAGTTCGCCAATTCCTCAGGCGATTAACGCATAACGACTGGAGTCGCGCCGATGATCTGGCGCAGGAAACGTTCTGGAAAGCCTATCGCCACATCGGCAGTTATCAGGCCCGGGGGAAATTCATTTCCTGGCTTTTCAGCATTGCCTATCAATTATTCATCAGCCAGCAACGAAAAAACCGTGAAGAATTTCTCGAGCCCGTCGTGCTGGAGCTGGAAGCGACCGAAGATTTCAGCGAACACATCATCAATTTTTCAACGGTCGAACAATTATTGGCCGTCTTAAGTGAAGACGAGAAAAATATTCTGCTGTTGCATTATCGAAATGAACTCAGCCATGCCGAGATCGCATCGGCCATCGACATACCGCTGGGCACCGTCAAGTCGCTGATTCGGCGTGCACGCGAAAAATTGCTGCTGGCTTACGGCCCCGTGAAAGGAACCAATGCATGAATGTCCCAAACAACAACGACCCATTTTTACCGGATGACGGTTTCTCGATCGGCGTGATGACCGACTTGAATAAATCCCGACTGCGCCGTCGATATGCCTTTGTAATCACTGCAGCATTGGCCACATTCGTTAACCTGATCGCGTTTTTCATATCGCCCGAGCGCATGCCGGAAATCGTCGGGATCGGTCCCGGCAATATCGTGTCGGCTTTGTTTCTGCTGACCCTGTGCAGTATCGGTTTGATCAATAGCGATTCGCCTGAGCCGTAAAGCGGGCAGTGCCCACGCTGCGTCAAAGCATCTTCACATCCGGCAGACTCAAGACATATTCCGGCCCCATCAACATCGAAGGCGTGTAATAACCGCCCGGCTGTTTTTCGACTTCCAACAAATGCTTCACGATGCCGAGCGATGCGGTCACGGTGAGCTCGTATCCGTTCGGCGTGGTAATACATTTCTTGATTTCTTTTCCGGCTGCATCGCGTGCTTCGCCCCAGACGGTAGTGATCGATTGCTTGCGTTTTTCTTCCGAAGGACCATGCACTTTTTTGCCGACCTGTTTTTTCAGGAAGTTTTGCACGAAGCTCAAACCCAGCAGCGGGCCAAACATGCGAATGCGTTTTACATTCTTGATGCTCGATGGCGGCACGCCCATATAGGTTTCGATATTCGGAATGCCGGTCGACACAAACGCGGTGTAGACATCGCCCCAGGGAATCGTCATCGCCAATCGCGGTTCGCCGTCGCGATCGAATGTCCGTGTTTTCCAGGCCAGCGGCACTTTGGTCACGACGCCGTCGATACGGGCACGACCACCGGCACCCAAACCTTCGACGCTGGTTTTCGCCGTTCCGGGGCTCGGTCCGCCGCCGGCTTCAAAAGCCAGCACCAGGTGCGTCGCCGTCGGCAAATCGCGTTTCAACATCGCGGCCATGCAATCGGTCGGCACCACATCGAAACCCGAACCCGGCAACACCACGATGCCGGCTTTTTTCGCGCGTTCATGCTGAGCATGGCAGTGCGCGAATACGCTGATCTCGCCGGTGATATCCAGATAATGCGTGCCGGTTTCCAGGCAGGCTTCCAGCATTGGTGCACTGGTTGCCGAAAACGGCCCGGCGCAATGCAATACCACTTTCATGCCTTCCAGATTTTTTTTCACGACATGCGGATCGTCCAATGCGAATGCGCGCACCGGCAATCCATATTGTTTGGCGAGCGGTTCGATCGAAGCGAGGCTACGGCCAGCCAAGACCGGACGCTGCCCATAGGAAATAGCCCGCTCCACTGCCATTTTTCCGGTGTAGCCATTTGCGCCGTAAATCATCCAGGTCATAGTTTTTCTCGTTCTAAGGCAATCGTTATTTCATTTCTTTCTTGACCATGCCGGTCAACATCTTGAAATAGATATTCGGGAACCAGCGTTTCAAGCGCCAGCGCATCGGTTCGCGCCTGGTCGGGATAATCAGGAATTTACCGCGCTCGGCTGCGGCAAACACATTGTCGGCCACGCTATCGCAGGTGTCCGGCGAAGTATCCATCAGTTTCAATGCCATCTTACGTACTTTGTCGCTACCGACTGCGGTATCAATCAAGTTGGTACGGAAAAAACTCGGGCAGATCACGCCGACCAGAATGCCCTTGTCGAAAACTTCGGCACGCAATTGTTCCGACAACGCGACCACACCCGCTTTGGCGACACCATATGTCATGATGCCCGGAGCGCTGGCCAAGCCGGCGAAGCTTGCAGTGCTCAGAATTTGTCCCTTGCCTGCTGCCAGCATCCCGGGCAGAAACAAACGGCAGCCGCGCACGACGCTGAGCAAATCGACTTCGAGCAGCTTGCGCCATTCTTCCATCGTGGTTTCCGTCATCGGGCCACCGGAAGCAATACCGGCGTTATTGATCAACACGTCAACGCCGCCCCATTCTTTTTGAACACTGTCGAACAGGGCTTGCATCGAATCATCATCACCGACATCGGCAATCAGTGCGATATGGCCTTGGCCAGGCAAACTGGCGCGTGCGGCTTCGACGCGTTCCGGGATTAAATCGACACAGGCCACGCGGGCACCGCTGCGGGCATAACGCAATGCCAGGGCCAAGCCCAAACCGCTGCCGGCACCGGTAATCAAGA
Organism: Arenimonas sp.; assembly: GCA_050737875.1. Classification (GTDB taxonomy): domain Bacteria; phylum Pseudomonadota; class Gammaproteobacteria; order Xanthomonadales; family Xanthomonadaceae; genus Arenimonas. The sequence goes on along the minus strand of JBOHYG010000161.1, from coordinate 55,435 downwards.
CACGACGTTGACTCATTTTTTCATCCCAAACAATGGCTGTGATAGTCTCCCAAGCATAGCAAGCCACTGCCTTTTCTTTGCACAAATTTGGTGATTTCATGCACAAAATCGACCCCTTGTTTGATTTATCCGGAAAAACCGCATTAGTCAGCGGCGCTTCGCGCGGCATCGGCGAAGCGATTGCACATTTATTGGCGGCGCACGGCGCCCATGTGATTTGTACATCGCGCAAAGTCGAGTCTTGCCAATCGGTTGCCGATGCGATCAAGGCAGCCGGTGGCAGTGCCGAAGCCCGCGCCTTGCATGTCGGCGATGTTGCAGCGATCGAAGGCCTGTTCAACGATCTGGATGCTGCCAATATTGCGCCCGATATTCTGGTGAACAATGCCGCTGCCAATCCCTACTTCGGCCCGATGCTGGACATGGACCTGGCTAGCTATGAAAAAACCGTCGAAGTAAATTTGCGCGGTTATTTCTGGACCAGCGTACAGGCCGCAAAACGCATGAAAGGCAAGGGCGGCAGCATCGTCAACATTGCATCGGTCAATGCCAAACGCGCCGCACCGGGCCAGGGAATTTATTCGATGACCAAGGCCGGCATCGTCAACATGACCGAAGGTTTCGCGAAAGAATTGGCGGCCCACAAAATTCGCGTCAATGCAGTGCTGCCGGGTTTAACCGAGACAAAATTCGCTTCGGCGATTACCTCGAATCCGAAAATCATGAACTTGATGCTGCAATTGATTCCGCTAAACCGCAGCGCACAACCGGATGAAATTGCTCCGGCGGTTTTATTCCTGTCTTCGCCTGCCGCGAGCTATGTGACCGGCACCTGCCTGACAGTCGACGGCGGTTATTTGTCGTAGCAAAATCCTGACATTCTTTTCGCGCGATCAGCACATACATCCCATGAAAACATTCCTGTTGAGTTTGACAATTCTTATGGCAACTCCCGTACACGCAGAAAAATTGACGCTGGAAGCGATCACCGGCAGCGCTTCGCTGTCTGGACCGAGTTTGAACAACGCGAAGATTTCGCCGGACGGAAAACGCGTGACCTTTCTTCGCGGCAAACCCGAAGCCGCCAATCAGCTGGACTTGTGGGAATACAACTTCGCCAGTGGCCAGACCCAACTGCTGGTCGATTCGAAAAAGCTGGTGGCCGGCGAAGAAGTCTTGTCGGATGAAGAGAAGGCACGGCGCGAACGGCAACGTATCGCCGGTTTTTCCGGCATCGTCGATTACCAATGGGGCAGCGACGGCAATACGCTATTGTTTCCGCTCGGCGGCGAATTGTATTTGTACGATTTAGCCAAGGCGACTGCGAAAAAAATTACCACCGGAAAGGGTTTTGCCACTGATCCGAAAATTTCACCCAAGGGCGGCTTCGTCAGTTTTATTCGCGAACGCAACTTGTGGGTGATCGATCTGGAAAATGCAAAAGAAATCCAGCTGACCAATGACGCTTCCGATGTGATCGCCAACGGCATTGCCGAATTCGTTGCCGACGAGGAAATGGATCGCCACACAGGTTACTGGTGGGCACCGAATGATTCCGCGATAGCCTTTACCCGCATTGACGAAACTCCGGTACCGGTCCAAAAACGTTTTGAAATTTATCCGGACCGCACCGATATCGTCGAACAGCGTTATCCGGCATCGGGTGATGCCAATGTGCTGATCGAATTGAAGGTGGTTACGCTATGGTCCATGGTGCCTGTGATCAAGAATATTGATTTGGGCGCCGAAAAAGATATTTACCTGGCGCGTGTGCAATGGCGCGATGCCGAACACCTTACTTTTCAGCGCCAGAATCGCGAACAGCGCGTGCTCGATCTTATCGAAGTCGATTTGACCAGAAACAAACAAAATCGCTTATTGCAGGAAACCAGCAAGAGCTGGATCAATCTGCACAACAATCTGAAATTCCTGAAGGACGGCCGCTTTATCTGGTCCTCCGAACGCAGCGGCTTCATGCACTTATCCCTGCATGATCGCAATGGCAAAAAACTGAAAACACTTACGGCAGGCAACTGGCAGGTCGATGATTTGCTGGCGGTCGATGAAAACGCGCAGCGAATTTATTTCAGCGGCACCAAAACCTCGGCACGCGAACGTCATGTGTACTGGACCGATTTCAATGGCGGCGAACCAGTCCAACTAACGAAGAATGACGGCACGCATCTGGCAACCTTTTCCAATGACGCCAGCGTTTATGTCGATGTGTGGTCCAACACGCAAACACCACCACAGGCCGAGTTATATCGTGCCGATGGCAGCAAACTGGCAGCCTTGGTCAACAACACGATTGACGTGAATCATCCGTATCAAAAATATTTGGCAGCGCATGGCAAAACCGAATTCGGCGAACTCAAAGCCGCCGATGGCGAAACCCTGCATTACAGCGTGATCAAGCCGCTGGGCTTCGATCCGGCCAAGAAATATCCGGTGGTGGTTTTCGTCTATGGCGGCCCGGCCGCACAAACCGTGATCAATTCGTGGCCGGCGCGTTCGGATACTTTCTTCAACCAGTATCTTTCGCAGAACGGTTACCTGGTTTTTTCGATCGATAACCGCGGTACGCCGCGCCGTGGTGTGAAATTCGGCAGCGCACTGTTTCGCCATCAGGGCAATGTTGAAGTCGCCGATCAATTACGCGGCGTCGACTATCTGAAAACGCTGCCCTATGTCGATGCCGGAAAAGTGGGTGTCTATGGCTGGTCCAATGGCGGCTATATGAGCCTGATGTTGTTGTCGAAAGCGTCGAACACCTATGCCTGCGGTGTTGCCGGCGCGCCGGTAACCGACTGGGGTTTGTACGATACCCATTACACCGAGCGTTATATGGATTTGCCGAAAAACAATCCGGAAGGTTATCCGGACAGCACCGTGTTCGCGCATCTCGACGGTTTGAAATCGAAACTGTTATTGATTCACGGCATGGCTGACGACAATGTCTTGTTCACCAATTCCACCAAGCTGATGTCGGAACTGCAGAAACGCGGCACGTCGTTCGAATTGATGACCTATCCAGGCGCCAAACACGGTTTGCGTGGCAGCGATGCCTTGCATCGCTATCGACTGACCGAAGATTTTTTCAACCGCTGCCTGAAGTAAACATGACGTAGGAGTGGTCTTGGCAACGCCAAGACCGGGAAGTCGCGATCATTGATAAAACGATCGCGACTTCCGTCGCTCCTACGAAAAATCAGAACCTGCGCGTTAGAGTGAAGCCCCAACTATTGCCATCGTAGGAGCCGACGTTCTGTACGCGTTCGCTATAGGCGGTACGAACACGCAATTCCCAGGGCGAGAAAATGCCGACCACCAATTCCGCACTAATGTCGTTGGCGCTGCGCCATGAAGTGAAGTTTTCATCACGTTGACGACCCAGTCCGCCTTGCACCAGCACGCCCACGTCTTCGGTGAGGCCAATGTAGCTGCTGGCGGTGATCGAATAGCGACGATAATTGTCGGGAGCGTAATAACCATTGCCCGGATCAAAATCGTAATGCATGTGCTGCCAGGCGGCACCAAGATCCAGCATGAATCCGGAATTTCTCACCACTGCACGGCTGACCGACAGATTCAATTCATCGCGGTCATTGCCATCGCTGTAATTATCGAAACGGATGCTGGCATTGCCGGTCCAATTCATGTTTGGCGTGAAACGCGTCCGCAGTTCGAAAGCATCGCGAGTAATTTCGAGACTGGCCGAACGCGGCGAAATCATCACGCGGTCATGATCGGCATTTGCCATCCATGACCAGCTATCGCTGGCGTGGTAATCCACGCCTACTCGCCACAGTTCCGTGCTGTCGTTCGGAATATGGGATTGGCCAAGCGCAAAATTAAATTCCAATTGCTCGGTCGGTGCAAAACGGGCTCCGACCAGAACGCGATTTTCATGCACCGAACGACCGCCGGAAATCGGTCCGAACGGACTGAACAATGGCGTTTGAATCTCGTTACGACCAACTTCCGCCGTGAGTCGCCATTCGTCGTTCAAGACAAAACTTCCAAGCAGGCGCGGCTGTGACGATTCGATGTCGATCGAATCATCGAATTGCTGCCAATCGAAGGCGATGAATGAATCGGTACGTACTTTGGTGCCGCGTGTAAGGTCATGGGCGTCTTTGCTGCCCGGACTCATTGCATTGACCTTGTCAACGTAAGGCAACGCCAATCCCGGCTTTGCGGTTTGCCGCAATATGATGGCCTGGTTGAAATTGGCCATGAAGTTTTCCGGATCGGTCTGCAATAGTGTCGCGTTAATTTCGTTCGCCGACTGCCAGCGACCGCCCCAGGCCAATAAATTGGCGTGCAATTCGCGACCTTCTTCGGTCGCCGCCAATGCGGGGCTCACGAGCAGGATTTTTTCGGCGCGGGCGTATTTGCCGGCCCAGGTCAGATAACGCACCAAATCCAGGCGTGCAGCATCGTCATTGGGCATTGCTTCGACGTGTTGCAGCATCAGGCTCAATGCGCCGCGACTATCACCCTGGCTCATGCGAGTACGCGCTTGCGAATCCAGCGATTCGGACTGCGCCTGCGCTTGTGTCGCCCACAAAGACAGGGCAATGCAGAAAATTAGTGGTTTTATTTGCGCCATTTGCGGTTCCCCGTAATCCAAAGATCCGTCGCGAAGCGCGCGATCGTAAATGTTTCCTGCGCCATCAAGACATATCGAAGCGGCGTGACAAGGATCGCCTTGAAGAAGGCCTTGATGCGCGCGCCTTTCGATACCGCCATCAACACACCGGTCGACAACAGCATTTCAGCCAACATCGTGACCGCCAACGGCTCCCACATACGCAAAATAATCAGGATGATCAAAGCAGTAGGAAAACCGATTTTTTCAAACGCCGACATGAACATCACCCAGCCAATCGGCCGGCCGGTGTCTGTCGTGAATTTTTCGCCGAACGGTTGTCGATATTGTTCTTTCACTGTGCGCATTTCTTCAATGCGTTTGGCTTCACCGCTTTTCCAGGCCTTGAAACGACGCCAGGCACGTTTCGGTGATTTGAACGGACTACGCATCAGCTGATCGAAGTAGTAACAGCTTTGCAGGAACGAAGATGACCAGAGATATACCTGGCGCGGAAGTTTCTGCACTTCCGGCTCTTCCGAACGCGCCATCACGTCCATCAACTGGATGTTTCGATAACCTTCGTTGTTCAGCGCGAAGCCGATGAAAATATCTTCGGAGTTGGTCAGGTCATCGCCGAATATCGGTTCGTAGCGATCAAACAAATCCTTGATGTATTCGCGGCGATAGGCGACTGCGCAACCGACCGGATTGGTAATGCCGCCGAAAAAAACCATCTGCCCGTGGTAAACGAATCGCTGCAAAAAGGTGTACAGGCATTCGCGATATATATTGGTGATCCACCACCAGACCAGATGCAGGCGCCCCATGTGGGCAAATGGGTCGTCGTATTTTTCGCCACCCATGTATTTCTTGAATTCCGGCGTTTCGGCCATCGCGGCACGGTCTTTAAGACGCATCGGCAAAATGGTGCCGCAGGCGCTGGCAATGCCGACGCCCTGGTACAGCTCCTGCACGCAGCGTTCGATGTAATCATCGCTTTCAAGAAAAGTATCGCCATCGAGGATGAATTCGACGTCGTTGTCGAATTCGCGCGCCTGTCGTTTGATGGTTGGCGTCTTGCCGATCGAACTTGCACGTTCGATCACCGTGACATTCATGCCGCAAATTTCCGAAAATGCTCGCGCTCGCTCAATCGTGCGATCTTTGCCGCCATCGTCGACGACGATGACGTTACGCGGTTTGAAGGTTTGCCTGGCAATCGAGGTGAGCGCCAAAATGATGTTGTCTTCCTCCTTGTAGGCCGGAATAACAACATCTACTACTGCATTGTGCCAATCTTTATTCGGTGTCGGTACGATTTTATCCGGACCGCGAATCAATCCGATGATGCTAAGCAGTGTGTTTGGACTTATGACGAACCACGGTGCTGTTGCCATGCTCTATCTCCATATTCTTGGCTCGTTGCGCCGCAATCAAATCATCGATGGTATTTTCTAAGGTAAAGCGATGTTTGAATCCGGTCAAGCTACGCAGCTTGCCCAAGTCTGGACGGCGGCGGCGGATATCCTCGAAATCTTCGCCATAGGCCTGTAGATAGGGAATATGCTTGATGCCCATGCCGCTGCCGGCCCTTTCCATGATCAGACTCGCGAGGTCATTCATCGAGATTTCCCGGTCATTGCCGACATTAGCCACAAGGCCTTCGGTATTTGCGAAATTTGCCAGGCTGTCTAAAGCGGTAACGGTATCTCGAACATCACAGAACGAACGCGTTTGCTCGCCATTGCCGAACACGGTGATTTCCTGGCCTTGAACGGCCTGCTCGATAAAGCGCGGGATCACCATGCCGTAACGCGACGATTGACGCGGGCCGACAGTATTGAAAAAACGTGCAACAACAGTAGGAATATTGAATTTTCTGGCGAACGAAAGTCCAAGCGCTTCGTCGGCAATCTTGCTGACCGAATAATTCCAGCGCGTACCGACACGCGTGCTGACCACCAAGTCCTGGGTTTCGCGCAAAACGTCTTCGTCGTTGTGGCCATAAACTTCGGAACTCGATGCCAGTACAACCTGCGGCTTCCAGCCGGAATCATTGACCGCACGCAGCAAGCGCTCGCAAGCGGCAATATTGACCGCCAACACTTTGGTCGGTTCTGCCAATACGCGATACACGCCAACGACGGCAGCGAGATGGTAGACGCGATCGGCCCAGCCAGCCGTGCGTTCCAGTTGCGGCCAAATCAGCATGTCAGCGTGGTCGAAACGGAAATTCGGTGAATCCATGAAGCGGGCGATGTTATCCATCGATCCGGTTGAAAGATCGTCGACTACGTGTACTTTGTCGCCGCGTGCGAGATGCAATTCCACCAAATGCGATCCGATGAAACCTGCGCCGCCAGTAATAAAGATATGCACGAGAATCCCCTTCCAAAGGTTGTTTATGCAATAGATTACGGAATAGGAAGAGGAATGCGGCGCAGTTCACAAATTTTAACGAGTGCTGGCACTTTTCTGGCTAAAAAATCGCCAAAGCGGTTTTTTTACTGACGCTGTGCGTCACTTTCTTACTCTATCGGTTACTCGATACCGCGATTTTTGCCTTTGTAAGGTCGGTAGATTTCGCGAAAACGCTTCATATCGCTTTCGAAATCATCGGTCAGCTCGACCACCGGACCAACGCCGATGGCCTTGTCGGGGTAGTGGAAGTAGGCGCAGCATACTGGGACACCTGCTTTTCGGGCAATTTTCCAGAAGCCTGGCTTCCAGTTGGTAACGCGCTTCCGTGTGCCTTCGGGTGCCAGCACGAACCACATTTTTTCCGAGTCGCGAATTTGTGCGGCAATTTGATCAATGATGTCACCCGGCGCACTGCGGTCCACCGGACGGCCACCAAATTTTCGCAACACCCAACCGAGCGGACCCTTGAACAATTCTGCCTTGCCGATGAACACGATATCGACCCCGATCGCGGCTTTGACCGCCATGCCCCAGACTGCGTCCCAACCGGAAGAATGCGGCGCGGCGATCATCACCATCTTCGACAAATTCGGCCATTCGCCGGCGATTTTCCAGCCGCCAAGCTTCAACACCCAGCGGCCCAGTTTCTGCACCCATTTTTTTGACTTGGTATGCGGCGCATTAGGCGGCAAATACATTGAATCGTGCATGCTCAATCCCAAGTCTGTTTCGAGCGCGTACGCTTGATGTCGGAGCGTTCGCGTTTGCCGGTCAGGCGACGTTCTTTCGCGCCTTTGCTCGGCTTGGTTGCCAGGCGTTTTTTTGGCACATGCATCGCGGCTTGAATCACTCCGGCCAAACGTTCGCGGGCATCGTCACGATTTCGCTCCTGCGTACGAAAGCGTTGCGCATTGATCACGAACACGCCTTCGGCAGTCAGTCGTCGGTCACGCCGCGCCAACAAACGCTCACGCAAGGGCTCGGGCAGACTCGCCGATTGTTTGATATCGAAACGCAATTCCACCGCGGTCGAGACTTTATTTACGTTTTGTCCACCCGGGCCACTGGAGCGCACGAAGCGTTCCTGCAGTTCGGAGTCGTCGATAGCGAGGCTGGGACTGATGATGAGCATGAACGCAGTTTATTCTATTTTGCGCGGCGCTTCTCGCTACAAAGTCCGCCGCGACGCTCATCGGGATGTCGGCATAGGCTAAAATAGACGGCTTATGTCTTCCAATTCCATGAATGCTCCGCAAAAAGCGGCAGTCGAATATACCGATGGCCCCCTGCTGGTTTTAGCCGGCGCAGGCAGCGGAAAAACGCGCGTGATCACCGAAAAAATCGCGCACCTGATTTCGCACAATAAATGCGATGCCAAGCACATCGCAGCGATTACCTTCACCAACAAATCCGCACGTGAAATGCGCGAGCGTGTCAGCAAGAGAATCAAGAGCGACAAGACCGAAGGCCTGACGGTTTCGACTTTCCATTCGCTCGGCCTGCGTTTTTTGCAGATTGAAGCGCACCGGGCAAAACTGCGGCGTGGTTTTTCGATTTTCGATACCGACGATCAACTCGGCATCATCAAGGATTTATCCGCGCCCGGCTTGAAAAACGATGCACTGCAGGCTTTGCATGGCTTGATATCGCAGGCGAAGAATAACGGCCTGTCGCCGGACGAGGCTTTTGAATTGGCCAAATCGGCGCGCGAACGTGAAGCCGCGAATTTGTATGATCGTTATCAGGCACGACTGCAGACTTTCAATGCCGTCGACTTCGATGACCTGATCCGCATTCCATTGATGTTGCTCGATCAAGACCCGGATCTTGCACCGGCTTGGCAGGAACGTCTGCGTTATTTGCTTGTTGACGAATGTCAGGACACCAATGGCGCGCAATACCGCTTGCTGAAGCATCTGGCTGGCCCCAAAGGACGCATGACCTGCGTCGGCGACGACGACCAGAGTATTTATGCGTGGCGTGGCGCACAACCGGAAAACCTGGAGTTGATGGCCAAGGATTATCCGAATCTCAAAGTCATCAAGCTTGAACAGAATTATCGTTGCACCGGCCGGATTCTGCGCAGCGCCAATCAGCTGATCGCAAAAAATCCGCATGTGCATCTGAAAAATCTTTGGAGTCAGCACGGTGACGGCGAACCGATTCGCATCTGGGGCTGCACCAACAACGAACACGAAGCCGAACGCGTTGCCGCCGAAATCCATTACCTGAAACAGGCGAAAGAAATCCCCTGGGGCGAATTCGCGATCCTGTTTCGCGGCAATCACCAATCGCGCGTGCTGGAAAAAGCCTTGCAGCTTTTACGCATTCCGTATCACCTGACTGGCGGCACGGCATTTCTGGATCGCGGCGAAGTGAAAGACACCTTGTCGTGGTTGCGCGTTTTGGCCAATCCCGATGATGACGCGGCATTCCTGCGCGCGATTGCCGCGCCGAAACGCGAAGTCGGTGGCACCTCGATCGAAAAGCTTGCCGAAATGGCGAAAAACGCCGAGCTGTCGCTGGCCAACGCTGCCGACAATATCGGCATGATCAAGCAATTGACGCCGCGCGCCGCATCGGGTCTGCATGAATTCACCAGCATCGTGCATCAGTTGCGTGATCTATCCGAAACACTGACACCGGCCGAACTTACCCGCAAGGTGATTGAAAAATCCGGCCTGCTCGCAATGATTCGCGCGCAATGCAAGGACGAAGCCAGTTATTTGCGTCGCAAGGAAAATCTCGAAGAACTGGCGCAATGGTTTGAAGATGCACGCGGCGGCGGCCCGGGTGAATTGGCGGCGCAACTGGCCTTGATCAGCAATGCCGATCGCGGCGAACCCGGCAATCAGGTTCGCTTGATGAGCCTGCATGCGGCCAAAGGTCTGGAATTCCGTGTGGTGTTTCTGGTCGGCCTCGAAGACGGCAATCTTCCGCATGAAAGAAGCATCGAAGAAGGCGGCCTGGAAGAAGAGCGTCGCCTGATGTACGTCGGTATCACGCGAGCGAAGGAACGCCTGTATTGTTCGCACAGTGCCGAAGTGAAACGCTGGGGCGCGGTCGAGCATTTATTGCCGAGCCGCTTCCTCGATGAAATGCCCGCCGCCGACTGCCTGCGCGACGGCGCCGACCCGGAACGCGATACCGCCGAGAAAAAACAACGCGGCAAAGCGCATATGGATGCGATTGCGGCAATGCTGGGCAATTAAAGTCACAAATACGCTTTATAGTTACGAAATCCCATCAAGGCTCCCTTTATGAAATTCACCCGTCTTTTTATTGCTTGCTCACTCGTGCTGACATTAGGCGCCTGCGAAATGGTGCAAACCAAAAAACCGCAAGCCGCCGTCGAAATGCCGGCACCGGTTGTTACTGAAAATAAAATCGCTGCGCACGACAACTTGAATGCCGTGCTGTGGATGCAAACATCGGTCGAATACAAATTGCTGGCCGGGCAAACCTGGCGTTCGGGTCTGGTGCAACTGGATCGCGCGATCAAGAATCCGACCTGGGATGCTTTGACGCCGGACGAACGCGAGAAACCGGCCAAAGGCCTGCCTATGGCAGTAATCGTCGATATCGACGAGACAGTGCTCGACAACTCGCCGTATCAAGCCCGCCTGATTCGCGATAACACAGTCTTCAATGATGTGACGTGGGGCGAATGGGTGATGGAAGAAAAAGCGACCGCGATTCCCGGCGCCCTGGAATTTGCCCGTGCCGCAAATGCACGCGGGGTCACCATTTTTTATGTCAGCAATCGGGCTGCACATCTAAAAGAAGCTACTTTGAATAATCTTCGCAAAGCAGGCTTTCCGATCAAGGATGAAAAGCAGTTCCTGGGAATGGGTCATTTCGTCGAAAATTGCGAGCAACAAGGCTCCGAGAAAAATTGCCGTCGTATTGAAATTGGCCGCAACTACCGAGTCCTGATGCAGTTCGGGGACCAGATCGGCGACATGGTGACCATTCTGGCCAATACCCGCGAAGGTCGCGAACAAACCGTCAAACCTTATTTGGGCTGGGTAGGTGAGCGCTGGTTCGTCTTACCAAATCCGAGCTATGGCAGCTGGGAGCCCGCTTTGTTCAATAACGAATGGTCGCAACCGGAACAAGAGCGCCAGAAACAGAAACATGATGCTCTGAGATACTGATAATTCATATAAATCAATAGATTAAACAATGTTTTATAAAGTATTGCATTAGCTTTAGTTCGGCGCTAATCTGCACAGGTCGCCCGGAAAGCCGCTCCTCGGAGCATGTATCTACAACCACGATCTGTCCTCCGGTTTACCGGATTTTAAAGGAGACCCACGCGGTCTCCTCTTTTTTTGCCGGGCTTGGACCGCAGCTCAAAGGCAAGCCATTGTTTCTATTGATATGGTACCTATGTCCTAGGGCTTGTGGCCCGCAATCTGGTAAATTCGGTCTGGGCAAAAGGAATACTGCACCGCATGTTGTTGGTTACCGTTCGCAATCTTGGGCTTTCGTTGTTCGTGCTGGGCCTGGTGATAGGCTGCAGCCGCGAACCCGTGGCTCCGGGTGATCCGGTCTCGGCGGTGGAAGGATTGGCCGAAGCGATCCGCGACAACGATTTGGTCCGCTATTCGAAACTCAGCCTTCCGCCCCCGCTGCACGCCCAGGTGGAGCAACGTTGGAATGCCGAATTGGCCCAAGCTCCCAAATTGACCGATGTGCAGCGTAAAAACCATGCCCTCTACATGAACCAGATGATCGAGCCGGGCGCCGAAGCCAAATTATTTAAAAGCTACGAAAGCAAACTCCCGAAACTCCAACGCGAAATCAATTCGGAATGGCCGACGATGCGTGGCGGTGCCCAGATTTTCGTAAACGGCGCCATCCAGGCCAATGAAGATTTGACGCCGGCCGAACGCGGCCACGCGAAAGCGATCGGGCAAGCGGTGCTGAAGTGGCTGCAACCGTCCATGTTTGGCGACAAGCAAAAAGCCCGCGAAGCCATCGCGGTAATCTGCAAGACCGCACGTGAAGTCAATTTGCCGCAGGCCGACCAAATGCATCAGCTGTCGATGATTGCCACACTCGAGAAAAGCGGAATCGCCTTGAAGGGCCTGAAAGAAATCGGCCGCATTTATGGCGCCGACATCGACGAGTCGCTGGCTAACATGGAAGCAAGGCTGGTCGATGCTTCCGGCAATGCCGCCACCGTAGAAGTCAGTTATGTCCTGCTCGACCAGGACATCAGTTTTGAAATTGAAATGACCCGCATCGATGACCGCTGGTATCCCACCGACAGCGTGCAAGATGCTCAACAAACATTAAAACAAGCGCTGCCTACTGCAGCCGTCTCTGCTGCTCCATAAAACCTATGACTACTGAACAACGCTCGCTGCCGCTACCGGAGCCTGACCTGCCGCCGCCCGCACCGGGGGAGCAGAAGAAAACTTTTGCCAACACGATTGCGCCACTTTGGGCTCGCTTGATGGAAAAGTTGCTGGACCCGTGGATCGAGATCAAGCGCGAACCGACGATTCCGCCATTCACCGCCGATCGACCAATCTGCTATGTGATCGAGAATTACGGTTTGTCGAACATGCTGATCCTGGATCGCGCCTGCCGCGAAGCCGGATTGCCTTCGCCGTTGACCGCATTGCCCGGCGACCCACTCGGCCGCAAGCGTTCGTATATTGCGCTGTCGCGCCGTGGCGGCAGTATTTTTTCGCAACCGAAAAACAAAAACCATTCCGATGGTCTGTCGCGATTGTTGATGGCGCATCGCCTGTATCCGGATCAGGACGTGCAACTGGTACCGGTGTCGATTTTCGTCGGCCGTGCACCGGATCGCCAATCCGGCTGGTTCTCGGTTTTGTTCTCGGAAAACTGGGCGCTGGTCGGTCGCTTCCGTCGTTTGCTGGCAATTTTATTGAATGGCCGCGGCACCGTGGTGCAATTCTCGCCTTCGGTTCGCGCCTGGGAAATTCTCGGCGAAGACCTGCCGCATGAACGCAGCGTGCGTAAAACCTCACGTGTTTTACGCGCCCACTTCCGCCGCATCCGTTCGGCCGTTATCGGCCCGGATTTATCGACGCGCCGCCTGCTGGTCGATCGCGTGCTCGATGCCGAACCGGTTCGCAAGGCAATTGCCGAACAGGCACGTCGCGACAAAACCGAATATCTGGAAGCCTGGAAAAAAGCGCATGGCTTTGCCTGGGAAATTGCGGCCGACTATTCGCATCCGGTCGTGCGTTCGCTGTCATTCATGCTGACCGGATTCTGGAATCGTATTTACGATGGCGTACACGTGCATCATCTGGAGTCGTTGAAACAGGTCGCGCCCGGCCATGAAATCGTCTATGTGCCCTGCCATCGCAGCCATATGGATTATTTGCTGCTGAGTTACCTGCTGTATGCACACGGCGTGGTGCCGCCGCATATCGCCGCCGGTGTGAATTTGAATTTGCCGATTATCGGTTCGATACTTCGCCGCGGCGGCGCGTTTTTCATGCGCCGCAGTTTCAAGGCCAATGCGCTGTATTCGGCGGTATTTACCGAATACGTTTCGCAGCTGGTCGGTGAAGGTTTCTCCCTGGAATATTTTATCGAAGGCGGACGTTCGCGTACCGGCCGTCTGATGGCGCCGAAAGTCGGGATGATTGCGATGACGCTGCGCGGCTATCTGCGCGGACCACGCAAACCGGTGGTGTTCCAGCCGGTGTACATCGGCTACGAAAAACTGATCGAAGGCAAAAGCTATCTCGATGAATTGACCGGGCAGCCGAAAGAAAAGGAAACCATCTGGGCCCTGATCCGCGCCGGTTTCGAAATCATGAAGCAACGCTATGGCAAGGTTGCCGTCAGTTTCGGCGAACCGGTTTTCCTGGACCAGATTCTCGATAAACATTCACCTGAGTGGCGCCAGAATCTTCCGGCCCCGGATGAAAAACCGGCATGGATTACCGAGGTGGTCGAAGAAGCCGCGCAAAGCATCCAGGTCAATATCAACCGTGCCGCCGACGTGAATCCGGTCAACTTGCTGGCATTGGCTTTGTTGTCGACGCCGAAACATGCGATGGCCGAAAGCGATTTGCTCGCACAGCTGGCGCTCTCGAAAAAAATCCTGGCCGCACTGCCGTATTCGGACCGTATCACCGTCACCGATTTGAGTCCGGAAGCGATCATGGCCTACGGCGAGAAAATAAACATTCTGATCCGCACCAAACACCCGCTCGGCGACGTGTTGAGCATGGATGACGAAACTGCCGTGCTGCAAAGTTATTTCCGCAACAATATCCTGCATCTATTCGCTGCACCGGCCTGGATTGCGTTGTGCTTCCAAAACAACCGCCGAATGAGCCGTGCCGGTTTGATGCGCCTTGGCAAAACGATTTATCCGTTCATGCAGGAAGAATTATTCCTGCCGTGGACCGAAGACGAATTTGCCGAGCGCATCAACTTGACCGTCGATTTGCTGATCAGCGAAGGCTTGTTGTCGGCCGTTCCGGAGGATGAAAACGGTTACGTCTCGCGTGGCCCCGGCCAAACCGATGAAGTGTATCGACTGCGCGCGATCGCCCACAGTTTGCAACAGGCGTTCGAACGTTATTTCATCGCGATCACTACGCTGGTCAAGAACGGTCCACGCACGATTTCCACCGGTGAACTGGAAACGCTCTGCCAATTGACCGCACAGCGCTTGTCCCTGTTGTACGCACCGGCCGCACCGGAGTTCTTCGATAAATCGCTGTTCCGCAGTTTCATCCAGAAAATGCGCGAACTGAAACTGATCTGGCTGTGCCCGGATGCCAAACTCGATTTCGACGAGCGCCTGAATACCTGGGAAAAAGATGCGAAGGTCGTGCTGGGTCGCGAACTGCGTCATACGATCAGCAAGTTGTCACCGGAAATCGTCAGCAAGGTCACCGGAATGCCAACGCGAAAATAATATTGTTTTTGTAGGAGGGGTTTTAACCCCGAGCTGTTTTTGTAGGAGGGGTTTTAACCCCGAACAATGTTGAAATGCATTCGGGGTTAAAACCCCTCCTACCAATAACCTCAAGCATCCAAATCCGGAATCAATTTGTTTTCCAGATAGGTCATCATGTCCTTGATGCGCAATTTGCGCTTTTTCAGGCGCTTGATCGCCAGCTCGTCGGCCTCGATGGTTTGCGCCAGTTTGGCGATCGCCTCGTCCAGGTCGCGGTGTTCTATCCGCAATTCGATCAATTGCGCGGTCAGCTGGGCGGTGTCGGGCGGTTGTGACATATTGCCTCGGTTGTGTGACCTGGTTGCAGCTTACACGCCCTCGCGCCGGTGTAAAATACACCCATGAATTTGACCCTTCTCGACCCACCGGTCCGCCCGCATTCGGTGAACCGGCAAAAACTCGCCAAACGCTTGCGCCATCAAGTCGGCCAGGCGATCGCCGACTTCGGCATGATCGAAGAAGGCGACAAGGTGATGATCTGCCTGTCCGGCGGCAAGGACAGCTACACCATGCTGGATATCCTGCTGCAGCTCCAGAAAAAGGCGCCGGTTTCCTTCGAGCTGGTCGCGGTCAACCTGGACCAGAAACAACCGGGCTTTCCTGAACATGTCTTGCCTGAATATCTGGCCAGCATCGGTGTGCCCTACAAGATTCTCGAGCAGGACACCTACTCGGTGGTCAAGCGCGTGATCCCGGAAGGCAAGACCATGTGTTCGCTTTGTTCACGCATGCGCCGCGGTGCCTTGTATTCGTATGCCGAACAGGAAGGCTTCACCAAGATCGCACTCGGCCATCACCGCGACGATTTGGTTTCCACATTCTTCCTGAACCTGTTTTTCCACGCGAAAATTTCCTCGATGCCGCCGAAGTTATTGAGTGACGACGGCAAGCATGTGGTGATTCGTCCGTTGGCAATGTGCAGCGAAAAAGACATCGGCGATTACGCCGACTGGAAACAATATCCGATCATCCCGTGCACGCTCTGCGGCTCGCAGGAAAACCTGCAACGCAAAGTTGTCAAACGCATGATGGCCGAATGGGAAGTCCAGACGCCAGGACGCATCGATACTATCGCCAAAGCACTCGGAGATATCCGCGCTTCGCAAATGGCCGATCCGAATTTGTTCGATTTTCTTTCGCTCGGCAAGCGCGGCAATAGCGCGATGCCTGACAGTCATGCCTGGCTCACTGGTGATGCTGCGATTGCCGAATAATTCCCGGATCGCGACTTCCGTCGCTCCTATACATCTCATCGCGACTTCCGTCGCTCCTACTAAAGATAAATATAATGTTCTTTCGCAATCTGACGCTGTTCCGCTTTCCCGTTACCGTAAACAAATCCCTAAAAGCCCTCGAAGAACGCCTGGCCGAAGTCGTATTGAAGCCGGTTGGTCCGCTCGACATGATGTCGCGCGGATTCGTGTCGCCGTTTGGCCGCGATGAAGCAGTGCTTTCGCATCAAGTCGGCGATTGCGTTCTGTTCACGCTCGGCGGTGAAGATAAAATCCTGCCATCTTCGGTCGTCAATGATCTGGTCAACAAGAAAATTGCCGCAGTCGAAGAAAAACAGGGCCGCAAACTCGGCGGCAAGGCCCGCCGCGCCTTGAAAGAAGACACCGTGCACGAATTGCTGCCGCGTGCTTTCGTCCGCAGTACGCGCCTGAATGCCTATATCGATATGGAACACGGCTTTGTCGCGATCGATTCTTCGTCGCGCAAATCGGCTGAAAACCTGGTCTCGGAATTGCGCCATGCGCTCGGTTCCTTCCCGGCGATTCCGTTGAATGCCGAAACCAGCCCGCGCACCGTGATGACCGGCTGGATCAGCGGCGAAAAACTGCCGAAAGGTCTGGAACTCGGCGAAGAATGCGAATTGAAAGATGGCGACGAACGCGGTGCGATCGTGAAATGCCAGCGCCAGGAGCTGGAAACCGATGAAATCAAGAAACATCTGGAATCCGGCAAGCAGGTCAGCCGCCTCGGCCTGGTGCTCGATGCCCATGTCAGTTTCGTGCTCGGCGAAGATCTGGTGATTCGCAAACTCAAATTCCTCGATGGCGCAGTCGAAACATTGGAAAGTACCGACCAGGAAGACCAGGCCGCCGAGCTCGATGCCCGTTTCGCACTGATGTCGGCCGAGATCAAGCGCTTGTTCGAAGTCATGGAAAAGCATTTGAAGCTGAGCAAAGCCGAGGCTTGATCTGATTCAGCCAGCTTCACTTTCAAGCGAACATTTCCCGCTACACTTGGTCATGTTTTCTTTTCTGAAGCCCGACAAACCTGCCAGCAGCATTGAGCTCTGGCCGGTACTGTTGACGACGGGTGAAATGATTGAAGTCCGTTGCGTGCACGATCCACGCGCCCGTCGCCTGCGACTGATCGTTACCGAGAAAGGCGTACGGCTGACGGTTCCGAAACGCTGTTCGGACAAATTGGCAAAACAATTCCTGGCCGAGCATCGCGATTGGCTGGAATCGCAATGGCATAAACGTCCGCATAGTCAGCGCGATGCCGAACTGGCCTTGTTCGAAGACACCGAGATTCTGCTGCGCGGCGAACGTCATTCAGTGCAATGGCGTGAAGCGAAATTCGCCCAGGTCAGTTTGCAAGACGAAAAAATCAATATCGCCTTGCCTGCGAAAGCCGGCTTGCCGCAAGCCAAGCGAGCATTGAAAGAATTTTATTTGCAGGAAGCCCGCAAGGACGTAGGTACGTGGATGCCGAAATACCTGCCGGCATTTCCGACCGCGCCGCTGGCCATCAAGATTCGTGCGCTGTCTTCGCTCTGGGGTTCCTTGAGTCCCGGCGACGGCCTGTTGCTGGATTTATCGCTGGTGCTCGGCAAAGCCTCTTCATTCGAATACGTGCTGGTGCACGAGCTTTGCCATCTGGTGCATCGCAATCATTCGCGCAGTTTCTGGCGCGAGGTGGAAAAACATTTCCCGGATTGGCGCGACGAGCGCCGCTATCTGCATAGTGATGGCCTGATGTTGAAATCCGAGCTGCGGCGCTTAATCGCCTAATTTTCGCGTCATAAAAACGCTGTATGGATCTTCAATGTATTCGGCGAAAGGTCCGCAAAACTCGAACCCGGAATCGGCATACAGTTTTCGCGCCGGTGCGAACGCATCCATCGAACCGGTTTCCAGACTCAGCCGCTCATAACCACGACGAAAAGCTTCATCGACCAGATGTTTCAACAAAGTCGCCGCTACCCCTTTGCGCAGGTGTCGGCTCGAAGTACGCATCGATTTGATCTCGCCATGCCTGGCATCGAGCTGCTTGATTGCACAGCAACCCAGCAATTCGCCGTGCTGCCAGGCCGTCCAGAAAGTAATCTCCGGCCTGCGCAGTTTATCCATATCCAGTGCATGCACACTCTCGGGTGGAGAATGCTGCTTCATGGATTGCAGATGTTCCTGCAATAACGCGGCAATCTCGGGGCCGCTTAAATCATCGATCCGGATTTCCATTGGCGTTTCCTTACTCCTGCACGTCCGCGACACCTAGCACTGTACCCACCGACAGCAGCAACAGCTCGACCAACTCGGGATCCATGAATTGGTATTCGTCGGGGATATCCAGCACATGGATTTTCTTGTGTTCGAGTACGCGTCGATAGTCGGCAACAATTCGCGACTTGTGCTTGTCTTCCATCACGAAAATAATGTCGGCCCACTGAAAGTCTTTGGCCGACACGGTACGACGCGCATTCGGACTGGTACCGGCCGAACGCGCGGAAACACCGTGGCGCTGATGCCAGATTTTTTCTGCGGTAGGGCTGCGCCATTGGTTGCGACTGCAGATAAACAAGATGTTGGTTGGTTCGTTCATTCGTACTTCAAACGATGGATTGGTAATTAATCAAACCGCGACAGCCTGCATCGAAACCCGTTTCGTGCCGCCGGCCACCCATTGCGTGCCGATTTCCCGGAAACCGAACTTGTCGTGAAACGCCTTGGATACCGGATTGGGCGGTTCGATATTGTATTCGCAAACAATTTGTTGGATTTGCTGTGCATGTGCAAAGGCAAACAAATCCTTGTACAGGCTGCTGCCGATTTTCAACCCTGAAAAATCGACTCCGACCACGATGCGGTCGACATACAAAAAACTCTGGAAGCGCGAAGCGAACCAATCGTAATTATCATTCCTGTAGGCCGCACCATCACGCATTGCCAGCAGAAACGCCGCGACGTGGCCATCGACAATGGCCACTTTGTGATAGGCGGACAGCTGATCAAACACTCGCAGCCGTTCCAAATCCATCGCACTGGTTTGTTGAACCTCGACATCATTGAGTCTGATGATCGCTTCGAAGTCCGAGTCCGTCGCATCGCGGATTGTGATATTTGTCATCTAAAAGCGTCCGCCCCAGGGTTTGGTTGTGTCGCTTGGCTCATCGGTAGTTCGGCTCGCATACGATCACTCGACTCTCATCGTCGTCTGCTTGCCAATGACCGTCCACATTCGAATAACGATGCGAAAGAGTGCCGCACGTTATTTCTTCCAATAATGGCACGATGCAAACATGCAATCGGTTTTGTGTATCGGAATACCAAAATCTTTTCCTGCCTTCCAGCGACTCGATCGGGTCCGTGGTCAACACAAGCAGTTCCCTGGCATTCTCGGGCTCCGGTATCCTTCCGATATCGGGGCTGGTGATCAAGGACTCACAAGTCATTTCCGGAGTTCCAATCGTTGCGCACGAAGCCAGCAAAAGCGGCAACAATGCCAGCCAATAGCAGAGGCATCGGCTATTAACAATCACTTTGATTGCGTGACTGCCGGACGACAAACCACTTTCGAATACTCGGTCAAATCGCCGACCACCGTACGTTTATTGTCGTGGATGATATCGACAATCAGCCAGGCATCTTTTTGTTTCCGCAACTTGACCGAGTCGACCCACTTATAGGTCTTGTTCTCGTTGCGTCCGAAATAAAACAGGTTGATTTGCACGACTGCAGTATTACCGTTGAGCTTCTGGGTGATGGTTGAAAAACCGCTGGCACCCTCGACCTCGCGCTGGAATATGTTGCCGTCCAGCATATCGGGCTTTTCGTCTTTCGCCGCATTCTTGATGCATTGCTGCTCGACTTTGTAGACCTTCAGCAATAGTTGGTAGAACTCCGGAGCGAGCAGTTTTTTGACCGGGACGAGATTCTGCTCGGATTGCGTGCCGGTCTTGGCAACATTGATTTCCCAGCTGTAGAAATCCTTCACTACCTGCGACGGCGTAGACGGCTGCGATCCTGCCACAGCTACGCTCGAGAAAAAAAATATCGCGATGCTGGCCAGTAGGGTTTTCATTGCAGGTGCTCCCGTAGTGAATTCACGAACATCAAGCGGCAGGCCATGTTCAGATGTTTCCGTCGGGCCGTCAATTGGTCCTGGCTTATTTCTCTTTCCGCCAATTTAACGATGCGGCAGTTTCCTTGCCTGATTCAATGCTGACATCGAAACCGCGTCTTATCATATATTTCAATGTCATTACTTGCCCGGTTCCCAGTAGCGATACGCCGTAGCTGACAAATAATCGCGGCGATATTTTCTTGCCGACGGTAAATACGGCTCCGCCGAGTGCTCGCGATTCGACAATGCCGGCTTCATCCAGGCCGATTTTCGTGCCGAGCTGCTGCGCCAACATATTGCCACCGGCACTTAAGGCCAGCGCTGCGGCATCCAGTCGTTTGCTATCGGCACTACTGGCGGTAATCAATGGTCGACCCAGTATCAGCCAGGACAAGGCTTCAGACGCCTGCATTGCCGGTGACGAAGTAATAGTGGTCTCGGGCGCCTGCGCGGAGCCCCTTACACGAAGCCCGACCGTAACGTCTTCAAAATTTCTTTCGGCAACGATATCCAGATAGGGATTATTGATCGCCGTGTTGGCGTAAGTCAGCCGGCTGCGCTGTATTCGCAATGCCTGACCATACGCCGTGTATCGACCGCGCGCTTCTATTGTGCCAGTCGCGAGTGCCGGACGACCCGGTTGATCATTAATATGCAAACTGCCGACCAGTCTTCCGTCAAGCCCAAAACCCTTGAGTTGTACATCGTTACCCAACTGCAGTGTGATATTGCTTTCAACCAAGAAACCGCCGGTTTCAGGCGCTTCGCGCGGGTCGAGTACCACGATATCGGATGACACCGGCACGCTCTGATCCAGTCGTTCAAGATCGATGCGGGCACTCGGCACTACCACGGTACCGGTCATCTTCAGCAATCCATCCTGATATACCAGATTCAGATCGGGACTCATGTCGGCGCGCAAATCCGGTGTGTTCGCGACCGTAATATTTTCGCCTTTCAATATGAGCTGCAAAGGGCTGTTTTTATCGGCGAGATCGAGTGAACCGTTGAGCTGCAGTTTTCCCTTGCCGGAACTCAACACGCCATTCAAACGCGCCTGGCCACTGGGCTCGCCTCGCAATGTGATATCGCCCTCGGTAATTCGAATCCCCAAACCTGGCAGTTCTGCCAAGAATTGATCCAGATGGGCGCTACCACTGATATTGGGTACTTCGCGATTACCGCTGAAAAGCAATTGGCCGGCCAACCGCCCTTTTGGACCTGCCAAATCCGGCGACATCAATTCGAGCCAGGTCAGCTCGTTCACATTCAGCGTCAACTTGCCTTTCAAGGCTGCCGACTGATTGAAGCCGGTTTGCAATTCGCCATTGATCGAGCCCTGTTCCGGCAGCAAGGCATTCAAGCGCATATCGACGCGCTCGCCGAGAAGTTTCAGATCGAATTTCAGATTGCTGTAACTGACCACATCGCGAGTAGTGTTGGTATTCAAGCGTAAGCCGCCGGCCGCCGAACGCATCGCGACATCGCCATTCCAGGCATTCGCTTTCGTGCGGGCGAAATTTCCTTCGAGATTCACCACGCCATACGGACGATAATTCTGGTCCGGCATGCTTTCGCTTATCCACGGATCAAGCAAAGACAAAGGCAAGTCGCGGCCTTCTATATGGCCGGTGTTGCCATTGGCTATTGCACACACTCGCGCACTGCTGCCGGTGCGCAAACAGGTGTTATCCAGTCGGATACTGCCATCGGCAAACCGGTATTTCGCCGGCGCCTGCAAACCCCATGCTTCGCCAAGACGCGGTGCGAACTGCAATGAATGCAAGGCACCTTTCCAGTTTTGATTGGCGCCTGCGGCGCTGATATCGAATTTTATTTTTCCATAATCGAAAGCGGCATTTGCCTGTACCCGCAGGTCTCTCGTGTTTCCGCTCAGTTGCGCATCAATATCCTGCAATGCCTGCCCACGGATATTGATTGCATTGGCACGAATATAAAGCTGGCCATTTTTTCCGCTGCCCGGCAGTTCACCTTGCGCGGTCAATTGTCCGATGCTGTCTTTGCCCCAGCGCATGGCGTTGCCGGTTAAATTGGTTTTGTAATTGGGGGCGGCACTGGGTCCGGTGATGTTCAAGGAACCTTGCAGCTGTCCGCCGCCATCCGGAGAAATATCGTTCAAATTCAGCGGCGAGAATTCGGCGGCGATATCGTAACGTTCCCCAAATCGTCCACCTGCTTTTATCCGGCTTGCACCGATATTCAGCGCCAATTTTCCGTTGCCGTTTTTCCCGTCCCAGCGCGTTTCTGCTTCTCCGGCCAGTGCCCGATCACGCAGACGGCCGGAAATATTTTGGATCCTGGCTTCGCCTGTCCACAGCTCGTCGATATTCTGCCGGACCTTGATGTCCACAATACCGTTTACTGCACCGGGAAAGTCCGGGAAGAAATACGCCGGATTGAACTGGTTCAAGCTTGCCTGCAATTCGCCGCCGAGACCGGGCTCCCAAAACAGCTTGCCCTTGCCCTGTAGTTTCCCGGTCGGCGTGACTGCATCCAACTTGTCGAGCAGCAGTTTTTTTTCGTCGCCACGGCCGCTGATTTTTACAACGGCTTTATCCTTGCCGCGAAGTAGAATAGCATCACCATCGACGTTCCAGGCTGAGAATTTTCCGGCAAGTTTAATCGCCGCACTGCCATTTACGGCGATATTTTTTTCCGCTGCGTTCTCCGGCACCAAAAGCAATTGCTTTGAACTAAGCAGCAGATCGAAAACCGGGTCTTGTTCGATAAATTCAGCCTTGCCTTCCACGCTAACCAATCCGGCTTCGACGCGCAGCTGCAACGGATTAAGTTGCAACACGCCGGCGTTGATCGAGATTAGCGACGGTTCTATTTGCAAGGCTTGTTCGCCACGTTTCATGTTGCCGGAAAAATTGACGTCGCCATCGACGCCAACACCATGCAGTGAAAATGCCCAGGCTTGATCCGGTGCCATGCCAAATTGCTCGGGCAATAATCGTTCACTGCCGGCATTGAACGACCAGCGCGGCTTGCTGCTGCCATCTTGCAAATACAAATCGAGGATCAACGGCGCCGGTGCGTTGCCACGGAATGCCAATTTGAATTGATCGATATCGCCTTTTGCATTCAGCGACAGCCGCGCCGGTTCAACACCTTTTTTGGTAACCGCAACATAGTGGCCGGTTAGCTGCGTGCGATATTTTTCACTTGGCACGTATTCTCCTTTCAAACTCAGGTTTCCGCGATTACTTGCCACTTCGAGCTTTGGTATATCGATCAGGCCTTTCGCCAATGTCACTTTGCCATCGACCGTGTGGATCAGTACCAGTTTTTCTTCGATGTCCTGAATCAGGAATTTCCCGATATGCAAATCATCGACCGCTACCGTCATCGGCATTTCAATTGCAGGCAAAAATTCCGGCCAGCGCGGTAATTCGAACGGTTCGTCGTCTACCGGCAATGTGAGTGCGGCAGTGTCGACTTTCAGCGTTTCGATATCCAGACGCTGCGACAACAAGGGCCACAAGGCATTCTTCAGATCGATTCTTCGCGCAGTAAATATATATTTGCCGTCGGCATAGCGAAGTCCATGTATCGCCATCCCGTCCCACATCGTGCCTTCCAGCCTGGTCCAAGTAAGCGAACTTCCCTCGGGTAACCGCGCCGCGATACGCGCCATCAGGAAATCACGGCCACCATCGCTACGCAGGCCCCACAGCGCCAGCAATGAAAACAGCAAGATGCCAAACAGCATCGCTATCAGCAGCAGTTTGATCAGGCGGCGCGTCATCAGAGATCGGGCCCCAGACTGACATGCAAACGTATATTTTGATCCGGTTCGTTCAAACCGCGCGCGAGATCAATGCGTATCGGACCTACCGGCGAACGCCAGCGAACGCCGAAGCCAACACCGACATTCGCCTTGAATTGTTCATCGAAGGCATCGCCCGCATCGACAAAAACGGCACCGCCCCAAGTGGGCGTGAACATATGTTCGAACTCGACGCTGGCCGTCGCCAGATTTTTACCGCCGATCAACACGCCTGCGGTTTCGCCCAACTCACGATAGCCATAACCACGCACGCTGTGGTCGCCACCGGCGTAAAAACGCTGCGAAGGAGGGAGGTCGTCGAATTCGTCGGTAATCGTCGTGCCCAATTCACCGCGCCACAAAATGCGGTTGCTAGTACTGATCGCTCGTATCCAGCGTGCCTCGCCGCGTAGCTGTACGAAATCGACATCAGAGCCAATCGCTTTTGAACCCACCCGCGCCTCGATCAAGAAGCGGTGGCCTTTGCTGGGAGTATTGATATCGTCGAATTTTTTCCGTTCCACCGAAATCACAGGCGCGACTATCGTGCTGTATCCACGCTCGCCGAGAAGCTCGTCTTCGAAACGTTCGCGCTTGTATTCCAGTGCGCCGAATAAATTCCAGTCACGCCAGCGGCCGGTCCGGCTGAAAGACAGTTCGGTGTATTGCGTGGTCACATCGAGAATTTTTTCTTCACGCAGCGATACGCGTATGCCATACCAGCCCTGGAATTTCGAAAAGGCCGGAATCCGGTATTGCGTCGTGAAGTCACTTTTTTCCTGCGCGACATTTAATTCAGCAAGTAATTTGTGGCCGCGCTTGTTGACCCAGCGACGTTCCAGGCTGCTGGCGAAGCCGGCACCGCTATCGGTGCCGTAACGAAGGCCGAGTGAATAAATGTTGCGCTTGGCCGGTGCCAAGCTCACCTGGATCGGTACGACACCTTCTTTGGCTTCATCCGGCAGCGGTTGCACATTGATGCTTGCGAAATAATCCAGGTCGGTCAGGGTTTTTTGCAGTGAAAATAATTCACCTTGATCGAAGGCCTGCCCGGGTTCCCAGGGCAACAGTTTTTCCAGCAATGAATTTTCAAATTGATGCCCTTCAAAGCGGACATCGCCAAACCGGTAGCGAGATCCGCTTGTCCAGGCCAGTGCAATGTCGGCAGCATGTTCGGCTCGTGTGACTTCGACTTTATGGGTGTTCAAATTTGCATCGAAATAACCGCGGTCACCAAGCACGCGGTTGATATTTATTTTGCTGTTCTCGTATTCCCCGTGATGAAACGGCTGGCCGGGTTTCGGCTGGAATGCGTCGATCTGGTGCACAACAACCGGATCTTGCTCGGCCTCACCGGATATATTCAATGCTAGTTTTCTGACCTCGACCGGTTTGCCCAGAATAACGGAGAAAGCCACGTCTATGTTCTCGCCATCGCGATGGATTTTGGCTTCCACTTCAACATCGTAATAGCCAAACGCTTCCAGACCCCGCCTGACTTCGCGTGGCGCGAGGCGCATTAAATAATCGAGGCGGTTCTCACTGATGACAGACGCGGGATCGAGCTGTGCTTCAGCCAGCGACAATTCGCTACGCACATTCAGTATTTGCAGTTCATCCAGACCGGCGAATTCAATCGACCTGACTTGCAAGGCTTCGGCTCGCGCCGTAAACAGCAGAAATAACAAGGTGCTTGTGGTCAGTCTGAACAAACGGCTGGTCATAGGCTAACTATAACCAGCCGATTGTGAATGATGCACTTATGACACCGAGTTATTCCACGGTCTTGTTATTGTCTTTCTTGCCGAAGATTTTTTTCAGGAAAGCGCCAATCCCAACCAGGATGAGAATGATGAACTTCTTGCCGGCCAGCAATAAGGCACCGAGTTTCGCGAACAGGCCCGCTTTCGCGGCGACGCCGCCGCCGACCAGGGCCGCCAAGCCGTAAGCTGCCAATTTGTCGGTGCTTGGATTGTAGTCGGCGTAGGTATTGCCGGCTTCGAATTGCGCCATCGGCAATATTTGCTTCATGCCTTCATTGACGCGATTCAAATCCTTGATGCTGGCAACCGCTTCGAGACTTAAATAGCCCTGGCGGCCGAGTACGCGGATATCGTAGTTCAGGGTGTGCTCGGTTGCACCGGCAAATGCCAATTCCTTGGCCCAGTACAGGCGCTTGGATGCGGCATCGTAACGCGGCTGTTCGGCCCAACCGACCAATTCGATTTCTTCGTAGCCTTCGTTCTTGCGATATTCGTTCGATTCCTTGGTGTCCGCTTTCATCTGCGCCAGCAACTCGGCGTAATCGATTTCATTGGCATCTTCGTCGGACACATAACCTTCTTCGTTATAAGTCACAACAACTGCCCAACTATGATCGGAACCGAGTGCATCTTTTTCCGGCACGATCAGGCCGATCACGGTTTCATCGGGCGGATTGCCCCAGTATTGTTCGAGTACCTTGCGGGCATCGCTTTTCGGCAAATAACGAAAGCCTGGTTTGAGATCGAGTCGCGCCTTCGCTTCGGTCACTGCAACCGAACCGGTTTGATATTGCAGTGAATCGAGTAGTGCTTTCGCCTGCGCTGCCGGGTCATCGCTCGCCTGGGAGTGCGCGAGGCCGCTGAAGCACAGAAGAGCTGCACTAGCAGCCCGTATTAAAAGATTCATTGCATCCCCTTGATGAGTTTAGAAATATGCCGGCACCGCCTCCCCGCAGTACCGGCATGGACCGATTATGCAGACAGTTGGGCGATTTCCGCCACTGCCCCGAAACGGTCGGCCAGCTGCTTCAATAAGGCCAGTCGATTATCGCGTACCGCCGCATCGTCAACATTCACCATCACGCCGACGAAGAACGCATCCACCTGCGGGCGCAACTGGGCAAGACGCGACAGCACCGCCACATAATCGCGTGACGCCAATGCGGTATCGGTATCGGCGATTGCCGTGGCCACTACCGCATGCAAGTCTTTTTCACCGGCTTCTTGCAGTAATGCCGTGTTGACGCTGGCCGGTATTTCGCCTTCGGCTTTGCGCAAGATATTGCGGATGCGTTTATCGGCAGCGGCGAGTGCCGGCGCCTCTGGCAATTTAGAAAATTCGCGCACGGCTTTCAGGCGTTTGTCGAAATCGAGCAACGATGCCGTTTTCAATTCGGCGACCGCGTCGAATTGCGCCGAGGTGAAGCCTTGGTCGGCGTAGTAGTTCCGCATGCGATCAATGATGAAACCGGAGAGTTCATCAACGTCAGCAGACAGGTTCGTATCAGCTACGAGTTTTACATTTGCCGCGCTGATAAGTCCGGGCAGAGAAACTTCGTTACCTGCTTCGATAATCGTTCTGACCAATCCCAACGCATTACGACGCAACGCAAACGCATCCTTGTTACCAGTCGGTTTCAGACCAGCCGCAAAACCACCAGCCAATGTATCCAGACGCTCGGCGATCGCCAGCACTTGACCAAGTTTCGATGGCGCGATCGCATCACCGGCAAAACGCGGCTGATAGGCTTCATCGATTGCATTGGCAACCGCTTCCGGTTCGCCTGCGGCTTTCGCGTAATAACGACCGGCTATCCCCTGCAATTCCGGAAACTCGCCGACCATGCGGCTTTGCAAATCGGCTTTGCAAAGTTCGGCAGCACGACGTGCCTGCTGTGGATCGACACCTACTTGTGCGGCAATCACTTCAGCCAGTGCTGCAATACGCCGCGTCTTGTCCGCATAAGTACCGAGCTTTTGCTGATAGGTAACCGTGGTCAAACCTTCGGCCATCGACGACAGGCCCTGCTTCAGATCTTCATCGTAGAAAAATTTCGCATCGGCAAAACGCGGGCGAATCACACGCTCGTAACCCTTGCGGACCTGTTCGACATCGGTGCTTTCGATATTGGCGATACCGATAAATTGTTCGGACAGTTTTCCGTTTTTATCCAGCACCGGGAAGAATTTCTGGTTGCTTTCCATCGTGGTGATCAGGGCTTCCTGCGGCACCGCAAGGAATTCCTTTTCAAACGAGCACAATACCGGCGAAGGCCATTCGACTAGGCAGTTCACTTCGTTCAACAGGTTTTCGTCGATACGTGCGCTACCGCCGGTTTGCTTGGCAATGGTTTCGATTTGTTCGCGGATACGTTCGCGACGTTCGTCGGCATTGACCAGCACATGGGCATCGCGCAATGCATCGATATAGCCATGCGGCGTGCTGATCCATACCGCCTTGTTGTGATGGAAGCGATGGCCGCGACTCACGCGATCGGATTTCAGTCCAAGCACTTCGCCATCGATCACGTCGTCGCCCATCAACATCACCAGCCAATGCACCGGACGGATAAATTTGGTTTCGCGGCTGCCCCAGCGCATCGGTTTTGGAATCGGCAGAGCAGCCAGCGATTCGCTGACGATTTCGGCCATCAAGACTTTCGTATCAACACCCGGCTTTTCACTGCGGGCGACGAAACGCTCGCCCTTGTTGTCGGTGGTTTTTTCCAGCTGCTCGACGCTCAAACCATTCTTGCTGGCAAAGCCGAGCAGTGCAGGTGTCGGCTGGCCTTCGGCATTCAAGCCGATATTCAAATACGGACCGAGCACTTCGGATTTCTGCGAAGCCTGTTCGGTACCGACATCGGCGAACAATACGGCGAGGCGGCGTGGCGAATACAAGGCCTTCGCATTGTTTTTGTTGTATGCAATACCGCGTTTTTCGAAACCGGCAGCAATGCCGTCGAAAAAAGCCTGCGCCAATTCCGGCAGAGCCTTCGGCGGCAATTCTTCGGTGCCCAGTTCAATCAAAAGAGGAAGCATGCTCATTACGCAACCTCCTTCTTCAGATTCGGGAAGCCGAGTTTTTCCCGTTGGGAAAAATACGCTTCGGCCACCGCTTTCGATAAATTTCTGACGCGCAAAATATAGCGTTGGCGTTCGGTCACCGAAATCGCACGGCGCGCATCGAGCAAATTGAAACTATGCGAGGCTTTCGCAACCTGGTCGTAAGCCGGCAAGGGCAAACCGAGTTCGACGCATTTCATCGCTTCTTTTTCGCAGGCGTCGAAGCGGTGGAACAATTCTTCTACATCGGCATGTTCAAAGTTGTAAGCGCTTTGTTCGACTTCGTTCTGGTGATACACGTCGCGATACAAGACCGGACCTTGCGGACCGACCGTCCAGACCAGATCAAAAACGTTGTCGACGTTTTGCAGATACATGCACAAGCGTTCGAGGCCGTAAGTGATTTCACCGGTCACCGGCTTGCATTCCAGACCACCAGCCTGCTGGAAATAAGTGAACTGGGTGATTTCCATGCCATTCAACCAGACTTCCCAACCCAGGCCCCAGGCGCCGAGCGTCGGCGATTCCCAGTTGTCTTCGACAAAGCGCAAATCGTGCACAAGCGGGTCAACACCGAGCGCTTTCAAGGAATCGAGATACAAATCCAGAATATTGTCGGGATTGGGCTTCATCACCACTTGATACTGGTAATAGCGCTGCAGGCGATTCGGATTTTCACCATAACGGCCATCGGTCGGGCGGCGGCAAGGCTGCACATACGCGGCATTCCATGGCTCAGGACCGAGCGCACGCAGAAAAGTGGCTGGATGGAAGGTGCCTGCACCCACTTCCAAATCGAGTGGTTGAATGAGCACACAGCCTTGTTCAGCCCAAAAATGGTTGAGCTTCAGGATCAGTTCTTGGAAGGTAGGGGCGGCCATAAGGCTAATAATCGACGGAAAGCCGGTATTATAGGCTGATACAGTGTTTAGAGCTCGAACCCATGAAACCTTTTTTGATTATCGAAACCGGCAAACCGGTCCCTACTTTGAAACGCCATGGCGGTTTCCCGGACTGGATTCGGGTCGCATCCGGCCTGCACGTGCGCGACGTCAAAGTGTGCAATGTTGCCGAAGGCGAGAAATTGCCGGACACCAAGGGCTTTACCGGCGTGCTGGTTACCGGTTCCGGCGCGATGGTGACCGAGCGCCTGGATTGGAGCGAACGCAGCGCCGAATGGCTACATGACGCGTCGCACCGAGGCCAATCGATTTTCGGTATTTGCTACGGCCATCAATTGCTCGCGCAAACCCTCGGTGGCAAAGTCGACTACAACCCGAAAGGCCGCGAAATGGGTACCGTCTCGGTGTCCCTGCATGCGCATGCGAAAGACGATGCGTTGTTTGCCGAATTACCCGAATCGATCAGCGTGCACGCAACGCATATGCAAACGGTGTTGACCGCACCGGAAGACGCCACCGTGTTGGCGTACTCCGATAAAGACGATTGCCAGGCGTTCCGCTGGAAAGACAATGTCTGGGGCGTGCAATTCCATCCGGAATTTTCAACCGAGCACATGCGCGAATACATCCACGTGCGCCGCATGGCACTGATCCAGGAAGGCAGCGAACCGAAAGCGATGCGTAAAGCCGTATCGGCCGCGCCCCATGCAAGGCGCTTGTTGCAAAATTTCGTTCAACACGCGCAAAAGCGCGCTTAAGGGGAAAAACATGACGGTACAAAGCGTCAGCATTGCATCGATGTTCGGCTGGGTCGTGGATAGCTTCAAGCTGATCAATAAAAATTCTAAAAGCCTGATCGCCGCGAGTGGCTTGACGATGCTTTGCGGCTTCCTGATATGTATCCCGATGTGGCTTGCAATGGCAGCCGGGGTCATGGCACAGGCGAAAAACGGCATGGTGCCCGCTGCCGGAATGCCTATGGCAGACATGACGATGTTCTACATCGTGTATGCCGTCACGATAATCATCAGCTTGTTTTTATTTCCGCCAATCTTGATCGGCTGGTTCAAGCTCTGCCAAAACATCGACCAGAACAATTCGGTCAGCGGCTTCGACATCTTCAAACCATACAAGGACAAGCAACTCTGGCTTCGCGGTATCAGCTTTGCCTTGATTGCGCTGGTAATTTATGCCGCCTTCATGGGATTGTTCGTGCTTGCTTTCAGTGGTGCGATCCAGGAAGTCATGCAGCAAGTCCAAGCCCAGCAACTGGCAGTGCTGTCCGGGGCGACACCGCCGCCGCCGAGTTTTCCGTTTAGTTTGATCCTGGGATATTTCGGCTTTATCGCGGTCGCCATGTCCCTGCAATTCGTTTACATGATCGGCTTTACCGAAGTTTCGTTGCGCCGGACTCCAGCGCTCGAAGCCATGAAGCTTGCTGCGGTCGGCGTGCTGAAAAACGCGCTCATGCTGATCGTTTTCATGATGGCGGTTTCGATGTTGGCTTTCTTCGTCTTCTTTATTTTTGCGATGATCCTGGCGATAGTCATGATGGTTCTGTCGCTTATCCACCCGATGCTCGGTGCAATTGGCATGCTGTTGTTCTATATCCCGCTTTTTCTGTTGATGTATCCGCTGATGTTTGCCGGACACTACTTCATGTGGAAAAGCATGCTCGGTGGCGATCAACCAGCCATTCCGAATGCCGATGATTCAAGTCTCCCTGCATAAAACATTCCGCGCCCGGTTTTCCGGGCGCCGTTACATCCAGCAATATCAACCGGGCTTCGTCTAAACGACTCATGCAGCATCGAAAAATTCCTGCCGTGCGCGGTTTGTTCTGGTGTGTTCAAGCCTGGCGCAATCTGAAAGCATCGCCACAACCTGTGTTCACGATGGCGATGTGGTTGAGCCTCGGCATTTTTTTGCCGCTGCTGAATTTCTTTGTGGCGATCCTGATGACCGTTTTTTATGGCGGCATCATTTCCACCTTGCATAAAAAAATGACCGGTCAACCGGCGGGACTTGGCGATTTTTTCGACGGCTTCAAATCTGCGCCGCGTTTTCTTGGCCTGTTCATGGTCGGTTTTCCGACCTTCCTGTTTGCGATATTGACCAGCTCGGTCTTGTTCAATGCGCTCGGACCAGATGCCGCGAAGAGCCTGTTCCAAACCGGGCAGCCACCCAGTCCGGAATTGCTTCAGTCGGTGCTACCGGTACTGATCAAGGTAATCATCAAATTATTGCCGTTCGGCGTGGTAATCGGCTGGATTGTTTTCCTTGCCGTGCCACGCGTGGTGCTGGATAAGCGGCTGGGATTGCTCGCGCTTTTCGATGCCATGCGCGCGATCTTCAGCAACCTTGGCGCGATGATTTTTTTCACGACCGGAATTTTTTTCGCCTTCGTGCTGGCCAGCTTCATATTCAACATCCTGCTGGTATTGATCGCGAGTGCCGGTGCACTGGCCGGGATTTTGCAAATCTTACTGATGGTGATGATCTCTACGCTGGGCTGGTCGCTGTATTTGAACGCGATGTATATCGCCTGGCGCGATATTTTCATGCAGCAAACATCGGCACCGATGTCGGACGACAGCCAAATTCCGGAAACGCAAATCGAAGTTTGATCGATTTTGATTGCTGTGGTGCGCTGCATGAGCTCACCTTGAGATTTACATCATGGTCATCCGCATCTGCAACAACAGCCAGATCGACAACACCATCAGCAAGGTCAGGCAAATAAAGAACAGTACGTGCAGGGCAATCACGACCCGTGCCCAGACCGGCATCCTGGTGTTGCCCGGATCGACGTTTTCGACGCGCGTCTGCGCCAGGTAATCGTGCAAGGCGCGTCTTTGCGGTGTCCATGCTGCCAGTGCATGACCGAGGTTCAGGGTAATCCATGACAACGACGCCGCCAGATAACGTCCAATCGCCTGCGGCAACTTGATCGGCTCGCCGTTGAGGTTGGTCACCTTGATACCCAGCAAGCGCTTGCCAATACTTGCCTGCCGCACAGAACTTTCCGCCGCACAAAAATAAATGCCGGCAATGATGAAATACGCGCAGCTGGAAAAAATCAGCGACGGCAGCAGGACCGCTTTCAGTGCATGGATCAAACTATACGGATCGGGCATTACTCCGGTTTCACTCCCGGCCTTCAGGGAGTGGTACACATTCGTCAACACATCGATTTGCGAATAGGCCTGGAAGGAAAAATACACGGTCGACAATATCTCGACCATTACGTACAAAATCAGGATGTCGATAAAGTAGGCGACGTAGCGCTTCCAGAAACCGGCAGGTGATGGTGTGTAAGTCATGACTCGGCAGTGGCGTCTACTTTGCGGTTTCGAACCATTAACCGGGCCATGATCACGCCGACCTCATACAGCAGGCACATCGGTATCGCCACCATCAGCTGGGTCAGTCCGTCAGGCGGCGTGATGATGGCGGCGATGATAAAGATAGCGACGATCACGTAACCGCGCCATTCGCTTAACTGTGCCGGCTTCACCCAGCCCAGCACTACCGCGATGATCACCGCGATCGGTACTTCAAAGGCGACGCCACCGGCAAGAAACATGATCACGATGAAATCCAGATAGTCTCCGATGTCGGGCATGTTCACGACACCATCCGGAGTGCCCGATAACAACAGGCTGAACATCATCGGCAACAAACCGAAATAGGTAAACGCACAACCGATATAGAACAGGATCGTGGCGGCGATCAACAACGGTGCGGCCAGACGTTTTTCGCTTTTATACAAGCCCGGCGCGACGAAAGCCCAAAGCTGGTAAAGAGTCATCGGCATCGAAACAAGCAAAGCCGTAAAAAATGCACACTTCAGGGGCACGGTAAAACCGCCGAGCACCTTGATCGCGATAATGTGACCGCCATTCAGGCTTTTCAGCATTGGCTCGGCGATCATGTAATACAGATCGTTGGCCATCGGAATCAGCGCGGCAAAGACAAGTGCGAGCGTTACAAGCGCCTTGATAAGGCGCGAGCGAAGCTCGAGCAAATGGCTCATCAAACTTTCTTCGGCAGGCTGGCTATCCGTCATGGCAGGCGGGTATTTTCTTTATCGGGAATGGCGCTGGCTTCTTGTTCGGCAGCTTCCGGCTTTACGCGCGAAACTTCGGCATCGAGCGCCTTCAATTCCTGCTGCAAACTTTCATTTTCTTCGTTTAGCGTCTGCTGAAGATCTACATCGAGCGCCCGCATATCCTGCTGCAAACTATCGCGATGCGCATCGAGTGTCTGCTGCAGATCGCCCATCGATTCTTTCAAGCTGCGCTTCAATTCCTCGTCGGCCATTTCGCTTTCCAGCTCGGCCTTGACGGTGTACCACTGCGCACGCGCCTTGCGTACCCAGAAACCGGCAAGCCTTGCCGCTTTGGGCAACCGCTCGGGGCCCAAAACAACCAAGGCCACGATAGCGACAATCAGTATTTCACTGAGGCCAATATCAAACATGGCGAATTGACCTGTCTAATCAGGAATCAGGCCTTGGGAGCCTGATCCTGGTCTTTATCGTTATTGAGTTTTTCGGGGTCTTCGCTGCCGTCTTTCATGCCTTTCTTGAAGCCATTGACCGCACTACCCAAGTCCTTACCGATGTTGGCCAGCTTTTTGGTGCCGAAAACCAAAAGCACGATGACCAAAACTATTATCAACTCTCTCCAACCTAACATGACCGTTCTCCTGTGCGTTTGCTAAGGATAACTTATTTGGTGGTCTCGGCGGCTTTTGCGCTGCTTTCTTCGAGCTTGTCACGGAAATTGACGACGGCGTCGGAGGGCTGGTCGGCACGGCCTTCCAGGATCATCCGGGAGGTCGTTTCGCGGCCATAAACGGCGGCGTTGGCCTTCTTGTCGATTTGCATGACTGCGCCGTCGAGCGCGATGCCGGCGAACAGGCCGCGGGCGCGGGAATAACTGTAAATTTCCGCCTTCAATTGCTCATCGGTCGAGGCTTGCGCGCTGCGTCCAACCGGTCCGGCGGCCACGCTGGCATCACCGCCGAGGGTGAATTTGCCGTTGACGATCGAGTCAACACCGCGAGCATTGCGGAAAACCAGAATCACGTCGGCCGACTGCAGGCCAGCCTGAAAACCGATGCTGCCACCGGTCAACACGATAAAGCTCGGATTCGACCAGGTGCCATCGCTACCGCGCACGGCTATCAGGCCCTTGCCGCGGCGCCCGCCAACCACGAAACCGGCCTTG
This sequence comes from Arenimonas sp., assembly GCA_050737875.1. Classification (GTDB taxonomy): domain Bacteria; phylum Pseudomonadota; class Gammaproteobacteria; order Xanthomonadales; family Xanthomonadaceae; genus Arenimonas. The sequence goes on along the minus strand of JBOHYG010000161.1, from coordinate 20,341 downwards.
ACCACGTCGGGAATCACCGCGATCGCCTGCGCTTCATTCAATAATTTGCTGGGAATGGAATCTTCGGGAATCTGCAGAATTTCACTCAGGACGCGGCTGGCGTTGTTGGCGCGGTCGTCTTCCTTTTGACCTGCAAAGGCCGAAAGCGGCAACAGCAAAAACAGTGAAAGCAACACGGTGAAATGGCGGCGCATGGGCTTCTCCTCGGAATTTATCCAATTATGGCGCAAACGAATGAATAAGGGATGAGTTCATCTTCATTCGCGAGATGTTATTTTGTATGCATCGCATGAAGGAAAGTTCCATGGCCTCACGTTTTTTGAACCCGGTTGCTACGGACAAGCAACGCACAACCGTGTTACTGGTAAATCTGGGCACACCCGATGCGTCGACCGCTTCTGCGGTGCGCCGCTACCTGTCGGAATTCCTGCACGATTATCGCGTGGTCGATTTGTCGCGCTGGTTGTGGTGCGCGATTTTGCATTTCGTGATCCTGCCGATTCGCTCCGGCATCGTCGCAAAAAAATATGCCAGCGTTTGGCGCGATGATGGTTCACCCTTGTTGGTGCTGAGCAAAAAATTACGCGATGCGATCCAGGCGCAATGCCCGGATTACGACGTGCAATTGGCCATGCGTTACGGCAATCCCTCGATTCCATCAGTACTGCGTGCGGCACAGGCAAACGGCATGCGCCGGTTGGTGGTATTGCCCTTGTATCCGCAGTATTCGGCCAGCACCACCGCTTCCAGCCATGACGCGGTGATGAAGGAATTGCAAAGCTGGCGCGTGATGCCGGAACTGCGCCTGATCAATGACTATCACGATAACGCCGAATGGCTGGATGCGATCGAAGCCAGCATCGAAAATCATTGGGACTTGCATGCACGTGCCGAAAAAATCCTGTTTTCTTTTCATGGCCTGCCGCAACGTTTTATCCGTGACGGCGATCCGTATGCCGCACAATGCGAAACCGGCGCGAAAAAAATTGCCGTGCGCCTCGGTCTGAGCGATGACCAATGGCAAATCACCTATCAATCCCGCTTTGGCCGCGAACCCTGGCTGGAACCGGCGACCGACGAGACTCTCGAAGCCCTCGCCAAACAAGGTATCAAAACCGTCGATATCATTTGCCCGGGCTTTGCAGTCGATTGCCTGGAAACACTGGAAGAAATAAAAATCCAGAACCAGGAAATATTCCAGAAGGCCGGCGGCGAAAACCTTCGCTATATCGCAGCCCTGAATGAATCGCCAGGCCATGCCTGCGCATTGGCACACTTAATCAAACGTCATTGCCAGGGCTGGGGTCATTGATGCAGGAAATTTCATTGAATACCGCGCGCGGTGTCGTTACCGCATTGCAAAGCGGCAATCCGGACGGCGAAAAGATCCTGTGCCTGCATGGCTGGCTCGACAATGCCGCCAGCTTTGTTCCGTTGCTGCCGCTGTTGGAAAATTATCATGTCGTTGCATTGGATCTGCCGGGCCACGGCGGCTCTCAGCACCGCATGGCCGGCTACGATTACGTATTCGTCGACTGGATACACGATGTGCTCGACGTTCTCGATTCACTCGGCTGGCACCGAGCGCATTTGCTCGGTCATTCGATGGGTGGTGCAATCGCGACGATAGTTGCCGCATCGGCACCGGAACGCGTCGATAAATTATTGCTGATCGAAGCGCTCGGGCCGATCGCCGGCGTTGCCGATGAAGCCGGCATGCGATTGCGGCAAGCCGTGGCGGCGCGACGCAAACTCGATAAAGACAAATCTGCTCGCATCATTCCGGATCTGGAAACCGCTGTTAGCGCTCGCCTGGGAGCGAGCAAGATGACCCGCGATGCGGCCAGGTTGATCGTGCAGAGAAATCTGCAGCAAGTTGAAGGCGGTTATGTCTGGCGCAGCGATCCGCGGATGATGCTGCCGACCCATGTGCGCACCGATGAAAAATTCATTCGCAGCTGGATTCGTGCGATCGAAGCGGAAACGCTGGTGATTGCTGCCGATCCGGCACCGGTTTATTTCTCGCCGGAACAACGCGATGGTCGGCTGGCCGAATTAAAAAATGGCCGGTCTGCCGTTGTTCCCGGCGGCCATCATCTGCATATGGAACAAGCGGACGTAGTCGCAAAAAACATTCTCGATTTTTTGTCTTCGTAGGAGCGACGGAAGTCGCGATATGGTGACTGTCGCGACTTCCGTCGCTCCTACGGGGTTTCCAGTTCGACCCACACCGGTGCATGATCGCTAGGTCTGTCCCAGGTACGCGGCTCGCGATCGATCTCGGCATTTTTGCATTTCGATTTCAACGCATCGCTGATCAACACCAAATCAATACGCAACCCAAGGTTGCGACGGAACCCGGCGGAACGGTAATCCCACCAGCTGAAATGGCCGGCTTCCTCGTTGTACAAACGGAAGCTGTCGTGCAAACCAAGACTCAATAATCTTTTATAGGCTGCGCGTTCGGCAGTCGATGTCAGGATCGTATTGTCGTTCCAGACTTTCGGATCGTGCACATCGCGGTCGTCCGGCGCGATATTGAAATCGCCGAGCACGACCAGATTTGGATAGCGTTTGATTTCTTCGGCCAACCAGCCGTGTATGGCTTCAAACCAGCGCAATTTGTAATCGTATTTTTCGGTACCGACGTCCTGGCCGTTCACCACGTATAGATTCACGATGCGGATACCGTTGACGGTCGCGGCAATCACGCGCTTCTGCTCGTCGGCAAAATCCGGAATACCGGTATGCATGTCGGTGCTGGATACCTTGCTTAGAATCGCAACGCCGTTATAGGTTTTCTGGCCGACAAACACCGAGCGATAACCCAAGCCTGCCAGCACGTCATCCGGAAACTTGTCGTCTTCCATCTTGGTTTCCTGCAACACCACGACATCGGGCTGGCGCAATTTCAGCCACTCTTCCAGATGCGGCAGACGCACGTTGAGTGAATTCACGTTCCAACTGGCAATTTTCATGGATTACTTCGCGACGGCGCTTGGGCAGCATAAGATATCAGCAATTATCCGGGGTGCGAATGCCATGAAGTGGATCGATTTACGCAGCGATACCGTCACATTACCAAGCGCCGCCATGCTGGCCTGCGTTACCCATACGGCCTTGGGCGACGATGTCTATGGAGAAGACGGCACGGTCAACGCCTTGCAAGAACGCTGCGCCGATGAGCTCGGTTTTGATTCCGGCCTGTTCGTGCCAAGCGGCACGCAATCAAACCTGCTGGCCTTGATGGGTCATTGCGAGCGCGGCGACGAATATATAGTCGGCAGCGAAGCGCACACCTACAAATTCGAAGGCGGCGGCGCGGCGGTGCTTGGTTCGATTCAACCGCAACCTATCCCGCAACAAGCCGACGGCACACTGGACCTGGGTGCCGTGACTGCGGCGATAAAACCGCTCGGCGATCCGCATTTCGCACGCACGCGTTGTGTCGCCCTGGAAAATACCTGGTGGGGTCGCGTACTGCCGCAGGAATATATTGCCGAGGCGGCCGCGCTCGTGAAGCAACATCAACTCGTCTTTCATCTCGATGGCGCGCGTTTGTATAACGCCGCGGTCGCGCAAAATATTCCGGCACGCGAAATTGCAAAACATTTCGACAGCGTATCGATTTGTTTTTCGAAAGGACTCGGTGCGCCGGTCGGATCGATGCTGCTGGGATCGGAAGACCTGATCGCGAAAGCACGCCGTTGGCGAAAAGTATTGGGCGGAGGTTGGCGGCAAGCCGGCTTGCTGGCCGCGATGGCAAATTACGCGCTCGACCACAATGTTGAACGCCTGAGAGACGATCATCGTCGCGCCAGCGAATTGGCAAAAGCCTTGAGCGATATCGCAGGCATCGAAGTGAACGGCGCCTACACCAGCATGGTGTTTATCACCGTGCCTAGGGACCGCTTGCCGGCATTGTCGGCACACATGCAAAAAAACGGCATCAAGTTATCTGCTGCCAACCCAAAAATTCGGCTGGTCATGCATCTGGATATCGATGATGAAGGCTTGGCAAGAATAATCGGGGCCTTCAGGAGCTTCTGAAATCATCGCTGGTTCACGCCGGCGGTTTAACCCCATACTTTGTTTCAGCCGTTGTATAAACACCGGCCAAAACAAAAGTTCAGGGGATCACGATGTTTCGACAATTATTGCTGTTTGTTTTTTTATTCGCCGTGGCCATACCCAACGCGCAGACGCAAGTCAACAGTACACGGTCATTGATCGAAACCATCAAGGGCGAGCGCGCCATTGAGCTGCAAAGCCTGAAAATCCACAGCAACATCAGTGGTGGGCTGGCGGAAACCACGGTCCGGATGATTTTTTTCAACCCGAACAACCGTCAGCTGGAAGGCAATCTGCAATTCCCGTTACTGGACGGCCAGCAAATCACCGCGTTCGCATTGGACATGAATGGCAAGATGCGACAAGCCGTGCCGGTAGAAAAAGCCAAGGGCCGCCAGGTCTTCGAAGAAATCGAACGTCGCGGCGTTGACCCCGGTTTGCTGGAAAATACCCAGGGCAATAATTTCCGTCTGCGTATTTATCCGATTGCAGCGAAAGGTGTCCGCATTGTCGAGCTGCGTTATTCCGAATCACTGAAACGCAACCACTCAAACTGGACCTATACCCTGCCGCTGCAATTTGGCAACGACCTGAAAGAATTCGAACTCAGCCTGAAAACCAATGGCGTCAACAAGGCGCCGAATGTGATCGGCAGTTTCGGCGACCTGGAATTCACGCGAAATGCGAAACGCTTTGAAGCGCTGGTGACGAAAAGCAATTTTTCTCCGAGCGGCACCTTGATCCTGCAAATTCCCGCCAGTGATAAACCGCAAACCTATACCCAAACATTTGACGGCCAAACGTATTTCGTCGCTGAAATTCCGGTCGACAGTGCAAGCCAGCAACGCCAATTGGCGAAAGTCATGGGCCTGCTTTGGGACAGCTCCGGTTCTGGCGAAAACCGCAACCATGATCTGGAATACAGCTTGCTCGACCGTTACTTCAAGCAAGTGGGCAATACCGAAGTTCGGCTAACCCGCCTGCGCGACCGCGCCGAAACAACCGAAAGCTTCCGTGTTCAAAACGGCAATTGGAGCGCACTAAAAATTTCGCTCGAGAACACCGTTTACGATGGCGCAAGTGCGCTTTCGGACTGGAAGGTTCAGAACGACGTTGGCGAATATTTAATGTTCAGCGACGGCCTGAGTAATTATGGCAATGCACCGTTTCCCGCGCTCGGTGAAACGCAGCGTCTGTTTGCGATCAACTCCGCCGTCAGTGCCGACGCCATTCGTCTTTCGGCATTGGCCGAACAAACCGGCGGTCGTTATGTCTCACTACAGCCAAAGGCGCTCGAACAGGCGGCACAGGCATTGCTGAAAGAAGGCGTGCATCTTGAAAGCCTTGATGGCGATGGGCTTGCCGACCTGGAATTTTCTTCGCGCGATCCGCAAGATGGTTTATTGCGCGTTGCCGGACGCATGTTGAATCAGAATGCCAAGCTCGCCGTCGTTCTGTCAGGAAACGGCAAGCGAAACACCTTGAATTTGGCGATCGACGATCAAGCCACCGAACATCCACTGGCCGCCAATCTTTGGGCCACATACCGTTTGCGATCACTGGATGCCAATCACGAATTGAATCGTGCCGCCATTCGCAGAATCGGTGAAAGCTTTGGCTTGCCTTCCCGCGAAACCTCACTGATCGTACTCGACACCGTCGCCGATTACGTTCGTTACGAAATTGCGCCACCGGAAGAATTGCACGCCGAGTATGCACAACTAATCAGCGAGCGCGATCAGGGACGCAAAGCCAGCCGCGATGAACATCTTGGCAGGATCGTGAACATGTTCGACGAGAAATACGCCTGGTGGAACAAGACATTTCCGAAGGGCAAGCGACCTGCCCCCCTGCCCGATAAGCCAAGTCCCGTACCAATGGTCATGTCGCCACCAGCCGCGATTGCCGCAGATATGCCATATGAAGGTGCTGCGACCTCTGCGTCCGCACCGGCTGAAGAAATCGAACGGGTCAGTGTCACCGGGGCCCGCATTAAACGCATGGCGGAAGAAGAGGGCTTGAGCACAGCCGCCGCATCTATTTCCGCCATTAGGTAGCTTGGTACCAAGATAAAAAGTGCCGGGCAAGGCAGAATGCGCCAATGATTCGGATGCCCGTCGCCGCTAATTGGCTACTTCGTGCTCAAGCTCAGCTGCACGAAGCGGTCGAGAATGCCGAAAAAGCTCAGGATAGAAAGCTGATAGCAACACTTAAGTCGCGTCTTAAAGCAATCAACAGTCTTTGGCGCGAGCATCCATGTTGGTTTGAATTGGAGCCTGCGAGCTGCCCGACACAAATTACGCCATACACGTCAGCAACTCGTAACGTGCTATTAGAAATACTAGAGTCGACCGAAGTTTGGATTCCGACAGAAGCTTTCTTGGAATATCACATCACGTTTAGGAATGGGTCGTTTCGAAAACTCTCTAGAGTCGGAGTGCGAAAGGCCCTCCAACAGCTATTGCTGGAGGGCCTGGTTCAAAGACGCTTCGCGCTAAATGGCTTCGTGATCGAGTGGCAGCTCGAGTACAAGACATCTAAATCAAAGTTTCTTTCCTGACACCTTTGCCGGCATGGTAGCCACGGAAACGCGCCGATGGACGCATAGTCAAACACTTACTTAATAGTCGAACTACTTGGTCGCGTTTAGGCATTCGCCTCTGATTGTGACGCCATGCAGCTTCCCAGGCGTAAAGATGAAGGTAAAGAGGACGAAAGCCATGGTAGATGCCGTATTCCGCTCGTCGTAACCGGCTGAAAAACGCTTCGCAATGATTATCGTTAACTCCCTCTGCGGTACAGAACTCTTCAGAATGCGAAACCGTAGCGTGCTCCCAGTTGCTATCAAGAACGCTATATGCAACCGCTTCATCCGTCATAACAAGCGCACCATGTTCGATATGTTGGTTGGCCAAATGACGGATGGCCGTTTCATTTTCACCACGACTGACGGCTACCGCGACTTGCCTCGATCCTGCCCCAGTAACATTATCTGAATGGGTAACGACCAAAACGGTTCGCTTGTTTGCGCGCTTTTCATAATTGGTGCGTGTCATCCCCATCGCGACCCAAGGTTTTTCTGTCTCGCCAACAGGTTTTTTGCCCCAGCGCCTCTTGAGTTGCTCCTTGCTCACTCGCATCTTGCGGTTCGGCTTCACTGGCTTCCCGCAGAAATATCCCCCGTCCATCTGTGCGACGCTAGTGAATTTTTCCAAAGGCGGATCATCTGCCATAGCTTCCCGTAAGCGATGCTGGAACAAAAAAGCCGTTTTCGGAGTCACACCTAAATGGCTACTTAAGGCGAGATTGGACATTCCGTTTGCCGCACCAAGGACTAACACTATGCCCAACACGATAGTTCGCAATGGCAATCGAGTTTGATCGAACAACGTCCCTGATGTAATTGAAAAAATGTTAAAGCAGTGGCGGCAGGTCCACTGCGGGTTTGTGCCTGTTGAACTCGTCGGACGTCGGGCGTACCGACGTTGAATTCTGCGCTCGTAATGTTTGTCAAGCGTTCCGCAATGTGGACACATTTGTTTGTCGACATTGCCCCAGCGGGCTTCCATGAAAAGTTGTGTTATCTCATCTTTGGTGAGTGCCAATAAATGAGAAGCAGTAATATTCCGGGCATCTGGGCCCAGTCGTTGGTGTTGCGCCATAGGATGGTCCTTCCATTTAGGTCGATCTAATTCGTAGATCGGCCGAATTTAGAGAAAATGCCGCTTGCATCCCCAAAAAAATTGGTGACTTACGTATTGACAATGCGGCGTTTGGCCATCACACTTTGCTCAAAGCGGCCAAGCTTTTAAGCCTACAAAGCCCGGAATACCCTGCAAGGTATCTCGGGCTTTCGTGTGTCTAGCCCTGTGTAAAACTGGAAAGTTAGGCTACATTTTCGTATTCATTCGTCACCTCCGTGTGCTCGAGCCCAATGATCTGGGTGGTTTGCTTATTTTGATTCTTGCCCAAGTGACGCCAACCAACAGGCGACGTCTTCTGTTCTCGCAAATCGGCCGCGTCGCCCCTGGATTTCGAATGTCGTGATGGGAAGTCGACCTGCTATCCCAGCCATCTGAAAACTTCGTGATGTTCGGTAACCGAGGCATTTGGCTAATGCTTGACCGCCGATCACTTCGCCGTACTCTGCGATGAGCCGATTTCTGATTCTGGCCACTGCGTCTGGGTCGGGACGGTTAATGTCTTGGGTTTCCACTAGTTTCGCCTTATTGCGTATTGATGCATTAGGGGACCATACTTAGTGGAGCATGGATATGCCCGCAGAACCACTTAAAACCGCTCCAAAAACAAAAAAGGCCAGAAACCGGGATCCTGCCGACCCACTTTTTCGCCTTCGCTCGTGGGTCTGGTTAGGTGGCGTCTGGACGAAGACAGATGCAACCTTGAGGGGCTTGGATCGGGAGTTTTTAGGGGAGGAAAATGAAAGCCTGAGAGCGTTTTGGCGTATTCGCCGGGATGGCAGTGACCCTGGACGTTTGCGGTACAGCCTAGGCAACAAAAGCCTGGTTAATTTAGTAGCTAGCAAGCCGGGCTACTACGACACAAAACTGTTGTACCGCTCCCCGATTTGGCACGAGGTTCTGGGGGCTACAGAAATGACTATCGCTCGACGAGATCGATTGATATCGATTCTGATGAGACGTCTCAAGCTATTCCAGGCAGAAAAGTCTGATCAATTCATTTCAGAAACCCTGCAACTATCTGTAACTGAACTGAGGCCATGCACCCGGAAGGTATTCAGAAAGCAACTTCGTAAATTGGTTGGCATATGTAAGATCGACAATATTCTGCTGCTTAGTTTGCTCTATCGGCGGGCAATGAGTGCTGGATCCCTCGAAGAAGCGATTTGCGTTCGAGATTCGCTGTTCCTCGCTATACGCGCATACTGCAATCGACCAGGCTTCGACGGTCGTACACAAAGCTTGTTTTTGTACATAGTGGAGCGACGTGTAATTTGCGGGATACGAGATCTGGCACCTGATCCCAAGTCACTCGTAAATGCTCGTGCGTTAGTCGCTCGTCGGAGAGAAAACGTACAGAACGAAGCCGATCAAAGACGAGTTGATGGATTGGAATTTGAACTCGCCATCCAGCATCACACGCACGAGAAACCACAATTCTTCGGACTATTTGACGTGAATAACGATATTTCACAATTTCTCAGAAATAGATCTGAGTTATTGGAGAAAAATAACAGAAGAAAAATTGCCCAAGTACTATTAGATGCAAGAAATTACTATCGAAAGCGTAAAAATAACTAGTAGCTGATAGATGTGGACATTAATCACTGCTTGAAGGACGTCGATCTAACGATTGGATCTTATTGTTTACAAGCAATGCGAACTGGAGCCCGTACTGGTACAGGTCCGCAAATCAGGTAATTCCAACAAAATCCAAACTGCTAAACCGATGGGGCTCGAACCACTGCCCTGAAGGGAATATGACCAGATTGATTCCACCCGTGTGGATCGCGCTTGGAAAAATTAATCCATCGAGAGGTACACCTTCCTCGATGAAAAAAGCTTGTGCTAGATACTCGCAAACGACCTGCGATGGCACGTAGTCAATGTGCTCTTGTCCATCTTTTCTAACAGGCTGCGTAATTGATTCTACGAATCCACAAAGGAACATTGCCTTCTCGCGTGTATCCTTCAAGTCAATCGCAAATATCGATGGCTGGATTGGCAATTGCGTGAGGTCTATCACTCGCAGCGAGCGATTGGCGACAAATGCGCCTACGACAGGAGTCTTTCTGATTTGTGGAGCCCCAAGTTCTTGCAGTGCGGTCTGCGCATCATGTGAAGCGTAAAAATATGGGATGCCCGCAGGGTTCATTCTCCCCGCGGTTGTATGTTCCTGCGGCGGTGCTCCCATCATTTTTCCATCTATCGCATCGATCTCTGCGTCGGTCAGATGCCTGGCTCGATAGACTCTCGTACCAGTCTCAACACTGCGGACAAGTGGCGTCAACTCCTTCGCCACGACCTCGAGCATGTCGGCGACTTCAATTTCATGAAAATGGTGGTCACCGATCATCCGCTGGAAATGGAAGCGCGTCTGATGCTTAACGATGTGTGCAAAGTTGAACCAGCAGCCGAGCTTCATTTGATGCTCGTGGCTATCAGCCCAGTGACTGTTAGCAGCCGGTACCCAGGCACCAATAATATCTGCTTCCAGGATGTCTTCTAGAAGGTTTGGGGCAGGATCGAAACCCAAGTTTCCGAGCACTTCATCGGTGTCGATAGGTTCGACGATGTAAGCTCCTTCATCATAAGGCGTACCTGCCTGAGCGGGCTCGGCATAGTAAGCGCCCATTACTGAGTAGAGAATCTCCTGAATACCTGATACAGGCAAAACGCTTTTGTCTTCACACAGGCAATAATCACACTGTGCGCGCGTTTCATGGCCCACAGCAAGTCGCCAAAGTTCTGGTTCGTTGACGCAGTCACTGCAAACAAATTTGTCGACTTCGTCCCAGCCTCTATCCTCTGCTTCCATCCAGTCGTCTTTAACCCTACCCACTCATTTCTCCATTCGCAGCCTGATCGAAGATGTACGCTTGTCTAACCAATCCAATTCTAACGACTCCTATAAGGAATGGCTGTCAAGCCAGGCTATTATCAGGTACCTTCTGGATCATTGTGATAGTAAGACCGTGACGCCAACTAATATTCAAGGTTTCAGTCAGCCAAGATCAATTTTGGTGTCGCTGTCCAATTCAGACGAACCATATCTAAGGCTTTAGGTCTGCATGAAACATTTTTATTGCGTCGCCTACAAGATTGATGGAGCTTTCGCGCCATTGGAAACTACCTCTTTCAGTCATGGGAAATCAACACGTGTCTCCTTGTCGAGCGATCTATCTCACATCCAACGTCAATTTTTTCAAGCCGCGGTCATTCCTTCGCTAATCCTGCGACAAGCTTTTGGTCAGCTTGATGGAAATTTCGCGGACGTTGTTGAAGAAGAGACTTCGAATCATATTGCGCGCATTTGCAAGGACACGGGGAAGTCATGCTGCCTAACCATTTTCTGCGAGGGAGATGACGATAGATCAATTCCAACCATTATCCGGAGTCTCAATGGATATAGAGTTGCAGTTAAGAATAAAGAGCCCGAAGACAATATTCCAATTAGATACAGTTGTTTGGTAAGTAATGCGTTGACTTCTTTCGCCATCACTGCAACTCACTTCAATGAAGCGAAACTAGTGCTTGAATCGACGTATTACCACGACGAGAATGAAATGGAATTGTATCTATGCGCCCTCACGGGGTCCGCATATGCCACAACATCATCGCCACTACCAAATGATTTCGCGAAGGAGTTTCAAAAAGCATTCGAATCACTATCTTCGGTAGCGAGCTTCAAGACTCCGGCACGGCTATTGTCTGCTTCTTACACACAGAAAAATGATCGCCTTGCATCCTTTCTATCGGCTTGGATGGGGCTCGAAATACTCGTCAATAAGATATTTCCAGAATACGAGAAAATATTTTCTGCATCGATCGGCGCACACTCATCAGTCTTATCTAAGAGAATCAGGGAGGTGATGAAAGACAAGTATAAGATCACCGACAAATTCTCATTGATCTCGTCGCACCTCTCGAGCCAACACGAAGAAGATGACTTGACGACCTTCAAAAAACTTAAACTTATTCGAGACAACCTTATTCATGGAGAACCAGTTGATCAATCTCAATTACCGACTGAGGTGGTTCAACTAATGCTGAGAAAGTATCTCTATCTACATCTTCAAGCCTAACAATTTGCCGAAATAGACATCGCTAAGCAGCTCGATTTCCTATGCGCAACCTTGATTGTTCCATCTCAAGAGCGTTAAAGCAGAATATGTTCAACAATCCCTGTGGAGTGTTTGTTCACCACGTTTTTGAAGCCGGCATTTGTGTGACTTGATATCGATTTCGGCGTCGGGTGTTGATAGCTCAAATGATTTCCAGCTGAGAAAAATGCGATCGACGCGCCAGGCCTTGCTGCATTTGGCACGCCCACGGCACTAGCTAAGTCGCCGTGGTGTGGCACTACAATAGCTTCATATGCGTTGTTATTCAGCTTAGCCACCGAAGTGTTCGTATCTCTTGAGAGTTCAGAATACACGCAGTCTCCAGCAATCAGCACTCGCTTAGAATTTTTTTCAAACAGAATCACAATGCCATCATTGTTCGAAGTTGCGCGCCCTTGCGTTGGGACCGTGCGAAGAACGCCTATGGTTGTCTGATTGCCTAGTGCGAGTTGCACATCGCCTGAGCATTGCCTCACCCAAGGTTTGACCGTTTTGTCAAAGAATGTAATCTGCCGCATGTTGTGTGGGACAACGTACTCGCGAATACGTGCACGTATGCTTGAGTCCCATCCAAGCATACGCCAATGGTCTGCGTCGCCATGGGACAGAATAAACGTTACATTTCGTGTCTGCACAAGCGAAAGCAAGTCGTTCTTAGTCAGCATTCCATTGATATAGGCAGAACGCTTGATTGGCGTACCTGCTCCAGCATCGATGAGCAGTGCGTCGGTATCGCTATAGATCAGTGACGACATTCCCTGGCCAACTTCAAACGATGAGCATGTCCAGTTTGCATTCGATTCAAAAACAATTTGAGGGCTGTAGATAGGAAATTGAGGAAGCGTAAACCCGTTCTCGAAGCTCATTGATTCGACCGATATCCTGGCTGGTTCAGTAGCGTCAAAAGTTGGGAATAGATAGGAATCTTCGCCTGCAATGTTTAAAAAGGTAACTTTTATCCATTTGTCCAATTGACTAGCACAATTATTGCAGTCGCTAGACTTTGGACAGAATTCCTCACTTATTTCACTCGGGATTTCACGGAGAGGAATTTCAATCGTATAGGCGGTGATCCCTTCCGAGAATGCTTCAACGTTGAAGTCCTTTGAGCCAACGCCGATCAACCTGGCGCTGGGCGTTTCGCCGTACTCAGACTCGGCATCAAGGGCGTCAAGCTTGCAAAACAATTCTCCGGAACTCAGGACGCTTTTCATTCACCCCCCTTTTTTTTACGCTTTCTTGTTTATCACAGCTGACTCGGCTTCGCGTGCCGAAATTTGCTGGCTAGCTATTCGGCATTGTTTTGTCACTTCCGTTCTCGCTATCGCCTACTGGAACCCAGTCAAACGCTGGTTGCTTTAATTATGGTTATGGCAGAAGCAATTGCCATATTCGTAGCGACTATCACTCCTGCGTTTAAGACCAGCGCTGCTAGAGTTAGCTCTGCAAAAATTAATGGTTTTCTTTTGAAGACTATGCGCAACAAAGCAAACATACGTCCGCATGATGTTTTGGCAATTCTCTTGTTTTTTGATGCTGCTTTATCAAGCCAACCGAAAGAGCAACTAGCGTTCTCCATAAATTGAAGGGTATTTGCAAGAAATGCAAGAATAGAAATAAATGCTATTACAAAGAAGGCAGAGGTGTTTTGCCAGTTATTTTCGTCAAATTCAGAGAAGTCCAATCCATGCCAAAGCACCAAACACAATGAAATAAGCATTGTTTGCGGTGTAAGGTTTCGCAGAAATTCAAGAAATGCAGGTCTGCCAGTATTTAATAAATGCATGTGATTGCTCTGTTTGGACTGATTCCAAGTTAACCCCCGAAACTCGGGGCTTGCAAGCGCATTGACGCGGAATCACTCCGTGGTCAGCTTCCGTCCAATGGAGGATAGTTAGCTTGCGCGAGCCTGACTATCGGAGCGCAAGCGATTGGTGTGTCCGTTTATGTGATCGCTCAATCATTCAAGCCCACGAAATCCGCGGTACCGATTCGATGTGCGATTGGCCTGATATCGATCACGCCGTCCAGCGTTGACGCCGCGAGCATGGCAGCTTCCTTTGTGGCACTCATGACGATCGGCGTGGCCGCCCCTGACGTGAACATGCCCCAGCACCTGCGCCAGCCGGGATTGAGCCAGTCTACGTTTGGCGTCAGCTGTTCGATATCGCGGGCCAATCCGAAATACACGGCGAACCCAGCACCTGGATGATCAGATTCGGCGCGCATTGATCGGCTCACCATTCCGACCACTTCGCCATTGCGATTGAACACCGGACCACCGCTCATACCGGGCGCCCAATCGCCTTCCACCTCGAACACGGGCGTTGGGTTCGTGCGGCTCGTTCCATGCTCATGGACTCCAACGACCCGCCCGTATGCGCCACACATGCCTTCGGTGAGCAGGGCAAACTGCCGGACTTGATCAACTTCCGACAGGTTCAGCTCGGGAAAGCCGACGGCAAGCACTATCTCGCCAACCTCCGGAACCCAGCCTTTCGCCCGCATAGGCAACGTCTGCGGCGGTCTAACGCCAGGGCCGATGCTTCCTGCCTTCAAGAGCGCCACATCGATGGCTGGCTGCCGAGTAGACTGCCCACGCAGGGCCGCCATAGGATCGTCCGTCTCCATTATCGACGCGACCACTTCCTGTGCGGGCACAAAGCAGTCCGGCGGAATATTGACTGTCCCGAACACGACGCCATGCATGCTGAGGAAAAGGACGGGGCGCCCAACGGGGTGTTTTTCGATGAAGTCGATCACATGGTAGGCAGTCAGGAAGTTGCCGAAGCCATCGACATGGAAGGCTGTCCCAACGCCGTACATCTTGCCATCCACATCCTGGCCGAACACCGGGACGATCGCATTGCGCAGACCGAACGGATCGTCGATCTCGAAGGGAGAGAAGGGAGGGCCTTGCGTGGGCTCGTAGCCGCGGACACGATCCTTCCCGCCCGCAAGGCCTTCACACGTGTGAAGGATGAAAGGCTCGAATGCGTTCATCAGATATAGGAATTCTCAGGAGTTTGTCAGCTTGCACTATACGATGAGGCTATTGGTTGGTGATGACTAGGATTTAATTCTTGGGGTCGACCTGTCGAGTCGGTCCGAATGTTCGCTCCTGACCGAATGCTGACAAACAGCATCAGTATTCTGGGTAGCAATTTCCACATTGAGCAATCTGGAGTTCCAAGAGTTTTGTAGACGCGCTAATCCGAATGGCTTGAAAGCCAGAGGTGAGGTCAACAGTCCATTTGATAGGGTTATTAGCCTTCTGTCCGCTTTCAGCCCTTTTCCCCGTGCGGCAACAATAACGCCGCACCAAAAGTGGCGAACAATTCAAACAGGGGGCTCCGATGCGCTATCCAACTACCACCGTATGGGTGGTTTCTATCTTGCTGTGCATCATGTCGGCCTTTTGTCGAGCCGATACTTCGGTGACACCTTCCCTCACCCCGTGGAAGTACGTTTCCGTGCGGTGTGAAACAGCAAAGTATGCGAGCTCTGAGCCTCAGGTGGTGTCTCTGGGAATTCAACAAAACTACGCCAACCAATGCGGTGTTGGGACGGTGGTGGGCGTGTCCTTTCCATGGACGGATGAGACTTCGGTTGCCTCAGGGTGCGGTACAAGCAGCCATTCGGAACTTCAGGCTGGCATCATCATAAACAGCCACAAGACCATCGATGTCCGCTTCCCGTGGCCCACTTGGGATGGTCGTTGTGTGGGAACTTTCGTGGAAGATAGTTTGTTCCTTGGAAAAAACCGCGTGCTTTCCTGTCCAGCGGGGTCGTATTTCAATGGCGAGGTCTGCATTTATCCAACTGCCAACGAAATGGCGGACAAGAACGATTGCCCCGATTGCATGGACGCATACGACAACGGCACGGATCCGATCCATTCGGGTACCGGTTACAGCTATCAGACCGAATCGGACTTTTCAGCACCTGGGTCGATGTTGCGCTTTGAGCGTTTCTACATCAGCGCCACGCATCGTGAACTGAGCACACTGGGCAAGAACTGGCGACATTCTTACGATCGCTCCTTGCTCGCCGTTACCTCCACCAGCATTGGGACCAAAACCGCCTCGGTCGCTAGGCCCAATAAGGGGCGTGAATTCTTCACACTCATCGGCGGTGTCTGGACAGGCGCAACGGACGTCAACACCCGTTTGACACAATTGGGCGATGGCACTTGGGTTTATACAGATAGGTCCGATACCAAAGAGCACTATTCAAAGACGGGACAATTGCTCGATATCAGTGATCGGAATGGCCGAACCCTGGCCCTGCAATACAACGATGACTTGCTGATCGCCGTGGTCGACGATGCCGGTCGTTCATTGACCTTTGCCTATGAATACTACAACCCGCCGACTGGCACACCGATTACCCGTTTGACCAGTGTCGGCTTGCCTGATGGCCAACTCATCCGATATCAGTATGACACCAACAGCATGCTAGAGCGTGCCATTTATCCAGATGCGACCCCGGCAGACACTACCGACAATCCGTTCCGTCGTTATCAATACGGCGATGGCGCGACAGCCCAGAACTATCAGATGATTGGGCTGTTCGATGAACGCGGCATCCAGTACGCCAACTGGCAATTCGACGGCGCAGGCCGTGCGATCAGTAGCGAACGCGGCAGTCCGGGCTCAGGTATCAACAAAGTGAGTCTGGCGTATACATCGACAACTTCTACGATGATCACTAACCCATTAGGTAACTCAAGAACTATTACATTGTCTAATGTGAATCACGCGAAGAAGGTCACGGGCATGTCGGTAGCTTGTCCATCCTGCGGTTCGAATGCTGCTGCAAAGACCTATGATGCGAATGGCAATGTCGATACCGAAACCGATTTCGATGGCACGATTACCGATGTCGACTACAACACCCGTGGCTTGCTGACGCAAAAGATCGAATCGGCCAACAAGACGGCAACCAAACGCACCACACAAGTCGACTGGCATGCCAGCTTCAATGTGCCGATTGAGCGCCGCATCTACAACAACGCTAACGGCACGAACGTGCTGGAAACCAAAACGAAATATGCATACAACAGCCGCGGACAAGTGACAGCCGTATGCCAGATCAATCCATCCGTGAGTGCCGCGATGAGTTATGTCTGTGGATCATCGACCAATGCTCCCACAGGTGTTCGGCAAAGCACGACCACTTACTGCGAACAAGCGGACATCACAGCAAGTAATTGTCCATTGGTTGGACTGGTCACCTCCAGCAATGGTCCGCGTACCGATGCTAGCGACGTAACAATGTTTATTTACTACCAGACGGACGATGCGACGTGTGCCGCATCGCCGACAACATGCCCGCATCGCAAAGGCGACCTGTGGAAGATCACAAACGCAGCGCTGCATGTCACGGAATATTTAGCCTACGATGGCACCGGCCATGCCCTGAAAACAAAGGATGCCAATAACGTCATCACCGATATGGAATATAACCCGCGCGGCTGGCTGACAGCCTATAAAGTCCGGGGACTGGATGACACTGGTGAGTTCTATGATGATGCCATTTCACGGTATGACTACGATGCTGCCGGCCAAGTCATCAAGGCCACGCAAGCTGACGGCCATCTGTTAGGGGATTACATCATTTTTAACTATGATGCCGCGCATCGGTTGACAGATATCGTCGATGCCGAGAACAACAGTATCACCTACACACTGGATCATGCTGGCAACCGCACAGTGGAAGACACCCGCGATCCAAACAACACACTGACGCGCAATCTCAGCCGAGTATTCGATACGCTGGGTCATCTATCTGAACTCAAGAATGCCACTGGCGTCAGTATCGATACCTTGACTTACGATGCCAACGACAACCTCAATACGAGCACCGATGCGTTGGCTAGGGTTGCCGATCAAGATCGCGACCCACTGAGGCGCTTGGTCAAGACCATCCAAGACCAGGGGACGGGCAAGATCAATGCAACCACACAGTTCACTTACGACGCTCGCAACAATCTGATCAAGGTTAAGGATCCGAAAAACCTCGATACGAATTACACCTACAACGGATTGAACGACTTAACGCAATTGTCCAGCCCGGATACAGGAACGACGATCTACACCTACGACGATGCCGGTAACCGCAAAACACTGAAGGACGCGAAGACGAGTTCGCAAAACCTCACGAGCACATACACCTATGACGCCTTGAATCGTCTGACACAGGTCAACTACCCGAGTAACACAACACTCAATAGCAGTTATACCTATGACACCGTCAACGTTATTTGCGGTGCGACCGAGGCCTTTTCCAAAGGGCAATTGACCCAATTCACTGATCCCAGCGGTAGTACCCAGTATTGCTACGATCGTTTCGGCCATATGACTCGCAAGCAGATAACCAACAACGGCATCGTCAGCACCTTCCAGTTCCTCTACACTCGCGGCGGCCGGTTGAGCAGCACGACCTATCCCAGCGGCATGAAGGTCGGCAATGTCCGTAACAAGTCCAACCAGATCACCCAGGTGGGTGTGACACAGGGCGCCACGACCAAGATCTTTGCCAACAATATTACCTACTACCCCTTCGGGCCGCTGAGTCGTATAGAGTTCCTGCCGCCCGGCAGCAGTGGCGGAAATCCAGGCATTGCAGCGCCAGGCGGTGCTGAAGCTAGTGGCGGCGGCTGTATTCCCCAGCCTGGTGGCGGATGCTCTCCGCCTCCGCCCTCCAATCCTGTTGTCCAGACGCGGGTCTACGATTTGAACTATGCCGTGGACAGTATCGGTGGCCTAGATTTTGATGTTGACGCCGCGAGCAACATCACACGCATCGTCGATGCAGCAGGTGGCAACGCATTCGAGTACGACCGAATAGATAGACTGACCAAGGTAAAGAATAGCGACACACTGGCCGATGTGTCGGTCTTCACCTACGATCCTACAGGTGACCGGCTGAGCAAGAAGGAAGGCACGTCTCCCGCACAGGGCTATGTTTATCCAAGCACTAATCATCGCCTAATCACAGTGGCTGGTACGTCGCGCAGTCAGGACGTAAATGGCAATACCACTCAGACAGCAACGAATCGGCGTTACACCTACGATGATCGTAACCGCATGGTCGACTTCAGAACGGGTAATGCCAATAACTCCATCGTGAGCCAATACCAGTACAACGCTAAGGGAGAACGTGTCCGCAAGTACAAGGCGGCAATCGATCAAGCGCGGTACTTCTACGGCGAGAGCGGGCAATTGCTGGTTCAAGAGCGCGTCGTGGACGGCGCAACCACCGTGCAGGAAATTCTTTGGCTTGACGACATGCCAATTGGTATCTATCAAGACGGCGTACCGCACGGCGTTCTGACAGATCATCTGAACAGCCCACGCGATGTGTTCGAAATCGCAACCCAAAACACTGTCTGGCGTTGGAACATGGTCGATGATGCGTTTGGTGAGAGGCCTGGCAACTTTGAAGAAGATCCTGATGTCGACGGAATTTCCTTCAAGCTGGATATGCGATTCCCGGGTCAATTCTATGACTCGGAGTCGGGCTTGCATTACAACTATTTCCGGGATTATGAAGCAGGCACTGGCAGATATATGCAGAGTGATCCGATTGGTTTGAATGGATCAATCAACACCTTTAGTTATGTGGATAGTTCACCAATCATGTCGATTGATAAATTAGGACTGGTCAAGTGGAAAGGTTACCTGTCTATACAGCGAGCTGGCGCTAAAGTGAAAATTAGAAGGTTTAGCATCCCTTTCGAGGTTGCTTCATTTGTGTTGGATGTTGAGGCATGCAAAGACGGCAAGAAAACAAAGGTGAAGATAAATGGCACACTTGATGAAACATCAGGAATTTCCTACACACAGGTCGCAATCTTATCTAAAGTTGAGCTCGAAGACGGATTTTTTGATGTAAATCCCAACTCTTTGATAGGAAGGTTTTCTGCATCAGGATCAGGATTTGCAAAGACAAAAGGCACAGTGAGCGCAGGACGAGGAAGCGGAACCTTTACTGGCGGTGGACTCGTTGCAGGTAGTTTTAAATTCAGTGGAATGGGGCAACACGCGGCCGCCCCCGATGGAGTGCCGGTCTCACCAAGGGAGATAGAATGTGAGTGTGAGGAATAATTATTCTTTTGCGAAACGCATCATCATGTTTTTCATGTGCGTTGTGCCTATTGTATTGATAGCTGAAGAGTTGCTTTCTCAGAATAAGTCCGCATTGGTAATTGCATCCTCAGCGATAATAATATTCATAACATCTTTGGTATTTATTATTGATGAGGCGAGGGCAAAAAGTTGGTCAGTATTTCTCTGGGCAATCGGCATGGTGATTTTGGGGCCATTCGCAAATTTGACCTATTTTGTTTATAGGGAATGGCTTAGAAGTAATAGTCAGCCGAGGTCTAGCGGCGCTTAAGTGACATTGAATATTTTACGCGTCTCTGTGGGCGGCAAAGAC
>JBOHYG010000160.1:0-10270 GCA_050737875.1 Arenimonas sp. | reverse complement strand
CGTTTATCCCGCCGACCACCGGATGCAAAACGCAGTTACGGCTATGCTCGTTTCGAAGCGTTTGGCGCACTGATAAATGGCGTGTTGTTATTCATCGTTGCCGCTTATATTTTTTGGGAAGCCATCGTTCGTTTTACCGAACCTCCCGAAGTCGCCAGCACCGGCATGCTGCTGGTTGCCGGTCTCGGCCTTGTCGTGAACCTGATTTCCATGCGCTTGCTGAAAGCCGGCAGCGAAGAAAGCTTGAATATGAAAGGCGCGTATCTGGAAGTCTGGAGCGACATGCTCGGCTCACTCGCGGTTCTGATCGCCGCCGTGATTATCTACTTTACGAAATGGTGGATTCTCGATCCGGTTCTTGCCGTCGTGATCGGCTTATGGGTATTGCCCCGTACCTGGACCTTGCTACGCGCCAGTATCCATATCCTGCTTGAAGGAGTACCGGACAATATTGCGCTATCGGAAGTTCGCGATGTGTTGCTGAAAACACCAGGCGTTGCTGCAGTGCACGATGTGCACATCTGGTCGCTGGCCAGTCAGTCGCCAACGATGACCGCCCATATCGTCGCGAACGATGATGTAAATGATTTGCAAGTATTGCGGCAAACCCTGGCCGAAAAATTAAAGGCGGGGTTCGACATACACCACCTGACCCTGCAAATGGAAACTTCGCCTTGCGGTGAAAACCACTGCGACTCCGTAAAAAAAATTCATCCCCATGCTGCAACGCATCATCATTGAACACGGTGAATGCGTAAACGCCCGGATGTATCGCATTGTCGATGATCCAGGGCATACCTCTGGCTACTTGTCCGACACTGCCGAGTATTTGTAAGCTTAGTTAGGTTATCATTACTCACCCCCTCACTAACCCCCCTTAGGTGATGCGGAATTCGTATGACTGAACGATTCGCGATATATCGATTCATTGCTGCTGCCGCTTTCGCGATCCTGATATTCGCCGGATCAATGCCCGCCAAGGCGCAAACAGTCGACTCGCAAGTCACGCGGCATCCGATGGAAATTCGCGCTTTGGTGGACCCGGAGGGAGTACTCAGGGAGCTGCCCGCGCAAATACAGACTGCGACGGCCAAAAAAAACCACCGGGAACTGGCGCTGCTCTTTTTAGCGCAATCCAATGCTTGCCGCGTCATCGCCAATTGGAAATGCCAATGTGCCGCAGGTGAGAAAGCACGCCTTGCAGCAGAGAAAGCCAAATTGCCGGAATTGCAAATTCGTGGACTGATTGCCGAGAGTCGCGGATTCATGGCATTGCAGGAATTCACGCGTGGCGAGGAACTGCTCGGCGATGCAGAAAGACTGCTCGCATTGCATCCTCATCCGGAATTAAGCGCCGATGTTTTTCTAGCCTATTCCTCACTCAGCTCCAGTCTGGGGAAAAATACACTGGCCGCCGATTATGCCGCTCGTGGCTTGACTGTGTTAGGCAACTATTTGTCGTTACCGATTCGCATTCGACTATTGAGAAATCGAGCCCGCGCATTGGCCCAACTTGATAGAAATTCCGAAGCCGAAGCCATCCTCAAACAAGCGATCGCGTTAACACAACAAGTTCAAGATCCCAAACTAAGTGCCGAGCTGTATGTCGAAATCGCCCGCATCGCACGGGCCAGAGAGGATATTGCTACTCAACTTGAAAGCGGTAAAAAAATTCTCGACCTGTCCAAGCAGTTGAGCAATTCTCAGGTCAACGGGCTGGGTCACGAGGTACTGGGCCTGGCTGAACTCAACAGGAATAATAATGCAACTGCGGAAGTTGAATTGCGAATTGCAGTGAAATCATTTCGCGAACTAAAACTTTACCGTGACGAGCGTCGCGTCCTTAGAGCCTTGATCACCAGCTTGTTGGGACGTGAACGGTCACGCGCCGAAATGGAAGCCCTGACTGCGCGGCTGATCGAACTGTCAATACAGCTCGAATCCGATGACCGCAAGTTGGCAGCGGATGATTTCGATGCACGGCTTAAATACGCAGAACAAAAATTCAACGTGCAACGACTTGAAGCTTCTGCTGCCCTGAATGCCGAACGTGAGGCCGCGTCGACAGTGCAGCGAAGGTTCATCACGATTGTTGCGCTGCTCGGCATCGTATTGTTTCTGGTAATGGGTGTGCTGTTCGTCTATCAACGCCGCTCCGCTGCTCGGTTGAAAGAACTTGTTACGCAAGTCCAGCATAGCGAATCGCTCTATCGCATGCTGGCGGAAAACTCGCGCGACCTGGTGGTCCGGATGCGGCTTGATGGAAAACGTCTATATGTATCGCCTTCGGTCAAAGACATGCTGGGCCGAGAACCCGAAACATTGATGGAACATCGCTGGGACCTGGTACATCCGGATGATGTCGAGAAGCTTGTGTCCGCAATAAAAGACCTCGGCGAGAATGGTGGCTCGTCAACCATCATGTACCGCGCCAAACATGCCAACGGGTCCTACATCTGGATTGAAGCGATGGCGCGTCTGGTATCGAGTCCCGACGACGGCGGCCCGCCGGAAATTGTTTATTCCGGCCGCGACGTCAGCGGAAGAATGCGGGCACTGCAACTATTGTCCCGGAGCGAAAGCCGCATGCGTGCCGTGACCGATAATATTCCCGCGATCATCACGCATATCGACAAGCACCAGCAATACCTGTTTGCCAACGCTTATTTTGGCGCCGCGTTTGGTGTAGATCCGCAATCGCTGATTGGCAAAACCCTGCAGGAATATCACGGCGATGAGTTTTATGAAGACATCAAGCCGTACGTTGAAAATGTCCTGCAAGGCATCCCCCAGGATTTTGAGGGGACCGCCAACCTTCACGGCAAGCAATACAATTACCAATCGAACTATGTTCCCGAGCGAGATGCGAACGGAAAAATACAGGGCTTTTATGCATTGACGTTCGATATCACCGCACTGAAGACTGCAGAAGCAAAACTCGAACAACTCTCGCGAATCGACAGCCTGACCGGTGTCGCCAATCGTCGCCATTTTGACGAGCAGCTTGCGCTGGCGCTGGTCAGGAGTCGCCGTCACGCGACTGCAGTGACCTTGATTTATCTAGACATCGATCGCTTCAAATCCATTAACGACACCCACGGCCATCCGGTAGGCGATGCAGTGATCATGGCGTTCGCAGAACGCCTGCAATCGTGTACCAGAGCGGACGATCTGATAGCGCGCCTGGGTGGCGACGAGTTTGTCGTACTGATCGAAAATTCACGCCCATGCAGCGGCGAAGCCATAGCAAAGAAACTGATGTCGCTTTTGCAGCAACCGGTAACGATAGACGGCATTACGCTTCAATTCAGCGCGAGTATCGGTGTTGCATACTGCGAAAAAACACCGGATGCAAAAACATTGCTGAATCTCGCCGACGAGGCGCTTTACGAAGCCAAGGCGGCGGGCCGAAATACCTATCGCATGGCCGTTGCAGGCTGACAACGGCACAACCAGCGGATTGCCACCGTTGCCTTTTCCCTTGGTTCGGCTAGACTGGATTTCACTTCGATAACGCAATGGGACGGGCCATGCCCGATATCTTTGTCAGCTATGCCACCGCCGATCGCGATGCCGCTTTTCGCATCGTCGGTTTCCTTGAAGGCCAGGGCATCCATTGCTGGGTAGCGCCGCGCGATGTCGCACCCGGCGTGGAATACGGCCACGCCATCATCAATGCGATCGAGCAATGCAAGGCATTGGTATTGGTGTTGTCTGATCAATCGAACGATTCGCAATTTGTCCGCAAGGAAGTCGAACGCGCCGTCAGTAAAACCAAAGTCGTGTTGCCGGTACGCATTCGCGAAATCACACCTTCGGGCTCGCTGGAGTTTTATATTTCGTCTGCGCAATGGGTCGACGCATGGAAGACGCCGATGGAGCAGCATTTGATGCCCCTGGTCGCGGCAATCAAGGCGATGAATTCGAACGATGCAACGCCTGTGCGTTCCGCACCGCTACATGCAATGCCTGCCGCAACGCCAGCACGCTCGCATTCGCCCTTGCTGCTCGGGGTGGCTGTCGTTGCTTTGCTGGCTGCTGCGATCACCGGAACCTTGTTGTACACCAGCAAGACCGATGCACCGGCACCACAAGTCGCAGCTGCACCGGCAACCACTACGACCAATTCCGATACAGGCAATCCATCTGACGAACCCAATATGGTTCTTGAACAGGATGAATATGAGCCGGCACCGACGACGACAGCCGCGCCTGTAACGCAAACCCAGGCAGCTCCGGTTACTGCTGCGCCTGCACCTGCAACGGTTGCTGCACCTGCCGCGCCAGTGAGCAAATTTCCGAAACGCAACGATATCGCATTCGTCGTGGGCACCTGGTGTCAGCCCTATAACGGCATGACCATCCGTTACGATGTCATTCGTACCGGCGCCGATACCGTACTGATCCGCGTCGATCATCCGCAGGCTCAACCCTGGGATATCGCCTCGCGCGTGAAGGCCGTTCCAGGCGGCTGGGACTTCATGGCAGTGGACATGACCAGCGGCGACTCGGGTACTTATCGCTATGAAATCATCGACGACACGATGATGAAGCTCACGATGTCCGATGGCGAAGTCATGGATGGATCCATTCTGCGCATGCGTTGCGCGCCGCAATAATCATTCGCCGTGACCGATCCGTCCAGCTGGCTTGCCCAGGTTCGTCAACTCGAAGCGCGCGGCGAATTGCTGCTTGCTTTCGATACTGCCTTGCGTGGCCTCGAGGAATACCCAAATGATTTGCGCTTGAGTCATCGCGCGGTGCTCAACCTCGCCAAAGCCGGCGCGACTGCCAATGCGGAATCGGAATTCGAACGACTCGGGCTCGATCGCAGCGACGATGCAGACGTAGCTGCGCTGAAAGCGCGCATCGCCAAAGACCATGCGATCGACACCACAGGTGAAGTGCGGACAACATTGCTTTCGCATGCCGCCGATCTTTATGAAGCGCTGTATCGTCGCAGCAATGACTACTATCCCGGCGTCAACGTCGCCAGCCTGCGTCTGCTCGCCGGACAAATATCCGCCGCGGAAAAAATGGCGCGCGAAGTGCTTTCGATTTGCCGGCAGAAAATCGCCGATGCCGACGACTCCTATTACCTGCCGGCCTCCGAAGCCGAAGCCGCGTTGGTACTAGGTGATGCCGTCACAGCACGCATCGCATTGGAACGCGCTGCGAAAGCCGGACACGATCTCGCGGCACGCGCTGCAACGCGTCGCCAACTGCGGATGATATGCATTGCCCGCGGCATCAGCGATGACGTGCTCGACCCGCTCGCCTCGCCTACCGTTATCACTTATAGCGGGCACATGATTTCTGCCCCTGGCGTGCAAGGTCGTTTCCCCGCTTCCGAAGAGGCAGCAGTCGCAAAACAAATTGCCGAGCGACTGGAAAAACATCGTGTCGGTTTCGGCTACGGCCCATTGGCCAGCGGCGGCGATATTCTGTTCGCCGAAGCCTTGCTCGCGGGCGGCGCCGAACTGCAAGTCGTCCTGCCATTCGCCAAAGACGAGTTCGTCGAAATCTCAGTAGCGTCGGCCGGTCCGCAATGGGTGGAACGTTTTGAATCCTGTTTGCAGCGCGCTACGGGTGTCACCTACGCCACCGAAGATAGCTATCTCGGGCATGACTGGGTGTTTGCCTACGGCTCTTTCGTGGCGATGGGTTTGGCGGTATTACGCGCCCGCTTTCTCGATGCCGATGTTCTGCAGATGGCCGTATGGGATGGCGTTGAAACCCAGGGTATGGCCGGCACCGGTTTCGATGTCAGGACATGGCGCAACGCCGGACGCGGATTGGAAGTCATTACACCGGCACCCGGCGGAAAGCCGACCGTTTCCAGTGCCACGGTCGTACCGGTTGTCGGCGGACAACGCGAACTCAAGGCAATGCTGTTTGGTGATGTGCGCGGTTTCAGCAAACTGACCGAATCGCAAATTCCCGCTTTCGTAAAACACGTGCTCGGCGCGCTGGGTGAAGTGCTCGCACGCTACGGCGAACGTGTGCTTTATCGCAACACCTGGGGCGACGGTTTGTTTGTCGTACTCAGCGATGCGCCGGTGGCCGCACGATGCGCATTGGAACTGCAGGCGGCGATGGCGATGATCGATCTGGAAGCCTGTGGTCTACCGGATACACTGGCACTTCGTCTCGGTGGCCATTTCGGCCCGGTATTCGAAACCACCGACCCGGTATTGCACCTGACCAATTATTTCGGCGCCCATGTGAGTCGCACCGCGCGCATCGAACCGGTTACGCCACCTGGCGAGGTGTACGTGACCGAGCAATTCGCGGCCCGGCTAGCATTGGAGCCGAATGCCTATGCCTGCGATTACGTAGGCCAGATTCCCGCAGCAAAAAGTTACGGCACCATGCGCATGTACCACCTGCACGCACCTCGATCTTATTGATACAAAACCCGCGTGTTGGGCTACCATGGATTCGGGTAACACCGAGGCCACACGCATGACGACTTTCTCTTCAGTCTCTACTGTCCGTGCCTTTGCCGGCACCACGCCTTATCTGGTCACATTGACCGATGATCACGAGCACGAATGGCTGGCGGACGAACCTACCGAATACGGTGGTGCCAATGCAGGTCCTTCAGCAGAACGTCTATTGCTCTCCAGTCTCGGCGCCTGCACCGCGATTACCTTGCAGATGTATGCCGCACGCAAGCAATGGCCCTTGCAATCGGTGGAAGTCGAACTGCAATTCAATCCAGCCGGAAAACCGGCCGCCGGCAACGACATTGCACGAAAAATTTTATTGAAAGGCGAATTGGATGCCGAACAACGCGAGCGTCTGCTGCAGATTGCCAATTCCTGCCCGGTCCACAAAATCCTGACCGGTGAAGTGCGTATCGCCACGTCGCTCAATTGGCGGTGAACGATCACATGAGCAATTCCGAAAAGCCGATTGCCGATCACAAGCTTGAACGGATCACCGCGCATAGTGCAGAAGTGGGCAAGGGGTTTGTCGTACGTCGCGCCGTGCCGACCAAGGCACGTCGCATGGTCGGCGCCTGGTGTTTTCTGGACCATGTCGGCCCTGCCGATTTTGATGCCGGACAAGGCTTGAACGTCGGTCCGCATCCGCATATCGGTTTGCAGACGTTCACCTGGATGATCGAAGGCGAAATCCTGCATCGCGATAGTTTGGGTTATGAACAAATCATCCGTCCTGGCCAGGTCAATTTGATGACGGCCGGAAACGGCATTACCCACTCGGAAGAATCGATTACCAACGCCGCCGGCCGACTGCATATCACGCAATTATGGATTGCCCTGCCTGAGGCCGGGCGTCATCGCGAGCCGGATTTCAAGCACTATCCCGACTTGCCGATAATCGACACTGATGGCTTCCACATCACCTTGCTGGTCGGCAGTGCATTTAATTTTACCGCACCGCCCCACGTGTATTCGCCGATGGTCGGCATGGATTTGAAAACCGATGGCGCAGCTAAAACCAGGCTGCAGCTAAATCCGGATTTCGAACATGCCGTGCTATGTCTTGATGGTGCCATCGATGTTGAAGGCGAAAGCATCGAACCCGGCACTTTGCTCTATCTCGGACTCGGTCGGGACACAGTTTCAATCGGCAGCGATAGCGCTGCCCGGTTGTTGCTGATCGGCGGCGAACCGTTCAAGGAAAATATCTTGATGTGGTGGAATTTCGTTGCCCGGAATGCCGATGAAATGATTCGCGCGACCGAACAATGGAACACGCATCAGCATTTTCCCGAGGTCAAAAATTCGCCATTGAAACGCTTGATTGCACCCGACCCTTCCGGTCTACATCTCAAATCCTGACAGGAGATATCCAGTGACAAAAATTCTAGGTATTTCCGGCAGTTTGCGTGCCCAATCCTACAACACCGCACTATTGAAAGTCGCGCAATCACTTGCAAGTGACGACATCAAACTGGAAATCGCCACCTTGCACGGCATTCCACTTTACGACGGTGACCTGGAACAACGCGAAGGCATTCCTGCTCCAGTACGTGAGTTGAAGGAACGCATATTGGCCAACGAAGGCTTGCTGCTTTGCACGCCCGAATACAACAACGGCATTCCCGGCGTATTCAAGAATGCGATTGATTGGCTGTCGCGACCGGGCTCGGACATCCCGAGAATATTCGGCGATCGCCCGACTGCCGTAATGGGCGCATCACCCAGTGGTTTTGGCACCCTACTTTCGCAAAATGCCTGGTTGCCGGTGCTGAAAACACTCGGCGCACGCCAATGGTCAGGCGGCAAACTGATGCTGTCACGGGCCCATACTTTGGTTGACGAAAACGGCGGCATCGCCGATGAAGCGACTCGCAAATTATTGATTGGTTTTTTACAGGGCTTCGCAGGGTTCGTTGAAAGCAATAAACGTGAAAAATGAAGAGCGATTGAAACCGAAATAATTTTGCTTGAAAAAGGTCGGCGTGGATCGATCCTTGTCTACAATCATCTTCAGGCAACTTCCGGCTCATGGCTGCAAACACGGTTGCGTCCAGAATTCTTAGCCTGATAAACCGCGGTATCGGCGGCACGGTATAGACCATCGCCATCGCGATGATTTTCCGGATCAAATTCGGCGACTCCAATGCTCACCGTGATCGGCAGCAACAAGTTGCCGATATGAATCGGATCATGCGCGCACATCGCGCGAAACGTTTCGGCCCTGCGCATCGCACTCGCGAGTGTCTGCCCCTGTAGCAGAACACCGAATTCTTCACCACCCAATCTTGCCGCATGTTCCCCGTCGACGCTGAACTGGCTTTTCAGGCGCGATGCGAAAATGGCCAGACAGGTATCGCCGACCGCATGGCCGTACTGGTCGTTGATGTTTTTGAAATGATCCAGATCCAGCACCATCAAAATCAATGAGTCGCCGGTACTCAGGGAATTTTGCGACATGCTCATCAGTGACTCGGTGAAAAACCGCCGATTGGCAAGTTCAGTCAGCGCATCGATGCGGCCCTGGTGTTCGAACAAATCACGCTGATCGCGCAATTGCTGGTCAACATCGAGTCGATGTTGATAATCGGCATGGCTGCGCCACAAGGTCGCAACGACGTACAACAGGTAAATCGACATCACCAAGGCGCTGGATGAATTCGTCGCCGTCAGCCATAACGCGACAAGACCCGGCAAATAAATCACGACAACGCAGGAGACCGCAAAACGCAAACGCATCGCGAAAGCATGTGCGATGGCGACACCGAGTGCCATTGTCGAAAGCAAGGCGGCAGTCTTCCCCCCACCCAGGCGTTCATCGACGACAGTCCAGAGAAACACCTGCCCAAACAAGAAGGTGGTGCAAAACACGACGCTCCAGTGCATAAACAACCAGCGGTTCATCTCGGCGTCGGTAGCGGCGTCATGCGGCGGTCTGTGCAGGCGACGGACAATTGCCAGTACGAGCAGGACGCAGGTCAGACTCCAGGCGATTACCGGACTATGGTTGAACGCTTTACCGTAAATGGCGATGACTAGCCAACCCGCCAGATAAAAATAACCACCGATCATTGCAAGCCGGTAGGTATCGGCCACTTCCTGCATTAATCGTAATGATGGCTTATGGGTCATAGGCAGCTCAGTCGTACTGCAACACCGTAGCGTCAAAGCCATGGTCGGGCAATAGCGGACGGGTTACGGGATGTTAATTTCCAGGGTTATCATTCGACCGCCCGTGTCCTGCTTCGCTGCCAACAGACGTTCCTGTTAGTTAGCATGAAAACAATAACCACCCCATTTAGAAGTATGCACACCGCAATAGCCCGCGCTTTTTTTCTGTGCGAGAAAATGCTTCAGGATCGCCGGCATTCCGGACGGCCCCTGAAGATTCTGTTTTCGCAAAGACCGTTGGCCTGGCAGAAAGTCATTCGCCGGCGGTCAACCAAGGACACCCACCATATCAACAAGTCCTGACAATACGATCAGGCAATTCCTACATTCCTTCCCGCGCTGTCATTGCACACTGCTTGCATGACGCAAGCCCGCTCGCAACTGATACCACTCGATCATGCAGGTACTTACCATTGCGTACAGCGTTGTGTGCGTCGTGCCTTTCTGTGCGGCAAAGATCACTATACCGGACAAAGTTTCGAACATCGTCGCCTTTGGATCGAAGAGCGTCTGCAGCTAGTCGCGGAATGCTTTGCCGTGGCGATCCATGCCTATGCCGTAATGAGCAACCATCTGCATGTGGTCTTGCAACTTGACCCTTCCGTTGCTCAGTCTTGGCCAGACCAGGATGCTGCGGTTTGCTGGGTGCG
>JBOHYG010000159.1:0-1542 GCA_050737875.1 Arenimonas sp. | reverse complement strand
TGCGTACCTTCCACATCGGTGGTGCCGCATCCCGTGCCGCTGCAATCGACAACATCACCGTCAAAACCACCGGCCACGTCAAGTTCAACAACTTGAAGTACGTGCAGCATGCGAACGGCCATCTGGTCGCCGTATCCCGTTCGGGTGAATTGTCGGTGCTGGATTTGACCGGCCGTGAACGCGAACGCTACAAGCTGACCTACGGTGCCGTGATCAATGTGAAAGACGGCGAAGCGGTGAAAGCTGGCCAAACCGTCGTCAACTGGGATCCGCATAACCATCCAATCGTGTCTGAAGTGGCCGGTTTCGTCCGCTTCGTCGACTTCGTCGAAGGCGTCACGGTCGTCGAGAAGACCGATGACCTTACCGGTTTGGCTTCGCGTGAAATTACCGATCCGAAACGTCGTGGTTCGCAAGGCAAGGATCTGCGCCCAATCGTCCGCATCGTGGACAAGAACGGCAAAGACCTGAACATCCCGGGCACCGATCTGCCTGCGCAATACCTGCTGCCACCACGTTCCGTGGTGAACCTGCATGACGGCGCACCGGTCGGCGTGGGTGACGTGGTCACGAAAGTGCCGCAAGAAGCCTCGAAAACCCGTGACATCACCGGTGGTCTGCCGCGCGTTGCCGACTTGTTCGAAGCACGTAAGCCGAAAGATCCTGCCGTTTTGGCAGAAGTTTCCGGTTTGATCAGCTTCGGTAAAGACACCAAGGGCAAACAGCGTTTGATCATCCGCGACAACGACGGCAATGAGCACGAAGAGCTGATTCCGAAGTATCGCCAAGTCATCGTGTTTGAAGGCGAGCACATCGAGAAGGGCGAAACCGTCGTCGACGGCGAACCTAACCCGCAAGATATCCTGCGTTTGCTCGGTGTCGAGCCGCTGGCCGCTTACCTGGTCAAGGAAATTCAGGACGTTTACCGCCTGCAGGGCGTGAAAATCAACGACAAGCACATCGAAACGATCACTCGTCAGATGCTGCGCAAGGTTGAGATCACCGATGCCGGCAGCACACGTTATATGAATGGCGAGCAGGTCGAGCGCGTACGTCTGCTGGAAGAAAACGCCAAAATGATCGCTCGCAACGAAATCCCGGCCAAGTTTGATCCGGTGTTGTTGGGTATCACCAAGGCGTCGTTGGCGACCGAAAGCTTCATTTCGGCCGCTTCCTTCCAGGAAACCACCCGCGTGCTGACCGAGGCTGCCGTCCGCGGTACCCGCGACAGCCTGCGTGGCTTGAAAGAAAACGTGATCGTCGGTCGTTTGATCCCGGCCGGTACCGGTCTGGCTTACCACACTGCGCGTCGCCGCAATGAGGCAGAGCTGACCGAAGCCGACTTGAATACGCTGCATGCAGTTTCGGCCCCGGCCGAAGTGGCTGCGGCACCTGCCGAGGCTGCCGACTCTTCTGAAAGCTAAGCTTTGAGCGTTGGCGGCCCGCGTAAGGCCGCCCACATTCGAAAAGAGGGACCAAGGATGGCCCCTCGTGTTCGATTCACGGATGATTGAATGCTAATTCAATGGTTTTGGCAGTCTG
>JBOHYG010000158.1:0-4573 GCA_050737875.1 Arenimonas sp. | reverse complement strand
CAGACTGCCAAAACCATTGAATTAGCATTCAATCATCCGTGAATCGAACACGAGGGGCCATCCTTGGTCCCTCTTTTCGAATGTGGGCGGCCTTACGCGGGCCGCCAACGCTCAAAGCTTAGCTTTCGGAAGAGTCGGCGGCCTCAACTGATACGGCAACGGTTTCAGCAACGACTGGAGCCGAAACTGCATGCAGCGTGTTCAAGTCGGCTTCGGTCAGCTCAGCCTCATTGCGACGGCGCGCAGTGTGGTAAGCCAAGCCGGTACCGGCCGGGATCAAACGACCAACGATCACGTTTTCTTTCAGGCCACGCAGGCTGTCTCGGGTACCGCGAACGGCAGCCTCGGTCAGTACGCGAGTAGTTTCCTGGAAGGAAGCGGCTGAGATGAAGCTTTCGGTCGCCAGCGATGCCTTGGTGATACCCAGCAAGACCGGATCATATTTGGCCGGGATCTCGTTGCGGGCAATCATCTTGGCGTTTTCTTCTAGCAGTCGTACGCGCTCGACTTGTTCGCCATTCATGTAACGGGTACTGCCAGCATCGGTGATTTCCACTTTACGCAGCATTTGACGAGTGATCGTTTCAATGTGCTTGTCGTTGATTTTCACGCCCTGCAGGCGGTAAACGTCCTGAATTTCCTTGACCAGGTAAGCAGCCAGCGGCTCGACGCCGAGCAGACGCAAGATGTCTTGCGGGTTCGGCTCGCCGTCAACGACGGTTTCGCCCTTCTCGATGTGCTCACCTTCAAACACGATGACTTGGCGATACTTCGGAATCAGCTCTTCATGCTCATTGCCATCGTTGTCACGGATGATCAAGCGCTGCTTGCCCTTGGTGTCCTTACCGAAGCTGATCAAACCGGAAACTTCTGCCAAAACAGCAGGATCTTTCGGCTTACGTGCTTCAAACAAGTCAGCAACGCGCGGCAAACCACCGGTGATATCACGGGTTTTCGAGGCTTCCTGTGGCACTTTCGTGACCACGTCGCCAACGCCAACTGGCGCGCCATCCAGCAGATTCACCACAGAACGTGGTGGCAGCAGGTATTGCGCAGGCAAATCGGTGCCCGGGATGTTCAGATCTTTGCCGTTCTTGTCCACGATGCGGACGATAGGACGCAAATCTTTGCCTTGCGAGCCACGGCGTTTCGGATCGGTAATTTCACGTGAAGCCAAACCGGTCAGGTCATCGGTCTTCTCGACCACGGTGACGCCTTCGACGAAGTCGACGAAGCGCACGAAACCGGCCACTTCGGAAACGATTGGGTGGTTATGCGGATCCCAGTTAACGACGGTTTGACCGGCTTTCACCGACGCGCCATCTTTCACGTTGATCACGGCACCGTAGGTCAGCTTGTAACGTTCGCGTTCGCGACCGGTCAAATCCAGCACCGACAATTCACCAGAACGCGATACCGCGACCAGATGGCCGTTGGCATGTTGTACGAACTTCAAGTTGTTGAACTTGACGCTACCGGTGGTTTTTACAGTGATGTTGTCGATGGCAGCAGCACGGGATGCGGCACCACCGATGTGGAAGGTACGCATGGTCAGCTGCGTACCTGGCTCACCGATCGACTGGGCTGCGATAACGCCGACAGCTTCACCGAGGTTGACCAGATGACCGCGGCCGAGGTCACGGCCGTAGCAGTAGGCGCAGACGCCGAATGCATTTTCACAGGTGATCGAGGAACGGACCAGAATCGACTGGACGCCAGCGACTTCCAGCTTGTCGACCCAGGTTTCGTCCAGCAAGGTGTTGCGGGTCACGATTGGGTCGGCGTCATTGCCTGGCAGATAAACGTCTTCTGCCACCATGCGGCCCAATACGCGATCACGCAACGGCTCAACCACATCGCCGCCTTCAACGATCGGCGTCATGGTCAGGCCTTGATGGGTTCCGCAATCGACTTCGGTAACGACCATGTCTTGAGCCACGTCGACCAGACGACGGGTCAAATAACCCGAGTTGGCGGTTTTCAGTGCGGTATCGGCGAGACCTTTACGTGCACCGTGGGTCGAGATGAAGTACTGAAGAACGTTCAGACCTTCGCGGAAGTTGGCGGTAATTGGCGTTTCGATGATCGAGCCGTCAGGCTTGGCCATCAAGCCACGCATACCGGCCAGCTGGCGGATCTGGGCTTGCGAACCACGGGCGCCGGAGTCGGCCATGATGTAAACCGAGTTCATCGATTTCTGCGCGACCATTTCGCCTTTGGCGTTTTCGACTTTTTCGGTACCGATGGCATCCATCATGGCTTTCGCCACACGCTCATTGGTACGCGACCAGATGTCGACCACTTTGTTGTAGCGTTCGCCGGCGGTAACCAGACCCGACTGATATTGCTCCTGAATTTCCAGCACTTCTTTTTCGGCTTCGCCCAAAATGCCTTTCTTTTCATTCGGAATGATCATGTCATCGATACCGATCGAGACACCGGCGCGGGTTGCGTAAGCAAAGCCGGTGTACATCAATTGGTCGGCGAAAACGACGGTGTGCTTCAGACCCAACATGCGGTAGCAGGTATTGATCAGGCGGCTGATGTTTTTCTTGGTCAGCTCGGTGTTGATCAGTGCGTACGGCAGGCCTTCGGGAATGATGTCGGCCAGCAACGCACGGCCCACGGTGGTATCGACGATCGCTGTGCGATTGCTGACGGCACCTTCTTCATTCACTTCGGTAATCGGCAAACGTACTTTGACTTTCGCATGCAATTCGACAACACGGTTGTCGTAGGCGCGGCGAACTTCATTGACGTTGGCAAATACCATGCCCTCGCCTTTCTTGTTTTCCAGTGCGCGGGTCATGTAGTACAGACCCAACACGACGTCTTGCGTCGGAACGATAATCGGCTCGCCGTTGGCTGGCGACAGAATATTGTTGGTCGACATCATCAAGGCGCGGGCTTCGAGTTGTGCTTCCAGCGACAGCGGTACGTGGACCGCCATTTGGTCACCGTCGAAGTCGGCGTTGAATGCGGTACAAACCAGCGGATGCAATTGAATCGCTTTACCTTCAATCAACACCGGTTCAAAGGCTTGGATACCCAGGCGGTGAAGTGTTGGTGCGCGGTTCAATAACACCGGATGTTCGCGAATCACTTCTTCCAGGATGTCCCAGACTTGTGCTTCTTCGCGTTCAACCAGTTTCTTGGCAGCTTTAATCGTCGTAGCGAGGCCGCGACGTTGCAGTTTCGCGAAGATGAAAGGCTTGAATAATTCCAGAGCCATTTTCTTCGGCAGACCGCATTCGTGCAGACGCAGGGTTGGACCGACCACGATGACCGAACGGCCGGAGTAGTCGACGCGCTTACCGAGCAAGTTTTGACGGAAACGACCTTGCTTACCTTTGATCATGTCGGCCAAAGATTTCAGCGGACGCTTGTTGGTACCGGTGATGGCGCGACCGCGACGGCCGTTGTCCATCAGGGCATCGACCGACTCTTGCAGCATGCGTTTTTCGTTGCGCACGATGATGTCCGGTGCACTCAGTTCCAGCAGACGCTTCAGACGGTTGTTACGGTTGATAACGCGGCGATACAGGTCATTCAGATCGGAAGTCGCAAAGCGACCGCCATCCAATGGAACCAAAGGACGCAGATCCGGTGGCAGCACTGGCAATACGGTCAACACCATCCACTCAGGACGGTTACCGGATTCCAGGAAGGCTTCAACCAGCTTGATGCGTTTGGTTAAACGCTTCAGTTTGGTTTCCGAATTGGTCGATGCGATTTCTTCTTTCAGGCGGATCAATTCCGACTGCAGATCGATCGTGCGCAGCAGGTGATGCACGGCTTCGGCGCCCATCAGAGCA
This sequence comes from Arenimonas sp., assembly GCA_050737875.1. Classification (GTDB taxonomy): domain Bacteria; phylum Pseudomonadota; class Gammaproteobacteria; order Xanthomonadales; family Xanthomonadaceae; genus Arenimonas. The sequence continues at coordinate 758 of JBOHYG010000158.1, read as the reverse complement.
TCGAAATCTTCGCCGTGTTCCTGGCGTGCAGTCATGTACTGCTCTTCGGTCAGCAATTGGCCGCGATCAAGCGTTGTCAAACCTGGTTCGATCACCACGAAGGCTTCGAAATACAGGATGCGTTCGATGTCGCGCAGAGTCATATCCAGCATCAAACCGATACGCGAAGGCAGCGACTTGAGGAACCAGATGTGGGCGGTCGGCGAAGCCAATTCGATATGGCCCATGCGTTCACGACGGACTTTCGTCAACGTCACTTCGGTTCCGCATTTTTCGCAGACGACGCCACGATGTTTCATGCGCTTGTATTTGCCGCACAAGCATTCGTAATCTTTAATCGGGCCGAAAACGGCGGCGCAGAACAGGCCGTCGCGTTCAGGCTTGAAGGTACGATAGTTGATGGTTTCCGGTTTTTTGACTTCACCGAACGACCACGAGCGGATCAGGTCCGGCGAAGCCAGACCAATCTTGATACCGTCAAAATCCAGCGGTTGACGCTGCTGGTTGAACAGGTTAAATAAATCTTTCATTACAAACTCCTTGATTGGAAGGATCGCTTTTCAACGACCCTTCGCTCCAGTTCTCAGCGCCGATTATTTTTCGTCTAACTCGATATTGATAGCGAGCGAGCGAATTTCCTTGACCAACACATTGAAAGATTCCGGCATGCCGGCGACCATTTCGTGCTCTCCGTCCACGATGTTTTTATACATCTGGTTACGGCCTTGCACGTCATCGGATTTCACCGTCAACATTTC
>JBOHYG010000157.1:0-30738 GCA_050737875.1 Arenimonas sp. | reverse complement strand
GCATCCGTTTTCGGAAGGCCTTGACGATCGCGGCGTCGAAGCCGGCTGTGAACCCCGGGTCCGCCTCCAACTTCTTTAGTTCGGCATCTTCGAAGTCCACTTCCATATTCAGAGCCTAGCGCCTTTTTCGATTATTTGTCAATGACCTTATTACGCTAAGTGTAATAGTGCGCATTATAGTGTTTAGGGTGGGCGCCGTGCAAGAGGATGCATGAGAGGCGGGGTTTGCCGCCAGCAACGCACAGTGTTCATCGTCGCTTGAAAGTGGCGTTTCGTAATGCCGACTCCGACATTCTGGCGGATAAACCGGGTAAGGCGGGATAATCTACTATTATCACGCCTTACTATCTGCATGCTTTTCGCCATGCAGCAGTGGTTGAATATTATGTAATACCATGGTATGTAATTCATTACGAAATAATCAGGAGACCCTCATGGCACGAGCTGGCTTATACAAAAGCGATATCCAAAAAGCCCGCGATATCGTAATGGCACAGGGCAAGAATCCGTCCGTGGACGCCGTGCGTGTCGCGCTGGGCAATACCGGCTCCAAGACGACGATCCACCGCTATCTCAAGGAGTTGGAGGCAGAGGAAGGCGGTAGCGTTGGTGCCAAGCTGGCGATCAGCGATACGCTGCAGGATCTGGTCGGTCGATTGTCGGCCCGTTTGCAGGAAGAGGCTGACGTCCGTATTCAAGAAACACAAACGCGTTTTGATGCCCAGCGTCGCGACGATCTGGCCACGTTGGAGCGTCAGAAGCAGGACATCATGGGGCTGAGCGCGCAGTTGCAACGTACCGAAGTCGCCCTGCACACCGAGCAAGAACAGCACACCAGTACGCGCCAAGCCCTGCAAGAGAGCCGCATTGCCGCCTCTCAACTCGACGAACGGGTCCTAGGCCTGACGGCCCGACTGAGCGAACACGAAGCCCATGTGTCGTCCTTGGAGCAGAAGCACCAACAAGCACGCGAAGCCCTGGAGCATTTCCGGACCTCCGCCAAAGAACAACGCGACCAGGAACAGCGCCGGCACGAACACCAGGTGCAGGGTCTCCAGGTGGAACTGCGTCAGGCGGCCGAGGCACTGACTGGCAAGAACCACGAATTGATGCAGCTCAATCGCGACAACGCCCGGATGACCGAACAATTGGGGCAGCAAGGCAAAGAGCTGCGCCAGGCCCAACACGATCAACGTCTGCTCACCCAGCAGCGAGATGAATTGAACGGCATCGCCAGTCAGTTTCATGCTCTGGAAACTCAACACGCGCAGGCGTTGCTGACCAACGAGCAACTGAGCGAACAGTTGGTCACCGCACAACAAGACGCACATCGCGAGCGTGAAGCTCGGCAAGGATCCGATGCGAAAGTGGTCGGTTTGAAAGCGCGCCTGCAGGCGCTGGAGGATATGTTCGCTCAACTGCGAATGACTTCAAGCGCCCCCAAAGCGTCAGCGAACTGACACATGGATACGCTGCTCGAAAACGCGATTCAATCCATCCAGGTGGGGGTGGAAGATTACCTCTCGTTGTCTGAGGATCCACGGCGCACCTTGTCCGCTGTGCGAAATCTGTCCGCCGGCGTGCTCCTGCTGCTGAAGGAGCGGTTGCGGCAATTGTCACCTGCCAACTCTTCCGAGGTTCTCATCAAGCAAAAAATACGGCCCAAGCTGGCTGCCGATGGCTCGGTCTTCTTCGAGGGCGAAGGCAAGAAGACAGTCGATGTCCCGCAAATACGAGAACGCCTGCAATCACTGGGGGTAGAGATCGACTGGAAACGGTTGGACGCGATCATCAATGTGAGAAATGAGATCGAACATTACTGCACCAGTACGCCAACGCCACGCATCAAAGAACTGATCGCCGATACGTTTTTGGTCGTGCGTCATTTCATTACCACCCAGCTCGATGCCGGGCCAGTCGATCTGCTAGGGGCGCAAACCTGGGGAACCTTGCTGAATGTGGCAGAGGTTTATCAACAGGAGGCGGCGGCTTGCGAGAGCGTCATGTCGAAAGTAGTTTGGGGTGAAGCAGGCGTCACCCGCGTGGTCAGCCATCTGCGCTGTCCCGATTGCCAGTCCGCGTTGCTGAAACCCACCAATCCGACAGAATCATTCGTGCCCTCCATTGAACTGCAGTGCACGTCGTGTGGGACGTTACATTTGTTTGAACAAATTGCCGAGGCGGCAGCCTATGCGTGCTATTTCAGTGAAATGTACTTGGCCATGACCGATGGCGGCGATCCACCATTAACGACATGCCACGAGTGCGGGCGAGATACATTTCTCTACGAGGACCAAGTATGCATTGCGTGTGCCGCCACCTTGGAATTCACAGCATGTGCGGTGTGCGATGAGCCACTAGGGACGGAAGATCAAGAATTAAATGGATTGTGCGGCTACCATCACCATCAATTGACCAAGGACGATTAATTTCGCCGATTCTGATGTGCTACCGTCGCTTCATCAAAATCATTAGAAAACCGAAAGAAAAATGAAGTATGCGAACGTCGATGGTGTCCGTATCGAAGCGCTTCCCAAGGGCCGGGGGACGTGCCGGGCATGTGGTGAGGCGACCGTGGCCAAATGCGGCCGATTCATCGCTTGGCACTGGGCCCATAAATCCCGCGACCACTGCGATCGTTGGTGGGAAGCCGAAACGCAATGGCATCGTGACTGGAAGAATCGTTTTCCGACAGAGTGGCAGGAAATTCCCATGTTCGATGAACGCCTCACCGAGTGCCATATCGCCGATGTGAAAACGGCAGCAGACTTGGTGATCGAGTTTCAACGCTCCACCATTGATCCCGAAGAAGTCCTTGCCAGGGAACGGTTTTATCAACAGATGATCTGGGTGATTGATGGCTCCCGGAATGAATTTGATCGCGTGAACTTCAACATCATGCGCACTCGTGTGAGTTCCGACGGGCTGGTCGACTTTACCTGGCATGGTCGAAGCAAGCTTTTCCACCGTTGGCATAGTGCGAAGCCCGTGTTTATCGATTTCGGCGATCAATTCGGGTTCTGGCGAATACTGCGTTTCGATCCCGTCACTCGAGAGGGGAGAGCCGGTTTGGTCAACATCGACGGGTTTGTCGAATTAGCCAGCTCAGGCAAAACCGATTTCAGCACAGCCGGTGGGCCCGCATCGGTGTAGCCTTGATCTCATCTAAGGATTCACAAAATGAACTATGAATCTTCGTTGTCGATTCGCTTCCGTGGGAAGGGAATTCCTTATGGCGCCGGTGATCGCGAGAATGGCGATCGCAATCATGGCTTCATGAATCTTAAAAGCGACTTGGCCTTACTCCTGGAGGTCCCTGAGCTGCAAACGGATGTGGATCTGATGCAGTTGATGGCGACAATCAATGCACCAGAGACAGGCTTGTTTTCGGTCGGGTGCCTCAGTGGCTCACAAACCGATGGTGATCGACATTGGATGACCGGTTATGTCGAATTTGCATGGAACTCCATTTCACAGAGCCGCGAAGTACAAAATTATTTCCCTGTATTTTTTTGTTTTGGCCGGCTTCTCAATGACTGTCAATTTGCCGAACCCATCCGATTTCATTGGCAGATGGAGCCCGCACATTTCTTTGAAAGCAACTCGGACGGCTGGACGTGCTCAATCACAATCACTACAAGAGGGTTTGCAACGATTGATGAAGCGAAACAGTGTTGGGCAGAAGGGATTCATTTGCTTGCCGAATATCTCAGCAGTATTCAGATAGAAGGAACAGATTCAATCTATGCTTCTGGTGCTACCTAAACGGTTTTCGTTTTTTGACTTTTTTGAGGCTAATAGGCCACTGCGTGGCCTCAGCAGCAAAAGCTTAATCTAGAAGCTACAGCAACAGCTAAAATCAAAGACATAGAACCTAGGTGGCTGCATTTCTCACGAATCCCGGCCAACCCTCAGTATGGATTACACGGTCTAATTCACTTCGGATTACATGCAGACATCGCACTAATGTCTCAGGATTGTCTTCAAGATTCGCGTCGATATAGGACGTGAATCCATCAATATCTGCATAGATGGACACGCTATCGAAGCGACGGGAATTCGATGCTGTAAGTTGTTCAATATCCAGCTCACACAAAGGAGGTGTAGGTCGGCTAAATTCGATACTACCGATAGGTGTATCACTTTGTTCTTCTCGCCAGGACTTGACGATATCGTCTTTTGACACGTTGAGAGCTGCTTCCGTTTGACAGTCGGCAATTTGCTGATTGGTCAACGCAGTCGTGCGCTCTTTGCCATTCGTTAATCCCGGTAAGCCAATCACGGCTCTCGCAGCATTTGTTAAGTAAATTCCAACTTCTTCACCTGCTGAAGCACATTTCGCTGCATGGTTCGCTGGGCTTCCTAAAAATAGTGACTCTCGGTTTCCGCGTCTGCCGTTATTAACGACCAATGCGCGGCCTGTATCTATGCCAACGCGTATTTTTGCGTTCGGAATATGCTCATCTTCATCACCAGTCTCATTTAATACATCTGATATTAGTTGCGCAATTGCAACTGCTTGATAAACACGGCTACTTTCATCAGATTCGCCGTATGGTTTAGGAACGATGGCGTGAAGGCGTTGATTTTGAAAGTCCACTCGCACTGCATCGGTTTCTTCCAAGATGCGATGGACTGCTCGATAGTGTTGATTGAGAAATCGTAACGCCCTTTTATGGCAGGTTTCGCCTTCAAACTGAGTTGTTCGAAGTATGTCTGCCAAGTTCACGATATCTAAATAAAGATGAGCTGCGGACATTCGATAGGCTTTGTTGACCGGGATATTTTCGAGAGACATCTCGCGGCTGTAATTAACAATCGTGACTGATCTGACTTCTTCAAAACGCGTCTCAATCGCTTTTTTTGCTCTTTTTTCGCTCCAGGTATGTGTCATTTTTGTCCTCCATGACCTGTGTTTTGGATTGACCTGTTTTTCTACAGGCGTCTAGTGTTCTCCTTGAGGCTAGACCAACCCAATCTCAAAAGCTGAGATGACAAAACACAACCTGCTGGGTAAAAAGTAACCTCGGAACCATACATATGGTTCATTTGTCACATTTCAAGGGCTTTTGTGCTAATTATTTCACCAGCTTTTCGACGAGCAAGTTGGCGGCGGGGTTCGACACTGCGGCTCCTGACTGAAAATACGTCAACACCATATTGACCGAGCGATGCCCGGTCATTGCCATCACATCCGCAAGCGACGCACCTTGTCGGCCAGCCTCGGTCACAAACCCCGACCGCAGACTATGGCCAGCAAAATCGCCAGTTAAACCAGCCAATTGACTTCGTCGTTGCACAATTTCGGCCACTGCGGCAGAAGAAAGCGGTGGCCCAACACGTGTTTTCCACAACCGTCGAAACAGCGCGCCACTCGTAATCGGAGCAGTATCCAGCCAGTCGGCCAGTGCCACTGCGGCTGCACCGAGAATAGGTTTCTCAGGAACACTTCCTGCGACCGGGCCCGACTGCTCGGTCTTGCTACGCATTAATGAATAGATGAAGGTATTCGCATCAACCTTGACCAAATCTTGCCAATCAGCCGCCGCAATTTCACTACGACGACGTCCACCGCTCGCAAAGCCAAAGTAGAGTAGGGCGCGATCTCGTTTTCCTTCTAGAGAGTCATCGCAGGTTGCCAGCAAGGCCTCCAATTCGAGCTTGGTAATAGCGGTTTTCTTGTTGGGACGTTCGCCTCGTTTCACACTGGCTCGTCGGGCCCGCGATAACAGGTGTCTTACCGATGGCTCTTCGCAGGGATTGGCGAGTTTCTTCAGTGTGTGCAGACTCGATAGCACCGCAACGCGATGCGTCACGGTAGACAGCTTCATGGCCCCGAGCTTGGATTTTACGCATGCCTGCACAAGCAGACTGTCAATTTCTGCTGGCAACTCGGTGGTCAATCCATTCTTGGTTTTACGAGCGATATGATCGACGATAAATTGGATAACGACAGCTTCGGCGACTGGAAAACCAATTACGTCACCGAACCTCGCCATATACCAGGCCGCCCAGTAGCGCAGGGCACTTGTATAGCTGCGGGTGGTATTGGCCGACGCAGCCTCAGCCAGGATGTCCTGCACGGCCAGCATTGCGCTCGCAGCCAGTTCCTGTGGCAAATGCGTAACGTCGCTGGTCAGGGCAGGTGACTTGTTTTTTCGCATATTTATAATACATTATATGTATGTTTTAATACGTTTTTCTCTTCATACCAACGATAATTATCTATTATCGTGGGTATGTCAATGAAAGAGTAGGGCGCCGAGTAAGAGGGCATTTTTATGGCAAAAGGCATCACACAAGAGCAGGTCAATCAGGCCGCCGATAGTTTGCTGTTGGTCGGCGAGCGCCCGACGATTGAACGCATCCGTGCAGTATTGGGCACTGGCTCACCCAATACGGTGAACCGGTTTCTGGACAGCTGGTGGACTGGATTGGGTCAGCGGCTAACCGCAGTTCACGCCAAAACGACCTTGCCGGAAGCACCGCCGGAGATCGCAAATTTAGCCAGCCAACTGTGGGAACGCGCTATTCAGTTTGCGCAGGATCAAGCACACAGAGACTTGGATACCAATCACCAGGCGCTATCACTGGAACGTGCCGAAATCGCGGCACAGCGGGCCACCTTTGAGGCCCAACTGGAACAAATGAAAACCGATCGAGACGCAGCGATCCAATCGTCCGAAGCTGCCACCTTGCGCCTTTCAGATGTACTCAGGCTTGTAGATCAGCAAACAGCGCAAATTGACGATGCCCATGGTCAACGTGATCGCGCAATGTCGGAACTCTCAGCCGTACAAACAACGCTTGCTACGATGCAGTCCGAACTTCAACAGCGCCAAGCCGCTTGGGATGAGGAACGCAGTGCATTAGAAGCAACACATACCGCTATGCAGGATCGTTGGCTTGGCGAGGTCGACCGTGCGCGGCAGGATGAAACCAAGTTGGCAGCAAAATTAAAGCAACTCGAACATGCCGCAGAAGCTTCCGCCGCCAAGGCGGGGGAGCAAATTGCTGAATTGACGAAACGATTACAGCAAACTGAGCGCGAAGAGGCCAAAAAGACTGCGCGAATTTCGTCGCTGGAGGGTGAAATACATCGTGTGCACGAGCAATTGAAGGCACGACTGCAGGTGAAACCAGCTGGCATTAAGCCTCCTATTAAAAAGACGAAAAAGACGCACTAAAACATCACCGTACGAATTGTCAGGGTCTGTTTATACAATTACTTGCATATTATATAAGTACATATATAATCGCCGCATGAAGCAACTCCATTGGATCGGCACATCGCTAGATGACCTGAGAGCTTTTCCGGCGACTGCCAAAGTGGAAGCTGGTACAGACCTACGTTTAGTGCAGCAAGGCGTCGAGCCACGTGACTGGAAAGCAATGTCTGATATTGGTGCAGGTGTTCGCGAGATTCGAAACCGGACAGCCGATGGAGCGTTTCGTGTGTTCTATGTTGTAGAAAATGCAACGGATGTCTATGTGCTTCACGCCTTTCAAAAGAAGTCACAGAAAACACCGGTAAAAGATATTGAAAAAGGCAAAACCCGTTACAAACTTATTCCGTGAATTATGAGGTGTCCCATGCGCAAGAGTGCTAGGGTAGAAAACAAAATTATCCAGTCCAGTGGCAATGTTTTTTCCGACCTGGGTTTTGATGATGCGGCGGCACAAGTCTTGGCATTGCGTGCCGATCTGATGGCGCAACTAGAGAAAACTTTGAAAGCTCGCAAAATGACCCAGATCAAGGCTTCCAAGGTGCTTGGCGTGAGTCAAGGCAGAGTGTCGGATTTGAAGCGAGGAAAGGTTGAAAAGTTCAGCTTGGATACTTTAGTCGAATTTGCAGCTAAGTTAGGAAAGCCAGCAAAAATTGAGCTTGCGGCGTAAGGCGGGTGAACAGATCGCAGAATTAAGTAACTGCTTGCAGCAGGCCGACTTCAAAATCCTAACTTAATCCCAATGCGAATTAGAGAGTTCCAGTTACAAAATAATATCGATACAGGATTCAGGGTTATGGCAGTACAAGTCATCAATGAAAACGACGCAGCGTTGAAAGCGGTTCTGCACCTTATTGATCAAGATATTGATCAATTGATGATAATACCAGCTGATGCAGAATATTTTGCGAGACTCTGCTGCCTTGTCGACGGCGTTACTATAGACCTTGACCAAAGATTACCCAATGAGGATCTGAGTTTATAAAGTAGCACCTAATTCCCGTTGTATCTTGGCAAGCACCTTGTCGCGTTTTCCTTCAACGACTAATTCTGCTGGCGAAGACTCGCACGAAAATCGATCAGGACAAACCCATTCTGCCAAGCCTTCTTCGGAGTAACCTAATTTTTTCACTTCCGAGGCTAGCCATGGGTCAACGCGTATAAATTCGGACCATATATCTGCGCAACGCCGCTCGTAGTCAATGTACGCTAACTCAGACAAGTAAATCGCTAGACGAAGTTTGTCCATGGGTAGCACCTATAATCAATTGACGCTGCAGTGAGCTTCTGAATTCCGTTACTAGTAAATTAGTCTTGGTATGTCTCAAAAGCTGAGAAGCCTTTGAAGAAGAGCGATCGGCTGCTATTGGCTGCGGATTCAACCGGAATACGCATCTTACGGTATGCGACGCTTTCCGCCTATTATTAACCCGTATCGCCAATGAAAAGGCGTTACCTTTCTAGGTGCTTAATCCAAATGCCGAAACGATCGCAACAATGAAGGAAGCTCGGCGTGGCAAATTGAAGGCAGTAACTGTTGACCAATTTCAAAATGAAAATCCGAATACTTATCAAAGGCGATTTGTTGTCACTTGTCGCAACAGTCAGGCAGTTTGTAGGAACGACGGTAAACGAAGGGCAACTAGTTGCCACTGAAATTGGGCAGAAGTGGGCTTTTGCAATGGTGGTTTTTGGTACTTAGACAGCCTACGTGCCAGCGCCGTTTAACTAGGCGCTTGGTCTTAGCTTTACTTCGCATAATGTATATTATGTAAAGTACAACTATGGGGATGGCGAATTAGGGAATACGATTGCGATACTCGTGCCCTTGCCTAAGGTACTACTGACCTCGATCTGACCTTTAAGAGCCTGAGTCACCAGGTTGAAAACGATATGCATGCCGAGCCCGGTGCCGCCACGTCCGCGTCGTGTGGTGAAGAACGGATCGAAAATCTGCGAGCGGACGTCTTCGGACATGCCGCAGCCGTTATCGGAATAAACCAGCGATACGGAATCGTTCTTTACGGACACATCAATATTAATCTGCCCGGCCTCGTTATCTTCAAAACCATGCACTAATGAATTCATGACCAGGTTGATCAGGATTTGATAAATGGCAGCCGGATAAGTGTCCAGCTCGATATCATCCGGGCACTGTATCGAAATGATATGCCGCTTGGGCTTGATTTTAGGTTGCAGGGACAGAAGCACTTCATCCATGTATTCGTGCAATTTGAATCGACGCCTTTGCTCACTCGATTGATCGACGGCAACTTGTTTGAAACTCCTGACCAATTCGTCGGCTCGTTTTAAATTGCGGAGGATCATGGCGGCACTTTCATCGGCCATTGGCTCGAAGTTGGCTAAATGACCGGCCGTAAGTTTTTCCGTCTGCCGTAGCTTCATGATTCTTTTTACATGATCCTGCAGGTGCGACGCTGCAGTAATTGCAACACCGATCGGGGTATTGATTTCATGCGCAACGCCGGCCACCAGGGCACCCAGGGAAGCGAGTTTTTCCTTGCGGACGAGCTCATCCTGCGCAAGATGCAAATGTTCGAGTGCATGTTGAAGTTCGAAATTCTTGTCCAACAATGATTCGTCGGATTGCTTGCGTGATAATGCAGCTGCAATGTGGTCGGCAACGAAGGTTAGCAATGCAAGGTCGTCGTCGCTGTACTCGATCTTGTTATCGTAGCTTTGAAGAATGATCACACCGAGGAGCCGTTCCTGGTAAATCATCGGGGCACCGATCCATGAATTGAAATCCACACTGCCAAATGCACTATGCAGCTCCCCCTGCTCTACCAACAATTGGTATCTGGGTTGGTCTATGCGTTGCGGTTTTCTTGTGGTCAGTACGAATCCGCTTAAACCATAACCAGAAGGTCGTCTAAACCCTGGCGGAGGAGCCGGATCTTTTTCATCGGCAAGATACGGGAAACTGAGTTCATTTTCGGCCTCGTGATACAGCGTGATGATCAGGTTTTTTGCATAAAGCAGCCCGCCAAGAATTCGATGCAATTCCGCATAAAACACATCAAGCTCGATAGCCTGCACAGACAGTGCCGAGATTTCATATAGAGCTCTTTGCAATGTCTCGCTACGCCTCCGTTCCGAGATTTCGCACTCGAGACTACTCGTGCGTTCCGCTATGGCACGTTCCAGCCGGTTGGTAAATTGAACCTGCTCGATCGCATGGGCCACATGGTTGGAAATCAGTCCGAACAAGGCTACATCTTCTTCCGAGTAACGGATTCCAGCGGTATAGCTTTGAATTACCACGGCGCCGTAGGTGAAACCATCTCCGTCAATCAATGGCATGCCCAACCAATGCTCGGCATCGGTGCCCACTCCCCAAATATGGCCTTCGGCTTCCCGTTGGGCAAAACTTTCCGCTGTCACGCTGAGCGGTTTCCCGTTGCGGATAACCCAGGCTGTCGGTGATTCGTTGCCTTGAAGCAATGGGTATAGTTGGTCCTGCTCGAACGAATCATCTTTCTCGTCCGCATCGTAGGCATAGCGAATGGCCTCATTCTTGCCATCGCGCAGGGCAATGTAGAAATTTTTGGCATACATGATGCGCCCTACTTCGCCATGCACTGCCTTGAAAAATTCGCGCAAATCACGGCAGCCAGCCGAACGGCGGCTAATGTCGAGTACGACACTAAGGACTGTCTCCAGCCGGGCCAATCTCTCTGCCGACGCTACGGTGTTCATGGAACTCCTATTCGCCTTGCACGGACATTGTGATTAATTAAACTGAATGGGTCAATTTATCGACAGATGCCGGCAAAACAAGTCCATGGTATTCAGTCGCAGACAATGACATGACTTATAATTGGCGCCACAAAAACAACACGATTCCTGCATGGACGCCCCATTCGAGCTGCTTCTCCGCCTAGACACCCCGTTGCATAAATTCCTGTTGCAGGTACTGGTAGTACTAGCTGTTGCGAAGATTGCCGGTCGCTTGATGCGTCTGGTGCATCAACCTGCCGTTATCGGCGAAATGATCGCCGGTATTTTGCTGGGCCCATCGCTGTTTGGATGGGCAGTCCCGGATATACACGACTGGTTGTTCCCGAAAGGAGGCATGACGAGCATGGGGCATGTCAGCCAATTGGGCGTGCTGATCTTCATGTTCACGGCTGGCGCCGAATGGGATATGTCGCGACTCCGCGAAAAATTCAAATCCACGTTGTTGATTAGCCAATCGGGCATGGTGCTGCCTTTTCTTATCGGCCTCGGGCTGGCAGGCTTCCTGTACGAGAATTACGCACCCGCTGGCGTAAGCCATTTCGATTTCAGCCTGTTTATCGGCATATCGCTATGTGTAACTGCTTTTCCAGTCTTGCTCAGGATTATCGATGACCGCGGCTATAAAGGCAGCCAGATAGCCACCGTCGCGGTTGCCTGTGCTGCAATTGCTGATGCAAGCGCCTGGGCACTATTGGGAATCATCATCGCCACGGTGCAAGCGCAAAGTATTACCAGTGCAGTCGTTTGTGCCTTGACTGCGCTCGCGTATGGCTGGCTACTTATCGTTCCAGGACGTCGTTTCATCGCGAAGAAAACCATGAACGAGGAAAATTATTCGCGCTGGTTAGTGATACTCGTTATTTCCGTACTCGCTAGTGCAATGTTTACCGAGGTCATCGGACTGCATTTATTGTTCGGGGCATTCCTGGCCGGCATAGCCGTATCGTCCAATAAGGTCTTGCGTACCATCATCGAAGAAAAGATAGAACCGTTCGCCGGTGCCTTGTTATTGCCTTTGTTCTTCGCACAAACCGGATTGAATACCCGCATCGACATGCTAAGCGGCCAGGAATGGCTGTTGTGCCTGTTCATTACCTGCCTCGCTACGATCGGCAAGCTTGGCGGTACTACCATCACTGCAAGAATGACTGGCTTGACGAAACCGGATGCGTGGCGCCTGGGCGTCTTGATGAATACACGCGGGCTGATGGAATTGATCGTGCTGGCTATCGGCCTGCAGTTGGGTCTGATCAGTCAAAGCCTGTATGCAATCCTGGTCATCGTGGCGATTGTTACGACGATGATGACCGGCCCGCTGCTCGGCTTGATAGATCGCTTTTGCAAGCCGGTTCCGCAGCCTTTGAGTTAAGCGGCAACGTTCTGCCAGCGGAGTTGTTCTGCTGGCTGGCATAAGCCGACTGTCTCGATATCGAGGTTTGCTTTGCCAGCCAACGCCAGTACATATTCCGGACACTGCCAGCTGAAAATCGTAGCTTTTACTGGTTCCGTAGCGGGAATAAACGTGTGAGCCCGCGACACTTCAAATTTAAGACCGTCGCCGTACTGCTTTGCGACGCATTCTTTCAGCGTCCAATACAAATAAAATTGCCGGTTCAATCGATCTGGAGCAAGTGATTTCAGGAGACTCGTTTCGGGTTCCGAGAATACATGGCTGGCAATGGCGATAAAGTCCCGCTGCTTGCCGTATGTCTCGATGTCAATACCGATAGCGGAGACGGAAATGGCGGCTGCAATCCAGTCGCCGGAATGACTCAACGAAACATATAACTCCGGTAAGCCTGTCAGACGACATTTCAAACGGCGTTGGTGTGTGTTATCGACGCTATAAATCCAGTCTTCGATTGAATGCCCGTAAATGTGGGCAGCCATTTCCCTGGCCAGATAATGACCCGCCAGGAATTGCTGTTTTCTTTGTGGTGAAGAAATGGATTGATAACGAGAAACTTCATCATCAGTCAACCATTGCAAATTGTCTGTATCCAATTCCAGGGCCGGGTCGTGCTTGTGCACAACCTGTACCCTGGTTTGCATTGGAGTGTTTTCAGGCAATTATTTGCTGGCCAGTTTGGCGTACCGGCCTTTCAGTGCAACACCGGAAATCATGTTGCCGGCATGGCATTCGTATTGGCTGGCGCTTTTGTATTCGACTTTCTTGTAGTAACTGGTGATACCGATAACGGCATTGGCACCACGTGCCTTTGCGCTATCCTGTAGCGCTACCAGGGCAGACAGCATGACCCATTTGCATGCCTCTTCCTTGCCTTTGCCAAACGCATTCGATTTTTTGTTGGTCGTGTCTTCATCAAGGCTTGTAAGCACTTTGGGTGTGCTTTGGCCGGCAAAATAAAACTTCACCGTGCCGTCCAGCTTTCCGCTGGAAAAACTCGGGTCCAATACTGCTTTGACATCGAGATGCAGAACCTGGTCTGCCGCGAATGCATTGACACTGGTTGCAGCAAGTAAAACAAACAAGCTATTGATGCCGATACGTTTGAGATTCAATGCCAACATTTTAATGTCCCTGAGTTATTGCCAACGTTTAAAGATCAACGAAGTGTTGATCCCACCGAAGGCGAAATTATTACTCATTACGTATTCCACTTCCATATCGCGTCCTGTCCCGGTGATGTAATCCAAGGCACCGCAACGGGGATCGACCTCTTCAAGGTTGACGGTTGGGTGAAACCAGTTGGCACGCATCATTTCGATGCTAACCCAGGCTTCCAGCGCACCACAGGCACCCAACGTATGGCCGGTGTAGCTTTTCAGCGAACTGATTGGCATGCGTTCGCCGAATACCGAATGGGTCGCAGTTGTTTCCGCGATGTCGCCGTGATCGGTTGCCGTGCCATGGGCATTCACGTATGCAATCGCGTCGGGAGATAATTGTGCATCCTTCAAAGACAGACGCATCGCAATCGCCATCGTCTCAGCATTCGGTTGCGTGACATGCTTTCCGTCGCTATTGGTACCGAAGCCGACAATCTCGGCGTAAATTTTTGCACCGCGCGCCAGGGCGTGCTCGAGTTCTTCAAGTACCAATGTACTTGCACCCTCACCGATGACCAGGCCATCGCGATTTTTATCGAATGGACGCGGTGTCAGAGTCGGATTGTCGTTATTGGTACTGGTAGCGAACAAGGTATCGAATACCGTCGCTCCGGTGACATCGAGTTCTTCCGAGCCACCTGCCAGCATCACGTCCTGGTGCCCGGCCTTGATTGCTTCATATGCATAACCAACGCCCTGGCTACCCGATGTGCAAGCACTCGATGTGGTAATAATGCGACCGGTAACACCGAAGAACACGCCTACATTGACTGGCGCGGTATGGCTCATCATTTTGATGTAGGTCGTTGCATTGATGTATTGGGTATTTTTTTCCGACAAGGTGCGGCCAAAATCGCTCATCGATTCCGGTGTGCCGGCAGATGAACCGTATGAGATACCGACGCGCCCGCTTTTCAAAATGGGATCATTCAACAAGCCGGCATCTTCAAGCGCCAACTCGGTGGCTCGAGTTGCCATCAATGCAACACGGCCCATGCTCCGCGTGGATTTGCGGTTGTAGTGTTCCGGCAATTCATAAGGCGCGACCGGAACACCGAGACGCGTATTCAAGCCCTTGTATTCCGACCATTCTGGAAATTGGCGAACCGCGTTGCGCTTTTCACGAAGACGCGCTTGTACCGTTACCCAATCATGCCCAAGTGGACTCAGATTTCCCGCACCAGTAATAACAACACGACGCATTAGATTAATCCTCCGTTGACGGAAATCACTTGACGCGTGATATAGGCCGCTTGATCTGAAATAAGGAATGACACCAGTGAAGCGACTTCGTCAGCCTGCCCCATGCGTCGCAGTGGAATCATCTTGATGGCTTCGTCGGCCATTTCCTGGCTGACCATATCGGTTTCAATCAAGCCGGGAGCAACGCAGTTAACCGTGATATCGCGTTTCGCGAGTTCCAATGCCAGTGATTTCGACGCTGCCATGATGCCGGCTTTCGCGGCACTGTAATTGGTCTGCCCGCGATTTCCGGCAATGCCCGATACCGATGCCAGAGTCACGATGCGGCCCGGTTTGCGACGGCGAATCATCGGCATTACCAATGGCTGCAGGACGTTGTAGAAACCATCAAGATTGGTATGGATAACGCTATCCCACTCATCGCCGGACATCGCCGGAAACGCATTGTCTTTCGCGATGCCGGCATTGCAGACCACGCCATAGTAAGCGCCGTGCGCTTCGACATCCTTCAGCAACAATTCCACGCACTTCGCACGATCTGAAATATCAAAACTCAAGCTTCGGGCTTCGACACCAAGGCTGCGGATTTCCGTGCAAAGCTGTTCGGCTTCATCGATGCGGCTACGGCAATGGACGACGATATTGAAACCGTCTTTCGCCAATCGCAGTGCAATGGCACGGCCGATACCGCGACTGGCGCCGGTCACCAATACTGTGTGATCTTTCATGTGGGATTACTCGCTAAAAAATCGGACCCATTGGGTGGTTCGTATACCGATAAACTGGCCGTGGCAATTTCCTTTTCACCATCCAGGATTTTGCAGCTGAACATTCCGAGGCCATTGTCGCCGAACAATTCGCAGTATGCGTGAATTACCAAACGTTGCCCGATGTAGAAATACTCTTGCTCACATTCGTATTTTCGGGTGCCGAGCAAGAAACCGATTTTGATCGGTTCGTTCTTGGTCATCGCATTGCAACCCGCCCAGGTCGCGATCGCTTGCGCCATGTATTCTATGCCGGCCCAGGCAGGCACGCCTTCATCAACGGAGAGTACGTGACTTTCACGAACGAATGCTTCAACGACCACCAAATGCTCGTCATGACTCAACAAACGATCCAGCCAACGCATGGTGTCGCGATGCGGCAATACCTGATCGAGTGTAATGATCTCTTTCTGCATCATGCACGTCCCAGGCAAATGGCCGCGTTGCTACCGCCGAAAGCGAAACTTTGACTAACGATGTACTGCAATGGCCGCGAATTTTTCTGACCGGGCTGGACCAATTGGATACTCGGTATGCCTGTATCAGGCTCGCCATCAAACCAATGTGTCGGCAATGCATTTTCCGGATTTTGCACCAGACTCAGCCAGCATAAGGCTGCTTCAACGGCTCCCGCTGCACCTAGTGTGTGACCGGTCAACGCCTTGGTTGAACTTGCCGGTACTGCATCGCCAAATATTTCATGCACGATGCGTGCTTCCATCGCGTCATTCTGCGGTGTCGCGGTGCCATGCAAATTGATGTAGTCAATTTGATGCGGTTGCAGATTTGCACGCTGCAGGGTTTGCAACAGCGCACTGCCCGCCCCTGCCCCGCTTGGTTCCGGCGCCGACATATGGTGGGCATCCGAACTCTCGCCCCAGCCCAACAATTGCACCGGACCAGGTTCGCGACTCATCACGAACAAGGCAGCGCCTTCGCCGATATTGATACCTTTTCGATTTGCCGAAAATGGATTGCAACGATCAACCGACAGCGATTCAAGCGAACCAAAACCTGCCAAGGTGAAAGCACATAATGAATCGGAGCCGCCTACGATAACGGCATCTGCGATACCGGCATCCAGCAACCGCACGCCGGATGCCAGTGCTTTGGCACTGGATGAACATGCAGTCGAAATCACGTGGCTCGGACCTTTGACCCCAAGTATATGACTAAGGAATAAAGCCGGCGCACCGGGTTCCTGCTGCATGTAATGGAAGTTCTCGGGCCATTCCGAATTCGCAAGCCTGTGCATGTGCGCCTGCTCGCTTTCACCGACGCCGGACGTGCTGGTACCAAGCACAACGGCAATTCTGTGAGCGCCATGTCGGCCGATCAATGCATCCACCACAGGCTTGATTTGTGCTGCGGCGGCGGCGATCAACTGGTTGTTACGGCTACGCCATTGTTTTTCCAAATGGGAAAGATCGGGCAGTTCTGTGTTCACGCTACCGATGAAGCAAGGGCGGCCTGCGGAATAGAGTTCGCTGACCGATAAAGTTTCAGGCAAGGTTTCGCTAAACAGGTTACTGACAACCTGGTCTTTGTTGGCGCCCATCGAACAGATGATGCCAAGTTCATTTAGAAAATAATTACTCATTCGAATTACTTCAAGCGATCGAACACAATTCCACCAACACCCCCAAACGGCGCTTGGTTTCGGCGACGTACGGGTTTTTCATGTCCCAGGCATAACCGGCAAGAATCGCACAAATCATTTCACGCACTTCCGGTGATTGGTTCTCGTGGAAAATAATTTGCTGGAAGCCACCTTCATACCAGGATTCGACGAAGCCGCGGAATGTATCGACACCGGCGCGCAAGGGTGAACCATAATCTTTTTGCCAATCCACAGTTTCGCCGGCAAATTGACGCTTGATACAGGCAGAAGCCAGGCTTGCCGATTTGAACGCAATGGTAACGCCGGACGAGAATACCGGATCAAGGAATTCACCTGCGTTGCCCAGCAATGCATAGTTCTTGCCCCACAGGGAATCGACGTTGGCCGAATAACCAATAATTTGGCGAGCTGGTGTGTCCCATTCGGCGTTCTTCAGCAACGATGCAAGGCTCGGTGTTTCATCAACGATAGCTTGCAAACGCTCGGTTTCGGTTCCCTTGTATTGGTCCAGGAATTCGGTCTTCGCAACCACGCCCAGCGAGCAGCGGCCATTCGAAAATGGAATTGTCCAATACCAGACATCGCAATGTTCCGGATGCACGGTAACCAAAATTTTATTGCGATCGAAACTGCCGATCGGCGTATTGTCCTGAATGTGCGTGAAGATCGCGCCACGGGTCGGGAAGTTGGAAGGTTTTTCCAGTTTCAGCAAGCGTGGAAGAATACGACCAAAGCCGCTCGCATCAAGCAAGAATTGCGCTTGCACCTGATAGATTTCACCGTCGGGTGATTTGACCGTAACACTTGGCTTATCGGATTCAACATCGATCGCGGTCACTTCATGGCGGTAGCGAACTTCGGCACCGGCTTTTTCGGCGCAATCGGCCAACACTTTGTCGAAGTCGGCACGTTGCACTTGATAAGTGGTGCCCCAGCCTTCCGAAAATTTCTTGCGGAAATCGAAACTGGTATGTTTATCGCCACGTGCGAATGCCGCGCCGTTTTTGTATTGAAACCCAGCCTCGACAACGGCCTGTAGCATACCGGCAGCCTGGATGTATTCCATGCTCTGCGGCAACAAGCTTTCGCCAATCGAGAAGCGTGGAAATTGCTCTTTCTCGATAATCAGTACTTGCCTGCCTTGCTGACGCAAGAAGCCAGCCGCGACCGATCCTGCCGGACCTGCACCGATAATTAAAATTTCTGTGGTTTCAATGCGCATATTCAATCTCTCAATCTCTCAATGTGCCAATGCCATGTCTGCATCTGCTGACAAGCGAAAACAAGGTGATAACAACCAGGACAAACCGACGCCAAACAGCATCGATAAACCGAACGTGTGTAAAGCCGGTGTAGCGGATAATGCCAACAAACCAAATGCCAGCAAGGTGCTGGCGGCACCAAGGCAAACGGCAAGCCAGCTGGATGGATCGGTATGATGTTCCAGCAGGAAAATACCGTAATCGATGCCGGTTCCAAGAATCAGGAAATGTGCAAGCACGGTAAATAATTGCACTGGTTCACCAAGCCAGGCGGAAGCAGACAAGCTGGCCAGAGCTGCAATGATCGTCGGCAACATGGCACGCCATGCCTGAGATTTGTAACGATGGAATAACGCCAGGGCAACCAAGAAATAGCCGACGAAAAGCAGGATCGTCATCTTGCTTCGGTAATGCATCAGCAGGCTGGAAATTTCGCCGGATCGATCAATCATTCTCACGCCGGGGATATTGGCCGTTGTCTCTGCAAGCTTGGCCAGTGATTGTTCGGAATTCAGGCCGTTGATCATCACCACACTGCCCCACTTGCCGTCGGCTTCGCCGAGATACTGCGCTTGCATCGGCTGGGTGAAATTCAATGACGACCATTCCTTGAACGTAAACGGTGTTTCGCTCGAAGCTTGTTTCTCGAGATCTTCGCCGAGCGATGCCGAAACACCTGCCAGTACTTTGCTTTCGGCTTCGGCAACCAGCATGCGGTTTTCGGATTGCCGCTTCTTCGACGGAATCCAGTCGCTCACCGCGTTGTACGAACGAATCGTTTTTTCCACCACGAGTTTGTCGAGCAACGGCTTCAGGCGCTCTTCCGTCTGCAAAAGTTCTTCTTCGCTCGTGCCGGTGACCAACACGTATTGTGCCGGGCTGGGCAAGCCCAGGATTTCGGAAACCTGTTTCTGTTGTTCGACAAGAATGGCAGGCGAACTTTGCAATTGCCGCAAACTATCTTCGCTATGCAATTTGAAAAACCCGAGGCCAATAAACACCACGACAACCAATGCAAATAATTTATGCGAAGTTTTTTGCCATTTCCAGCGGGGCCAGGATTTCAGGGAATCGGAAATATTTTCGGAAAGCCAGCTGCGTTTCGGTGCCTGTTTATCCAGGTAGGGGAACCAGCAAACCACTGTCAGGAATGCGGCGAGTAGACCAACCGCAGAAAACACCGCCATCTGCTGCAAACCGGGCAAAGGCGCCATGCCCAGGCTCAGATAAGCCAGTGCGCTGGTGAGAAACGCCAACCACATTCCCGGAAGCAGATAACGCATCATCGGAAATGTTTTTGTATCAGGATTACCCTGGCGGCTGGAAAAATAGTGGATGCCATAATCTTCCGCGACACCAACCAGGCTGGCGCCGAAAACCATTGTCAGCAAATGGACTTTGCCGAAAATCAACGCAGTCACGCTGATACCTGCGGCGACACCAATCAGCAAAGAACCCGACACCAGAAACAATGGCCGTAGTTTCATGAAAGCAAAAAATACCAGCAGCATCACCGCGGCCAGCGAACCATAACCAATCGTGTTGATTTCCCAATTAGCTCGAACGGCGGCGGCTTCGGCATGCAAAGGTACGCCGGCATTCAGGATTTCGATTTCGGGATACGAACGTTTCGCGTCATTTCCGGCAGACTCGATCAGTTGCTGGATATGGGCAACGCCGTCCAGCTGGAATGCCGACAGCTCGCTTTCGTATTGCAGTACCACCCAGGTCTTGTCGCCGACTTGCGTCAACACGAAACCATCTTCCTGCGTCATGTCTTCGCCGAGTCGCGACTGCCACCAATCGGTAGAGAGTGCCAAGGGGTCCGATATCCAGCTACTTAAGCCACTCGATGCACCGACGCCATACAAGCGCTGCATGCTCGCCTGGAGCAACTCATCGTCGCTGGTCTGTTCGAGCACCTTTTTTTGTTGCGGCGTTAACAGGCGATCACGATAGCGCGCATAAAAATCAAGCGCCGCCTGCGTGTCGGTTTCCGAGACCGTTTGCGCTCGCAATAATCCGGTAGTCTTTTTTATGCGTGCATCAAAAATGGAAGCGGCTTGTTTGCTGGCCTCTGAATCCTTGCTGCCAATCAGAATGACAACATCGCGTGTCGCCGCCTCGGCCATATTGTCATTGGCACGCGTAACCAAAACATCATGTTTGGTTTTTGGCAGCAATGCCATCACGTCGCTATCGAGATTATTCGAACCCCAGAATTGAACCTGGTGAAAGCAAAGCGCAAGTACGAGCACGAGCCATGTAATGGCCGCGAACAACTCGATGCGATGCTTTCCCTGGTTCATTGGAAATATTTCAGCTCTTCGGTGCTAAGGGTGTTCGGCACTTCGCTGTGGGCACTAAAACTCAGTTCGGTTTTATCGCCGCTCTTTTCTTCCATCAGCACTTTCTGGACATAGCGGTCGCCTTTGACTTCGACCCGGCTGAATACTCTTGCCATGCCGCCTTTCGGTTGCAGGTTGAGGGTCCAGATACCATTGCTTTCCGAGCGCTTGATATTGAAATATTTGGCCATTTCAGCCTGGTCGCCCGACAGCATCGCCAGCATGATTTTGCTCATCGCTGCATTGGGCTTCTTGCTGCTTTTTACTGCAGGTTTTTTCTGGTCCAGATTGACTATGGCGCCGGAATTCCTGACCAGGATCGTCGTTGGGAAAGGCTTCACGCCCTGCCAGATAACGCCATGCGATTTGGACACCAAAAAATGGCCTTCCGATTTCAGCGGATTCCTGAAACCCTTGAGATAACGAACTTGTTCGAAATTGCCGCGCAGGATATTTACTTCCGGGATCAAGCTGGTTTTCTTGGCTTGTGCGGAAACCTCGCCACTGACGGCGCTCAACAAGACAAAAATCAAGGTGGCGAACAGCCTGAAGAATCCGTTGCAGCTCATGATTTAATTCCGAGTCTCTGCAATAAGACGGCAGGCGACTGAAAACACATTTCCTGTGTTTCGATACCTACCGCGACCTGGACCGAATACGCGCGCGTCAACGCTTTTCCGGTCTCGACATCGGTCACCAGATATTCGATCTTCAGGCGAAATTCCCATTCGACAATCTTTGCGCGAACTTTTACTTTTTGGCCGTAGCGCAATGGAGCGACGTATTTGGTACGAAAATCCACGATCGGCCACATGAAACCGGAATCACGCATTTGTGGATAGTCGTAATCGTATTTCTGCAGCATCGTGCAACGCGCCAGCTCGAAATACTTCATGTAGTGACCGTGCCAAACCACCGCCATGGGATCCAGATCATGGAACGCCGGTGACAGTTCGATTTCGGCGGACCACTCAGGCTTCATACAAGCTCCAGGAATCGGAACGGATTTCATCCAGCAAAGCACGCAGTTCCTTGTCCAAGGCGCGGTCTTCGGCAATGAATGGAATCGATGCCTGCAGGCGTGCATGCATATCGGCGAGTACCGGACTCAATTTCATGTCGGCGTCCAGGCCCATACGCAATTCGATTGCCTGTCTAACCGTAATCAACAAAGCGGCCGCGACTTGTTCGGTCAATTCGATAATGCGCAGGCAGTCGCGAGCGGCAATCGTCCCCATGCTGACCTTGTCCTGGTTGTGGCACTCGGTCGAACGCGAGAATACGGAAGCCGGCATCGTCAATTTGAGCGCTTCCGCCGTCCAGGCAGAGGCACTGATCTGCAAGGCTTTCAAACCATGATTGAGCGCTTTGCGCTCGCCCTTGGCACCGGTCAAATTGGCCGGCAGGCCGTGGTTGTAGCGCTCATCGACCAGCAATGCCATTTGCCTGTCCATCAAGTCGGCAAGATTGGCGACCGTGTTCTTCATCGAGTCCATCACGAATGCAATGTGGCCGCCATAGAAGTGGCCACCATGCAAAACCATTTCCTGTTCTGCATCGATGATTGGATTGTCGTTTGCACTATTGAGCTCGTTTTCGATGGTTTGCTTGAACCATGGCAACGCGTCTTCGAGCACGCCAATGACGTGCGGCGCACAACGCAGCGAATAGCGATCCTGCAAACGTTTTTCGTTGCGAGGTGGACGGTCGGAAGCCAGGTCTTCGCGCAAACGCGCAGCGATACGTTGCTGGCCTGCATGCGGCTTGACCGAGAAAAGCGTTTCGTCGAAATGGTGTGCGTTACCGGCGCTGCCGATTACTGCATACGCGGTGATGCGCGTGCTCAGTCGCGACAAGTAATCGGCACGCTTCCATGCCAGGCAAGCCAAAGCCGTCATCACGGCAGTGCCGTTCATGATGGCGAGACCTTCTTTCGGTCGTAATTGAATCGGTGCCATGCCGGCAGCGTGCAAGGCATCTGCAGCGGAATGGATTTTTGCATTCACCATCACTTCGCGATCACCGCACAAGGCGGCTGCGACATACGACAAAGGCGTTAGATCGCCGCTGGCGCCTACCGAACCTTCAGCCGGAATGCGGGGCAGGATATCGTGATGTAGCAGGCCCGAGATTTGCTGGAGCAAACCGTAGCTAACGCCGGAGACACCTTTCGAAAGCGAAACCAATCGCGATACCAGAATGGCACGCGTTTCCACTTCGTCGAAAAAACGACCCAGTCCGCAGCCATGATAGGTGTACAGATGCGCAGGCAATTCGGAAATCATCGAAGGCGGAATCGTGACCGTACAGGAATCGCCGTATCCCGTGCTTACGCCGTAAACGACACCGTCTTCGGCGATCAGGCGATCGACAAATTCTGCACCTCGGCTGATGCGGGTACGGAAAGCTTCCTGATCGGACAATTTCAATGCACTGTTGCGCGTGGCAACGGCAATGACGTCTTCAATCGTGATGTCGGTGCCCTCAATGAGCACGGAGCCGTTTTTCATTTCATCATTTTTCATTGCGAACTGCCTGATCCCAAAACGGGAAAAAATTAAACCAATCAAAAGGTGATTCAGCCACCCGGTGTTCCAGCCACGAGGCATACTTTGTTGCTTGCTGCTCGATTAATTCGCCACGTTTTGTACGTGGAGTGGCGACTGCATCCGCCAATTTTTCAACTCTCAGCCTGTAGCCATCGCCCTGCTTCATGCAAACCATCGCATAGGCCGGGCATGTCAGTAGAGAGGCAATCAAATACGGGCCGGCCGGAAATGGTGCCGCTTTTCCGAGAAATGGGGCACTTACGATTCGTTCGCCTGCAGTCGGAACCCGATCGCCGGCAATTGCGACAATTTCACCAGCTGCGATACGGTCAGCCAGCATCATTGCGGTGGGAGCATTAAATGCAGTCACCTGCAGGAAATTGACGCCGGTATCCGGGTTAATGCGATTCAAGATGCGATTGAAACTGGTCGCATGTGCCGTATGCACCAGGATATTGATCGTGAATTTGCGCTTCCATGTAGACGCCGATTGCATCAACTCGAGACAGCCAAGATGCGCTGTGACAATCAGGCACCCCTGACCGTTCTCCAGTTCGTTCCAGATAATCTTGTGCTCGGACAAATCGACTTTGCCAGTCGGATAATTGCCACCGATTGCCAATAATTTATCGAGCAGGGTTTCACCAAATTGCAGGAAATGCTTGTAGCCCTGCCAACGACCAGGCGGCTTGCTGAAGACATGCTGCGACTCATACACGCGCTGCAAATATTCCATCGAGGAACGCCTTGCAAGCGGACTGGTCAGCCAGTAATAACTCACGACCGGGTAAAGAAAGAGTCGAAAAGGCAAACGGCCGAAAACACGATAAACACCGTACAAGAACCAGATACCGGCGACGAACGTACTTTCTCCCAAATCGGCCCAATGATTTTTCTTCATGACCGTTGCAAACGCCTGAACAAGATGGCCGGCCAGGTCACCAGCATTGTGAAGAAAAATTTCGCGTGCATTTTGGAGATACGCACGTTGTCGCGCAGCGCATCGAAATGCGAAACGCCGTCTTCCGGATAGGTAACCCGGGTCAGGCGGTTACGCACGCGGATACCGCGCCAGTGGGCACGCACCAGGATGTCGATATCGAAATCCATTCGCTTACCGATCGCATTGCTGTCCAGCACCTTGATCGTGCTTGCCAATGGATAGACGCGGAAACCGCACATCGAATCGCGAATTTCAAACGAAAGAGTATTTATCCAGACCCAGATATGCGTCGCATAGCGGCCATACAAACGAGCTTTCGGCACCGAGGTGTCGTAGATCGGGCAACCGCAAATAATGTCGTTCGGATAATCACTGGCATCTTTCAGAAAACCGGGAATATCGGCGGGTTCGTGCTGACCGTCCGCATCGATCTGCAGCACATGACTATAGCCCTGCTCTGCCGCATGACGGAACCCGGTCATTACAGCACCACCCTTCCCCTGATTTTCCGGCAAATGCAGCACGCTGACACGGTCGGGATATTTGTCACGCAAACCATCGAGTGCTGCAGCACAAGTTGCTTCCGAACCATCATCCACCAACAGGCAAGGCACATCGAAAGCCTGGATTTTTTCCAAAAGCAATGCGACCGGTTTTGCGTGGTTATAAACCGGGATCACGATGACCGGTTTGAAATTTTCGGTGCCTGTCGTCATCGCGTTACACCAGTATCAGGCATCGAAAAAACGATCCGTCCATTGGCATGCATACCCAGCGCTGATTCATATCGAAACATCAAGGCACCCTTTTGCGGGTTCCACTGCAGATCCAGATTTACCGTGTTATCGGGACGAATGACTTGCTGGAATTTCAAAGCTTCAATCCGCAAAAACCGATGATTGAATGAAAACAAATGGCGTCCATGCTTGATTGCCCAATCAATCAGGGCCACACCGGGCACGACCGCCGCCTGCTGGGAAAAATGGCCATCAAAAACAATCAAATCCTTGCTGACTATCAACTCCAATTGTGCCGAGGCGGAATCGGAGCGTAGCGTTTTGCTCGAAGGCAAACTCATGCGAAACAATTCGGCCAATAGCCTTTGACTGGTCTTGCCTTGACTATCGACAGGCAAGACATCGAGGAAACGCCAATGCCTCGGTATCGCTATAGGGTCCACCGAAGCTTCCAGGTCTGCACGCAGCTGATTGACTACCGCCAACTTGCCTTTTGTCTGCAATAGTTGCTTTCCGTTTGCGTTGAGCACGGCTACAGCCGCCAAACGTTCACGCTGCCCGGGCAACACCAGCAACTTGCATTCCTGTACGTGTCCCGATGCCAGCAAACTATTCTCGATTGCAGTCAATGAAATACGGCGCTCTTCCAGCTTGATGATTCGATCGCTGCGTCCAAGCAATTCAAATTTATTCTGATCGCGAATCGCGGCGCGATCCTGGGTGATGAACCAATCTGGACTTGCCAGATGCGCAGAGCGAATCTGCAAGTGCTCATCGACAATTTCCCACTCGACGCCCGGCAATGGCAACCAGCTGGTAGCGCCATCATCGGATTGACGCCAGGCGATACCGCCGGTTTCACTACTGCCGAAGACTTCTATCGGTCGATGTTGCCAAAGCTGGGTGACCTTATCCGAGGATTCGGCGCTCAAAGGCCCGCCGGAAGAAAAAACGGCTTTCAACCGGGCCGACATAGGCAGCCAATCCAGGTTTTCCGGCAGACGTTTCAGGTGTGCGGGGCTGGCGATCAAAGTACTGTCGTGATCGCCTAGATGTTTTGCAATTTGTTCCGGATATTCCAGGCGTTGCGTGTAAAAAACGCGACTCGATGTCAAAGGCCACAAGACCCGGAACAATAGTCCGTAAATGTGTTGGTGCGAAACGGTGCCATAAATCACCGCATTGCCGAGTTTTTCGCCAAAGCTGCTTTCGAGTGCGATCACTTCTGCCTGTAACTGGCAAAGTTTTTTCTCGATGGCGCTAGGTTCACCGGTGGAACCCGAAGTGAAAATTACCAGTCCGGTTTGCTCGATATCCAATCCGACTCGTTCAATCGGACTCTTCGCAAAACCTTTATCTGGAATTGAGATGGCAGAAGGCATTTCACCGATGGCGCCATCCACCAGATCCGACAATTGCTTCAGTGTCGAAGGCAATCTATCGCCGGGCAATACGACAATCTTCCCGGCATGCCAGGCTCCCCACAAAGCAGCCGCCAGTTCGCATGCGTCTTCAAGATAAAGCGCGAATTTCCGTCCTGGCAATTCCGAAAAGAAAAACTGCCAGTCATCGACACGGCGAATAAAATCGGCCCGGGAAATACTTTCGCCAGGAGACAAGGCAATGATCTGGTTCGCTTCCGGCGATGCCGTCGGAATTGCGAGATTGGTTATTGAAAATGTACTAGCCATTGCTGACATCCGGCTTGTGTTTTGGTCGAACCAGCCATTCACCGGCGAACAAAATACCCATCAGGCAATATGAAATCAGCCCGTTATAAAGGGCCCAGGTCTTGTCGGATGCATACAAGGCAGTCGCAAATGCAATCAATCCGTTGAACAGGAAGAATCCGCACCAGACGATTGTGACTTTTTTTGTGTAGGCAATTGCCTGTTCGGGCAAGTTCGGATCTTGCAATCTGGCTAGGCGTTCGATGACCGATGGCGGATGCCAAAGGCTGATCGCAAATACGCTCAGCAAGGTCGCACTCACGATGACCGGGTACAACTTCAACGGAGTCGCCTGGTTCAGGTACATGCTCAATAGCGCCAGCAACAGGGCGGCGCCTGCTGCATAACGCCAGAATTTTTCCGGTGAAGTCAGTGCGCGCAGCACGGCAACGGAAAGCAGAATCAGGGCAATCCAGCGCGGCTCGAAATGTCCAAGACTGAAATAAATCGCAAGCGGATATAGAACGGTAACGAGCCCGATCAGGGCATTACGTATCGACACGTTCAAGTGCCGGTTTTAATTTCGTTCTCGGAATGCATCATGTCATGCACCACGTCAATCACGTCTTGCACGGTACGCACTGCTTTGAATGCTTCGGGCTTCAGGGCACTGCCCAGCAACGGTTTCAACTGGACGATCAGATCGACGGCGTCGATGCTGTCGATGTCCAAATCTTCACCGAGCTTGGATTCAAGCGTGATTTTTTCGGGTTCGATAGCAAAGGTGTCGCGCATGATGCCGACAATATGCAGAAATAATTCTTGTTTATTCATGGCGTCACTGTTTACGTTGTTCTGCGATGAATGCAGAAAGTGTCTTTACACTCGCAAAATGTTTGCGGGTTTCTTCGGAATCGGCAGCTAATGTCACGCCATAGCGTTTTTGCAAGGCCAGGCCCAATTCGAGTGCATCAATCGAATCCAGGCCGAGGCCTTCGTTGAACAGCGGTGCGGAAGAATCGATGTCATCCGTCGTAATGTCTTCAAGAGACATGGTTGTGATGATCAAGTCCTTAATTTCCAATTCAAGCGCCTGCACGTTTCAACTCCGTGGTAAAGAAATCTGTCAGATATTCGGTTAACTTTCTTGCCGCCAACGCTTCAGTATCGACACAGAAGCTGTCTACCGAAATATCTGGCAGAACTTCTAGGCTGACGTGAAAGCGGCGTGAAGGGATATTGTACCACCCAAGCCCCTTGGAAAGCGTTGGTGGGGTGCATTTAATCAGCACCGGGGTAATGTTCAAGCGCCCCCTGACAGCTATGTTTGCGGCCCCACGCTGGAAGGGCAGAAGCCGGTCGGGTTTGCTGCGGCTGCCCTCGGGAAAGATCACCAGATTTTTGCCGGATTTCACCGATTTAATGCAGGAATCAATTAATTCCGCAGCGTTGTCGTTGCTTATATAGCCCGTCGCCTGAACTGGCCCCCGGGTTGCGATGTTTTTTGCCAGACCTGAACGGACTACACAATCGGCATTTCTAAGCAGGGATATCAGGAAAACGATGTCTATCAAGGTTGGATGGTTTGCAAGAATTAACAAGCCGGAACGTTGCAAGCTTTCCAGGCCCTTAATTTCATAGGTCAGGATCCCCATGCGATGCATGTAGCCAATAAAAAGGGCGAATGATTTATGCACAACCAGTCTGGCAGCACTTCCCCGCTTCGCTTCGTCCCGAATAAATAAATGCAGGGCTGGAAATACGATCAGCCAAAGCAAGGCGCCACCGATGCCAAACAATGAAAACGCACTGCCGGTAGCCAATCGACGCCAGTGGTAATTGATTCGCCTAAGCATGGCGGTACCAGTTCCAGTGTCGTGAACCGTCGAAAAAATGCAGACCTGTCTCATTCGAGAGCACGAAACGCATTACATCCAGTCCGTGTGGCAAGCTCGATTGGCTGCCCGCTTCTGATCGATCTCCAGCTCCGATTTCCAATGAAAACGTACCTGAAACCGGATTGCTTTCAGCCTTTTTCATTCGCCATGCCCAGGCATATTCGGCGCCCGCCTCGTCCTGGAATTGCTGATACGACTCCGGCAACAAACCGTCGTACATGACGACCATAACTTCATCATGACCGTCATTGAGCAGACCGATTGCCTCGATGACAGCGGCTTCGGCGGTAGATAGGCCAGCCGCGACCGCAAGATAATTCTGCTTCAACTGTCTGGCAATCGAATATTGCGCGACGATGGCATTGTGGATGGAAAGCCCGAAATGCGTGGGAGAAAGCGCTTCTTTCCTGGCTAGCACTTCGAGCATTTCGTAGGTACGTTGAATATCGCCATGACGGCTGGCAAATACGAGTGGGATATCCGCGACTTCAGCAGTCTGGCACCAATATGCGACCTGCAAAGCGGTCCGACCGACTCTTTCTAGACGGCGGCGTTGCATGGCCGGCATTTCCGACAAGGCAGGCACATCATCGCCTTCGGGCAGAAAGGCATCTTCCGACCACTCTTTCCAGGCAGCTTGATCTTGCAGCCCAGGCGCATACGCGGCCCAATCATGGATGGTGAACTGAATGCTCATGCTTTTGCCCCGCCCCTGAAACTGCATGGTATTTTATTTTTCGCAATAAAAAACCCAGCTTTCGCTGGGTATTTATCGAATCGCCACTAATTAAGTGGCGTCCCCACGGGGATTCGAACCCCGGTCGCATCCGTGAAAGGGATGTGTCCTAGGCCTCTAGACGATGGGGACACGCAAAACTTTATGTAGCAACTACATCTGGTGGAGCTAAACGGAGTCGAACCGTTGACCCCTTGCATGCCATGCAAGTGCTCTACCAGCTGAGCTATAGCCCCCTAAATGGAGAAGCGGAATTGTAATGATCGCCTCGCACCGCGTCAAGCATTTGTCGGCAATAAATTTTCATCTACTCGCAGCAAGGTGTGCGGCGCGTGTCCCTGAATGTCCAGATAATCGAGCCACTTGTTGAGAAAACTATTCATGCGCAAACGATGACCCACCATAACCTTGGTGGACGGCCTCAATCCCAAAACATCCTGCCATTGCCGTCCGACGTAACAGTGCGTCACTTCACACTGCTGCGTATCACGATAGACGCGGATAAATGCGGACGGATCGGGCTGGCCAGACACTGGATCGAGCAAGTTATAACTGAGCTTCAGCTCCAGCGTATAGGCGTGCACTTCAATCACATCGAGCATCAATGCCAGGCCATCATGACCGGAAGATTGATAGTGGCCGGCCTTTAATATCGCTGTATTGAACAGGTTTTCCGCACGTTCGTAATTCTCGCCGTACAAGCCCATCAACCAGCTAAGTCGGCTGATTCTTGGTAACGCGCTCGGGCGAATAAAACGTGACATGCATAGATGCTAGCACTGACGGACAAAAACATCTGCCCTGCCCCGATTTTTTTTGCGAGGCAATTAATACATGTGTTTTTGTATGCCAAACTGCGCAAGAATTTTGCTGGCAATCTCTTCAATCGACGTATGGGTCGTACTCAGATGCGGCAGTTGCTGATTCCTGAACAGGGCTTCTGCGATCGCCACTTCTTTCTTGCATTGATCCAGGGTTGCATAGCGCGAGTTCGGCTTTCTCTCGGTACGGATTTGTTGCAAACGGATCGGATCGATGGTTAAACCGAATAATTTTCGACGGTGCGCCTGCAAGCGCTTGGGCATTTCGTCATTTTCCAGATCTTCCTCGGTCAGCGGGTAATTCGCGGCCTTCACACCGTAATGCAGGGCCAGATAAAGGCAGGTTGGCGTCTTGCCCGACCGTGAAACGCCGACCAGAATCAGGTCGGCCTCGCCGTAATCCAGGTCGATACCGTCGTCATGGGTTAATGCGTAATTGGTGGCATTGATCCGGGCCTCATAGGCGGCAAAATCGACCATGCCGTGCGCCTGGCCGACACGCGGCTGGTGCATGGTTCCGAGCTCTTGCTCTAAAGGGGCGATGAAAGGAGCGAACACATCCATCATGAAAGCCCCGCTTTCCGCCAGAACGGCAGTCAATTGGCTGTTCACCACGGTATTCAC
>JBOHYG010000156.1:0-34640 GCA_050737875.1 Arenimonas sp. | reverse complement strand
GCATTACGCAAAGATGCCGGCCTGAAGAAGTAAATTGTAGGAGGGGTTTTAACCCCGATGGCACTGCGAGACTCGGGACTAAAGTCCCTCTTGCAAATGCTGTCGGGACTGAAGTCCCTCCTACAACACACCACCCCATCGAGGGGCGCTGCAAGCCCGGTGAATTTGATTCGCAAGGGAACAGGCTCGATGAAGGTAAAACCGTTTCAACGGCGCCCGATATCCTTTCGTCCATGACGAAATTCTATCTGGAGCTACACAATGAACGCAGTAACCAATATCAAACCCGATTACAAAGTCGCCGACATCAGCTTGGCCGATTGGGGACGCAAAGAACTCGATATCGCCGAACACGAAATGCCCGGCCTGATGTCGATCCGCAAAAAATACGCCACCGCCAAACCACTGAAAGGTGTCCGCGTCACCGGCTCGCTGCACATGACCATTCAAACGGCCGTGCTGATTGAAACCCTGAAAGACATCGGTGCCGACGTGCGCTGGGCGTCCTGCAATATTTTCTCGACGCAAGACCATGCTGCCGCCGCGATCGCAAAAACCGGCACACCGGTATTCGCCTGGAAAGGCGAAACCCTGGAAGAGTATTGGGATTGCACACTCGATGCCGTGACCTTCCCGGGCAACAAAGGTCCTGAACTCGTCGTCGATGACGGCGGCGACGTGACCTTGTTGCTGCACAAAGGTTACGAAATGGAACAGGGCTCGGATTGGGTCAACACCGCTTCCGGTTCGCACGAAGAACAAGTGATTAAGAATTTGCTGAAGCGCACCGCGACCGAACGTCCGGGCTTCTGGACCACCGTGATGAAAGACTGGCGTGGTGTTTCCGAAGAAACCACCACCGGTGTGCATCGCCTGTATCAAATGATGGAAGCCGGCGGTTTGCGCGTGCCTGCGATCAACGTCAATGACTCGGTTACCAAATCGAAGTTCGACAATCTGTACGGCTGCCGCGAATCGCTGGCCGATGGTTTGAAGCGCGCGATGGACGTGATGCTAGCCGGCAAAGTCGCGGTCGTTTGTGGTTATGGCGATGTCGGCAAAGGCTCGGCGCATTCCCTGCGCGCTTACGGATGCCGCGTTGTCGTGACCGAAATCGATCCAATCAATGCGCTGCAAGCCTCGATGGAAGGTTTCGAAGTCAACACCGTTGAAGCAACGCTCGGTCGCGGCGATATCTACGTCACCACCACCGGCAATAAAGATGTGCTGACGCTGGAACACATGCAGCAAATGAAAGACCAGGCCATCGTCTGCAACATCGGCCATTTCGACAATGAAATCCAGGTTGACCGTCTGAACAATTCTGATGCCGTCAAACTCAATATCAAGCCGCAAGTCGATAAATACACTTTCAAAAACGGCAACGCGATCTACATGCTGGCCGAAGGCCGTCTGGTCAACCTCGGTTGCGCCACCGGTCACCCGAGCTTCGTGATGTCGAACTCGTTCTCGAATCAAACGCTGGCACAGATTGATTTGTGGGCCAATAAAGACACCTACGAAAACAAGGTTTACATCCTGCCGAAAAAACTCGACGAAGAAGTTGCACGTTTGCATCTGGAAAAAATCGGCGTGGTATTGACCCGACTGACCCCGGAGCAAGCCGCTTACCTGAGCGTCGATGTCGAAGGTCCGTACAAGCCGGATCATTATCGTTATTGATATAACGGCTTGCGACAAAGCTGCAACGTAATAATCCCCCTCCCGTTGTTTCGCGCAGCGGGAGGGTTATGGTGGGGGCTAAAGCTCTCGCGGCCTCAAAGAAAACGCCATGACAAAAATTTCTTTCGAATTTTACCCGCCCAAGAACGACGAACAACGCGAACAACTCGCGCGCACGGTCAATAAGCTCAAGGTCTACAAACCGGAATTTGTTTCGGTGACTTTCGGCGCCGGCGGTTCAACGTTGAGCTATACGCCGGAAACCGTACGCGAATTACGCCAGACGCATGGTTTGAATGGCGTTCCGCATTTGTCCTGCATGGGCGGTACCCAGGAAGAAATTGCCAACCTGCTGCAACTCTACAAAGCACTCGGCTGCAATCGCGTAGTCGCGTTGCGCGGCGACCTGCCATCCGGCATGGCACGCATGGGCGAGTTCCGTTTTGCTTCGGATCTGGTTCGCTTTATTCGCCAGGAACACGGCGATTTTTTTCACATCGAAGTCGGTTGCTATCCGGAAACGCACCCGCAGGCCGAAGATGCCCTGCTCGATCTGAAACGTTTCAAGGAAAAAATGGACGCTGGCGCCAACTCGGCGATCACGCAATATTTTTATAACGCCGATGCCTATTTTCATTTCGTCGATGACGCCAGAAAAATGGGCATTACCCAGGCGATCATTCCGGGCATCATGCCGATCTCGAATTTCACTCAGCTGAAGCGCTTTTCCGAAGCCTGCGGCGCCGAGATACCGCGCTGGGTCAGCAAGCGCATGGCGGCGTTCGGCGACGACAGCGACAGCATTCGCGAGTTCGCTGCCGATATGGTGGCTGCGATGTGCCAACGGCTGCTTGCCGCCGGTGCACCGGAATTGCATTTCTACACTCTGAATCTTGCCAAACCCACGCAGTCGGTGCTCTCGCGTCTGGCCTGAAGTCGCGCTATCGTGGCGCATGCGATTTTTCTTCGTCAGCGCCCTGCTTTTTCTCGCCTGTGCAATAAGCCCGCAGTCTGCGTTCGCGGAAGGTATTAATCGTTGCCAGGATAAAGACGGCAAAATTATTTATACCGACAAGAAATGCGAGGACGTCGATGCCGTCCCACAAAACCTGCCCAAGGCTGCGGGAAATACCGGTTACGGCATGGTCCGTACCTGTGCACGCACACCGGACGACCTGCTCTGGGATTTACGTGGTGCATTGGAAAGCGGCGATATCAACCGTGCCGCCGGTTTGTTTTTATGGACCGGCAACGACACCGATCAAGTGAACAAGCGCCTGGATCAATTGAACAAGATCAGTTATCAATCCCTGATCACCGTCGATTTGCTGTTCCCGGAAACCGTGGATACCCAGGTCAAATTCGACGAGGACGGCAATATTATCGAGACGGCTCCGAAAGGCCCGCCGGTACCGTATGGAATTCGCGTCGATTTCTATACGAATAAAAAACAGGCCGACACAAGCTCGATGCGTTTTGGCATCGAAAAACATATGCAATGTTACTGGGTACGCTTCTGAGCAGCCGGTAATCAGGTAAAATGGCGGCTTCGCTAAGGAGCTCGCCATGACACAAACCTATCCCGATTACATTTGGCACAACGGTGAAATCAAACGTTGGCAGGATGCAACAGTGCACGTCATGGCGCATGGTTTGCATTACGGTTCATCGGTTTTCGAAGGCATTCGTTGCTATGAAACCCATAATGGCCACGCAATTTTTCGCTTGAACGATCACAACAAGCGTTTATATGACTCGGCAAAAATTTATGAAATGCCGATTCCGTACACACTCGATCAAATCAACGCCGCCTGTCATGAAGTAATCAAGGCGAACGGATTGGGCAAAGCCTATTTGCGTCCGATCGCATTCCGTGACCTTGGTGGTTTTGGCTTGTCGGCCGATTGCCCGACCAGTGTTTCGGTGGCTGCCTGGAATATGGGTCCCTATCTCGGCGCCGGCGTGCTGGAAGCCGGTATCGATGCCTGCGTATCGAGTTGGCAACGCATGGCTCCAAATACGATTCCTGCCGGTGCAAAAGCCGGCGGCAATTATTTGTCTGGCCAATTGATCGCTCGTGAAGCGCGCCGCCTTGGCTTCGGCGAAGGCATTGCACTGGCTTCCACCGGTTTGCTTTCGGAAGGTGCAGGCGAAAATCTTTTCCTGGTGTTTGACGGCGCTTTGCATACCACACCGATCAGCGCTGCGCTGTTGAACGGCATTACCCGCAACACCATCATGACGCTGGCGAAAGACAACGGGATCGAAGTGATCGAACGCGATATTCCACGTGAATTCCTGTACCTGTGCGATGAGCTTTTCATGTGCGGCACCGCAGCGGAAATTACGCCGATTCGCTCGGTTGATGGTCGTCAGGTCGGCACCGGCAAGCCGGGGCCATTGACCCTGAAAATCCAGGAATTGTTCTTTGGTTTGTTTAGCGGCAAGACGCCGGATAAGCGTAATTGGCTGACGCCTTTGTAATTTTTGTAAGAGGGGTTTTAACCCCGACATGCTTCCCACCTGTTCGGGACTGAAGTCCCTCCTACACAATTATTTCGCTGTATCAAATACCAGGCAGGCTTCCGCGCCGCTTTCTTCGCGCGGTTTGATGCTGACTTTCCATTCGTACAAATCGCACAAGCGGCGCACGATCGACAGGCCGATACCGCCGCCGGTGGTAACACCGATACCGGAGCCGCGATAACCACGTTCAAACAAGCGCGCCGCATCTTCCTCACTCAAGCCAGGCCCGGTGTCCTGGATGATCACGCGGTCGGTTTCAATCACGATCCGGACTTCGCCTTCCTGCGTATATTTGCAAGCATTGCCGATCAGATTGCCCAATGCCACCGAAAGCACTGCCTCGGGCGCATTGACGAATACATCATTTAAACCATCGACGAGGATTTGCACAGGTTTGTTGGTCATCTGTGCGCGATTGGCCTCGGCCAGATTATTGGCAAGCTTGTGGATATCGGTATTGCCAACGCCGCGTTCGTTACGCGACAACATCAGCAGGGCCGTCGTCAAATCGGTACATTGCAGCGCTGCACGATCGATGCGTTGTAAACGCAATTTGGTTTTTTCCGGCAACTCCGGATTCGCCAATAATAATTCGGTGGCGCCGCGAATCACCGCCAATGGCGTTCGCAATTCATGACTGACGTCGGCATTGAATTCGCGGTCGCGTTTGACCAATTGCGTCATGCGGCCGGAATAGTCGTCGAGTGTTGCTGCCAGTTCACCCACTTCGTCGTTCGCGAAATATGGCGCCAGCGCTTGTGCCTTATCGCTACCGGAAAGATCTGCCACGCGTCGTGCCAATTCCGTTACCGGACTGATCACGCGTGACGAAGACCAGATACCAATCAACCACGCCAACGCGGAAAAAATAAAAACCGCGAACACCAATGCGATCAGCATTTGTTGTTCGCCGAGCGAAGCACCGGTTACGTCATACCGCACATAACTAACCAAATCCTTGTCGCGTCGGATCGCGTATTTGTAGAGGCGCAATTTTCCATCTTCATCGAGCTGGGAAATATTGTGGACGCCAGTATCTAGGCCCTGCAGAAACAGCGGCATTTTATACGCCGTCCGCGCGCTCCAGGTTTTCGCACTGTAAAGAGAAAATGACGGCACTTCGCTCGGATTTTCGCGAGCCTGACGGACCAGGCTGTCGACTTCTTTCTGCATCGTATTGTCGATCAGCTGGCCTTCCAGCTTGGAACGCAGATACAAACTCGAAACGGCGAACAGCGCGGTCAGGCCAAAACCGAGTGCCAGAAAAGAAAGAATAATCCGGGTGCGTAGTCTGCGCCGATATTGCATTGTTTAACGCCGTGCCAGGCCCTCAGGCCGACTCAGTGTCTGCAATTCGATAGCCAATCCCGTGACGGGTTTGAATAAGCGCCTTGTCGAATGGTTTATCGATTGCCGCACGCAAGCCGTGGATGTGTACGCGCAGCGAATCGCTGTCGGGCAACTCTTCGCCCCAAACGCGATTTTCCAATTCAAGTCGTGTTACCACAGAAGGCGATGCTTCCATCAGCGATTGCAGGATTTTCAACGCGGTTGGATTGAGCTGGATAGCCTTGCCGCCGCGCATGACCTCGAGTGTATCGAGGTTGTATTCAAGATCGGCCACATGCAGTACGCGCGGCTGTGCGGCTTTGCCGCGGCGCGCCAACACCGACAGGCGTGCTTCGACTTCCTGCAAGGCAAAAGGCTTGACCAGGTAATCGTCTGCACCGGATTCGAAGCCGGCCAGTTTGCTGTCGAGCGAATCGCGCGCGGTGAGCATCAGTACCGGCGTCTGTTTGCGGCCCTCGGCACGCAAACGTTTGCAGACTTCCAGGCCATCCATGCCCGGTAGGTTCAAGTCCAGAATAATGGCATCAAAATCATTGACGACTGCCAGGTGCAGACCCGCTACGCCATCGGCTGCGTAATCGACCGTGTGACCGCGATCTTCCAGGAAGTCGCCGAGGTTGGCGGCGATATCGCGATTGTCTTCAATTACCAGGATGCGCATAGAGTGAGATTCCGTTTATTTTATGTTTGACCTGCCAGCTGCACCATCATCACGCATTTTATCGTTTTCGCGCTTGAGTTGGGCAGCAGTGCGGCACACTCTTTTGTCAAAATTCGAGCCAAGAATGGGTTCTTTTTTGCAAATCAGGCGGCTATCTTTCTTGGCCTGGGTCAGCGCCTTGTTAACCATACCCTGATCGAGGGTAACTTGTTTGCGATCTTCATCGCTCAAGTTGGAAAAATTGCCTTGATTCAATTTTTCGCCGATACGCGCCAGGGCGGCGGTTAATTCACCACGGTCCGCGTTGGAAATTTCCGCATAATCGACGTCTTTATTGATCTTGGTAACGATTGTGTTGCGTTGTTCCAGGAAATTTTCCTTGGTAACGTCAAGCTGGATGGCATCTGCAGCAAATACTGAGCCCGAAAACACAAGTACGAACGTGCCCACAATAGTAGAAAAACGCATCTATATAGTCTCTGAGGGGGAATAAGCCATTGATTGTGCCAGATATCATTAGTTCCCATACAGGCAGAAAGTCATGGGCGGCAATGACTGGTTTATTGCACATTCGGAAAAAACGACCTTGATTTCCGATGAAAAACCATTGCCCACGAAACCGGAAAAACTGAATTATCGCATCAAAATCAATGCTTTACTGAAGACGCCGAGGTGTTTTCCTGATCTTTCGGGTCGCTGCCTTGGTATGTTTCATCATGTGCTCAATCATCGCTCCGGCGATGTCAACTTTGGTTACCCCTTCGATACCTTCAAGACCGGGTGAAGAATTCACTTCGAGCACCATCGGCCCCCGGTTGGAACGTAATAAATCGACACCTGCCACGGCCAGCCCCATCACCTGGGCGGCCCTTAATGCTGCGTCCTGCTCGGCCGGTGTCAATTCAGCGATTGCGGCAGCACCACCACGATGTAGATTCGAACGGAATTCACCGGCTGCCGCCTGGCGCTTCATGGCCGCGACCACCTGATCACCGACGACAAAGCAACGGATGTCGGCCCCTTTCGATTCGGGAATAAACTCCTGCACCAGGAAATTCGCGTACAGGCCTCGCAAGGCTTCGATCACGCTGCGCGATGCACTCAGTTGCTCGGCCAGTATTACGCCAGCTCCCTGCGAGCCTTCATTGAGCTTGATGATATGCGGTGGTTTGCCGATCAAATGCAGCAAATCCTGGGTGTCGTCCGGGTTGTCGCCGAATACCGTCGTCGGCAAGCCTATCCCCTGCGCTGCAAGCAGCTGATGACAGCGTAATTTGTCCCTGGCACGCAAAATCGCATCCGACGAATTCGGTGTATAGGCTCCCATCATTTCGAATTGTCGCAGCACCGCCGTTCCGTAACGCGTCACCGAGGCGCCGATGCGCGGTATGACCGCATCAAATCCCTTCAGTGTCTTGCCTTGATAATTCAGCAGGAATTCGCCCGGAGCGATTTTCATGTAACAACGCAACGGGTCCAATACCCGCACGGTATGTCCGCGTTCGCGTGCTGCCTGTACCAGGCGCTGGGTCGAATACAGCTTGGCATTTCGGGACAAGATGGCCAGCTTCATGGGTTTTCCTTTATGTAGCGGCCAAAGAGAGTGCGGTGGAGCGGGAGATGGGAATCGAACCCACATCAGTGGCTTGGGAAGTCACAGCTCTACCATTAAGCTACACCCGCATGTCTGAATTATAATACCGGTATGAAGATATTTTTAAACGGCCAAACGCTCGACATGCCGGGCTCGATCAGCATCTCGCAACTTCTCGAACAGCAGGGCTATGCAAATCGCCGTGTGGCAGTCGAAGTGAATCGAAGCATCGTGCCGAAAAGTCTGCATGAGCAGCATTTGCTCAATGATGGCGACAAGGTTGAAATCGTGCATGCACTCGGTGGTGGCTGATCGGAACTCGATAGCTGATTCAAAAGAGTTAACAGCACCCGACTTTCGCGCCATAATGTGCGGATGAATCAATCCCATTCGAATGCTTCGCTCATCATTGCCGGAAAGAGCTATAGCTCGCGCTTGTTGACCGGTACCGGCAAATTCAAGGATTTCGAGGAAACCCGCCTGGCGACTGAAGCAGCCGGTGCCGAAATCGTCACTGTAGCGATTCGCCGAACCAATCTCGGGCAGGACAGCAGTGCACCGAATCTGCTCGATGTGTTGCCGCCGGAAAAATATACGCTGTTGCCTAACACCGCCGGTTGCTACACCGTCGAGGACGCCGTTCGCACCTGCCAACTGGCGCGCGAATTACTCGATGGACACCGTCTGGTCAAACTGGAAGTGCTGGGCGATCCGAAGACTTTGTTTCCCAATGTGATCGAAACGATCAAGGCTGCCGAAATCCTGGTACGCGATGGTTTCGACGTGATGGTCTATACCTCGGACGACCCGATCATCGCCAAACAACTGGAAGCGATCGGTTGCGTTGCCGTGATGCCGCTCGCGGCGCCGATTGGCTCCGGTCTCGGTATCCAGAACAAATGGAATCTGATCGAAATCATCGAAAACGCAAAAGTACCGATCATCGTCGATGCCGGCGTTGGTACTGCATCCGATGCCGCGATTGCGATGGAGCTGGGTTGCGATGGTGTCTTGATGAACACCGCGATTGCCTCCGCAAAAAATCCGATCTTGATGGCCAGTGCCATGCGTAAAGCCGTTGAAGCAGGCCGCGAGGCGTTCCTGGCCGGACGCATTCCGAAGAAGCGCAATGCCAACGCTTCTTCGCCGATCGACGGCCTGTTTTTCTGAGCCATGAATCAAAACGCCAACATTGAAGCTGTCGACAATGACGCCTCCGGCATCGAAGACCCGAAACCGCGTCGCATCGTTCGAAGCTATGTGTTGCGACAGGGCCGCGTCACACCGGCACAGAAACGCGCATTCGCCGAACAATGGCCGCACTACGGAATCGAATATTCCGGCGAACCCAAAGACTACAAAAACATTTTTTCGCGCGATGCCGAACTAGTGCTGGAAATCGGCTTCGGAAACGGCGAGCAAATGCATTTCGCCGCGACCAATGAACCCCGGCGTGATTTCATCGGCGTGGAAGTACACGGCCCCGGTGTTGGCCGCCTGCTGAATGCGCTTGCCGATGACCAATTAAAAAATGCCCGCATCTATCAACACGATGCCGTCGAAGTTTTAAAAAATGAAATTGCCGATGCCGCACTTTCGCAAGTCCGTATTTATTTTCCGGACCCGTGGCACAAGAAAAGACATCACAAACGCCGCATGATCCAAAGCGAGTTCGTGCAACTGCTCTGCCGGAAAATCAAACCGGGCGGCTTGCTGCATCTGGCCACCGATTGGCAAAACTATGCCGAGCACATGTGGGATGTTTGCGATGCGGAGCCGCAACTACAAAATCAAAATGGCCAACGTGGTTTTTCCGCCCGCCCCGAATGGCGGCGGCAGACCCATTTTGAAACGCGTGGCATGAAACTGGGGCACGGCGTTTGGGATTTACTCTACACAAGACGCTAGGGAGATTTGTTCGGGCACATGGATAGCAGCATCACACCACTGACAGGCGACATGATTTTGGTACTGGGCTTGTCGGCCTTCGTGATGACGATGTTCGTGTTCGAGCGGATACGCGGTGACGCTACCGCATTGGTCGTCCTGGTGATTCTCGGCGCCAGCAATCTGGTGCCTTCGACCGAATTATTTTCCGGCTTTTCCGGTAATGCGGTGATCAGCATCATCGCCTCGATGATTTTAAGTTCGGGCCTGGAACGTACCGGCGCACTGAACCGATTGGCTGGCTGGCTGTTGCGGCGCTCAAACGGGTTGGAAGAACGCCTGATTTTGTATCACTCCGCTATCGCCGGCGTGATGTCCGGCTTTATGCAGAACCCAGCGGTGACTGCATTATTCCTGCCCGTGGCTTCACGTCTTTCTGCACGTACCGGCATCGTGCTTTCCCGTTTGCTGATTCCGATGGCCACCGCAATCATCATGGGCGGCGGCTTGACGATGATCGGCAATTCGCCACTGATCATGTTGAACGACTTATTGATGTCGGCCAATAGCAATCTGCCTTCCGGTGTCGCCTTGCTGTCGCCATTACCGATGTTCCGGCCATTGCCGGTTGGCATCCTGCTGTTGGCAGCGGGCCTGATTTATTTCTTCACGCGCGGCAAAAAATGGCTGCGCGATGACGAAGACAAGGGTGTGATGCCGAGCACGCCGGAAAGTTACTTCGCGAAGTCTTACGGAATCGAGGGCGATGTTTTCGAATTGACGATCACCGCAGAAAGCCCGCTGGTTGGCCTGCCGTTGGGTGAAGCCGAAGCACAAGCAGGTGCGCCCTTGTTTTTGGCATTGCAGACCGGCAATGAATCACGGCTCGCACCGCCAGCAGATACCGTACTTTGGGTAGGCACCGTGCTCGGCGTGATGGGTGCGCGTGAAAACGTGCAAGCCTACGCCAAGGAAAATCATTTGAAGTTCTCGGCACGGCTGCGGGTACTCGGTGATTTGTTCAATCCCTCACATGCCGGTATTTCGGAAGCGGTGATCCCGCCGACTTCGCACTTTATCGGCCGCACCCAGGCCGAGCTCAGGCTGCGTAAACGTTTTGGCATCAGCCTGCTGGCAATTCAACGCGGCAAGGAAGTTTTTCGCAGCGATATCCGCCAGCTGCAAATTCGTGCCGGCGACATGCTGGTTTTCCACAGCATCTGGAAAGATCTGGCGCAGGCCAGCGAGGCACGTGATTTCGTCGTGGTGACCGATTATCCAAAGGACGAACACCGCCCGCATAAAATAAATTTCGCGATCGGTATTTTTGCCGCCTGCATGTTTCTTTCACTCACCGCGGTTGCGCCTTTGTCGCTTACCTTGATGGCCGGCGCCGCAGCAATGATCCTGAGCGGCGTGTTGAACATGGACGAAGCCTATGCTTCGATCAGCTGGAAGACCGTCTTCCTGATGGCCTGTTTGATTCCACTGGGTTGGGCGATGGACTCCACCGGCGCTGCGAACTGGCTGGCGCAGCATGCATTGGAAATTTTCGGTAATCGAACACCGATAGTGGTATTCCAGATTGCCATTTGCCTGATCACGACAATATTCGGGTTAATCATCGGCAATGTCGGTGCGACCATCATCATGGTGCCGATCGGAATCAACGTCGCGCTGGCAGCTGGCGGCAATCCCACATCGCTCGCCTTATTGGTTGCGTTATCAGCTAGTAATAACTTCATGAGCCAGTCGAACCCGGTCCTGGCGATGATTTCGGGGCCGGCCGGTTATCAATCGCGGGAATTCTGGCGCACTGGCGCACCGCTGACGGCGCTCTACCTCGTGATCATTCTGGTTACCGTGAACCTGGTGTTTTAACTAGTCCGCCAAACACACTTCATCGTCCAGCCACTTAACCGGCACCGCTTTCAAGCTAGCCCCCCGACATGGGCCAGCCACGCATTCGCCGTTATCCAGCCGAAAAGTGGCGCCGTGGGCAGCACAGACCAAGTCGCCATCCTGCATCAGGAATTTACCCGGGACATAGTCCAGACGACGGCCTGCATGGGGACAAATATTGAGCCAAGCGCGAATTTCTGCATCATCACGATAAAGCATGATGGCTTCATTTTCGCCGTTGATCTCAGCGTTTACGACGATGATTTGCCTTTGTGGGAGCTCGGCGCGGGAAATTAACATTCTGCTTACACTTTTCATTGCGTCGCTCGCCATACTTCGGTTCCGCCTATTTTGACATGCCCATCATGCCAATTTTCATGCACCGAGTATTCAGTTATTGCCCTAGCAAGCCGCGCAGCCCGCTGATGCGCCTGCTATTTGGCCTGTTGGGCCTGACTTTGCTGGCCTTCCTTCTGGTATTCGGGATTTTTATCGGCGCGGCCATGTTGCTGTTTGCCGCTGCGCGCCGTTTGCTGAGCTCGCGCCGTCCTGCATCGGTGGCCAACCAGCCAGGCGATGTGATCGATGCCGAATACCACGTTGTCGACAAGAGCCAAGCCTCGATCAAAGCGTCATAAGCTAAGTCATTAAGTTAAAATTGGCACTCACCATGGAGTGCTGTTGATGTCATCAAACCCCTATCTCTTTCCGGCCCCGCCGCAGGCCTGCGTGCGCGTGCAAGGCGAAAGCGCCATGCTGCCGGTACACCGTATTTATTGCGTAGGCAGAAACTTTGCCGAGCACGCCAAGGAAATGGGTGCGGAAGTCCCGGCCCGCGGCACGCCGGTATTTTTCATGAAGCCGGCCGATGCCGTCGAGATCGAGGGCAAGGATATTCCCTACCCCGGCATGACCAATGATTTGCATCACGAAGTCGAATTGGTTGTTGCGCTTGATCGCGATGCGCACGGCGTGATCGGCATGGATTCAGCAGAACAATATATTTTTGGCTACGGTGTCGGCCTGGACTTGACCCGTCGCGA
This sequence comes from Arenimonas sp., assembly GCA_050737875.1. GTDB lineage: Bacteria > Pseudomonadota > Gammaproteobacteria > Xanthomonadales > Xanthomonadaceae > Arenimonas. The sequence goes on along the minus strand of JBOHYG010000156.1, from coordinate 21,994 downwards.
TTTGCAAAACACCGCCAAGGAAAAACGCCTGCCCTGGGATACTTCAAAGGGCTTTGATTATTCCGCGCCACTGAGCGCGATTATTCCGAAAAAAGAAATCCGGAATCTCGAAGACCTGGTACTTTCGCTGCAAGTGAACGATGTCATGCGCCAACGTGCGCCGTTATCGGACATGGTGTTCAACGTCGCCGAAATCATCCACGAATTATCGAAACTATATCGCTTGAAAGCCGGCGACCTGATTTTCATGGGCACGCCGAGCGGCGTTGCGGCCCTGCAACCCGGCGACCGATTTACCGCCAGCCTCGAAGGCTTGATCGATTTTCACGGCAATATCGCGGCTGCAAGCTGATCCACCTGTTCAACAAATCGGAGTGACTTATGGGAATGATTTCTGAGTTCAAAGAATTTGCAATGAAAGGCAATGTGGTGGATCTGGCGATCGGCGTAATCATCGGTACCGCGTTTGGAAAGATTGTTTCGTCACTGGTGAACGGCGTGATCATGCCGTTAATCGGCAATATGATTGGCGGCGTCAATTTTGGCGATCTGTCCTATACACTCGCACCGGCAGTCATTGGTACGGACGGCAAGGAAACCACCGCGGCGGTATTGGTCCAGTACGGCGCTTTCATTCAGACCATTGTGGATTTCACGATCATCGCTTTCGTGCTGTTTATTGTGATCAAGATCATCAATCGACTCAAAAAAGCGGAAGAAGCCGCCCCGGCAGCGCCCGCTGAAGATATAGTGTTGCTGACTGAAATTCGCGACTTGCTGAAAAAACAGTAAGCTACGCCATTACCTGTTTCGCGACGCCGGCATAATGTCGGCGTTGTTCTTTCTGGAGCCATCAATGTCGCGTTTTATTTTTCCATTAAGCCTTTGCCTGTTGAGCCATGCTTCGTTTGCCGCCGATCCACAACTACTCGACACGAAAAGTTTGAACAAGGCGACCGAACTCCGGGATCAGGCGCTGCAGGAAAACCAAGCATACGAATTACTTGAATCGCTAACGACTGAAGTAGGTCCACGCATGGCAGGCTCACCAGGCGATGCAAACGCCGTCGCCTGGGCACAGAAAAAATTCAAGGAACTCGGCTATGACAAAGTCACACTGCAGCCAGTGACATTTCCTGTCTGGCAACGTGGTCACGAAAAAGCCGAAGTGTTGTCGCCATTTCCGCAAAAACTGCAAATCACCACACTCGGCGGCAGTGTCGGCACCGATGGCAAAACACTGGATGCCGAAGTGGTCGAATTTGCCAGCCTGGACGCCTTGAAAGCGGCACCGGAAAACAGCTTGAACGGCAAAATCGCCTTCATCAATCACCGCATGGAACGCCACAAAAACGGTTCGGGCTATGGGCCGGTCGTAGCCGGTCGTGGTGCAGGCGCAGTAGAAGCGGCGAAGAAAGGTGCGCTTGCGGTGATCATTCGTTCGGTTGGTACCGACAATGATCGCCTGCCGCATACCGGCTTGATGCGTTACGACGCTGCCGTCAAAAAAATCCCGGCCGCTGCACTTTCGAATCCCGACGCCGACCTGCTTGCGCACATGTTGCTACGTGGCAAACCAGTGACATTGCGACTTGATATCGCGGCAGGCATGAACGGTACTTACACCTCCTACAATGTAATCGGTGAAATTCGCGGCCGCGAAAAGCCGAATGAATACGTCGTGATTGGCGGCCATCTGGATTCCTGGGATCTTGGCACCGGCGCTATCGATGACGGCTCCGGCGTCAGCATCACAATGGCAGCCGGCGCATTGATCGGAAAAATGAAACAACCGCCACGCCGCAGCATCCGCGTGATTGCATTTTCCAACGAAGAGCAAGGGCTGTACGGCGGAAAAGCCTATGCCGAAGCCAACAAGCAAAATGTGGCAAATCATCAAATCGGTGCCGAAAGCGATTTCGGTGCCGGACGGATTTACGCGATCACTGCGGGCGTAGATGAAACTGTCTGGCCAGTCATCGAGAAAATCGGCAGCGTACTGGTACCGCTCGGCATCACGACCGAAAAAGGCAAAGGCGGTGCTGGCCCCGACATCGGCCCTATCGTCGCATTTGGAATGCCCTGGGCTTCGCTGCAACAAGACGGTACCGATTATTTCGATCTGCACCACACCGCCAATGACACACTCGACAAAGTCGATCCAAAAGCACTCGACCAACAAGTTGCCGCTTATGCCGCATTTGCCTATTTATCTGCGGAAAGCAAAATGGATTTTGGCGCTGCGCCGAAAGTGGAAGAGAAGAGGTAACGCATGGCCAGTGTATTGCACCTGAAAGAATGGCTCAATGTCACTTAAGCTAAAAACCTTGCTGATCATTGCAATGCTGATCGCCGGTTATTTCGGCAGAATTTACTGGCTTGAAAAAAACGGCTACCAGGGCAAGCCGGAAATCAGGCAGGGTGAAAAGGTAGCGCAAAAAATCGTATTACCGGGAACGGTTTTCGAAACCGAACACTACGCGATTTCTTCGACCGCAAAATCCGAACAAGCTGTGCAAGTCGCAGCAGCCGTGGAAAGTTTCTATTCCGCCTATTCGGTTTTCTTTGAAAAAGAAATTGCGGCGAACCGGAGTCCGGCAAAATTGAAAATGATGTTGTACAGGGACAGGCAGGAATTTGCAGCAAACAATACCAGCAGCTCATGGGCAGAGGCCTACTACCGTGCACCGGTTTGCTATGCCTATTTTTCGGACACCGCTGAAAATCCGTACCACTGGATGATTCACGAAGCGACCCATCAGCTGAACAATGAACTGTCCGGTTTCAAAATTCCGAAATGGATCAACGAAGGCCTGGCAACCTACTTTGGCAGCAGCAGGATCGAGAATGCCGTTTTGCTACCAGGGAAAGTCGATGACACTGCCTATCCGATCTGGTGGCTCTCGAGCCTGCCGCTTTCCGGAAATCTTCAAAGCGACATCGACAATGGCCGGATTATTCCGCTGCGTGCATTAATCAGCGGCAAGGGCGGACCCGACATCAACCAGAACGTCAATTTGTACTACATCGAATACTGGAGCTTCACGCATTTCCTGTTCCATTATGAAAGCGGCCGGTATGCTGAGAGCTACAAGAAATTAATCAGGCAAGGCGGCTCGCTGGCGGATTTCGAAAGCATCGTCGGCCCGATAGAGCGCATACAGACCGAATGGTACAAATATCTGCAAATGAAAGTGACCGATGCGGACGGGGAATTGGTACCCGAAATTTACGACTCGATTGAAGTCAGCATCTGACTAACTCAGCCCTGCTGCCGTTGCCATTCACTCAATAACACCGCCGTCGCGGCCGACACATTCAGGCTTTCGACATGGCCGGTGCCGGGGATGCCGATTTGCAGATTCGCGATCGCGCTAAGTTCCTTGTCGACACCGATTTGTTCGGCGCCCATCACCAATACAAGACGTGATGGCAGTTTGGTTTTGTACAGAGACTGTCCGCCGCGTACCAGCGTGGCAGCCAGTTGAAAACCTGCCGATTTCAATTGGGCGACCGAATTTTCGCTGCGGCCCAAACGCACGATCGAGACTTGCTCGGCGCCGCCTTCGGCAACGCGCGCGGCAGCACCGGATAAACCCAGGCCATCGCCTTTCGGCAGAAGTACGGCGGCTACGCCGAAATGCGCGGCGCTACGCAGGATCGCGCCAAGATTATGCGGATTGCCAACGCCATCGAGCCAGATCGCAACACAGGGACCAGCCGGCAGATGCTGCAACCAATTGGAAAGGTTTTCTTCCGCTGCCGGTAACACGTCAAAGCAGACACCTTCGTGGTGCACGCTGCTGGTGAGTTTTTCCAGATCGTGTTCTTCGACAACGCGATAACCCAATTTATTTTTCACGCAGTGGGCGAGCACGGCCTTCAACTGCGGAATGCGGGCTTCCAGCAAATACACTTTCCTGAGGGCTTCCGGACGCTTTGCAAAACTCGCCAGACAGGCGTTGACGCCATACAGGCGTTGCTCGCGTGTAGCGCGCGGAGTCGCTTCATGTTGTTCGTAGGAATCGAAACTCGATGATTGATATTCACGGCGCGGCGCACTGCGTTCATCGCGTGGCGCGCGTTCAGTGCGTTGCGGTGGCTGATATTCGTCGCGCGGTGCGCGCGGAGTCGAATACGTGCGCTCACCCTGGTGGCCACGTCCCGCGTTGGCATTCTCGCGGTCGCGGGTACGTTCGCGCTTGTCACGCTTGTCGCCGGAAGGTCCGCGGTACAGGGAACTGCCACTTGGTTTTTCTTCATCACTCATGGCAGTTCTCCGGTTTGCTTAGTGTTTCGCCTCGACGTCGCGCATTTTACCGCTTAACTGGTCCAATTCCTCACCCCGCTGGTCAGGTGGCGTGGTAAAGCGTGCCGACCAGCGATAAACAGTTGGAATCACGAACAGGGTAAAGAAGGTCGAAATCGCCACGCCGAACACCACGACCACGCCGATCGCACTGCGGCTGCGCGAACCCGGGCCGCCATCCAGCACCAAGGGCAATGCGCCAACGATGGTGGCGATCGATGTCATCAGAATGGGGCGCAGGCGTGTCGCGCTGGCATCAAGAATTGCGTCCCGCACCGATAATCCGGCGTCGCGTCGTTGATTGGCGAATTCGACGATCAGGATGCCGTTTTTCGCGGCCAGGCCGACCAGCATCACGATACCGATCGTGCTGAACAGGTTGAAAGATTTGCCGGTCAACCACAGGCCCAATACAGCACCGAACACGGCCAGTGGCACGGTCAACATGATCACCAGCGGATGCAGGAAACTTTCAAATTGCGCCGCCAACACCAGATACACGATCAGCAAAGCCATCATGAACGTGAAAAGCAATGCACTACCCGATTGCAAATATTCGCGAGCCTCGCCCTTGAAATCAATTTGCGCGGTGTCGGGCAATGTTTGCTTGACGGCATCATCCATCCAGGCAATCGCTTCGCCCATCGTGTAACCGGGCGCGAGACTGGCCGAGACGGTGATCGCACGCAATCTATTGAAGCGTCCGTAACTGCCCGGCTCGGCCAGTTCGTGCACGGTGACCAACGATGTCATCGGAATCAGTTCGCCACTGTTCGAACGCACGGTCAGGTTTTTCAAATCGTCCGGCGTCGAGCGGTCTTTTGCCTGGGCTTGCACGATCACGTCGTACTCTTCACCTTTCTCGACGAAGGTGGTGACCTTGCGCGAACCCATCATGCTTTCGAGCGTACGGCCGATGTCCTGTACCGAGACGCCAAGATCGGCGGCACGCTTGTGATTGATATCGATGCGCAATTGCGGACGGGTTTCCTTGTAATCGGAATCGGCACCAAGCAAACGCGGATTCTCTTCCATTTTTTTCAGCAGGATGTCCCGCCATTGCACGATTTCTTCGTAATCCGGACCACCGAGCACGATTTGCAAACCGCCGCCTCCGCCACGCGTTAAACCGGAACGCACTTGCGGTCTGGCGACAACGCCGGGAATATCGTTCATCGACTTGCGCATTTGTTCGACGACAGTCTGCGTATCGACATCGCGTTCTTTCCAGGGTTTCAGGATCACGATCGCCTGGCCGGTATGCATTTCCTCGCTGGCGCCGAAACCACCTGGCACCCGTGCATTCACCCGCATGACCGGACCCTTGTCGCCACTGGCATCGAGAATCTTTTTCTCGATCTGCTGCAATTGTCCGACGGTATAATCGAAGCCGGCGCCTTCCGGGCCGGATACCGTGATGAAAAACGCGCCGCGATCTTCGGTCGGCGACAATTCCCGTTGCACGAAACTCGACAGGCCGAACACCAGCAGTATGGTCGCCAGCATCGCCATCAGGATCAGCCACGGATGTTCGATCACGCGTGCAAGTCGAGTACCGTAACCCTGCGAAACTTTCGTCAAGCTTCGATCAATCCAGGCCGAAAAACCTCGCGTACTTTCCTTGTCGTGCGGCCTGAGCACGATCGAGCACATCATCGGCGTCAGCGACAGTGCGACGAACGCAGACAACACGATGGCGCCCGCCAAGGCAACCGCCAATTCCCGGAACAAGCGTCCGTTGGCACCTTCGATGAAAGCGACCGGCACGAATACCGCGACCAATACCGTTGTCGTTGCAATCACCGCGAACGCGACTTGCTTGGTGCCACGTTGAGCCGCCAGCAAGGCCGGCTCGCCGAGATCAACACGACGCTGGCAGTTTTCCAATACGACGATCGCGTCATCGACCACCAGACCAATCGCCAGAATCAAGGCGAGCAAAGTCAGCAAATTGATCGAATAGCCAAACACCCACAAACCGATGAATGCTGCGATCAAGCAGACCGGCACGGTGACTGCCGGCACGAGTGCCGAACGAACGCTGCCGAGGAACAGCCAGATCACCAGCAAGACCAATACAATCGCTTCGAATAATGTTTTGTAGACTTGATTCACCGCATCGTCGATAAACACGGTCGAGTCGAAGGTCAGCCCCATTTTCATGTCGGCGGGCAAACGTTTGTTGATTTCTGCGACCTGGGCTTTCACCGCATTGGAAACATCCAGCGCATTCGAGGTAGAGGTCTTGATGATGCCTAGACCGACCTGCAACTGTCCGTTGCCGCGAAACCAGGCGCGACGCTCACTGGATTCTTTCGCGACCACCGCGACATCTTGCAGCAATACTCGCTCATTATCCTTGCTGCTCAGCACCAGATTCTGGAAATCGGCCGGGCCCTCATAGGATCGACCGACACGCAAAATAAAATCGCGGGTCTTCGATTCCAAACGTCCGGCTGGCAGCTCGACGTTTTCGCGGCGCAGAGCATTCTCGATATCGGTGACGGTCAGGTTTCTCGCCGCCAAGGCTTTTGCATTCACGGTGATGCGCAAGGCGTAACGCTGGCCACCGGCAATACGGACCTGGGCGACGCCTGGCAAACTGGAAAAACGATCGACCAGATATCGTTCGGCATAATCGGTCAGTTCGAGCGTGCCGCGCTTGGATGAAGTGAAGTTCAACCACATGATCACATCGGCATCGGCCGATTGCTTGCTGACCTGCGGTGCATCGGCTTCTTCCGGCAAACGGTCGACGACGCGACTGACCGCATCGCGCACGTCGTTGGCTGCCGATTCGATTTCGCGCGACTGGTTGAATTCAATCGTAATGCTCGAACGGCCATTGCGCGAATTGCTCTGCAGCAAATCGACGCCTTCGATACCCGACACCGCATCTTCGAGCAATTGCGTGACGCGCGATTCAACTACGGCGGCGGATGCCCCGGTATAACCGGTATCGATCGATACCACCGGCGCATCGATATCCGGCAGTTCGCGCAACGGTAATCGCGTGAATGCGATGATGCCGAGCACCATCAGCAACAAACTGACGACTGTCGCAAATACCGGTCGCCGAATGGAAAGATCCGATAAAGACATCTCAGTTCGCCTGCGCTTTTTTATTGCCGAGTTTACCGTCGCCGCCCTTCGCCGGTTCACTGCCGAACTCCGTAACAGCCTGGCCGGAACGCAGCTTCGAGGTGCCTTCCACCACGATTCGATCGCCGGCTTTCAGGCCCTGAATAATTTCGACATAGCCGAAACTTCGCGAACCTGGCTTGACCACGACTTTTTCCGCGTTGCCGTCCAGCGTTACCCGATAGACAAAACTCTCACTACCCAGTTGCAGCAAAGCCAACTCGGGAATGACCAGAGCGTTGCGTTGCATTTGCATTACATTGATTTCCAGCAACATGCCGGGGCGCAAACGGTTATCGGGATTGTCGATTTCAGCTTGCGCGGCAATCGAACGGCTTTGCATATCGACGCGGCTGTCGACGCTGATCACGCGTCCGGTAAACACTTCCTTCGGATAAGCATCGCTGCGTGCCTCGATGGCGAGATTCACTTTCAGGTTGGCGAGTTGCACTTCCGGCAATGAAAAATCCACCTTGATTTTCGATACGTCATCGAGCGTCGTGATCACGGTGCCGGCACTCATCAGTTGCCCCGGGCTTACCTGGCGCAAACCGAGCACGCCGGAAAATGGCGCAAGGATGGCGCGATCCGCCAATGTCGCCTGTGCAGCCTGTACGCGTGCGCGCGCGGCATCGCGATTGCTGCGCAAGGTATCAAGCTGGCTGGCAGATACCAATTTTTCTTTTGCCAATTGTTCGCCGCGAATGAATTGCCGATCGGCATCCTTGAGTTGCGCTTGTGCCAATGCAACGTTGGCAGTGTCGCTACCGGTTTGCAGCGACACGAGGACCTGTCCTGCACGGACACTGTCGCCGCTTTCGAAATGAACCCGCGATATTTTGTCGCTGACGCGCGAGGCGATTTCGATCGATTCTTTCGCACGTGCGGTGCCGACGGCCTGTACGCGTTCGCCCCAGTTTTTTTCTTCGACCAATGCCGAAATAACGACGGCCGGTGGACCGCCCTGTCCGCCGCGTGCATTTCCTGCACCTGGACCACCTTGTTGTTCGTCTTTGCCGCAGGCACTAATCAGTGCCACTGATATTGCAGTAAGCGCAATAAAAAAATATTTCATGCCTTGTTTCCCAATTTATTGTGTGTGCCGTCGCACAGAGGTGCATGCCTGCTTTGTTTGCAAAGGCAAAACCAGACTCGTTCGTCGCGTGCGGCGGTATATTTTTTCGGGGAGAATTCCGTTCCCTTGTGCGAGCCATCGCAGAACGGTTGTGTCTTGCTCCTGCCACAGGCGCACCACCAATAGTCCTTGCCTTTTTCGACATCAAAGACAATGGGATTTATGACATCGCTCATATGGCCGACCTCCGCTCACGAAGGTAACTATTCTAGGCTATCTTGGCCGCTTCCCGTGTGTAGATAATGTTAGGCAACAGTGCGTTGCAGCTAGTCTTCAGCCATGACTAAAGTCATGGCTATCGTCATCGCACTCGCGATATCTTCGATCCAGAACGGCTTGTGAAGTACTGCTGCCACTTTCAAACCCATCGCTTCGGCCTGCTTGCGACGCTGTTCTATTTCTTCGGGCGACCTGCCGGTCACGAAAATAATCGGATGCGTGGCATGTTGCGACGCCATGTACTGGGTGATTTCTTCGCTCGCACCATTGGGCATGGTGAGATCAAGCATCACGACAGCCGGCGACTCGACGTACGAGCTCTTGAATGAGCGAGTATCCATTGCCGTATCCGATTGGTAACCACATTGTTCGAGCAGGTATTGCGCGAGATAAACCATCTCGGCGTCATCGTCGACGATAAGTACTTTCGGTAATTCCTCTTTTTGATTCATCATAAGATGAACTCCCAACACATAACCCCCCGGTCATGCCTACTTGATACTCCTTTTTTTTAGAGCGTGTCGGACGTAACACCTTTTTACATCGATGATGGCCGTTTTCCGGCTTTTCATGATGCACGTCACATTTTTCAAAGGGTCGAAACGCGGCTGTTCATGTCTGCCACGAACATAAAAAAACACCGGCATCGAGCCGGTGTTTCTGGATACTGCATTGATGCGAGCAGCTTATTTTTTCCATTGCCCCAGCGCGGCCAGACCATTGTCCTTGGCACGTGCATAAACGGTTTGCTGGGCCGCGGCGACATTACCGACCAGGTCTTTCGACCAGATCTTCAGGGCGGCGGCTTGCATGGCACGGCCATAGCTAAACGACAACGGCCAAGGGTTCGGACCCATCTGGTTCATTGCATTCAAATGCGCAGTCGCGGCTTCGTCGCTTTGGCCACCCGACAGGAACACGATGCCCGGCACAATGGCCGGCACGGCGCTCTTCAGGCAACGCACGGTCATTTCGGCGACTTCTTCGACACTGGCCTGCTCTGGGCAGTCTTTACCGGAGATCACCATGCTGGCTTTCAGGATGGTGCCTTCCAGCATCACGTTTTGGTCATACAGCGCGCCGAACAGCGAACGCAGAACGACTTCGGTCACTTCCATGCAGGTGTCGATATCGTGGTCGCCGTCCATGATGATTTCCGGTTCGACCATCGGCACGATGCCTGCTTCCTGGCAGAGTGCTGCGTAACGAGCCAGCGCGTGGCTGTTGGCTTCAATGCAGGTGCCCGACGGGCTGTCTTCACCAATGGTGATCACCGCGCGCCATTTGGCGAAACGGGCACCGAGGCTGGCGTACTCTTTCAAGCGCTCACGCAGACCATCCAAGCCTTCCGTGCATACTTCGCCCGGGAAACCTGCCAAAGGTTGCGGGCCCTTATCGACCTTGATGCCCGGGATGATGCCGGCTTTGCGCATGACTTCCGCAAATGGCACGCCGTCCTTGGTTTTTTGACGCAGGGTTTCATCAAACAGAATCGCGCCGGAAATGTATTGATTCAAATTCGGCGTGGTCAGCAGCATTTCGCGGTAGGCGCGACGGTTTTCTTCGGTATTCGGGATCCCGACGCTTTCAAAGCGCTTGGCGCAGGTCGCGTTGGATTCATCAATGGCGATAATGCCTTTGCCAGCGGCCACCATGGCCAGGGCGGTTTCTGCAAGTTGGTCAATGCTCATGGGGCTACCGATGTTGGGGATTGAGGGCGTGAATTATAGCGGACTGGGCCCATCCCTGCCATTTCGCCGCCTTATTGCACAGGCAGTTGCCCAATCTTGATGTCCAGAAAAACTTCTAGATCGGGAATGTCGCAATTACCCCGCAGGGGAATTGCCTCGGTCGAGAATGAAATCTGGACTTGGGCGAACCCTCTTTTCCTCGATGGGTTTTCAGTTCCGGGCGAGAAGCGAATCGCTTCGAGATATTTCACGGCACTATTTCCGAACATCGAAGTTACCTTCTGCTTGTTTTTTTTACCAAGCATGCCCGAGCTCGAATCGCCGATAATGGATTTGAGTACACGGTATTTCGAGGTGCTTCCATCGGCCTCGATATAAAACCCGATCGATACGCAACCTGACACTCCGGTGCGTATCAGGCCTTTTGGATATTTCACATTAAAATTTTTTCCATCCGTTGCATCCATGATCCAGAAGCGGTGGTCATTGCGATTACGCACGACCAGTACCTCGTCATCATTCGGAACAACTTGAACTACTGGTGCCGTCGATGACAGGGATGACATCAGTGCCAGCAACCCGAACACCCTCGTCGTTATCACAAATCGCCCAAACCTTCGGCCTTGCCTTCCGCACCGACAACCAGCAGGCGAAGCGTGTTGGTCGCGCCGCGTTGCTCCATGCTGTCGCCGGACGTCAGTACGACACGGTCATCGACCGACAACAAGCCCATATCGAATAATTTCTTCACCGCACTGCGAGCGGCTTCGCGGGTCGGCAAGCCGCTCGAATCGAAATTGACCGGAAACACGTCGCGCACCATGGTCATCTTGCGACGGGCGGAATCGTGTTTCGACAAACCGAAAATCGGTGCGGTCGAACGGAAGCGCGACAGGTAACGTGCAGTACCGCCGGATTCGGTCAGCGCAATGATCGCGCGTACCTGGATGTGTTCGGCGAGGAACATGGTTGCCATTGCGATTGCCTGATCGGCACGCTGCAAATTTCGCGGCGCCGCCTCGAAATCGGTGTCGTGATGGAATTGCCGTTCTGCTGCCAGGCAAATTCTGACCATCGCTTCCACGGCCTTGACCGGATAATTACCGGAGGCGGTTTCGGCCGACAACATCACCGCATCGGTACCATCGATCACCGAGTTGGCAACGTCCAGCACTTCGGCACGGGTCGGAATCGGATTGTCGACCATCGATTGCAGCATTTGCGTCGCGGTAATCACCACGCGATTGTGCTCCAGCGCGGTGCGGATAATTTTTTTCTGCAGGCCCGGCAATTCGGCATCGCCGATTTCAACGCCGAGATCGCCACGCGCCACCATCACCACGTCGGAAGCAATGGTGATTTCGTCGAGATTGTCGATCGCTTCGGCACGTTCGATTTTCGCGACCATGTTGGCGTTGCTGCCGGCCGCTTTTGCCAGACGCCTGGCTTCGTGCATGTCTTCGGCCGAACGGCAAAACGATACCGCCAGAAAATCCACGCCGAGTTTTGCCGCGACAATAATGTGTTCCTTGTCCTGGTCGGTCAACGCGCCCAGCGACAGACCGCCGCCGAGACGATTCAAGCCTTTCCGGTTTGAAAGATAACCATCGGTCAAGACTTCGGTATGAATGCTGTCACCCTCGACCGACAAAACTTGCAAGGCCATCAAGCCATCGTCGAGCAACAAGGTATCGCCGGCATTGACGTCGTTAACCAGCCCCAGATAACTGCAGGCTACTTGCGTATTGTCGCCCAGCGGCGCGTTTTCGCGACACAACAGGGAAAATTTATCGCCGACTTTCAATTGCACCTTGTCGTTGGCGAATTTTTCGATACGGATTTTCGGCCCCTGCAAATCGGCGAGAATGCCGACTTCGCGACCCTGTTTTTCCGCCGCTTCACGCACGGCATGCACGCGTGCCGCGTGATCTTCGGGCGTGCCATGTGAAAAATTCATCCGCACGACATTGACGCCGGCGCGAATCAATTCATCCAGCACACCGGGTGCATCTGTTGCCGGGCCAAGGGTGGCCAATATTCTTGTGCGTCTTAATGGAGCGTGCATTCTTATTCCCGCTTTTTCATTTTTAGTTTAGTGATTCATCTTAATGCAGTTTCATTGCATTATTGAAACAAAGCCAGCAATTGCTCGGGCTTTTCGACAAGGTGACTGGGTTTGGCCTGAGACAATTCTTCAAGACCACCGAAACCCCATAGCACTCCGACACTGGACATTTGGTGATGATGGGCACCTTCGATATCCATATGCCGGTCGCCGATCATCACGCAATCCTGCGGTTCGACCTGCATGCTTTCCATCGCGATTTCAATCAATTGCGATTTGTAACTGATGCGGCCATCCAGGCTCGCGCCGGAAATCATTTCGAAATGGTGGCCAAACGGAAGATGCTCGATGATCTTGCGGGCATGCTGATCGTTTTTCGCGGTCACTACGGCCAGTCGATGGCCGCGTTGTGCCAAAGTTTCGATTACGGCCTGGATGCCGTCGTATACATCGTGCTCGGCCCAGCCATCGGTTTCGAAACGTTCGCGGTAGAAATCCACCGCTTTCTCGGTTTTTTCAGTGTCGTTGAGCAAGGGGCCGAAACTGTCGCGCAACGGCGGCCCGATCCAGCGCCGCAACTCGTGTTCGGGAGGAATTGGTTCGCCCGATTTTTCGAGCGCATACGCCACGCAACGGGTGATGCCAATCGCGGAATCAATCAAGGTCCCGTCTAAATCAAAAAAGAATACTTTCATTTACAGGTCAGCCGGTGTTTCCATATAAGTTTGAGATTTTTGATACATGTCCAGGCGCAGCCGCATGCGGGGCAAGGACTTGTCGTCTTTTCCGAACTTGGCAAGCACCGCATCCACGACTTGCTGCTGCTGGATAACCGCTTCCTTGAAATCGCCGCTTGCTGCCAGACAGGCGGCATAGGTATCGCGCTGCGCCAGCGATATCGTTTTCAAATCCAGCGTTTGCATATGCTTCAAGCCGGCTTTTCCATCCCGGTAAGCTGGAAGATTGCTGGTACACAGGGTCCATGCAAAATTATTGACGTCAGCTGGCGAGTCGGCATCTACCGCCTCGGTCCACAATTTTTTTGCACGCATCAGCTGTTCCACGCCGGCATTTTGTTTGTACAGGTGATAGGCAATCAGGCTCTTGGCAGGTTTGCTGTCCAATGCTGCGGCTTTTTCTAGCCAGGCCATTCCTGCCTTTTCGTCTTTCGGCGGAATATTACCGCTTAATAAACTGCTGCCAAGCAAGATCATCGCCTCGACATCGTTTTTCTCCGCGTCCTGCAGCAACATCGCTTTCGCCTTGACCGGATCGTGTTTGTAGGTTTTTCCCTTCAGCAGGATACGCACCCATAAATTTCTGGCCTTGGCCGAGTCGTGCTCGTTCACCATGGCTTCCAGTATCTGGACCGCGTCCGCTTCGGTAAAATCGGTCCCCTCGGGTTCAAGCGCATAGATGTAAGCCAGCTGTAACCCGGAACGCAAATCGGAAAAATTCAATCCGCTCTCTGCCCATCCCGCGGCATCCTTCCACTTTTCCCTGTCGTAGTAATAATCGACCAGCCACTGGATTGCTTCGAATTCGCCGTTTTGTGCCGCTTCCAGCATCCAGGGTTCTGCCTTGGCCAGGTCGTCGGGATCTTGTTCAAGCAAGTGTTCGGCCCAATTCAATTGCGCCCGCGCGTGGCCCGCCTTTGCGGCGGCTTCCAGCCATTTCATCTGCGCCGGTTTATCGTCCTTCAACAGAAAATGTACCGAATACATATTGTAGATATCGATATTGCCGGCTTCGGCAGATGGCCCCATACGCTCGCCGTATCGTTGCAGCGTTTTTGTCATGTCGGAACCGTATGACATCATCGAAATGAACGGCGATACAAGCATTGGCTTGTTTTTATTGAATGCCTCGGCTTCCAGGTATTGCTGCAGCTTCGCCGGCAACGCAAGCACGGTGTTTTTTTCGTCATGCAACGCGGCAAAGTGTCGCAACGAGATACCCTTGTCGCCACTCAATTGTTCTGCCGATTTCAGCAAGCCGATTGCCGCATCGGCATCCTGCTTGACGCCGACGCCGGCCGCATACAAGGCCGACATCCTGACCATCGCGGCGGTGTCTTTGCGTTCCAGTGCATCGAGCATCGCATCGATCATGAATTCGCCGCAGGCCTTGTCTTTCTTGCTGAGGCATATCGACAGCAGTAGGTCGGAAGCATGTTTGTATTCCTTCAGCACAAGCGGCTTCAACAGCTCCATTTGTTTTCCGGAATCCTTTAGCGAGCCGAAATCCAGCGCCGCCTGTGCATCGACGCCGACCTGCCAGTCCTGCTTGTTGTAGCGCTTGATCAGGTTACGCATCAGCTCGACGCGGAAAACGCGAAAGTGCACGATCTTCGGGCTGGACAGGCGTGCAATCAGGTCGACAAAATCGAACTCGTAGGTCCGCTGCCGTTTGGTTTCCTTGTCGTGCAATACGACGACCCAGGGCAGATAGCGTCCGAACTTTTCGAAACTGAGGTATTGGTCGGCCAGGACATTGCCGCTGGCATGCACCAGCGCAAAAATGTCGGAGCTGTGCATCACCCGGATTGGTTTTGCCAGGCGAAAATCCGAGGCCTGGTCAAATGCATGCTTGGCCAGCAGCGAGAAATTCTGCAGATAAAATTCTTCATCCTGCGTTTTCCCGATTGCTCCCGCGCAACGGTAGGTCCAGTAGTTCAGCGAGATGCTGACTGGCACTCTTTTCACGCCTTGCAGTAACGCGTCGTAATTTTTCTCGCAGTTTGCCTTGTCCACATCAGCGTCGAAAACTTCCACTTCGAACACCGGGTCGTACAACTCCATCAACTTTTCGTAATCGAATTCGGCATACAGTTTTTTCCAGCCTGCCTCGATATCCGATCCGGTTTTCAGTGAAGTCTGGGCCTGTACTGCAATCGCGAAAAAACCGAAAAAGAGGATCTGGCTGAAACAGAAAATTTTCTTCATTTATTGTCCATCGCGTCGCGCAAAATGTTTTTCAGGCGGGCATCGCGATCCTTGCCTTGCATCGCAGCCGGCGTCGACAGCACAAAGCGGCGGCTCATGCCGTCACGGACATCGCGCATCTTGGACAGAAAGTCCGGCAGATTGCCGATTGGCACATGGTCTTCGGTAAAGCGCACGCTCTGCCTGATGGCGACGGTACGCTCCGCCTGCGCCATACTGCGTTCGTAATCGAACGCACTCGACTTGATCACCTCTTTCTCCGCCGAGCCCAGCCAGCTCCAACCCGTCGGCAATTCAAGAATCTGCTCATGCTGGTACTGCATCGGATAATTCAGCGATAACGGGGTCTTGCGATCGATCGTGCCAGGCAATTTGGTATCGGAATCCATCGAGTCCGCGTATACCGACAGGCTTTTTGTATTGCCAGTTTTTTCATCCCAGGCCTGCTTCAGGCGATAGCTTTCGGTAATGACGAGCTTGTTTCCGGCCGGATCGTCTTTCGCGGTGAAAGGCGCCAACACTTCCAGATCGCCAAAACGCTTGCGATAGTATTCGGCATAGTTTTTACCCATCTCGACATCGCCGCGCGATGCCAGTTCGCGACGGATATTGTCGGCCGAACCACCGGTAAACTCCGAAGCAATCTGTAGGTCGACGGTCTTGCCGTCTTCGCTGGGGCGGTATCTTTCCTGCACGCTGATTTGTCTTTTCGAAGTCGGTGTCCGCACCACTTCACGCAAATCGGTGATGCCGTCGGCGATCGGCAAAACGTAGCCGTAGTCCATCGTGTCGATGGCCATTGCGGTTCCGCGTTGTTGCGTCAGGGTCGGATCCAACCACAGGGTCTGTTTTCCGAGTTGTGCCTGCACGATCACGTGATTGAACGCCGTGGCTGCCGGCAGGAAGTCGCGCACGCCCTTGCCGAAACGGGTCGTTGCCAGCGCAGGCACGGCCGGAATACCGAGGCGTGTCAGTATCACCGACATCAAATAGGCCTTGTCCTTGCAATCGCCAAAGCGGCGGTTCCAGGTATCGGCGGGCGCCGCCGGGCGATGCGAGCTTTCACCCATTTCAATGCCGAAATAACGGATGTCTTCCTGCATGGTTTGCAGCACCGCCATCAAACGCTGTTCCGGATTCGCTATCGCTTTCCATTCCAGCATTTTTTCTTCCAGTTCCTTCGGAAACGCGCCCGGATCCGGATACAGCGGTTTCGCCCAGCGCACCACATCGGCCCAGCTTCTTTGCGGTGCAAACATCACGCCTGCATGCGGTCGATACCAACGCGGATAATCACCCTCCTCGCGAAATGCCGGAATCTGTTTCGAAGTCGCGCTGATAATCACCGCATCTTTTTCTTTCTTGATGACCGCTGACGGCGCGCCATTGAAACTTCGATGCGCAAGATTGGTGCCCGGATCAAACTTGGCGCTCACATGGCGCGACAGGATCGGGTCCACCCAATCGAAGTAAACGTCATCGTGATCGATGCCCTGCAAAATCGGATTCATGCCCTTGATGGTGTATGAAAAACGCACGACGTCGCCCGCACGCACATCGTCTAGCACGACCAGGGCGGACACCATGCCGTCGGACATATCGGATTCAAATTCCGATTCGCGCCTGGCCAACGTGATTTTTTCGGGATTGAGCCTGCTGGACCAGACACCATTACGGCGCAGTTCGACCTTGTGCAGAATCAATGACTGATAAGCCGGATTGAAATAAATCTGCTGCTTGGCGGCATTGCTGACCAATTCCGGAGACACCGCCTCGGACACCTGATCGAGAAACATCAAGGTCTCGCCATTGCGGTAATCCGATTGCGAATCGAGCAGCCAGTTGCGCCAGCGGGCATCTTTCGCACCCGGCGCTTCGGCCGGCCACTGCTCCGCCAACGGCTGAACTTCGACGAATGCCGGAATCGGCGCTATCGAAAAACGATACTCGCCACGCTGGAAAACTTTTTCTTCGGCAAAGGCCGCTCCGCAAACAAGCGCCAGTGCAAAAAACGAAACCACTCTAAACATTCAATACTCCAAAAAATTACTGCGCTCTTTTGATCAGCGCCGTGACGGCAGGCAATTCCTTGCCTTCGCAGAATTCCAGAAACGCACCGCCGCCGGTGGAAATGTAGCTGATGCCTGCTTCGACGCCGTATTTATCGACCGCGGCCAGGGTGTCGCCACCGCCGGCAATCGAAAACGCATTCGAGTCTGCAATGGCTTTCGCCAGGACCTCCGTGCCTTTGCCGAAAGCGTCAAACTCGAACACGCCAACCGGCCCGTTCCAGATTACCGTTCCAGCGTTTCTTATCATCTCCGAATAACGCGCGGCAGTCTGTGGACCAATATCCAGAATCATGTCGTCGCTGCCGACATCACCGACCTGCTTGATGCTGGCAGGCGCGGCGGCGGCAAAATTCGATGCCACCACCACATCGCTCGGAATCGGAATATCGGCGCCGCGAGCCTTCGCGTCGCTGATGATTTTTTTCGCGGTGTCCAGCAAATCGTTTTCGCACAGCGATTTACCGACGCCGTAACCCATTGCGGCGATAAAGGTATTGGCGATGCCACCACCGACAATCAATTGATCCACTTTGCCGACCAGGCTCGAAAGCAATTCCAGCTTGGTCGATACTTTTGATCCGGCAACAATCGCTATCAACGGCCGTGCAGGATTCAGCAAGGCTTTTGCCAACGCATCCAGTTCCGCCATCAACAAGGGGCCGCCGCAGGCGACTTTCGCCTGTGCGATAACGCCATGGGTCGAGGCTTGTGCACGATGCGCGGTGCCGAATGCATCCATCACAAACACGTCGCAGAGTGCGGCGTATTTTTTCGACAAGGCTTCGTCGTCTTTCGCTTCGCCGACATTCATGCGGCAGTTTTCCAGCAATACCACTTTGCCGGCTTCCACCTGCACGCCATCGAGCCAATCTTTTACCAATGGCACTTCGAAGCCGAGTAATTCACCGAGACGCTTGGCAACCGGCGCCAGTGAATCCTCTTCGGTCCAGACGCCTTCCTTCGGACGACCGAGATGCGACATCAGCATCAAAGCCGCACCTTTGTGCAAAGCCAGTTTAATCGTGGGCAATGCTGCGGTAATCCGTTGATCGGATGTCACGCGGCCGTCTTTGACGGGAACGTTCAAATCTTCCCGGATTAAAACGCGCTTGCCGTTCAAATCCAGATCCGCCATTCGTAAAACCTGCATGCCGCTTACTCCTAAATCGTGATGCCGTATTTTCGCCTGTGCGGCAATATCCATCAAATTAAGTGTGGCTCGTGCGAAAATAAGCCCATGAATGCTCAAGCCAACCCGCCGTTACCGACCCTGGAAGCAGCCAGATTGCGCTTACGGCCCTATCTGGACAGCGATTCCACCGCCCTTTTCGCCCTGTATGGCGACCCGAAGGTAACGCGCTACTGGTCGCATCCGGCCTGGACCGATCCTGCCCAGGCCTACCTGTATTTGAGCCTGCGAAAGGACGAACCGACCACGACCGTACATGCTTGGGCGATTGCCGATAAAACATCGAATGAACTGATCGGCGCGTTGACGTTTTTTTCGATCAGCGGTGTCCATGCCCGTGCCGAAGTCGGCTATTCGTTGATGTCGAATCTGCAAGGTCTGGGCCTCGGGAAAGAAGCACTGAGTACCGCGCTGAAATACGGTTTCGAAGTCCTCAATCTTTACCGCATCGAGGCCGATGTCGATCCAAGAAATACCGGTTCGATCAAATTGCTGGAAAAACTCAATTTCCAGCGCGAAGGTTTGTTACGCCAGCGCTGGCGGGTCAATGGCGAAGTTTGCGACAGCGTTCTGTATGGCCTGCTGAAAGAAGATTACCTGCCCGCATGAAATTGACCCAGGCCGACGCCGAATTGTTATCACAAGCCGTGCAGGCGCTGAAGGACGGCGAGGTGATTGGCTTGCCTACCGAAACCGTTTACGGTCTCGCGGCCGATGCGATGAATGTTACGGCGATCAGGAAAATTTTCGCGTTGAAAGGACGCCCGGTCGATCATCCGTTGATCGTGCATATCGCAGAAAGCGCGCAGCTTCCAAAGTGGGCGATCGATATTCCCGAAGAAGCCTACGTGCTGGCGCAACATTTCTGGCCCGGACCGTTGACGATGATTCTCCGCAAACATGCCAGCGTGCCGGACGAAGTGACCGGCGGTCAGGATACCGTCGGCCTGCGCTGCCCCGCACATCCGCTGGCGCTGACTTTGTTGCAGCAACTGGGCGGTGGCGTCGCCGCACCGTCGGCGAATCGTTTTGGCCGCATCTCGCCAACCACCGCACAACATGTACGAGATGAGTTCGGTGATTCTGTGCCGGTCGTGCTGGACGGCGGCGAATGTGAAGTCGGTATCGAAAGCACTATCGTCGATTTGAGCTCGAAGCAGCCACGCCTGCTGCGCCCCGGCATGATTTCGCAGAATGAAATCGAAGCCGTGATCGGCCCGATCGGCATGGAAGCGAATCGCGAAAGTCCACGTGTTTCCGGCAGCCTCGCCGCACATTACGCACCCCGCACGCCGATGCAAATGCTTGCTCGCGCGGAATTGATTTCGGAATACGTACGCAAAACCGATCAGGACTTGCGTTGCGAAGTGCTTTGCCTTGATTCCCTGCCGGACGGCATGCCGGGCATTATCCTCCGTTCCGAATACCACGCTTATGCACATGGCTTATATGCCGCGATGCGTGAACTCGATAATCGCGACGCCAATTACCTGCTGATCGAACAAACGCCGCAAACGATGGAATGGTTGGCGGTAAACGATCGCCTCAATCGCGCCCTGGTCGGTGCCGGGCTCGAGGATCTGGAATCGACTTGATTCCGATTGGTGCATTTTTCTTTTAAAGCACCCACAAAAAAGTTATTTCGCGCGTAAAAATTTCCGTTTTTTAGCGAACGCCAGCGCTGTCCAGCCATATCCAAGTGGTCAAAATACCAGCACCCATTCAGGCAAAAATGTGCCGATGCACGCATATCTCTGCAGAGCTCTGCCTCCGTAACATTTGGAGCATCGTCAAATTCCAGATAAACACGGCCTGTTTGACTCTTCGCTCTGCCTTTACACACTGGACAGAATATGAAAATAACGTTAAAAACGTTCCGTTGACATCGTGTGACAAGTCTTAACGGATCACCCAAACCTGCTCTTTCCAACGAAATTGACGTCAACCCACCATCTCTACATACCCTGTAACTAGGAGATTAACCATAATGAAAAATAGAAATATTCTTGCCGAGAGTGTTCGGCGTGCTCTTTGGCTCGGTGTGGCTGGTACCAGCATGCTTGGCGCAACCGCGTTCGCTCAGGATACAGATACAAAGACAGAAGACACCGAAACCATTGAGGCAGTGCAAGTAACCGGTTCGCGCATCGCACGTACCGAAAGTGAAAGCTCCAGCCCGGTATTCAGAATCGACAGGGCGACCATTGAAAAAACCGGTGCCTTGACCATTGGCGATTTCGTTCAGGAAATTCCTTCGATCGCCGGTGCCGCAACCAACACATCCGTCAACAACGGCGGTGGTGATGGTGCAGCAACCGTTTCGTTACGTGGCCTTGGTGATCAGCGCACACTCTTGTTGGTTAACGGTCGCCGCATTGTAACCAGCGACGTCAACTCGATCCCGATGTCGATGGTGCAATCGGTTGAAGTCCTGAAAGACGGCGCATCGGTCGTTTACGGCTCGGACGCCATTGGCGGCGTCGTCAACTTCATCCTCAGAAAGACTTTTGACGGCGTTGAAGCCAATGTCAGTTACGGCATCAGTTCAAGAGACGATGGCGAACGTGTTGGCGTGAATGCAACGACCGGTTTCGATAGCGACCGTGGCCATATGATCCTCTCGCTCAACTACAACGATCAAAAAGAAGTACGTGCTTCCGATCGTGAATTCTCGTTCTTCGCATTGTCCCTGGGTTCCACCTCTTCCACCGGCGTGGTCCAGGGCGGTTCCAGCCGTGGCATTACTGGTCGTTATTTCATCGACGCCGATCCTGCATTAGTCGCATTCTATGGCGGTTGTGCTTCGGTCACCTTGACCCCGGGCACCACCGGCGCCAATCTAGCCGACTTCCGCTGCTTCAATTTCGGTCGCGATGCGTTTAACTACCAGGCAGTCGGCAACCTTGAATTGACCCCGGCGGAACGTACCGGCATGTTCATCACGGGTAATTACGATGTCACCGACAATGTGAATGCCTATATCGACTTGTTCACCAACCGTACGCGTTCGGCCTCGCAAATTGCGCCGCTGCCATTCGACGGCTTGGCTGACGGCGTTGTGCTTTCCGAGTTCAACCAATACAACCCGTGGGGCGAAGACATTTTTGATATCCGCCTGCGTCTGAGTCGCCTGGGCAATCGCCGTTATGAGTTCTCGACCGATGTCGACCAGGTGAATACCGGCTTGAAAGGCGCTTTCGGCGATTCCTCGTGGACATGGGATGCCAC
>JBOHYG010000155.1:0-63350 GCA_050737875.1 Arenimonas sp. | reverse complement strand
GACTTCACTCCGCTCTACAGACGCCCGCACAAATTTCCTGCGCACACTGTCAAAGATCAATTGCGTGGATCCCGAAGAATCCGTCCCGAGGCATTTCGCTCAAGGGAGCCGCACATTATAGGGCATAAAACTGGGTCGTCAATAGTGAAAACCGATTTTTTTGCCGCACCGCGTCACAACAAGCTGCCGAAAAACAGCTGTTTGCTGCAAAGGGGTTCTCATACTAACTGATATTGGATGTTTTTGGAAAGCTTTAATTACAAAACAATCACGCTTTCACGAGATTTATTTTTGCAAAACCACGCTTGCCAAGTTGCAACAGCAAGCTTTGACCAGCATGAAAACTCGATTCGCGATCTTCCACGATCACGCCATCGACCCGCACGGCGCGCTCGACAATTTTGCGATTCGCTTCTGCGCCAGACGGCGCCAAACCTGCGGCGCGCAATAATGCCCCCAGGCGAATACCTTCTTCGGCAACTGCGATGTCCTGCATGACCAAATCGGTCGGCACTGCGCCGCCTTTAATCACCTCATTCCAGTGATTGATCGCGGCTTCGCCAGCGCCCGCACCATGAAAGCGATCCACCAATTCTTTTGCGAGCTGCACTTTGTAATCACGCGGATTTTGCCCGGCAGCCACATCGCGTTTCATCTGCTCGATATCGTTCAAGGATTTTTCGAACGAAAGCAGCGTAAACCAGCGCCACATCAACTCATCCGAGATCGACATGGTCTTTCCGAAAATATCATTTGCCGGCTCATTGATGCCGATGTAATTGCCCAGCGACTTGCCCATTTTGTTGACGCCATCAAGACCTTCCAGCAATGGCATGGTCAAAACAATCTGCGGTGCCTGGCCTGCGTTTTCCTGCAAGGCACGACCCATCAACAAATTGAATTTCTGATCGGTGCCGCCGAGTTCAACGTCGGCCCTCAATGCGACCGAGTCGTAACCTTGCACGAGCGGATATAAAAACTCATGGATCGCAATCGGCTGTTGACCGGTAAAGCGCTTGTTGAAATCATCGCGCTCCAACATGCGTGCAACCGTATGCTGCGCTGCCAGCTTGATCATGTCGGCGGCATTCATATTGCCGAACCATTCCGAATTGAAGCGCACTTCGGTTTTTTCTTTATCGAGCACTTTGAAAACCTGATCGGCATAAGTCTGGGCGTTTGCCAGCACGTCTTCGCGCGTCAATGGTTTGCGAGTGACATTCTTGCCGGTTGGATCACCAATCATGCCGGTAAAGTCGCCAATCAGGAAAATGACGGTATGGCCCAAATCCTGGAATTGGCGCATTTTGTTCAGCAGCACCGTATGGCCAATATGCAAATCCGGCGCAGTTGGATCAAAACCGGCCTTGATTCTTAACGGACGGCCAAGCTTCAAACGTGCTTCGAGTTCTTCAATTTTGAGTATTTCTTCTGCGCCTCGACCTATGAGGGCAAGGCTTTCTGCGATAGTTGTCATGATTTCTTGGCCTTGGGCCAGTAAAAGTGGCTATTGAATCACGAACTAAAGTTAAGCCGTGAAGTTAAGTTAAAGTTAAACCTTTCTGAACAAAAAATCCAGTAATTACAAGGGTTTGACGCAAGCTTTTCATCTTGGTTATCTTTAGCCGTCCCGCACTGGCCGGTTCTTCCGACGGAGTTCGTTTTGCCTCATCAAAAAATTCGCAGCGCGTTGTCGCGCTGGACACACGAACATTGGTTCCTCGCCGGCGTCTTCAGTGTCGTAGGCACCATGGTCATTGCAATCGCACCCGGCATGGCCAACGCCATGCGCGAACCTGTCGTTATTACACAGAAAGAAAATGTGTTGCTGGATTTGCCGGAAGCCCAGGCCCCGCAAAATCCGGACGCCGGCAGTGGCTGGCATTACGTGATGGTGAAAAAAGGTCAGACGCTGACGCACGTTTTCAAGGAATTGAATCTTCCACTTAAAACAATGCGGCAAATGATTGTGACACCCGGCGCTCGCAAGGATATGTCGAGAATCGGTCCCGGCAAGGAATTGGCATTCCAGATCAATGCAAAAGGCGAGCTGATGACGCTTGCATTCGATCGCGACGAAGCTACCCGCATCGAACTTGTGCTGGATGATGGCAAGGTCAGGGAAAACATCATTCAACGTGAAGTCGAACAGGAAGTCGCTATTGCTTCCGGCGTGATCAAGAAATCGTTTTCCTACGATGCCAAACAAGCCGGCTTGACCACCTCATCGATCAACAAACTTGCCGACGTATTCAAATACGATATCGATTTCGTCGAAGACTTGAACGACGGCGACACTTTCCATGTGGTCTATGAAGACCAGTGGCGCGAAGGCCAGCGTATGCGCAACGGTGCCGTACTCGCCGCCCGCATCGTCACCCGCGGAAAAACCTATACTGCCTATCGCTTCACCAAAAATGGCGAAGCCCAATATTTCGACCAGAACGGCAATCCGCTGAAAAAAGTATTGATGCGGATTCCTATTGAATACGGACGCCTGTCCTCAACGTTCGGCATGCGCAACCATCCCGTGCTCGGACGCATGCGCATGCACAAGGGCGTTGATTATGCTGCCCGTACCGGCACGCCAATCATGGCCGCCGGCGATGGTCGCGTCAGTTTTGTCGGCTGGAAAAATGGTTACGGCCGCGCCGTCGTGATCGACCACGGACAAGGTCGCAGCACTTTGTATGGCCATATGTCGGCGTTCGGCAAATACAAAATGGGCTCGCATGTAAATCAAGGCGTGACCATTGGTTATGTCGGTGCATCCGGTCTGGCGACCGGCCCGCATTTGCATTACGAATTCCACGTAAACAAAGTGCAGGTAAATCCTTTGAAAGTCACCATGCCAAAACCGCTTCCGCTGTCGGGTGCACAACTGGCTTCGTTCAAGGCCACCATTGCACCATCGATTGCTAAAATGGACAGCATGGAACGTGGCATTCAATTGGCAAAACGCTAAACTGTTTCAATGAATGACAAGAACTCAACAAAGCCCACTACTGATAGTGGGCTTTTTATTGGCCTGATGTCGGGCACCAGTCTCGACGGCATCGATGTTGTCGTAGCGCGCTTTGCACCCGAGCTGAAGATCGAGTTCGCCCACACATATGATTTGCCGCCATCGCTGGTGAAAAACCTTCTCGCGCTGTCGCAAACCGAAGCGCACATCCATCTGGACGATGTCGGTCGCCTGGATAGCGAGCTGGGCGAATGTTTTGCAGGTGTTGTATCGCAATGCCTGCAAGACGCGGACATCACTGCCGATGCTATCACCGCGATCGGTTCGCACGGCCAGACCTTGCGCCATGCGCCGCAAGGCCCGCACGCTTTCACAATGCAATTGGGCAATGCCCACATCATCGCGGAGCAATGTGGCATCGATACCGTCGCTGATTTCCGTCGCCGCGATGTGGCGGCTGGCGGACAAGGCGCGCCACTGGTGCCTGCCTTTCATGCCTCGGTGTTTTCGGGCGCCGATGAAGCACGCGCGGTATTGAATATTGGCGGTATAGCCAACCTGACCTTGCTGCCCCGCGATGGCCAGGTTCGCGGTTTCGATACCGGCCCGGGCAATGGCCTGATGGATGCTTGGTGTCGCCTGCACAGCAATATAAACTACGATGCGAACGGCGAACTTGCAGCATCTGGGCATGTTAACGCTGAATTGTTGCAACACTGCCTGAGTGATGATTGGTTCAAATTACCGCCACCGAAATCCACAGGCCGCGATCAATTCAATCTGGCATGGCTGCAATCTAAGATGCAAGGGATGACGATTTCCGCAGCCGACGTACAGGCAACCTTGACTGCACTAACGGCTTATACGATTGCCGATGCATTGCAAACCGAGATGCCTGGCTGCCAGCGTGTGCTGGTCTGCGGCGGCGGCAGTCACAATCCGGTTTTGATGGAACAATTGCGTCGCAGGCTTGCACCGATTCTAGTCGTTACGACCGAGGAACACGGCCTGCATCCCGACTACGTGGAGGCAGCGGCCTTTGCCTGGTTGGCGAAAGAGTTTCTGGCAAAGCGTCCAGGCAATCTGCCTGCGGTTACCGGTGCCAAAGATCTGCGCGTTCTGGGCGTGTTGTATCCGAAGTAGGCGTCGTCGCTTATTTTTTGTTTGGATCGTTCTGCATATAGGAAGGCGCATCGTCAGGTAGGTCGGAAAACGAACTCATCGCTTCCATGAATGCGCGCGATTCTTCATCGTTCCAGGCGCCCGTCAAACGAGCAATATCGCCGGGAATCGCGGGTGGATCAGGCTCGGCCATGCCCAGCGCCTGTTTCACCAGATGCAGCAATACGTCATTCAACGGCCAGCCTTTTTGCCGTGCGATTTCCTTCACACGGTTCGCGACACGGTCATCGATATCACGGAGCAAAAAGTCGGCCACAGAAATTTAGCTATTTTTGGGAGGAATCAAGATTAACCTTAGTTCGCTGACAAGGAAACAGCTACCTCGGTTTCATTCAGAAACTATGCTGTTTTCCTAAGCCCGGTACAGCAGGAGCAAGATGGGCGGTAGTGAAATTCCGATGAAATGCCTATTGGTTGCATCTTTCAAAAGCAAGCATCCCGGACAAGCGGTTCTCGATATCAACGCACTTTAAAGGCGATGCTTTGGTTTTCGCACCGCCGATAGACTGCTCAATCAAGCCTGACCGCAACCATGTATAAATACAAAAACACTCACGGCCGTCGTCAATAAATATAACTGCACATCGCCAGGTGATTCGATCAAGGCGCCAGCCGCGGTACCGGAAATAAAGCGCCGACGATGCTCGCTACCGCAGTCAACAAAGCAAAATGGCCCGAATTAGCGAACGCCGAACTTCATGTATCAGGCGTTAGTCTCAACGGCTCCAATTTTTCTCCACAACATCAACATCAGCAATACGGCAGGGATCACGGCCACCGTAGCGATGATGAAATAAGTACCGTAACTGGTGGCCTCCACGATTCCGCCGGCGAAAATGCCAAGTACCTTGCCCGGCAAGTTCACCATGGAACTGAGCAATGCATATTGTGTTGCAGTGTGCTGCCGATTGACGAGCGACGAGAGGAACGCCACCGCAGCCGTGCCTAAAAAACCAAGCGCAAAATTTTCTACGGAAATTACGCCAGTCAGCACCAAAAGATTGCCGGGATTGGCGATCAACCAGAAATAGGTCAGGTTGCACAATGCGGTCAATAGCACAGACCAGAACAAGGGTCCGCGCACGCCCCAGCGCGCCACTGCCATCCCGCCAGCAAACACACCGGCAATTCCGATCCAGACGCCGTAAAGCTTGGTGATCGTACCAATCTGGGTTTTGGTGAAGCCCATGTCGACATAGAAAGGGCTCATGATGCCGCCGACCAAAGCTTGCTCGGGGATCTTGAATAGCAGGATGAACAGTAAAAACAAACCGGCAGTCTGCCAACCGTAACGGCGGAAAAAATCGGCGAACGGATCGATGACGCTTTCCTGCATGGCTTGTCGCCAGGTTGCCGGTATATGCCGCGTATATTCGGGTTCTTTCGCTCGCAGATTGGCCACGATCGGCAACAGCATCAGTGCCGCCATGCACTGATAAATACTCGACCATGCAATGTGATCCGCGAGAATAAGCGCAACCATGCCGGTCACGATCAAGGCAATGCGATAACCCAACGAATACACTGCAGTTAACGCGCCCTGATCAGAAACCGGAGCAATCTCGATTCTGTAAGCATCGACAGCAATATCCTGCGTTGCACCGGCGATTGCCACCAATACCGTGGCAGCGATGAATAATCCAAGCTGCGAGGGTGTAAACAAAGACATCGCCAGCAATCCGGCAAACACGCCTATCTGTGCAAGCAACAGCCAGCTGCGTCGGCGGCCCATCGCAGAAATCATTGGTACCTGTGCGTGATCAAGCAACGGCGCCCACAGAAACTTCAACGCATAGGCCATGCCGGCGCTGGCGATTATCGTGATTTCCTTGAGTTCAATGCCTTGATCTTTCAACCAGTAGGCCAAGGTGCCGGCAACCAGCAAGAACGGCAGTCCTGAAGCAAAACCGAAAAAAAACATGGTCCATGCTGCGGGTTGCGTGAAGGATTTCCAGACAGAAGCTTTGACCGGTTTTTCCTGTTTGATATCCACAATCTCTGTCATCAGTCGAACTCCACCACGTAAGGCGCATGATCGGAAAATCTCGGTTCCGGGAAAATTTCGCAATGCTTCAAGCGGTTTTTCAAGCCCGGGCTGACCACCTGGTAATCAATCCGCCAACCGACGTTTTTCGCGCGTGCGGCGCCGCGTTGGCTCCACCAGGTGTAGTCCTGGCCTTCCGGCTTCAGGTGGCGATAACTGTCGACCCAGCCGTGCTCTTCGAATAATTTCGACAGCCAGGCACGCTCTTCCGGAAGGAAACCGGAATTTTTTTCATTCGACTTCGCGTTCTTGATGTCTTTCGGCGTGTGGGCAATATTCCAGTCGCCGCAAATCACGTAATCGCGACCGCTCGATAGCCATTCGTTGTAGATCGGGGTGATCCAATCCATTACCTTGAATTTGAACTGCTGGCGCTCGTCTTTCGATGTGCCGGACGGCAAATACAGGGACACCACGCTCAAATTGCCGAGCCGCGTTTCGATATAGCGACCCTCTTCGTCGAATGCATCCCAACCGAGTCCGGTACGCACTTCGTCGGGTTTATTCTTCGAATAAATCGCAACGCCGGAATAGCCTTTTTTTGTCGAAGCATCCCGGAAAAAGTTGTGGTAGCCGGGCGGATGAAACTGCATGTCATCGAGCTGGTCTCTTTGTGCCTTGGTTTCCTGCAAGCACAAAAAATCGGCGTCTTGTTTGGCAAGCCAATCGTAAAAACCCTTGGTGGCGGCTGAACGAATGCCATTGGCATTGAAGCTGATGATTTTCATGGTAGTTGAGAGTTAGGCGACTGACGGAGTTTAGCAAATGCCCCGGCTTACGCCGCAACGCATACGATGATTTATAATTCCGGCCAAGTACGATCAAAGATCGCCGCTTCGCCCACTTCTGACGGCTCAATTCCATGGAACACTATCAACGCGAATTTCTCGACCTGGCTATCCGCAAGCAAGTACTTCGCTTTGGCGAATTCACCCTGAAGTCCGGCCGAATCAGCCCGTATTTTTTCAATGCCGGTTTATTCGATTCAGGCAGTGCGCTCGCCGAACTCGGCCAATGCTATTGCGCGACGTTGAAAGATCATGCGTTCGAGTTCGACATGTTGTTCGGACCGGCTTACAAGGGCATCCCGCTTGCAACCAGTCTGGCGGTTGCATTGGCAGCCGATGGGCGCGATGTCCCGGTTGCGTTCAACCGCAAGGAAGCGAAAACCCACGGTGAAGGTGGCAGCCTGATGGGCGCCAAATTGCAGGGCCGGGTGCTGATTGTCGACGACGTGATTACCGCCGGCACAGCCATTCGCGAATCGATTGAAATCATCAAGCAGGCCGGTGCGACACCTTGCGGTGTCCTGATTGCGCTGGACCGGCAGGAACGCGGACAAACCGGTTCACGTTCAGCGGCGCAGGAAGTCACGGCCGAATTCGATTTGCCGGTTTTGGCAATTGCCGGATTAACTGAACTGTTGCTAATGGCCGAGGAAAATTCCACGTTGCAGGCTTACAAACAGGCTTTAGTGGCGTATCGTTCGCAATATGGAAGTGAAGTTTAAGGAGTCAATATGAAAATCCGTTCGCTACTGACGCTTGCGATTATCTCCAGCCTTCTGGCTGGTGGTTTGTACGCACAAGAAAAGAAAAAGCTTTATCGCTGGGTCGATAAAGACGGCAAGGTGCAAATCAGCGATCAATTGCCGCCCGAGGCAGTCAATCAGGCTCGCAAGGAAATCAATGCTGCAGGACAAAGGACCAGCAGCAGCACCGTTGACCGGGCGCTGACAGAAGAAGAACGCGCGGCACAGGCAAAGCTCGCCGAGGAACAAGCGGCCGCACAAAAAGTCTCCGATCAACAAACCCGCGTCGAGCAGGCGATGCTGATTAACTACGCGACCGAAGACGATTTGCGCCGCACCTACAGGGAGCGCATCGAGCTTTTACAGCAAACCATCGAGTCCACCGATGTCAGCATCAAGAGTATTCGCGGCAGTTTGACCGGCATGCTGGCACAAGCTTCCGAAGCTGAACTAACCAATCGCTCGATCGATGCGGTGCGCAAGCAACAGATTCAGGAATTGCACACCGAGTTGCTGAAACAGCAACTGCAGCAAGTCGCCAGCCGTGCCGACGTAAAGACCATGGAAGACGAATTCAATATGGTGCTCGCGCGCTATCGTGAATTACGCGGCAGTGCCGTGCCCGCGCCCGACACGGCCAATCCGCCTCCTGCAACGACACAAACACCAACCGCGCCTTCGAAATAATTCCGCAGGTTGCAAAAAAAACGCGGCCAAGGCCGCGTTTTTTTGTTCTTGCCTCTCTGCTTAGAACGGCAGGCTCAAACTTGAATCCACTTTGAGCATCTGCTCGCGGAACGCCAGCTTCACCCGATTCAGCGCTTCGGTATCTTTTGCATCAAAGCGCATCACGAGCGTTGGCGTAGTATTGGATGCACGCACCAGGCCCCAGCCGTCGGACCAATCGGCACGCAATCCGTCAATCGTTGAAATACGCGCGTTATCAAATTTCGCCTGCTCGACGAAATTCTGGATAAACGTGTATTGCTCGCCTTCGGCAACCGACACTTTCAGTTCCGGCGTCGAGACACTTCTCGGCAGCGCCGCAAACATTTCATCGGCGGTCTCAGGACTTGCCGCCAGGATTTCCAGCAAGCGCGCGGCGGCATATAACCCGTCGTCGAAGCCATACCAGCGTTCGCGGAAGAAGAAGTGTCCACTCATTTCACCGGCCAATTCCGCTTCGGTCTCTTTCATCTTGCTCTTGATCAGCGAGTGTCCGGTTTTCCACATCAACGGGCTGCCGCCGTAACGCAAAATTTGGGTCGGCAGCAGATTGGTGCACTTCACGTCATAGATGATGCAGGCGCCGGGATTGCGTTCCAGAACATCGGCCGCGAACAGCATCAACAACTTGTCCGGATAGATCATTTCGCCCGCACTGGTAACTACACCGAGGCGATCACCGTCACCGTCTAGTGCCAGACCAATATCAGCACCGGTGCGTTTGACCACCTGCGTAAGTGCAACGAGATTTTCCGGGTCGCTAGGATCGGGATGATGGTGCGGGAAGGTGCCGTCGATTTCGCAGAACAAAGGTTCGACTTCGGCACCGATGGCTTCCAGCAAACGTGGCGCCAATTCACCTGCGGCACCGCTGCCGCAATCGATCACCACCCGCAGCTTGCGTTCAATCTGGATATCGCTGCTGACGCGCTGGATATATTCGTCGGAAATGTCGCGCGGTATAACCGTGCCCACGGTTTCACTGCGATGCAGTTTGTTTTCGGTAATACGCGCATGCAGCGCCATGATGGCGTCGCCGGACAGGGTTTCGCCGTCCACGACAATCTTGAAGCCATTGTAGTTCGGAGGGTTGTGGCTGCCGGTCACCGAAATACCGGTACCGGTACGCAGATGGTAGGTACCGAAATACACCAGCGGTGTCGGCACCAGACCGAGGTCGATAATTTCGCGGCCTGCCATCCGCAAACCATCGATCAAGGCCTGCGACAATTCCGGCGAAGACAAGCGGCCATCGCGGCCGACACAGATGCTGCGAATGTTCTTCTCGTGCATCAGGCTACCGACCGCATGACCAATCAATTTCGCGATCGGCACATCGAGGGTTTCACCCATCACGCCACGAATATCGTAGGCACGGAAAATACTGCGATTGACCATGATCTTGGCCACTGCAGCACGTTCTGAAGTGGGGCGCACAACGACCTTCTTTTCCTCCGGGCTCGAAATGTTGCCGGCTTCCTGCAACTGGGCCAGTGTCTGATGATCGCCAGCCTCATCATCCGCTGCCGGTTTTCTTTTCTTGAGCAACTTCGGCAACATCATCACCACTACGCCGGCAATAAAAAACAAGAAGGCGACGATCAATTCGCCCACGCCCTTCATTTCAAACAGGCCGGTTGGCGCATCGGGAGCCACGGCAATGACCTTCAATGGCGTGCCGGCAATATCCATGGCGCCGACATCAATCGCGGTACGCAGATTTTCGCCGTCACCCGACTCGACCACGTCGTAGCGACCTTGTCGCAAACTCATATAAGCGCCACTCGGGGCGGCATCGGCAAATGGCGCCACCAGATCCTTGGTCGTAATGCGGACATAAACCAATTGCAGAACCTGGCCTTGTTCGTCGTTCACCGGTGCTGCCAGTGCAATCCGCGGGCCGCCGTTGTCTTTTGCGATGGCCAGGTATGTCGCTTTTTTATCGAGAGCGGTTTCCAGCACCGTGAGTTTGCCAAAGCCAAACACTTGCGGGTCGGCATAGGCGGCTTTCAAATCCGGCGGATAGAAATCGACCTGTTCCAGCTCGGGCCAACCTTCGGACACGATCGTTCTTGCTGCGGCGATGTCGCCACGCTTCAGCGCTGCGATCAGAGTATTGCGCTCACGACTGACGTTGAGTTTGTCGATCGCGCGCGTCACCACCGGATTCACCGCTTGCACGATCTGTGCGCGCTTGAGTTCGACGGTCTGGGTCAAACGCTGATCTGCATTGACGGAATAGGCTTTCCATATCATCCATAGTCCGAGCAGGACGCATAGACCGGCTACCAGAGGTCGCCAGCCACCCGCTTTCAAGGCATTCAAATCGATTGAAGGTTTTTTCATACGTTTCCCCAGTGCTGAAAAATCAGCGCACTCCTGTATGTCCAAAGCCACCGCCGCCGCGGTCACTTTGCTCGAATTCCGTTACCTGCTTGAAACGCGCACGCGCAATCGGTAACAACACCAATTGTGCAATACGATCACCCGGTTGAATAGTAAAAGCGGTTTGGCCGCGATTCCACGTACTCACCATAAGCGGTCCCTGGTAATCGGCGTCAATCAGGCCGACCAAATTGCCGAGCACAATGCCGTTCTTGTGGCCCAGGCCGGAACGGGGCAGCAGGATCGCACAAAGATTCGGGTCGCCGATATGGATGGCCATGCCGGTTGGAATCAATTGTGCTTCGCCCGGCTGCAGCGTAATCGGCTGCTCGCACATGGCGCGCATATCCATGCCGGCCGAGCTGGCAGTGGCGTAATCGGGCAATGGAAATTCGGTGCCGAGACGTGAATCCAGAATCTTCAATTCAATTTCGCAATTCAAGATTTCGACTCCAGTTGCACGGCGATGATTCGCAGCAACGCGGCCGCGACCTGATATTTGCTGTTCTTGCCGATGTCAAAGCGTTCGGTCTGCGAAAATACCGTCAAGGCGTTGTCCTCGCTTTCAAAACCGATGCCGGCACCGGCCACGTGATTGGCGGCGATTAAATCCAGATTTTTCCTTTCCAGCTTTCCGCGCGCGTAATGCTCGACCTGTTCGGTTTCGGCGGCGAAACCGACCACGCATTTCGGCCGCTGCGCATGCGCGGCAACTTCGGAAAGTATGTCGGCGGTCGGTATCAAATCCAGATCCAGATTGCCCTGGGTTTTCTTGATTTTCTGGCTAGCCTGATTGGTCGGAGTGAAATCCGCGACCGCGGCCGCGCCGATATAAACATCCTGATTCGCCAATGCTCCAAGTACCGCGGTGCGCATTTGTGCCGCGCTGCGGACATTGGTGCGACTGACATTGAAGGGCGTGCACAAACTTACCGGACCGGAGATCAGCGTCACTTCGGCACCCATTGCACGTGCCGCGGCAGCCAGCGCAAACCCCATTTTTCCGCTGCTACGGTTTCCGATAAAACGCACCGGATCGATATCTTCGAACGTCGGCCCGGCACTGATCAGGATTTTTTTTCCGGCAAGAATTTGCGGCAAACTTTGCGCAAGCAGCGCATCGATAATCTCCTGCGGTTCGCTCATGCGGCCGGCGCCAACCTCACCGCAGGCTTGTTCGCCTTCGGCAGGGCCGACGAATTGCACACCACGCGAACGCAACACCGAAACATTTGCCTGGGTTGCCGCGTTTGCCCACATCAGGCGATTCATCGCCGGTGCGCAGGTAATCGGAGCGTCGCTGGCCAAACAAACCGTGCTCAGTAAATCATCGGCATTGCCTTGCACCAGGCGGGCTATCGAATTCGCACTGGCCGGCGCAATCAAAATGCGGGTCGCCCAGCGTGCCAGTTCGATATGACTCATCGCCGCTTCCGCTGCCTCGTCCCACAAACTGGTACGCACCGGGAATCCGGAAAGGGCCTGGAAGGTCGTGGCACCGATAAAATGCTGCGCGCTTTGCGTCATGACCACCCGCACTTCGGCGCCCTGGTCGCGCAAGCGGCGCAACAAATCGGCGGATTTATAGGCGGCAATTCCGCCGCACACGCCCAAAAGAATTTTCTGACCTGCCAATGCACTCACGTAGGAATTTTCCGACCCTAATTCAGGGCTTAGCTTACCCGATTTACGGACTTTCCCGATGCTTGCCGGCTGCGTATCGCGATAAATTTTCGTCATGCATATTCGAGACTGGCCAGCACACGAAAGACCGCGCGAGAAATTGATGGCGCGCGGTCCGCAGTTTTTATCCGATGCCGAACTGCTCGCCATCTTTCTCGGTTCGGGCCAGCGGGGACAATCGGCGGTCGACACCGGGCGCAGATTACTCGCCGAGCAAAACGGTTTGCGTAGTTTGCTGGACCTGTCTGCCGCGCAATTGGCAAAGCTGTCAGGGCTCGGGCCCGCGAGGGCCTGTGCTTTGGCAGCGGCTCTGGAGCTGGGCACCCGGCATCTGGCTTTACGACTCGAACGAGGCGAAGCGCTAACCGACCCGCGCAAGGCGGGCGAGTATTTCGCGAAACGATTACGCTCCCTGCAACACGAAGTATTCGCCTGCCTGTTTCTCGATAACCAACACCAGCTACTGGCGTATGAAGAACTGTTCAGCGGCAGTCTGGACGGGGCCGAAGTCCACCCGCGCGAGGTGGTGAAAATCTGCCTGAAACATAATGCCGCGGCGGTTATCTTTGGTCACAACCACCCGAGCGGGAATCCGCAACCTAGCGCCGCCGATCGCGCGGTGACTGCCCGACTCAAGCAGGCACTCTCGCTGGTCGACATCCGCTGCCTGGATCATTTCATTATTGGCGATGGTCAGCCGACCTCGATGGCGGAGCTTGGATTGCTCTGAATGACTGGTTCTTGCCAGCTTTTCCGTATAAGTTATACCGGCGATAAGCCATCGCGCTATGAGCACCCCGTGATTCTAGGTTACGCCACGCTGTATCAAGCCGATGCGAGTGAGTCTGCGCTACCTGACGCGACAGCAGCACGCGCGCTTCTGGCCCAGCACCGGCCCGATATCATCAGTCGACTTGAAACCCGCTTATTTAGCGTTGCTGGCGGCAGGGAAATCCAGAAATATATCGATGCCACTTTGCTGGGAACCGCCCGGCTTGGTTTGCGGCATGGCAGCTTTGGTAATGATTTCCATCATTACCACAATGAAGACCACATTATGGACCTGGCCGACCGCAGGCTGGGCAGGATGATTGAAGTTTGCGGCCTTGACGTGATGCCGAGCGATGATTGGCTAGCATTGATCTTGTTTTCGGCCTGCCATGATTTACGTCAGCGCGAACCCAAGGACTGCCCGGGGCCTACCGGCGGCAATGAAGCGGCCAGCATTTCGGAAACCTTCCGTATTCTCGATGTCTGCGGTTTTGATCGAAATACTGATCGGGCCGTGTATGTGGCACAGGAACTGATGATTGCCGGCAGCACGTTTGATCCGCGTCTTAGTGAAGCCAGCCCGGATACCGCCAACCTGACCGGTGGCGCCCTGGCTCGAAGCCTTGGCCTCTGGCTCGACGGCGGTCAGCCGACGTGGCGCGAAGATGCCGATGCCCGTCGCGGCGAACGGCTCGGCCGTATGTCCGCCGATATCGATACCGCCAATGTCGGCGAAAGCTTTCATTTGCTTGGCCGTTCCGCGCTGCAGCTGGCCGAAGAACAATTGATGCGCCGCGAACTCACCCCAGAACAACCAGAAGCGGCCCAACATGCCCTGAGTTTCCTATCTTATGGCCAGTATCATTATTTTTTCGATTTACACCGCTTTTCCAGCCGCGAGGCCGAACGCGTTTTCGGGCCGCAAAAACTGGCCAATAGCGACAAAGTCCGTGCGACGAGCCTCGCTTTGATGGCCCAATTTGAAAACACACCGGCCGCCAATGGCCGGGCCGTGATGGACGCTTTCGCCACACTTTGCAGCGGAGCTTGAAGCAAAAAAAAGCCGATCCATTGAGAATCGGCGTGCTCTAGACCCGGGGAAGGGTGCTGAAAAGAGAGGCTGTCCAAGCCTTGATCGACAGAATAAACACTAAACATGACAGGCCAATGACAGCGCAAGCAGCCTCGTAACCGCTACAATATGCGGTTCCACCTCAATAAGATTGATGCAGTGAAAGACCATCTCCGCGAACTCGTCGCCCAAGCCATATTGGATTTACGTCGCCACGGCAAATTGCCGCAGGACGTGCCCACGCCCGACTACGTGATTGAACGTACCAAATCACGCGATCACGGCGACTATGCGACCAATATTGCCCTGCTGTTGGCGAAAGCTTCCGGCATGAAACCGCGTGATTTGGCCGAAGCCATCGTTGCGACGTTTTGCGATTCGCAGCATGTCGAAAAAGTCGCGATCGCCGGACCCGGTTTCATCAACTTCACGATTTCCAAGGCTTGCCGTTTTGCGACCGTCCGTCGCGTGCTCGAGCAAGGCAGCGATTACGGACGCGGTATCGCACAATCACGCGAATCGGTTACCG
Organism: Arenimonas sp.; assembly: GCA_050737875.1. GTDB lineage: Bacteria > Pseudomonadota > Gammaproteobacteria > Xanthomonadales > Xanthomonadaceae > Arenimonas. Next base: position 48,462 of record JBOHYG010000155.1, on the reverse strand, counting down.
TCGAATTCGTATCGGCCAATCCAAACGGTCCATTGCATGTAGGCCATGGCCGTGGTGCCGCTTATGGCGCGACTGTCGCAAATCTTCTCGAAGCTTCCGGCCACACGGTGCAGCGCGAGTATTACGTCAACGATGCCGGTCGCCAGATGGACATCCTGGCGGTCAGCGTGCTGCTGCGTTACCACGAACTCGGCGGCGTCAACGTACGCTTCCCCGATAACGGTTACAAAGGCGATTACGTCGTCGACATCGCGCGCAGCCTGCGTGCAAAAGAAGGTGACCGCCTGCGTCGCAGCGCAATTGAAATTACCGACGGCTTGCCGGCCGATGAAAGCCAGGGCGGCGACAAGGAACTGCACGTCGATGCCTTGATTGCCCGTGCCAAACAATTATTGGGCGATGCCGACTACAAGATTCTTTTCAGCGCCGGACTTGATTGGTGCCTGAGCGATATCCGTGGCGACCTCGCCGAATTCGGCGTGCATCACGACAGCTTTTTTTCCGAACGCTCGTTGATGACCGATGGTTACGTGAAGCGTGCGATCGAAGTCTTGCAGGCAAACGGTCACCTGTTCGAAGACGGCGGCGCTACCTGGTTCAAGGCCACCGCATTCGGCGACGACAAGGACCGCGTCGTCGTACGTGAAAACGGCGCGACCACCTATTTCGCTTCCGATCTCGGTTATCTGCTGTCGAAATTCGAACGTGGCTTCGAACGCGCGCTTTATATCCTGGGCGCCGACCACCACGGCTATATCGCGCGCCTTAAGGCAGCCGCGAAAGGCCTGGGACTGAATCCGGAACATATCGAAATCCAGTTGGTGCAATTTGCAATCCTTTTCCGTGGCGCCGAACGTGTGCAGATGAGTACGCGCGCCGGCAGTTTCGTGACGCTGCGCGAATTGCGTCAGGAAGTCAGCACCGATGCCGCGCGCTTTTTCTACATCATGCGCAGCAATGACCAGCATCTCGATTTCGACCTGGAGCTGGCGAAAAGCCGCAGCAACGATAATCCGGTCTATTACATCCAATATGCCCATGCCCGCGTCTGTGCGTTGTTCCGCCAGCTGAAAGAAAAAAATCTCAGCTATAACGACAGTGCTGCGCTGGCTGCGCGCAAATTGCTGACCACGCCGCACGAAGATGAGTTGCTCGGCGAACTTATGCGCTATCCGGAAATCATAGAAGCTGCCGCATTGCATCGCGGCCCGCAAATCCTCGCAAACTACCTGCGTGAATTGGCGGCCGCCTTCCATTCTTTCTACAACTCGGAACCCATTTTGAATGCCGATGAAGAACTGCGTCATGCCCGTCTGGGCCTGTGCAAAGCCACTCAGCAAGTGCTGGTAAATGGTTTGAACCTACTAGGCGTATCCGCTCCGGAGATCATGTAATGGCGTCACGCAAACAAGCAAAACGCAGTGGCAGCAACGGCGGTATGCCGGCTTGGCTTTGGGCTATTGTCGGTCTTGCGCTGGGCTTGGTTATTGCCGGCTATTTTTTCCTGGGTGACTACTGGAAAAACCGCAACAACGATCAACCAACACCCAATCCGTCCGCCGAAGCGCCGAAAACGCAGAGCGAGGAACCGGTGGCTCAGGAGCCGATCGAAAAACCGAAACCGAAATACGACTTCTATACCCTGCTGCCGGAAAAAGAAGTGGTCATCCCGGATGCCGAACTGCAAGCGCAGGCCGAAGCCGAGGCGAAGAAAAAAGCAACACCGGTGAATCCGGCCACGCCCGATTTGGTCACCGCAGAACCAGCACCCACCACAACTGCGGAAACACGCTACCTGATCCAGGCCGGCGCTTTCAAAAATCAGGATGAAGCCGAGAACCTGAAAGCGACCATCGCATTGACCGGTGAAGTAGCCCGCATCGAAAGTGCCGAAATCAACGGCACCACTGTTTATCGCGTTCGACTGGGGCCGTACAGCACGGCCAGTTCGCTTTCTGCGGCCAAGCAAGCCTTATCGAGCCACGGCATCGAAGGACAGGCGATCAGGGTTAAGTAGCCACTGCCGGTAGCGTCAAAAAACAATGCGAGGTCGTCATGGCATTCACGCTTGAATATCTTGTCCAGGAACGCATTATTTTCGCCAACACTTTCGGCGTAATGACGCAAAGCGAACTCGTCAAACTTGCCGAAGAGGCTTTCGCGCTAGGTACCATTTTCGGCGTAACCCGTTATCTGGTAGACCATCTCGACATGACACCTGATATCAGTACGATCGATCTGTTCGACCTTCCGAAAGTCCATCAGCGACTCGGGCTAAGCGGCGACGTGAAAGTCGCCGCGGTCTATTCAGAACACAATCTGAAAAAAGAAGATTTCGAGCTCTATCAAATGCGGGCCTGGAGCCAGGGCATCCATAATCTTCGCCACTTCAACGACATGCGGCAGGCGATGGCCTGGCTGATGGCGTGAAACAAATAAGGCGTCTGGACGCGCTACCTCGAAAATCTTGCGTGAAAGATAATCCGGCCAGGCGATTCCTGGTTCGCGCTACGGCTTGCGTTTGAGGCGGATCAGCGCGGAGGTGTCTTCATCGCCGAAACCAAGCTGCATCAGTTCTGCGTAATCGGCGAGCGACTGTTCGATCACGCTGCTGCGAATGCCTGCATCGGCCGCCATTTTTTTTACGATCAGCAAGTCTTTGTGCAACAGGGCAGATTTGAAACCGGGCATGAAGTTGCTTGCCATCATGGTCGTGCCGCGCTTGTCGAGAAACCAGTTTCCGGCTGCGCCGGCGGCCAATGTCGGCACCAACAACTCCGGTTTCAATCCAAGCTTTTCGCCGAGCGCCAAACCTTCGCAAACCGCTTGCGCGATACCCGCTACCAGTACCTGATTCACCGCTTTGGTTGCCTGTCCGGCCCCGGTATCACCCATATGGGTAATTTTTGCCGCATAGGCATTCAAGACCGGGCGTACTTTTTCGAGATGCGCTTCGTTGCCACCGACCATGATCGACAATTTGCCATTGCGGGCACCCTCGACACCGCCGGAGACCGGGGCATCGATAAAACCGATGTTTTTTTCAGCCAGGATTTTTTGTGCGTGCCTGGCGGTGGCTACCGATACGGTGGAATGATCGACAACAACTGCACCCGGCCTCAGGACATTAGCCAGCGCATGTACGTTATCGAGCACGTCGTCGTCTCTGGAAACGCAGAGCACCACGACATCGCAATCGGAAAAAAAAGAGCTGCTGCGTGCGGCATTCACCGACAGTTTTTCCGCCAGCGTTTGTGCTTTGCCAAATGTGCGATTGCCGAGCACCGAGAGCAAACCGGCCGCATGCAGGTGACCTGACATCGGTTCGCCCATCGCACCCAGACCTATGAACCCGGCTTTTATCATTGCACTTTCTCGATGCTGCGAATGTAACTGCGCTCGATATGTTGAATGGCATAGCCCTGGCCAACGTAAACACGCAAGCCGATATCCTTGCCGTTTGCAGTTTCGATATCGCCACGCCGCTTGTCGCCATACACAGTGATTACGACAACACGGTCGCCGATATGCTTGCCGGCATCCGAGAAAGCGATGGTCTTTTCATCGACGACCGCTATTTCAGCTTCCGTAACGGCCGCTTGAACCACCGATGCCGGGGCAGCCGGATCGAACAAACTGCCGCGTCCGCTCAGGCTGACGCGTCGCGTACCGGATTGATTATCCAGACCTGCTTCGGGATTCGCGGTTTCTTCGGCCACCCAATCCCAGGTACTGCCCTGAAAACTGTAGGGAATCGCCTTGGCCGGCAATACCTCCATCTGCAATGGCGCCGGCTTGGCGCCATTGGATGCAATCGTTGCATTGAAGAGCTTGAATTGATCGGCAGGCGCGTAGTCCTTGTAATCCTCCATGCGAATACTGCCATTCGGCTTGGCTTCAACTTTCAGATAACCATTTTTCAGATAGGCACGGTAAATACCTTCCAGCGATACGTCCGCATGAAAACCCTGCATCAGCAGTAATCGCTGTATGGACTGGATATGACGTTCGACAAATTCCTCCGGGGTCACGCCATCGCGCTTGGCGCAGAAGGCATTGCGTGCCTTGATGAATCCGGCATCGTGCACTTCGATCAATTGATAGCTTGGAATGTGCTGCTTTCCCTCGGAGTCCATGAAGCTCGACAAGCGGGCAACCTTGTAGTGTTGTTCAAAATCCACTTTCGAGGCGGACGGTGCATTCATCGCACCCTTCAAAACCACAAGCCCGTCATCGGTACGCGTGCTCAATGAAAAATTCAGGTCGACGCCATTGTCGGCAATGCCCATGTTCGACACGTCGCCAGCATCCCAGTAAACGTTCTTGGCGCAACCTTCGGCTTCGAATGGCGCAGCACTGCTTAAGCCGAAATACGACAGCGCATCCGGCAAGCCATCGTCGAACTCCGTTTTCAGGCCCTGGAAATGGATGCCGACATGGTCGATCTTGTCGATGAACGCCATCGATTGATCGACGTGCTCGTCCGAGCCTGCCTCTTCGCTATCCAGTGCTCCGGCAACCTGCATCAGCACGCCCCAGCTTGGCATGTCGATCCGCACATCTTTGACGGTCAACGGCGCAAGGTCGCTGCCTTCCAGTGGCGCGACGCTCAAGTCACGCAGGCCGATATCACCGGTCCAGGTGTAATACGGCTCGCGAAAGGTAACGGTGGCTGCATCCGAATAATAGCCAGACAGCATGATTTGAAATAAGCCGCCGACAAACGTGTTGAGCATCAAGTGCATTGCGAACAGCGGCAATCCCAACCACATAACCAACAGATACAGCACGCGTTTGAGGGTCAGCCGATTTTCGCTGATAAAAGTGCCGTAAAAAATTGCTTCCAACATGCCTATCCTTTGGATTGATGCTTGTTATTCAGGCGTAACCGTATGCGTTGCTGCCTTCGTCACCGGCCAGCAGCAGGAAAATGAAAACCACCAGACTGAGCAGGCCGAGCACCAGTAATAGTCCGATGTACATCAGGCTGGAACCGATATTCCCCTGGAATGCTGCTACCAGCATCATCACTGCCGATATCTGGCATCCGATCGGCGCCAGCATCCAATAACCCGAACGGCCACTGTCATGCAGCCGTTTGATTGTCAGCGCGATCATCGGGAAGCTGCTGGCCGCGGAAAACCCCAGCCAGAGCCAGAAGAACACCGCGACTACAGTTTCATCGCCGCTCCACAGTGACGCCAGCCCCATCGCCCCGCGCAACATGGCGTCCAGCACGATCCAGATCGCAAATATCATCCAAAATTTGCCGCGTGCCACGCGTCCGCGCGGCGTACAAAACAGTTCTGCTAAATTCACTGAATTCCCCGTAATGTCGTGTGATGCGGTGCACGTTTTTTCTTTACACGTGATCTTCGTGTAAATAGGTATAACCGGTCAAGCCATTTTCCAGAGCCTGCTGCATTTGTTCGGCTTGCTCGCCGCTAAAACCGGCGCCGGAAATTTTATCGCGATACTGTTGCCGCAAGGTGTCCAGGTGATAGCCGACATAATCGAGCATCACGTCGGTGGTGTCGCCGTTGCGGGTATGGCTGATTTCATGGCTGCCGTCTGGCTTGATCCGGATATTGGCCGAATAGGTATCGCCGAACAGGTTATGGATGTCGCCAAGCACTTCCTGATACGCGCCAACCATGAAAATGCCGAGGCAATAACTCTCGCCGTCTTTCAGCGAATGCATAGGCAATGAAGAATTCAGGGTTTCCGATCCTACATAGGTGTCAATCCGGCCATCGGAATCACAAGTCAAATCGGCAATCACGCCGCGACGATCCGGCGCTTCGTTCAAGCGGGCAATCGGCATGATTGGAAACACCTGATCGATTGCCCAGACATCCGGAACCGATTCGAACACCGAAAAATTGACGAAGTATTTATCGACCAGGCGTTCGTTCAATTCATCGAGCACATCGCGATGCGATTTTTCTTCGCCGGTCAGGCGCGAGCGCACGCCATGGGCGATCGCATAGAAAATATCATCGAGCTTTGCACGCTCTTCCAGCGTGATCTGTCCGAGCGAATACAAGGTCTGGCCTTCGGTCAGGAAATGTTGCGCCTCGTGGAATAACTCCAGCGCCGGACGTTCATCCAATGCCTGGTGTACTTCGCGTAAATGCTTCAACACCATCGGTTCGTCATCTTCGACAGCTTCGACGCAACCCTTCGGTGCAGATTCGACTTCCGACACATTCGCAATCGTCACCGCATGGTGCGCGGTCATCGCGCGACCCGCTTCGGTAATCATCATCGGATGTTTCAAACCGTGTTCTTCGCAGGCTTCGCTCAATGGCTGAATCAGATTGTGTGCGAATTGGTCGAGACCATAATTCATCGAGCAATAACCACGTGAACGGGTACCTTCGTAGTCCACCGCCAAACCACCGCCGGAATCCATAAAACGAATGCCGCAACCCATCGCGGACAGTTCGACGAAATAACGCACTGCTTCGCGCATGCCGTTGGCGATATCGCGCACATTGGAAATTTGCGAACCCATGTGGAAATGCAATAGCTGCAAGGCTTCCAGCATATTGGTCGCTTTCAGGCGTTCGACCAGGTTCAACACTTGTCGCGGTGACAAACCGAACTTCGCTTTGTCGCCACCGCTGTTCTGCCATTTGCCGGCGCCGAGCGAAGCCAGACGCATACGCACGCCGAGACCCGGCATTACGTCGAGATTTTTTGCTTCTTCCAGAATGATGTCGAGCTCGGACGGTTTTTCGACCACGAGAAATGTCTGCAAACCGAGTTTGCGACCGAGCAAGGCGAGTCGGATAAATTCACGGTCTTTGTAACCATTGCAGATAATGATGCTGCCCGGTTTCGCCAAGCCCAATACCGCCATCAGTTCGGGCTTCGAACCGGCTTCCAGACCGAAGCCTTCGCCACCCTGCGCAGCCAACTGTCCGGCAACACCGAGATGCTGATTGACCTTGATCGGATACACGGCCGTGTAGCCGCCCGGATAATCCATATCTTCCATCGCTCTGGCGAACGCGCTTTGCAGCTTGTTCAAGCGGTCACCGAGGATGTCGGAAAAACGCAGCAACAAGGGCAGCTTCAAACCGACATCACGACATTCCTGGACCAAACCAGGCAAGGGCAAACTCGGGCCATTGGGGCCTTGCGGCAAGACGCACATTTCCCCGTTTTCGTTGATATCGAAATAACCTTCGCTCCAGAACGGCACCGAATAGGTGTGGCGGGCGCGGGCTAAAGACCAAGCTGTCATGGCAGATCCTGTCGGCAAACTAAATAGGCGCGTATTGTAACGTTTTGTACCCACATAAATGCCGTGTTTTCGCTACAATGCGCGGCCCCGTAATCATGCGGATCGCCTTCTGGAGCTTGATATGACCCCTTCCGACACCTGGTTCTACGAAAACTTCGCCTACACCGGCTCGGCAATCGGTTTCCGGATCACGCGCAAGCTGGAAGAAGTGCAATCGCCGTTTCAAAAAATTGAAATGTTCGAGAGCACCGACTGGGGCAATATCATGACGATCGATGGCGCGATGATGGTGACCACGCGCGACAATTTTTTCTATCACGAAATGATGGCGCATGCGCCTTTGTACACGCACGCCAATCCGAAGAACGTGGTTATCATCGGCGGCGGCGACTGCGGCACTCTGCGCGAAGTGCTGAAGCACAAAGGCGTCGAAACCGCCGTGCAATGCGATATTGACGAACAAGTCACCCGCATGGCGGAAAAATATTTCCCGGAACTTTGCGAAAGCAATAATGACCCGCGCGCGACCGTGATGTTCGACGACGGCATTGCCTATATGCAGAACGCCGCGCCGGAAAGCATCGACCTTATCATCGTCGATTCGACCGATCCGGTCGGTCCGGCCGAAGGCCTGTTCAACGAAGCGTTCTACAAGAATTGCCTGAAGGCTTTGCGTCCGGATGGTTTGCTGGTGCAACAAAGCGAATCACCGCTGGCGCTGATGCACTTGATCCACGATATGCGCAAGGCGATGAGCGATGCCGGCTTCAAGAATTTCCGCACACTGCCGTTCCCGCAACCTTGCTACCCGACTGGCTGGTGGAGTGCGACGATCGCGTCGAAGTCTTCGACTGATCTGACCAGATTCCGCGAAGCCGATGCACGTGCAAAAACCTTCGACACCAAGTATTACAACCTCGGCATTCACCAAGGTGCCTTGATGATGCCGGAATTCATGAAGACCGAATTGAAAGATTGATTTGATTTTTCATGCAATAAAGAAGGGCTGATCATTCAGCCCTTTTTATTTGTGTTCTGTTTCCCGCTTCACGAATGCAACAACGGATCCAATACCGGCTTCCAGGCAACTTCGGCAATCCGTTTAAAGCCTGCGCGCTTGGGATGGATTTCATTATCCCATTCGCCATTTTTAAGTACCAGGCCACGCGAATCGACACAACGGACACGCTGGTTGCGGCCCGCGAGTTCGCGTTGTACTTCGGTAAATTGGTCGATCAGCCAGCTGCAGATAATTCTTTGCGAAGCAAAATCGGTGACGCCGACTTCTTCCATATAAGGCTTGATCCATGGGCCGGCCAATTTTTTCCCGATCAATTTGTAAGGCTTGCCGTCCGGCCACGGATAATCGTAGTTGTGCATCACGATTTCGCAGCTCGGTCGCTCCTGATTTCGCAAATCGATAATTTGCTGGTAATCACTGGCGATATAACGCAACGCACTTTCGAACGAAGCCAGGTGAATATATTGATTTACCAGCGCCGGTACTCGGCCCCAGGCGCGTGTGCCGAAATCCTGCGGTTCCTCGGCGTATTTGATGAATTCCCGCAACTCGCTACCGACCACATCGTTGCCGCCCATCGAAAGCAACATCACGTCGAACTGATAACGCTGCAAAAGTCGCTGCAAACGCAAGCGTAGTTTTTTCAGCTCGCCGCTTTCGCGACCCAATACCGATTCGTTGTAGAAATACGCCTTGCGATACAGGCGTTCGATCTGCTTGTTAAGATCGGTGACCTGAAACGGATAGTTGAACCAGGAATCGCCAAAACAAATCACCCGCGGGCGATCCGGATGTTCCTCGATTCCCTTCTCGAAATCCTTTATTTCCTTGCTGGACGGCATAGGCTGCTCCGTTTGTCTTGCCACTAGACTAACGCGACGGGCCGCTATTTCCGGTCACGCGCATGCCGGCGCCAGCAAGAAGCTATGGCTTCGCCGGCGTCTCTTCCTCGATCAATGGCGCTGCCGTTTTTACGGCCGGTTTCGCGGTCGTTTGCGGACGAGGCAAATACTGTTCCAGGAATCCGGCAATGGCCGACCAGCTGACTTTCACACTCGCCAGATTGGTAAAGCCATGGCCTTCGCTTTTCAGCGTGAGCAGGGTAGGCGGGTTGTTTGCGAGCGTCAGCATCCGTTGCAAGCGGACAACGTGCTCGTAATCCACCCGGTAATCGACGGTGCCATGGATCAGCAAAAGCGGCGTATTGAGTTTTTTATACGAGTACAAAGGTTGTTCGTCTTTCATTTTTCCCAATTCGGTCTTCGGGTTGCCGAAATACTGCTCCATCAATTTGCGAGTCGATTCGGAACGAACACTATCACTGGCGCTGAAACTCAGGATCCTGTCGGTCAGACCCGAAAATGAAATGGCGCACTTGAACTTGCCCGGCCAGCGCATCGTGGAAACCAGTGCGGAATAACCGCCATAACTCATCCCCATAATGCACATATTGTTTTTATCGACCGGTTGGCTTTTCAATACCTCGGTCAACACGGCGTCGACATCGTCTTCAATACCGGTCCCGAAATTTCCCTTGCCGGCATCGCGAAAACTTTTGCCGTAGCCTTCGGAACCGCGAAAGTTTACCTGCAGCACGGCATATCCCAGCGACACCAGGAACTGTACCTCGCGGTCGAAGTGGCGATAATCGCGAACGCCGATCGGCCCACCGTGGGGCATTACTACCAGCGGCGGCAGCTTCTCGGGCGACGGCGGAATAGTCAGGTATGACTCGATTACAAAACCGTCTTTTGCAGTGACCTTGATCGCCTTGCTATTGCCGAACTTGAACTTCGACAGCCAGGGCGCGTTGTCATCGATTTTTTCTACCGACTTGAGCTTGCGGTCGAACGCGTAAACGGCGCCGGGATTGGCGCTGCTGTCGACGTAAATAATCGAATGCTCGCCGGTTTTATCCTTGCCCATGACCTGGATATTGCTGTCAGGGAAGGCAGCCGAAAGTTGCGTGTTGAGTTTTTGCGATGCGCCGTCGAAATATTCGTTCTTCAGTGCGCCGCCATCGTAGTAACTAACACCCACCGGTTGCCGCTGTGTATCCAGCAGGACGTCGTCGATATCCAACCCGGACTTGCTGAATATCGTTTTTCCCTGATCAATGCCGGCGATATCGAAAAGCACGAGTTCCCGCTGGGTTCTGCCCTGATCGGTCAATACATATATTTTCTTCGCATCGATCGAAAGGGCCACCGGTATGAACGAATCGTCTTCGGGAAAAACCCTCACAGCCCGATATCCCAGGCCTTCCTTGAGCATCAACGTGCGCTTGTTGTCCTTGCTGACGACAGCCGCGACTATCACGCCATTGCTGTCGGTCAACCAGCCTCTATCATTCACGAGGGCGATATTGACGCGCGATTTCGCCGAATAGGTGCCTGGCTTGGCCATGCTCTTGGTATCGTGCTTGTCGACTCTGTGCACGAAAACCGACCCGGCCGTCGTTTCAGACCAACTGGCAAACAGGAAGTAATCCGGATTCGACAGCATCGGATCGATGACCTTGCCCGATCTCGGAATATTCGTGGTCTCGAAGCTCAGCTTTCCGGTGCCGCCGTCGATCACGCGAACGAAAATCACCGCCGAATCGTTTTTGAAACGATCGAATGACATCACGAACGCGTCATCGCTGACCCAGGTTAAATCGGTCAGATCGTAAAAGCTGTTGTAAGGCGTGATGTCGCCGGTTTTCCGATTGATGATTTCAAGCGACTGCTTCGTTACGCTGACATTGGACACTTCACTGATATATCTGGCATCGGGACTCAGGGAAATAGCGGCAATTCGACCGGGCCGCCAAAGTAGCTCCGGCGCGAGCGGCATATCGGCACTGAGCTGGACCGGCAGACTTTTGCTTTCCAGAGGCCCGCTCTTTCCCATTCTTTCCTGTTTGTAGAAAGCCGGAAAAACATCCGGATACTGGCCGGCATATTCAAAATCATAACGGGCGGATACAGCGGGATAATTTTTTTCCATCCAATCGATCAAGGCCAGCCCGCGGTTGCTTCTATGCATCGAGCCATAGGAAGGATCGCTGAAGCGGAAAATCAAGTCGCCCGGATAATTGATAACGCCGGCCTTGACCGGAAAGGTAACGTCGGTGTCTTTGCGCATCGGGAAATACATGCGGAACAAATCCAGTTGGTCCCAGCTATAGGTTCCGGCCGATGCGATCAACAGCTTGATGGACTTGCCGGCCGGTGGTTCGAAAATTCGATATCTTCCCGATGCTCCGCCGCCCGCCGACGTGATACTGGCCGCATTGATCGGTACGTTACTGTCGAAAACCAGCAGTATCAGCCCTTCACCTGGCTTGAGCTGGACATCTTGTCCAGGCCGTACTTCCTTGATGCCGGCAAACGTCGAAGCCGACATCAATATGCACAATGCAAAGAACAGGACTTTTTTCATTTTATCGAATCCATGGTCAGGCGCCTGAAATGGCCGCACAAATAAACCGCCATTATAGATTCGATCAGATTGGCAAAATCGCTATTGCGTCAATTTATGCCAGTTTCGTGCTGAACTTCGCGGTCGTTTTGCTGCGGATTTCTTCCAGCGTAACGCCGGGCGCCAACTCGATCAGTTCAAATTCGCTGTGACGATCGGGACGCGAGAACACGCCGAGATCGGTGATCAACACATCGATCACGTTCTGACCGGTCAGCGGCAATTCGCAGGACGGCTTGAATTTCGCGGCGCCGTCCTTGCTGTTGTGTTCCATCACGACGACCACGCGTTTGACGCCGGCGACCAGATCCATCGCGCCGCCCATGCCCTTGACCATCTTGCCGGGAATCATCCAGTTCGCGATATCGCCGTTTTCGGAAATTTCCATCGCGCCGAGAATCGACAGGTCGATATGGCCGCCGCGGATCATCGCGAAGGAATCGCTCGATGAAAAATAAGAAGAGATCGGCAATTGGGTAATTGTTTGCTTGCCGGCATTGATCAGGTCGGCATCGACTTCGTCTTCATACGGAAACGGGCCCATGCCGAGCATGCCGTTTTCCGATTGCAGCACGACTTTCATTCCGGCAGGAATAAAGTTGGCGACCAGAGTCGGAATGCCGATGCCGAGATTCACGTAGAAACCGTCGCGTAATTCCTTGGCAGCGCGTTGCGCTAATTCATCGCGTGACCAGGCCATCATGCAGTCTCCCTTTTACGTACGGTGCGTTGTTCGATCGGTTTCTTGTAACTGGAATTGACGATCATGCGTTGCACGAAAATTCCCGGCGTGTGGATGCTGTCGGCGTCAAGCTGCCCGGCTTCGACGATTTCCTCGACTTCGGCAATCGTGATTTTTCCGGCAGTCGCCATCATCGGATTGAAATTGCGCGCAGTCTTGCGATACACCAGATTGCCTTCGGTATCGGCTTTCCATGCTTTCACGATCGACACGTCGGCAACCAGTCCTGTTTCCAACACATATTTTTCGCCGTTGAATTCGCGCACTTCCTTGCCTTCGCTGACCAGCGTGCCAACACCGGTTTTGGTGTAGAAACCTGCGATGCCGGCACCACCGGCACGAATGCGCTCGGCCAGCGTGCCTTGCGGATTGAATTCCAGTTGCAGCTCGCCGGCCAGATATTGACGTTCGAATTCCTTGTTCTCGCCGACATAGGAAGAAATCATTTTCGAGATTTGCCGGGTCTTCAACAGCAGGCCCAATCCGAAATCGTCGACGCCGGCGTTATTGGAAATAAAGGTCAGGTTTTTTACGCCGGAATCACGCAAGGCGGCAATCAGGTATTCCGGAATGCCGCACAGGCCGAAACCGCCCGACATGATGGTCATGCCGTCGCGGATGCAACCGGCCAGCGCCGCTTCTGCGTTGGGGTAAAGTTTGCCTTTGGAAGTCGTCATATCGGGCCCGATTAAGTGCAATGATGCGAATCGTGCATTGTACTGGTTCGTCCGCGCTGAATCACCGTACCAACGGGTAGGTATCGCAAATAACGACGGCGATTTATCATGGAAACATGAATACAATCATTTCGCGCCTGTTACTGATTTTTTTGAGCCTTTGTCTGAGCGCCTGCATCACCAACGGCAAGCCGGATTTGAAACGCCTGTATGCCCGCGAAGTCCAGAACACTTCGCAACCGCCGATCGTGATCATTCACGGCCTGATGGGATCGACCCTGGTCGACAAAACCACCGGCAAGGAGTTTTATCCAAAGTCTGCCAGCGCAGTTGCGCTCAGCGAATATCAGGACCTCGCTATCAGCCCGGTTTCCACGGCTGGCGATAACCTGGTGCCTGGCGCCATTTTAAACGAAATTGCCGGCATCAATTTTTACAGCGCCCTGACCAAGGTGCTGGAAGATGACGGACTGTTCGTCAGCAGTACGCCTGGGCAGCCGGTAGGAACGCAAAATCGTCGGTATTACACTTTTATCTATGACTGGCGGCGCGACAACATTATCGCCGTTAAACAACTGCATGCCTTCATCGATCAAATTCGCCAGGATTACAACGACCCGAACCTGCGCGTCGATATCATCGCCCATAGCAATGGCGGCCTGCTGACCAATTATTATCTGCGCTATGGTCCGAACGACGTGCTGGACCAGAAAGAATTCAAGCAATGGCAGGAAAGTACAAAGCGCGTCAGGCGCGTGGTGTTGCTGGGCACGCCGAATCTTGGTTCGGTGACCAGTCTCGAACGTTTGATACGTGGATTTCGTCTGGGCCTTCGCCTCATTCCGGTCGAAGTGCTGACCAGTTTCGCCACGCCGTTCGAAGCATTGCCCAGCCCGATTACGCAGACCGTGCTCGACACGCATGGCAACCCGACCAATATCAATATCTTCGACCCGGCCTTGTGGGAGAAGAACCAATGGTCGGTGTTCTCGCCCGAATTCGCGAAAACGATCGAAAAGCAAAGTGAAACACCCGAGCAAGCCAAAGCCAAAGTGGCGATATTGCAAAAAACATTTTCAGATCACTTGCTGCGTGCGGAACGTTTTCAGGCATCGTTGACCACACCATTCCAGGCTGACGGAATCCGGATGGCGGCATTCGGCGGCGACTGCGAATTGACGCCGAACCGCGTGATACTCGATGAAGTGGACGGCAAGCCATTCCTCGCCTTGAGGGCAAAAGACATCGTGAATAAAGTCCCCGGTGTTGATTACGAATACCTGATGATGGCCCCGGGCGACGGTCTGGTGACTCGCGACTCGCAAGATGCCAGCCAGTATTCCTTCCTGCCGCTGCGGCAAAGTTTTTTCCTGTGCGAGCAGCACGAGTTCCTGGTCAACAATACGTATTTTCAGAATAATTTGCTGTACTTCCTGCTGGCGCGTTAAACATGTGAGGAGTGCGTTATGGGCAGCCGCGACCAACGTATTGATGCCTACATCGAAAAATCCGCCGAGTTTGCCCGTCCGATTCTCGAGCACCTTCGCGCCGTCGTACATGAAGCCTGCCCCGATGTAGAGGAAACGATGAAGTGGAGTTTCCCGCACTTCATGTACCACGGCATTTTGTGCAGTATGGCCAGCTTCAAACAGCATTGCGCATTCGGTTTCTGGAAAGCAAAACAAATGGGCGAGTTAAGCGACAAACCCGAAACCGCGATGGGCGATTTCGGGCGAATCACCAAACTCAAGGATCTGCCCGGCAAGACCGAATTGAAACGCTTGATCAAACAAGCAATGGCTTTGAATACCGAGCCCGCGCCGGCTGCTGCACCGAAACCAAAACGTGTTGCCAAGCCCGAATTGATTGCACCGGAAGCTTTTCTGAAAGCCTTGGCAAAACATAAAAAAGCCAAGGCAACTTTCGATAATTTCAGCCCGAGCCATCGTCGTGAATACATCGAGTGGATACTGGAAGCCAAGCGCGAGGAAACCGCGAAAAAGCGCATCGAAGCCAGCATCAAGATGTTGGGCGAAGGCAAACCCCGTCACTGGAAGTATATTAATTGCTAAGCTAGGGCTCCCCCAAAGGAGCCATCTTATGAAACACAGCTGGTGCAGCTTTTTCCTGATCGCATTCCTGGCAAGTCCTGCCGTTCCCGCCGCCGAAAAACTCCGTTACGTGATCCTGGTCGATGGCGGCAAACAGGCCGGCGAACAAATCGTCGAACGCGGCGATGACGGATTGACGAAAGTTCGTTTCATCTTCAAGGACAATGGCCGCGGCCCCGAATTAAACGAGGAATTCCGGCTTGCTGCAGATGGTACCTTCAGCGAATACCAGGTGAAAGGCAACACCACGTTTGGTTCGGTAGTGGATGAACGCTTTGAGCGAAAAAACAATAATGCGAGCTGGGTTTCGACTTCGGAAAAGGGCAGCAAGAAAGTTGACGGCACTGCCTTCTATATTCCGCTTAACAGTTCGTTCGAAGTGTTTTCCGCAAGCATGGCAGCGCTGGCGAAACGTCCGGATGGCAAGTTGCCATTATTGCCGGCCGGCACACTGACACAGCGCAAAATCGACGAGGCCGAAGTTACCCGTGACGGTAAAAGCCAGCGCGTAGAATTGTTCGCCGTATCCGGCCAGGGCCTGACACCTCAATTTGCCTGGACTACGACTGGAAATACGCCAAGAGTATTTGCCGTCGTGGTACCCGGCTTCTTGTTGGCCATCGAGGAAGGTTGGGAAGCCAATGGCCCGGCGCTGGAAGCCCGCCAAAAAGCCGCGGAAGCAAGATTGCTGAAAGACATTGCCGCACGTTTGCAAAAGCCGATGGTAGGCATGACCGTCATTCGCAATGCCAGAATTTTCGACAGTGAAAATGCCAAGCTCCTGCCCGCATCGGATGTCTATGTGTTGCGTGGAAGAATTACCGCCGTGCTGCCAGTCGGTTCGCCAATTCGCGGTGCCGATAATGAAATCGATGCCGGTGGCCGCGTAATGTTGCCGGGCTTGTTCGACATGCATGGCCATGTTGGGCGCTGGGATGGCGGCTTGAATTTGGCGGCTGGCGTCACGACCGTCCGCGACATGGGCAGCGACAATACCAACTTGCAGCAAATGATCGATGAAACCGACGCTGGTCAATTACTATCACCGCAGATAGTGCCTGCCGGCTTTCTGGAAGGGGAAAGCCCGTACTCGGCACGCAATGGTTTCGTGATCAGGAATTTACAGGAAGCCAAAGATGCAATCGACTGGTATGCCCAGCATGGCTATCCGCAACTGAAAATCTACAACTCTTTCCCGAAGGAAATACTGGAAGACACCATCGCCTACGCGCACGCGCGCGGCATGCGGGTCAGCGGACATATACCGGTTTTCCTGCGCGCCGAAGATGCGGTCAATGCCGGTTATGACGAAATCCAGCATATCAATCAGGTGCTGCTGAATTTCCTGGTCGAGCCCACCACCGATACCCGCACGCTGCAGCGTTTCATTCTGCCGGCCGAAAAAGTGGGCGACCTGGATTTCAATTCTAAAGCTGTGAAGGATTTCATTGCCTTGCTGAAGCAAAAAAACACCGTGATCGATCCAACCGTGGTGACTTTTGAATTTCTTATGCAACGTGACGGCACCGTGCCTGAAGCGTATGCGCCGGTAATGGAGCATTGGCCGATCGATTTGCAACGCAGTTTCCGTATCGGCGGCATGAAAATTCCGGATGACGCCGCTGCCGAGCGTTATAAAAAATCCTACGCAAAAATGCTCGAGTTCGTCGGCATCCTGTACAAGGCAGGCATACCGATTGTGGCAGGTACGGACGCCATTGCCGGTTTCAGCTTGCATAGCGAGCTTGAGTTTTATGTCAAACATGCCGGCATGACGCCTGTGCAAGCCTTGCAAATCGCGACCCGCAATGGCGCGCTGTATTCACGCACCAGCAATGATCGCGGCAGCATCACACCCGGCAAACTGGCTGATCTGGTTCTAATCGATGGTGATCCAACCACGAATATTGCCGATATCCGCAAAGTGGCACTGGTCATTACGCAGGGCAATATCATTTCACCCAATGCGATTTACCAGGAACTCGGCGTCAAGCCTTTCGTCAGCAATCCGCCTGTCTTGAAGGCAGTCGTGAAGGAAAAAGTGGCCAGGCACGGTGGCGCCAATTTACCCGCCATATTTGGCAACACCGGGCTTGAACACAAGGAATAGAACTTGTGGCATCACGCGCGTTAATGCGCGCGTGATTGCCGATCAGTTGCGCAAATAACTGATCAAGCGCCCGCGAAACGGCGACACGTCGGTCTCGTTGAAACGGCAACGGGTTTCTTCAATGCGAAACCCCTGCGCCAGCATCGCGCGACTGAAAGCGGCGCTGACGCCTCGCCCCGGATCGGTCGTAATGATTTCCGCCACCGGTTTGGCATGACGGATGATCAACTCGGAAAGCATTTGTGCATGGTCGCGTTCGTACAAAATGTCGCTGCCGATAATCAGGTCAAACTTGCCCAGGGTGGCATGCGGTTTTTTCCAGGATAAATCGACATACGCAACGTGTTTTAAAAAATTGATTTTGGCATTGTGTTGCAGGAAAGATTCGGCCAGCGGGTGATGGTCGCTCGCGGTGATATCGGCACTGCGTTTTTGCAATACCAGGCTCGAAAGTCCCAGGCCGCAACCGATTTCCAGAATGCGACGGCCTTCGATCGGGATCACCGACATCGCATTGGCCAATACTTGTCCGGCCGGCCAGAGTTGTCCGAATAAACACCATGACGCCGAGGAAATACCCGCCAATTCGGCCAACCCGTGCGGATCGGCAAATTGTTGCTTATCACTCAGCGAACGAATCAGGTAGGCGTGTTCGCCCACATTGACCGTGGATGTTTTGACGCTATAGCCCGGCATGTCGCTTTCTCGCAGATGCGGTGAAAGCATTGCTGCATCGCGCAACAATACTTTGGCGGAGCGGGACGTGGGAAACGCACGAAGCGCAGTGATACGAAGTAGGACCCCATGACAACACAGTTTGTCTGAATCACCTAACAACACTCGCGTTTTGTGAACGAAATATCCTTTTGTTCATCGCGCAACTGCTATTGTCGTCTGGACTGTATCCAAAATCGGCCCATGAAATACGACATCCGCCACAATCGCGATCAGCAGCGTTTTGAAACGCAAGTCGAGAACTTGCTCTGCGTGATTGATTACGAATTAGACGGCGCCACCTTATTGCTTACCCATGTTGGTGTACCGAAACCAATCGAAGGTCGCGGAATCGCCGGTGAATTAACCCGGGTGGCACTTGATTGGGCACGCTCGCAGCATTACCAGGTCGTTCCGGTGTGTCCGTATGTGCAGGCCTGGCTGCGTCGGCGTCCGGATTACCAGGATCTGGTTGAATCAAGCCGCGCGTAAACGAAAGCGTTCGCGATAATCTGCCGGCGTCAGGTGCGTCGCCCGCTTGAATAGTTTCCGGAAACTCGCGCTGTCGTGATAGCCGCAACGCTCGACGATTTCATCGAAACTCATCAAGGTTGTTTCCAGCAAGGCTTTCGCTCGCTCGACCCGAAGATGCTGGATATGCGTGATCGGACTGGCGTTGTAATGCTGGCGGAAATGCCGCAGCAAACTACGCTCGCTGGTATCGCAATATTCGGCCAACTCACTGACGCTCAAGTCGCGATGCAATTGCTGCTGGATAAAGCGTTCGGCTTTTTCCGACAATGAATGTCGCGGCCTTTCGGTCAATGCCATGCTGATATACGGCGCCTGACTTTGCCGTTCGGTATCGATCAGCATCATACGGCCGGTCATCTGTGCCAATGATTCATCGACACGCTTGGCCAGCAATCGGAGGATATAGGTGTAAATCGCGGTGCTCGCTCCGGTCGTGGTCATCGCGCCGTCTTCAACAATCATGCGCTCGACATCAAGCTGCACTTTCGGATAACGCTTGCGGAATGCCGCGTCCAGCCACCAGCTCGTGGTCGCTTCGTGGCCATCGAGCAAACCGGATTCGGCCAACAAGAAACCTCCGCAACAGGCGGCGATCAATGGCACGCCCCTGAGGTTAATCGCGCGCAGCAAATCGATTTCCGGCTGATAGTTCGCCAGCTTGTTGATCAGGTCGTCTGCACTCTCGTGCATGATGCCCGGGATCATCAAGCAATCCAGCGCGCGGTCTGGCGATTGCACGCCACTGAGTTGCAAACCACCGCTGCCGGTGACGTGCGCCAGTCCGCGCGCGCTGATCATTACGGTTTCCAGTCGCAAATGCGTGCCGGGCTCGCGCACTTGCGCCAATTTCTGTGCCACACAGAACATGTCCCCTGGACCGATCAGGCTGGAAAGCATGCTGCCTTCCATCGCCAACAAACCCAGCGTGAAACGTTGTTCCTTATTTGACATAAATCGCTCCGGTGTTATCGCTCAACCATTCAATCAAACTGGCCGGCAAGGCCAAACCATCGGCTTGCTCTTCGTTGCAGCCAACCACCGCGATATGGCCACTGTGGCCAGCCGGCAAAACCGTTTGCGATGGTGCCAGTAATTCCGGATTGCCTTCGGTATCACGGGTCAACAACCACAGACCTGCAGGTACCTTGGCCGTCGATTTGCAGCTTTGGTCGAGCTGGATCGCAAAGTCCTGGCCATCGCTGGGCAACAGGCGCCATTTGGCGTTTTGTGAGTCCAGCACGGCGGTGTACTGGCTGCCGTCCTGATAGACGGGCGTCGTATCGATTTCGCTGCCGAAAGCGGCACTAGTCAGCAAAATACTGGTAATTAGAGTGCTTATAAGTTTCATGATCTGTCTCCTGTTATCGGGCTTTGCCCGGGGTGAACACAGAATCCACCTAAATTATGCCCCCAAATAGTGGCGGTTACGACAGTTTGCTGGCGAAAACAGCCAAATTTGGTGATTTTGGCGATTTGTCCGTTCCGCCACCCTGAAAAGGGATAATCGCCAAACGTCCTGGAGCGAAAAATGGCCCAATTTCTCAATGCGATCAGCCTGGTGGTTAAGGATTACGACGAAGCGATCGATTTCTACGTCAATAAACTCGATTTCGAATTGATCGAAGACACCAGATTGAGCGAAGAAAAACGCTGGGTGTTGATCGCGCCGCGCGGTGCAAAAGAAACCCGGATTCTATTGGCAAAAGCGGCGAACGACGAACAGCTGCGAAGCGTCGGCAATCAAACCGGCGGCCGGGTATTTCTTTTCTTGCAAACCGATAATTTCCACGACGACTACCTGCGCATGAAAGAACGGGGCGTGGTGTTTTGCGAAACGCCGCGCGAAGAAATTTACGGCAGCGTGGTGGTGTTCCAGGATTTATATGGCAACAAATGGGATTTGCTGCAGCTGAAATAATTTCAGGATTTCTGCATCACCTTGATAAACAGATCAGATGCTTCCCACGTCACAAGCCACTTCCTTAAAAACAAATACGCACTTGTATCAAACCAGCCGCGGTCCACTTGTGCGAATTGCCTGATAAATGGCATCAAGGCCAAATCAGTCATGCCTGGCTTATCGCCAAATAAATAATCCTGCTTTTCCAGTCTCGTATTTAATTCGCTTAAAAATATTTCGCCGTGCGCACGGTAATGCTGCATCGAATACTCCGGATATCGCTCCGGATATTTGTAGCGATCCAATGCGGATTTGAATTCCCCGTCATTGCGTCGAATCAGGGCCTTTGCATCATCCGAAAAACCATCCAGAAGCCCGAGCGGATCATGTTGTTGCAACGCCCACAGCATGATGTCGAGGCTTTCCTCGATCACGCTGCCATCGGTCAAAACCAGCACCGGTACGGTTCCCTTTGGCGACAGCTGCAACATGCGTGCTGGCTTGGCTTTCAAATCAACTTCGCTTGGTTCCACCACGACGCCACTGCTCGCAATCGCCAGACGCGCGCGAATCGCGTAAGGACAGCGACGAAAGGAATACAGCAGCGGCAATGGCGACATGGCGGGAATATTCCGTTTTCTGGTTAACGCATTATCATGCAGGCATGACCATCTGTCCGAAATGCCAATACCAGCGAACCGCCATCGATAACCAGATGCATGCCGATATCTGTCCAGGTTGCGGCATCGTATACAGCAAATGGCTCGCTAAACAAAACGATGTCGATGCAAACATCGTGATCGAACCGGAAATCCGGCAGTCGTTTTTGCAGTGGCTGACCGAGGCCCCGGAGCAAGTCGATAACGTTGCGTTCTGGGCGCGCGCAGTCTGCGCATTCCTGTTCGCTATCTGGTCGCTGTATTTCATCTTCAATGGCATCGATTGGGAAGTGATTGGCGGTTCGTTTATGCACGGCATCAATTTGATGTTCCATGAATTCGGCCATTTGTTTTTCAGCCCGTTCGGCAACTTCATGATGATTCTCGGCGGCAGCCTGTTTCAGGTGCTATGGCCGTGGACATTTCTGTTTGCATTTTTATTCAAGTATCGCGACACCTTCGCTGCGAGCATGATGCTGTGGTGGAGCGGTCAGAACTTTGTCGATCTATCACCTTATATTGCCGATGCTTACTACCGCGGGCTGCCACTGGTCGGTGGCGGCAGCGAAGACTCGCATGACTGGGGCAATCTGCTGACCATGACCGATATGCTCGACAGCCATATGGTGATCGCCCGCCTGAGTTTTTTGATCGGCAGCGTGATGATGCTGGCCGCGCTGGCCTGGGCCGGCCTGGTACTGTGGCAACAGTGGCTGGTGCTGAAACAATCCAGCTAGCCAGTGGCCCTCAAAGCCCAAATCCGCGACAATACGCGTTCTTTGCTGCGGCTTTCGCAGCGGTTTTCTGGAGGGATGTATGGCAGAACCCATCATTACGGCACCTGCGGGTGGCGCAAAAATTACAATTTCGGGCGGCAAATTAAACGTCCCGAACAACCCGATCATTCCATTTATCGAAGGCGACGGTACCGGTCCGGATATCTGGGCAGCCTCGGTTCGCGTATTGGATGCGGCGGTAGCGAAAGCTTACGGCGGCGCGAAAAAAATTCACTGGCTGGAAGTCTATGCCGGCGAAAAATCCAATAATCAATTCGGTACCTGGTTGCCGGAATCCTCGGTGCAGGCTTGCCGCGATTATCTTGTGTCGATCAAGGGCCCATTGACCACGCCGGTTGGCGGCGGCATCCGTTCCTTGAACGTCGCGCTGCGTCAAATGCTCGATCTTTATGTCTGCCTGCGTCCAGTGCGCTGGTTCAAAGGTGTGCCTTCACCGGTCAAGCGTCCTGATCAAGTCAATATGACGATCTTCCGCGAAAACACCGAAGACATTTATGCCGGTGTTGAATATGCGGGCGGTTCGGATCTGGCGCAGAAGTTGCTCGACTTCATCGCGAAAGAAGACCCCAAGGCTTTCGACAAAATCCGTTTCGGTACGCAGGAAAAATCCGAAGGCTGGCAGAAAGCCCTCGAAGGTATCGGCGCTCCGCACCGCGATGTCAAAGTGAATGTCGGTCTCGGCATCAAGCCGGTGTCGTATCTGGGTACCGAGCGCCTGGTGCATAGCGCGATCAGCTACGCGATCCAGAACAAATCCAAGTCGGTGACCCTGGTGCACAAGGGCAACATCATGAAATTCACCGAAGGTGGTTTCCGTGATTGGGGTTATCAGGTCGCGAAAGATTTCTACGGCGCGGTCGAGTTGGACGGCGGCCCATGGATGATTATTCCTGAAGGCAAACCAGGCGCTGGTTTGATCATCAAGGACGCGATTGCCGATGCGTTCCTGCAACAAATCCTGTTGCGTCCGGCCGAATACGATGTCTGCGCCACCTTGAACTTGAACGGCGATTATTTGAGCGACGCACTCGCCGCACAAGTTGGTGGTATCGGTATCGCACCGGGTGCGAACATCAACTACGTCACCGGCCATGCCGTGTTCGAAGCGACTCACGGTACCGCGCCGAAATATGCCGGTCTGGATAAAGTAAATCCGGGCTCGGTGATTTTGTCCGGTGAAATGATGTTGCGTTACATGGGTTGGACCGAAGCGGCCGACATGCTTATCTCTTCGATGGACAAGGCAATCGCCAGCAAGCGCGTGACCTACGATTTCGCCCGTCTGATGGAAGGCGCGACCGAAGTGAAATGCTCGGAATTTGCCGATGAAATGATCAAGCAAATGTAATTGTTGTCATGTAGGAGCGACGGAAGTCGCGATATTCAGAACGTCCCGACTTCCGTCGGTCCTACAAAGAAAAAGGGCGCCAGTGGCGCCCTTTTTTTATGCGGGATTGATGTTCGTCGCCTGTTTACCAAATCGCGGTAATTTGATTTTTTCCAGAATCAGCGCCATCGAGAACAATACCAGGCCGGTACCGAGCAGGTTCAACAAGGTCGGATGTTCGTGCAGGAACAACACGCCCCATAACAACGCGAAAATCGGCACCAGTAGCG
Organism: Arenimonas sp.; assembly: GCA_050737875.1. Classification (GTDB taxonomy): domain Bacteria; phylum Pseudomonadota; class Gammaproteobacteria; order Xanthomonadales; family Xanthomonadaceae; genus Arenimonas. The sequence goes on along the minus strand of JBOHYG010000155.1, from coordinate 24,863 downwards.
TCACCATCACGGCGTAAGTGCTGCCGATATCTCGTAACAACCGGTAATACAGCAGATAGGCGATACCGGTGCAGCAAATACCGAGCGGAATTACGGCCATCCAGGCTTCGAAATCGAACGCGGCTTTCGGCGAGCCGAAGAAAATGCCAGGCAACAACACCAGGCTTGCACCGAGCAAACTGCCGGTCGCCACCACCATCGGATCGGTATTGGCAAAGCGTTCGCGAATTTCAATCGCACTGTATGCATACAAGGCCGCTGCCAGCAAACCGGCAAGAAAACCGCTGATCGACAACCAGGTCAGTGGAATACCTCCGAAGCCAACGATCATGCAAACGCCGACAATACCCATCGTGACACCGGCAAATTTTTCGCTCGAAGGCGTACTACCTCTTACCCATTGCAATAACACGGCGAACAAGGGCACGGTCGCATTCAACACGGCATTAACGCCGGCCGGCAAGGAAATACTGGCGTATGCAAATAACCAGAATGGCAATGCCGAATTCAAGGTACCGATACGCAAATAATCCCAGCGGTGCTGTTTGATCAACAAGGGCTTGCGCATCGCGATCGCGACGATCGCGAGCACGACAGCACCCAGCACCAGGCGACCGAATGCGACCAGGTTCGGACCCAGCTCGGGCACCGACATGCGCTGGAACAGAAACGAAGCGCCCCAGATCATGCCCAGTAAAATTAATTGAAAAACTGCAGAAGCGTTCATGGCAAACCCTTAGTTCAAATCGGATGGTACAGACTCTACTGTGATGAAAAACGGAAAAATATCCGGAACTTGCACTTAGTGAGACTCAACGCACACAACGGATTTTGCGATCGATGTTTTTAGCGTTGACTTCAAACTGCGTGTCGATGCCTTTGCGATCAATCTGGATCCAGTACTCGACGATCTTCCCGTCTTTCACGCGATAAACCGCGCTGGCGATTTCAATGACCGGCAAACCGCTCGGCGCAGTACTGCCGTCGGGGCCGATGTGGCAACCGGTTTGTTTCCAGCGTGCATAGACTTTGTCACCATCGGCCAGCAATTCGGTGACTTCAAAATCGTAATCACCATAGATGCGTTGAAAATCCTTCACATGCGCCGCGTAATCTTCCGGGTTTCTGGAAACCGTGGTTTCATTTTCGGAATTCAGCTGATGCGCCAATACTTCCGGTGCCAGGTATTGCGAAGACCGCTCGGGCGATTTGCCGGAACGCACTTCATCCAGAAAATAGCGCACCACTTCTTTCGGTGAAGTACTGGCAGGTTCGGACTCGCCGGTCACAGCGGCCAAAGCCGCAGGTGTTGCAATGAAACCACCGAGAAATAACAGTCCGGTCCACATATTCATGTTGAGCTCCTTGAGCTGGTTAACTTGACGAGTTGGCAAGTTACGCTCAGAGTTAGCCTTTGAAAATCGCATTGTTTTCAAACAAGACTTGAGTAGAATTCAAGATGAGCAAACCCGCGCTGCAATGGATTCCCGGCTTCATGCATACCGCCCGCAGTGGCAATATGACGCGTGCGGCAGAACAATTGAACGTCACCGTCAGCGCGCTCAGCCATCAAATGCGCCGTCTCGAGGAACGCATGGGCCGCCGCTTGATGGAACGTGGCGCTCGCGGCATCGAACTGACCGCCGATGGCCAGGCCCTGTATCAAAAACTCGAGCCGCATTATCAGGCAATCGAAGAATTGCTCAGCCCGCATACCCGGGAGCGTGACAATAGTTTGACGATCAGTTCGCTCGGCTCGCTGGTCAATGCCTGGTTGTTGCCGCGGCTGGGCGAATTCGTCCGCCAACATCCCGATATCCAGATCAATCTGGATTCTTCTGTACGCATGGTCGATTTCGACAAGGAATTGCATATCGATGCCGGCCTGCGTTTCGGCATGGGCAGTTGGCCGAATCTGGAATCGCATTTCCTGCTCGATGAATGGATCAGCCCGGCCGCCAGTCCTGCTCTGTTAAAACAGCTGGGCAAACCGGCCTTGAGCGAGCTGTATAAATGCCCCTTGATCGACGATCCGGCTGGCCGCTGGCAACGCTGGTTCAAACATTTCGGCCTGCCGCAACCGAAGCGTTACGTCGCAAAATTCAATGAGGCCGAAAGCGCCCATCGTGCCGCGGCCGAAGGTGTTGGCATCGTGCTGGCAAGACATACACTGGCCGCACCGTTTATCGAATCCGGCCGCTTGCGTTATATCGGGAAGCAGAAACTGCCGTCCGAATATGCGTATTATCTGGTGTATCCGGAACGTTCGAAAAACCATCGCGGCCTGATGCATTTCAAGCAATGGCTGGAAACGCAGGTCGCTACAAAAGAGCAGGAACCGATCCAGAAAACATGAATATCGCCGAATCGCCGCAGCTGGAAATCGATCCATTGGCCTTGCCAAGCGCGGTGGCGATTCGCGACGCCTTCCTCGATTACAACCTGCAGTTTTCCAATATCACCAAGCAAGCCAAGCAGCGTTTCGAGCAACGCGATTGGAGCGGGTCGCGGAAAGACGCCAGCGACCGGATCGAACTCTACGACCAATGCGTTGCCGCGATCAGCGACAAGCTCAGCGACCGGATGGCCGAGCAATCCAATAACGCGATCTTCTGGCAAAGCATCCGGCACGCTTACGAGCATTTGATTTCGCCATTGCTCGACCGCGAATTGTTCAAGACTTTTTTCAACACGCTGACCAGAAGGTTCTTCAAAACCCGCGGCGTGAATGCCGAGATTGAATTCGTTGCGCTGACCATCGAACCGACCGACAGCATTACCCATCCGGTCGCACGCCATAATTACGTGCTATCGGAAAGCCTGTCTTCGTTATTCGAACGCGTGTTGTCGGATTACCATTTTTCCACTTCGTATCAAGATGCCAAAGCCTGCGCTAAACGAATCGCCGATACCCTGCAGGCGCGTTTCGAACAATGGCCCGAACCTGCCGTGCTTGCTGTTGAATTACTCGACACCGTTTTTTACCGTGAACGCCGCGCGTATCTGGTCGGCCGCATCATGGGCCGCGAAAATTATGCGCCCTGCATCATTGCATTGGTGAATGAAGAAAGCGGGATTCGTGTCGATGCGGTAATTACTTCGCGTCAACATGCCGCCGTGCTGTTTGGCTATACGCACAGTTATTTCCACGCCGACTTGCCGACCGTCGGCGATGCCGTGGTATTCCTGCGGACTTTATTGCCCGGTAAGCCGATCGATGAAATTTACACGGTGCTCGGTCGCGCCAAGCAAGGCAAGACCGAACGCTACCGGCACTTCTTCCGTTACCTGCAGGAACACCCGGAACAGGATTGCACGCATGCCGATGGCGAACGCGGCATGGTGATGGCGGTGTTTACCTTGCCCGGCTATCCGCTGGTATTCAAGTTGATTCGCGACAAATTCGCCTATCCGAAAAATATCGCCCGCGAACAGGTATTGGAAAAATACCATCTGGTGTTCAAGCATGATCGCGTCGGTCGCCTGATCGATGCGCAGGAATACCGCTTCCTGCGCTTTCCGCGCAACCAGTTCACCGATGCGATGCGCGACGAGCTATTGAAGGAATGCAGCGAATCGGTCAGCGAGGCCGGTCAGGACATCGTGATCCACCATTGCTATGTCGAACGCCGCTTGCGGCCACTGAATCTATACGTGCGCGAGATGTCGGAGGAGTTGGCGCTGGCAGCGATTCTCGATTACGGCCAGGCCATCAAGGACCTGGCGCGCAGCAATATTTTCCCGGGCGATTTGTTGCTGAAAAATTTCGGCGTCACCCGTCATGGCCGGGCGATTTTCTACGATTACGACGAATTGTGCCTGGTCACCGAATGCCGTTTCCGGAAACTCCCCGAAGCCAGGAACGACGAAGAGGAAATGCATCACGGCGCCTGGTATTACGTGGCCGACAACGACGTGTTCCCGGAACAATTTCCGCGCTTCCTTGGCCTGAGCCCGGCCCAGCGCGAAGCCTTGCTAGCCACCCATGGCGAAATTTTCGATGCTTCCTGGTGGCAGAAAATCCAGGCCGATATTCGTGCCGGCGTGTTTACCGATGTGCCGCCGTATCCGGACCGCCTGCGTTTGTCATGATGATCACGCTTTGATGTATTGTTAGTCGCATGATTACGGGGAGTTTCAAATGAAAAAATTATTGCTTGTGCTGGCCTGCGCCGGTTTCATTGGCGCCTGCCATTCCGACGGCGACAGCAAGAAAAGCGCCGCGAACGAGGACGCCAAACAATTCATAACCGCGATCACGCCGATCTTGAATGGCGTATGGCGTTCACCGGAAAACCGTGCACGCGATCAATACCGTCATCCACAGCAGACCCTGCAGTTTTTCGACGTCAGTCCGAACGAAACCCTGATCGAAATTACTCCGGGCGCCGGCTGGTATACCGAAATTCTGTCGCCCTTGCTGAAAGACAAAGGCCATTACGTTGCGATCTTGAACGACGCGACCAAACTGCCGAATGAGCGCAGTCAGACGTTCTACGCGAAATTGAATGCCGGACTCAGAACCAAAATTTCCGATAATGCCGCCGTGTACGGTACTCCGGCGATTATCGAAATCGACCCGGCCGCGCCAGTACTTGGCGATGCCAACAGCGCCGACACCGTACTTACTTTCCGCAACGTGCATAACTGGGTGATGGCAGATCAGCAAGCGGCGATGTTCGAGGCTTTTTTTGAAGTGCTCAAACCCGGCGGCGTACTTGGCGTCGTTGAACATCGTGCAAAAGCCGATGCCGAGTTCGACAAAATAAAATCCAGCGGTTACCTGCCGGAAGAATATGTGATCAGCCTCGCATTGAAGGCCGGTTTTGTATTGGATGCCCGCAGCGAAATCAATGCCAATCCAAAAGACACAAAGGGCTACCCCGGCGGTGTCTGGACCCTGCCGCCGACCCTGTCGCAAAAAGACAAAGACAAGGAAAAATATCTGGCAATCGGTGAAAGCGACCGGATGACGCTGCGTTTCAAAAAACCGATGTGATTATTCAAAGGCAGGAGCGACGGAAGTCGCGATATGGCGACTGTCGCGACTTCCGTCGCTCCTACAATTCGGTCCTTCTAGGTATCGCGCCGTGTCAGCAATCCAAACCAGACCAGCCCCAGCGTTATCGCAGCCGTGCCGAATAACGATCCCCGCATGATGGTCTTCGCAATCATTCCCCAGTCATCCCAGACATGGCTTGCCGCTGCGATCGCCAGCAATACACAAGCACCGCCGTTACTGAGTACGCCAACACAAATCACCGCATGCGGATAAGTGTTTCGCAAGGCATCGCGCAAGCCAAAACCATAGCCGATCACCAGTGCGAGATAGGCCATGCCGAGCAAGCGCAGAAACAATGCCGGCTCGGGAACCGGAAAGCCGAGCATCTTCAACCAGGCTACCGGGAAAAACAAAAGCGGAATGCACCAGACCAGGCTGGTCAGTACTATCTTGACGATCAATATTCTCGAAAGCGCTTTCATGATTCCGTCCTGGCTTACGCCACCTCACCTGTTTGCAGTCGCCACAACGATGCATAAATTTCATTATGCGCCAGCAATTCTTCGTGACGACCATGTTCCACGACGCGGCCTGCGTCAATCACGAAAATCCGATCGGCATTGCGTACCGTCGACAAGCGGTGCGCAACGATAATCGTCGTGCGGTTCTTCGAAACGCGCGCCAGCGAACGCTGGATCGCCGCTTCGGTTTCGTTGTCAACCGCCGAGGTCGCTTCATCGAGAATCAATACGGACGGATTGCGATACAGCGCGCGGGCCAACGCGATTCTTTGCCGCTGACCGCCGGATAATTGCGTACCGCGTTCACCGACTTCGCTCTGCAATCCTTTCGGCAATGTCGAAATGAATTCGCTGGCTTCGGCCGCATCGGCGGCTATTTCGACCGCCCCTTGATCGGCTGTGTGTTCGCCATAGGCGATATTGTCGGCGATGCTGCCATCGGTCAGAAACGGATCTTGCGCGACATAGCCCAATTGCTTGCGAAGCGCTGCCGAATTGATATCGGCGATATCCTGGCCATCGAAAAGAATGCGGCCCTTGTCGGGCGAGATGAAGCGCAGCAATAATTTCAGCAAGGTGCTTTTGCCACTACCGGTGCCGCCGACAAAAGCCACCGTACTGCCGGCCGGAATATCAATATTGATATCGCGAAGCGTTGGTGCATCGGCATAGGCGAAGGAAATATTTTCGAATCTCAACGCGCCTTTGATTACGCCGGAAAACTGTTTGCTACTGTCGGCGGGCGGAGTGGTTTCCAGCAAATCCATCACCCGGTTTACCGAAGCCATTGCACGTTGGTATAAATCGGTCATGTCGGCCAATCGCGTCATCGGCCACAACAGACGTTGTGTCAGATACACCAATGCCGTGTAACTGCCGACGCCGAGCTCCTTGTTCAAACATAGCCAGCCGCCGTACAGCAGGGTGACGACAAAACCCGCCATCACCGCCATCCGGATTACCGGAGTAATCGCGGCGGAAAATTTAATCGCATCGGCATTGCGCTGGCGGAACTCGTTCGATGCGATACGCACATGCTCGGCTTCGAAAGCTTCGGCGGTATAGGCCTGGATTGTCGCCATGCCGGCCAGATTATTGTTCAGACGATTGGACACCGTGGCCGCGGCTTCGCGCGCGGCGACATAGCGCGGATACAAGCGTCGCTGAAACCAGAACGCACCGAATAAAATCAGCGGAATCGGCAGCAAGGCGAGCACGGCCAGGCTTGCGGTCAAGCTGAAAAATACTGCGCCGATCAATAGCGATGAACAGAACACCTGAATCAAATCATTGGCACCGGTATTCAGGAAGCGTTCGATTTGATTGACGTCTTCATTCATCAATGCCATCAGGCGGCCGCTGCGTTGCCGATGGATGTAATCGGGCGGCATGACTTGCAAATGGGCGTACGCCGATTGGCGCAATTCATGTTGCATGTCCTGCGCCAATCCACGCCAACGCAGGGCATATAAATATTCAAATAGCGATTCGAGTGCCCAGACAAGCACCGTCAACGCAGCCAATGCGAAGAACTGCTGCATCGGATCCGGCAGGCCCAGTCGGGCCATGAAGGAATCCCGCTGGTTCACCACCACATCGACCGAAACGCCGATCAGAATTTCCGGCAGCACGTCGAAGACTTTATTGCAGACCGAAAATACGCTGCCCAGAACGATATTGCGGCGGTAGGGTTTGGCGAAATTGAGCAGGCGGCGCAGCGGATGTTGGCTGGATTGGGCGTTATTCATCGAAATAACCAAAAAAGGCCTGCAAGTATTGTCTCACGCCGTTACACTGGGGAATGCTGATTGCTTTCAACAAACCCTATAACGTGCTGTGCCAGTTCACTGACACCGAAACACCGGTTCGCACCACGCTGGCAGACTTCGGCATTCCTGCCGATGTCTATGCCGCCGGCCGACTGGATTTCGATTCCGAAGGTATGCTGCTGCTGTCGGATGACGGTGCCCGCATCGCGCAAATCAGCTCGCCAAAATTCAAATGGCCGAAGACCTATTTGGTGCAAGTCGAAGGCATTCCGACCGACGAGCAAATCAAGGCTTTGGCGAAAGGCGTGAAATTGAATGACGGCATGACCTTGCCCGGCCAGGCGCGTGCATTGGAAACCGCGCCCGATTGGCTATGGCCACGCAAGCCACCGGTACGACATCGCAAAACGGTGCCCGACAGTTATATCGAGCTGACCATTCGCGAGGGCCGCAATCGACAAGTTCGGCGCATGACCGCGGCGGTGGGTTTGCCGACCCTGCGCCTGATTCGCATATCGGTCGGCCCGCATAATTTGAATGGGCTGGCACCCGGGCAATGGCGCACGGAAACCGAAAGCTAGCGTTTACGCTGCATCATGAGTTGCAATAATGAGTCGCAACCGGCCTACAGGATCAACAATGTCAGATAGCCACAAAACTCAAACTTCCGCCAAATCACAGAAGTATTTTGTGCCCGGCATCATGTTCGTTTTTCTTGGCATGGCTATTCATCCGGTGTTTTTCCTGGGTGCGTTGGTGGCTTCAATCGATGGCGCCAAATCACGCAACCAAAAATTTGCGATGACCGCATTTGCGGTTTTTTGCATGATCGTTGCCTTTGGTTACAAGGTCGGAAAAGACATGGCCATTCACGATAACCATGCGGCTGCACTCCGCCAGGATAAAACGCCGTAATTTTTAATTATTTTATTTTGGTGCGGCCGGCTGTTTTTTGCGGCCGAAAATTTTCTTGAAAAGCTGCACCGCCGACAAAACCAGAATACCGGCGGCTATGCCGACCAGCGCATCACCCAGCCAGGTGAGGAGCGTATTCATCGGCTCGCCCGCAGGCACGACCGACTCGATGACATGATGCACGGCCGGCACGTTATGCACGAGAATGCCGCCGCCGACCAGGAACATCGCGATGGTACCGACCACCGACAGGCTCCGCATCAGATAAGGCGCACCGAGCAGAATCTGCCGGCCGAACCCGCGCTTGAATCGCGCCCAGAAGTTGTCGCCTTTTTGCTCGACCAGCAATACACCGCCATCGTCAATCTTCACGATGCCGGCGACCAGGCCATACACGCCAATCGTCATGATGATCGATATCAAGGTCAACACGGCAACCTGGCGGCTGAAGGATTCGTCGGCGACGGTACCGAGCGTGATCACGATAATTTCCGCCGATAAAATAAAATCGGTGCGGATCGCTCCCTTGATCTTGTCTTTTTCAAACGCCAGCAAATCGTCGTCGTCGGTGACCAGCGCTTTCAACATATCCTTGTGATGCTTGTCGTCTTCGGCATTGGTGTGCAACAGGTTGTGCGCGATTTTTTCGACACCTTCAAAACACAAATAGACACCGCCGATCATCATCAAAGGGACCACCGCAGCCGGCAGGAAATAGCTCAGCCCGAGTGCGAGCGGAACCAGGATCGCTTTATTGATTGCCGAACCCTTCGCCACCGCCCAGACCACCGGCAATTCGCGGTCGGCCGCAACGCCGGCAACCTGCTGGGCATTGAGTGCCAAATCATCGCCCAATACACCGGCGGTTTTCTGCGTAGCGACCTTGGTCATCACCGACACGTCGTCCAGCAAGGTGGCGATGTCATCGATAAGCGCAAGTAAACTGGATCCGGCCATGGGGATTGCTATTCTTTTATGTGCGGCTATTTTCGCATATTTGCGAAATCAAAAAGCCGGTGGCCAATACCGCGGGCTTATTTGTAGCTGGCAGCACCGACGTGCCAGCTATTGTCCGCGTTGCGCGTGAAGGTGAAGCTGCCGCTGAAGTGGTCCTGGTCGCCCATGCGGACATTCTTGAAGCGATTTTCGTAGCGGAGGGTTTCGAGTGCCCCCTTAACGGCGCCCTTCAATTCCTTGAGTGGATTATTGGTACGGCGCCTTTCCTGTTCACGCTCACTTTTATTTTTCTCGTCGAGCGCGGCCACGATCACGTCGCCATCGGCCGTATAGGTGAAATCAAATTCGGCCTGCACTTGATACTGGGCCGGCTCGCTGTTGGCGACTTTGGTCAAATTGCTGAACACGAAATTTTCGGCGCTGATAAATTCGCGCGGATAATCCTTTTCCTGCAGTACGTAGTCGCTTATCGCCGCTTGCATCGCGCTTTCGCTGGGGTGCAGATAACCGCAACCGGCCAACAAGGACAGCAACAGCGACATCGCAATCAATCGAAACTTGAACATGGTTTTCCTTATTTCTTGCGGGCGTCCTGGATGATCTGCGCTATCTGCGGCTCACCCTGCTGGATCAATTCGTTCGGTGTGTATTGGAAACCGCAAAGCACCATCGCTTCGCCCAAGGCCCAATCGAGCTGGTCCTTGTTGAATTTGCGGGTGCCGGCAATGATGCCGGACAGCGCTTCATCGCTCGGAACCGGGCCCTCTTGCGGCGGCTCATTGCGGCTACTCCCGCTACCGCCACTCTTGCCACCACTGGACGGCTGTCTGGTGGCAACGGCATTTTGCAAATATTGGATACGGGCAAGCGCAGTCGCGAAACGATCGGCTCGGTCGTCCAATTCCGGCACGGCGGTGGCCAGAGCGCCCAACAGGGCATCCCGTTCGGCCAGCACGGCGTCCTGTTGTTTCTGCAATTTTTGCTGCTCGGTTTTCAGGTTTTCAACTTCGGTGCCAAGCTGGATCAGCTCGGTGGCCGGGTCCACCATGGTCTTGGTGTCCAGCAACTTCATCACATCCTTGCCGAGTTTTTCGTAGATGTCCGGATGCGAAAATTTCAAATCGCGGGCTGCTCGTTGCCAGGCGAGACCGACCTGGTTGGTCGTCAAACTCTTGTTGGCGCCGGGACCGGGCTCGGGCGCCGGTGCCTCGGAAACGGCATTGGCGAGCTTCGCAATCGCAGCATCGAGCTTGTCGCACATTTCGGTTTTATGAAAATCCTTGATGTGCTTTCGTAACTCGATACGACAATCGATAAGCAGGGTGCGAAGTTCTTTCATACGTGAATGTTAGGCAGAGTCCCTGTTGATGGCTAGTGGCATTGTGTCACAAGCGTTGCGCCAATCGACCCCAGCGCAGGTTTTGCCTTGATATGGCCACATCCAGGCTTGCAAGGCTGCCGCAAATCTCGATTTCGCGGCGTGCACGGGTGAGTCCGGTGTACAGCAATTCGCGCGACAACACCCGGTGCCCCGCTTCCGGCATGACCAGCAGGACTCTTTCGAATTCAGAGCCTTGCGCCTTGTGCACGGTAATCGCGAACGCGTCTTCGTGGGCCGGAAAATTGGCCGGATGCCAGGCCTTCAAGCCTGCCGCGGTTTCCACCCATATCCGCATCACGCCATGCTCGTCGGGCCAACACAATCCGATATCGCCATTGAACAATTGTTCGCGCACGGTATTTTCGGTGACCATGCAAAGCCGTCCCGGATAAAAATCGCTCCCGGATTTTCTTGCCAGGCGCTCGGCGATAAAGCGATTGATCGCGATGCTGCCGGCGCTGGTTTCACGCGCGGCGCATAACACGCGAAATTGAGTGCTCAGCTTGAACGCTTGTTCCAGCGTACTTGCTTGCTGGTTTTCCCGGTAACGCGGCAATGCGAGGTCCTGAATTCTTTTTTCGAGCGCGTTGCCCGAACTGGCTTGCCAATGCAAAGCCCGGTAGCCGTTTTGCTGTAATTGCCGGATAAAACCATCGCTGTCGCCAGCCAGCACAGCCTGTGCGGCAATGCCGATGTCGGAATCCGCCGCCTGCCGATATACGCGATCCAGATGCACGCGATGCATTGAATGGTCGGCACGCTGCGCGATCGCATCACAGCAGGCACGCAAGACATTGCCGGTTTCCACCGATGGCAGTTGATCGGGGTCGCCGACCAGGATCAAACGCGCCTGCGCCGGCAAGGCCTCCAGTAATTTGCACATCAGCGGCAAATCGATCATCGAGGCTTCGTCGACAATCAGCACATCCAGCGGTAGCGGATTTTGTGCATCGTGCCGGAACTGCACCGAGTTCGGCCTACTGCCCAGTAATCGATGCAGGGTTTTCGCTTCGAATGCTTCACTAGCTAGCGACGGCCGGTTTTCCTGGCTGCTCACCGCGACCCGCAGCGATTCACTCAGACGGGTAGCGGCTTTTCCGGTCGGTGCGGCCAGCGCGATCCGCAGCGTCAATGAATTTTCGTTCGCCTGCAATTGCAGCAACTGCAAAAGTTTGCCAATGGTTGCGGTTTTGCCGGTACCGGGGCCACCGGTCAAAAGGAAAAAACCGGACTCGCAGGCTCGTCTCGCCGCCGTTGCCTGCGCCGAATCGAGATCGCCAGCAAACAATTGCTTCCAGAATTCTTGCGCCGCTGCGGAAATCGTCCGTGCGTCGAGCGCAAGCCGCTGGCGTAGCGTATTGCCGAGCCGATTTTCGTAATCCCAGTAACGTTTCAACGCGATGCAGTTTTCTTCGAAGACGAGAACGCAGCTGTCCGATTGTCCGTATCCGACCCAGCTCGATGTATTCATCGCAGCAACAAACTCCTGCATGTCCGGCAACTGTGTTGCCGGATTGCTGCTCGCCTCGCTCAGCAACACATCGAACTTGTCGACCGGCAGGCAGCTATGGCCAAGGCTATGCGCTTTCGAGGCCAATGCGATCGCGATGCAGACCAGTTCGGAAGTTTCCGGTTCGATACGCTGCAAACTCATCGCCAAGGCATGATCGACATCGCGGATATGTTGCGACTTCAGCAGCGAAAACAATATCTGCAGACTCATGCGACAGCCTCCTGCTCGGGACGCAGCAGGCTTTCCAGTTTTTCGATCAAGGCCAAATCAAAACGCATCGCCACGATGCCTTCGCCGGTATTCGACTCGGCATTCAGGCCACGACAGAACAAATAACGAATACCGCCAATGTGTTTTTCGTAGTGGTAACTCGATCGCAAACGGAACTTGCACCAGCGGTGCATGGCCAGCGTGTAGATCAGCGCCTGGAAATCGTATTCGCTGTCGCGCATCGCTTGCCGGCAATGCGCGTCGTCGTAGGCGGCAAGGCGATTGGATTTGTAATCGCAGATGTAAAAACGCTGTTCGTATTGGTAGATCAAATCGATCTTACCGGTCATCAGGCCATTCAATCTTCGCAGCGACGGAAACTCATCGCGCGATTGCAAGACGCCGTATTGCTTCAACAATACGAGCAAATCGTGGCTGTCGCATTCCCGCAACGAAAAATGAAATTCCATTTCGTTCAAGCGTGCGTGTTCGGGCAAGTCGCATAGCCGGGTGCCTTCCGGCATGCGGACTTTCAGGGTATTCATCACCAGCGGAGCCAATTGCCGCGTGCCAGGAATCAATTCGTCCTGCGTATAGCCCTGTCGCAACAGAGCCTGTTCGATAACCGGTGTTTCCGATTCAGGCACAATCGATTCCGCGTGTTCGCGCCAGGCATCCACACGGATAGTTTCGAGTACGTGATGCAAGGCATTACCGAAGGCGATGCCGGCAAAACGCTTGTCGAATATTTCTTCCGCGACCGGAACCAGATGGCTGGCCGGTTCGATCTCGTCGGCGGCCGCACTGACGCTCGGACTTTGATGATGGCTGGCATGGGTGAGTTGCGAAAAACTCAGCACGCGCCAATCCAGTTGCAAATGTCCGGCCGGACTGGCCGTCGTGATCGGCGCGAAAGCTGCTTCGTCGCTGAATCTCGGCAAGCCGCGTCTTTGCCAGGAAACCTGGTCGATCAGGATATTCGGATTGGCGCGGGCAATATCTTCGAGTCGTTGCAACAGATCCGGATGTTCCGGTGTTTTGATTTCGTCCTTGCTGTTTCTAAACAACAACGAAGCAAGACCGCTGGTGTTGGCCGTATTCACCGAGCCACAACACACCCAGCAATACAATTGCGCGCGGGTCAGCCCGACATACAGCAAGCGTACCTGCTCGGCGATTTGCTCTTCGGCCGCCAAAGCCTTGATCGTCTTGTCCATGTCGACATTGGTTTCGCCATACAACATCGCATGGCTGATGCGCCGATGCGCGTGGTGGTAATTCAACAAGTTCAGTCCCGCGCCCGATCTTGATGGCGATGATTTGCCGAAATTGGCAAACGGCAAAAACACCAGCGGAAATTCCAGGCCTTTGCTCTTGTGCAAGGTCATGATCTTGACGCGTTGCTGATCCGAATCCAGACGCAACATGTTTTCTTCATCGCTGCCGGCAACCTGCATCGTCTGGCCGAGCCAGCGCAGACAATGTTCCGGACCAAGTGTTAATGCACTGGCTTCCTGCAAGGATTCGGCCAGTTGCAAATAATTACTCAGACGACGCTCACCGTCGGCCAATGGCAATAGTCGCGGAGCTGCGGTGGCACAGAGTTGTGACAACAGACTCAACACGCCCTGACTAAACCAAAGCTCGCGATAATGCACGGCGAGATCGGCGCTTTCGCTTGCCGCAACATCATCGAATTCAAGTTGTGCGATTTGCTCGGCGTGATAACCAAGCAAGACCGTCGACAAGGCTCCGCGCCAACGCGCCTGATCCTGATTCCTGATCAGGGCATCGAGGATCATGAAAACTTCCTGCGCTTGCTCTGTCGAAAACAGGTTTTCGCGGCTGCTGATCACGCTGGAAATTCCGCAGGCTGCCAGCGCTGCCTGAATCTGGGTCGCCTGCTTGTTTTGATTGACCAATACCGCGATATCGCCTGGCTCGACACCACGCAATGTCCTGGTTTTTTTCTCGATCAAGCGGGCCTTGCTTTGCTGGCCTGCCGTGAGTAGTTCATGGATTTTTTCCACGCAGGCGCGCGTTGCCAGTTCGTTTGCCTTGGGCATCGGTAACGCGGCGACTTCCTGTTTTTGATTCAGATAGCCGGGCAATACCGCAAGCTGCATGGCCGGAGCGGGCTTGTCATCCAGTAGAAAATTATTCTCACCTACCGTGCCACCGGTATGCACCGGATAGAAACGGATATCGTGTTCGCGGAACGCATGCTCGCCACCTTGCTCGAACAGGCTCGCGACCGCGCTTAACAAGCCGGGACGCGAGCGGAAATTTTCCGGCAAATTCCAGTGTCGCTGCGACTGCTGTTTTGCCGCCAGATACGCATGCACGTCGCCGCCGCGAAAACCGTAAATCGCCTGTTTCGGATCGCCGATCAGGTACAAGGCATGGATCGGCAAATTTTCCGGTGCATGCTCGGGATAAAGGGTGGAAAATATTTTCCATTGCTGGCTATCGGTGTCCTGGAATTCGTCAACCAGCGCGACCGGATAATCTTTTCGCAACCTCTCGCAAAGTTCGTCCGCAGACTCGCCTTGCAGCCCCTGTACCAGCTGGCTAATCAAGTCGTCGTAACTGTATTGCTGCTGTTTTTGCAGCTGCTGTTCGCGCCGCACGCGCAGCCGTTCGCGAACCAAATGCAGGCAATGGGCATCGCGCGCCAGTTCGAATTCGCGTAATTGCTCGTAACCCTGGTACCAGAGTTCGATCGCATCGAACAAAGGTGACTTTGGCTCGCGATCGTGGAATTTCTGTTTTGTCCTGACCACCTGGCTGCGCAATTTTGAAAAACCTGGATCACTCAGCAACACATCGCTGTTCGCCTCGCGCCATTCCGAAAGATTGTCGAATGCCGCTTTCAACATTGCCGGCCTGAAGGAAACTCCATTGATGATGCCCGCATCGCCAGCCGCTTCCAGCAAGGCAATGGCATCTTGCATATGCGTGTCGACTGCTTTGCGTAAAAGTTCGTCGAGTGCCGACATGTCGAAATCGACCGGCAAAGTCGCGGGGGCTTCCGGTAACAGATGCTCGGCCTGCAAAAGATTTTCCGTTTGCCACGCCAATAATTCCGGCGTCGGCCACAGCTTGATCAGTGATCGCATCAAATTCCGGTCGAGGCTGAATTCGCGCCAGATATCGAACGCGATTTTTGTATTCAGAGCGGCCGTGTTGGTCAGCAAGCTGGGTGCTTGCAGGACCTGTCCGGCGCTCAGTGCAAAATCGCCCAGCACCCGCGAACAAAATCCGTGGATCGTGAAAATGCTGGCGCGATCGCAATCCTGCAAAGCCGATTCAAGTAGGTGCTGCAGATGGTTTTTCGGTTTCTCCAGGATCAGGTCCCGCAGATATCTAGCGATAGCTTGTTTGCCGGCATCGAGGCATTCAAGATCCTCGTTGTCGTCGTTCAATAAATCCTGTGCCAGCTTTATCTGGTCGCGAATTTTTATTTTCAATTCCTGGGTGGCGGCATTGGTGAAGGTCACCGCCAGAATATTGGGCAAGGCAATCTCGCGCTCCAGCAAAAACCGCAGCACCAGCAACGACAAGGTGAACGTCTTGCCGGTACCGGCACTCGCTTCAATCCATTGCCGGCCTTGCAGGGGCAGTTCCAGTGCGAGCGGCCTAGTCATCTCCGCCCTCCATGCCGCCAATCAACTCCGGTGCACAGGCGGTGAAAACTTTCAGGCTGATCTCGCGAAAAGCGATGCTTTCCGGAAAACTTTCAGGCTGATCGGCGTGATCAACAAAAGGATCGCGACCACGCATCGCCGTTGTCCACCAGACTGGCTGATGCGGTTTTACTTCCGAGGCGTTTTCCCAGGCTTTTTCGTCATAGCGGCCCGCCTGCGGCAATGTTTTTTTCGCATACACAAAACCGGCGTCCGGATAAAACGGCAAAGCTTGTGCTTGTCCCGCTGCAAACAATTCCAGCATGCCGGCCAGCTGTTTCGCCGCTTCGTCGCTCGCATGGGTCGGCCGGATACGCTGTTGCGACTGGCCTTTTTTAAGCTCGGAAAATTCAACCAGCGGCATATCTTGATTCAGCGCCGATAACAGCAAGGCATCCAGGCCATGCGCGCAATGATGCCGGCCCTGCATTTCGCCAAAATTAATTCGCGCCACACCGTGCGGATAAACTTCATCCAGGCTTCCTTGCAAAACGAAGCGTCCAAGCCTGATTTCGAACGGAAGTTTTTGCGCTTCGCCGCTGCGCCAGGCCTTGAATCGCAATGCCTGTGCTTTTACTTCCGACAAGGTTTTATACAGTACCGGTTCGGCTGCAAAACCTGCCGGCAATAACGCTTGGCTGCGAAGCGCGGCCAGCAATTGCGCATCCGACGGAATCTGGTCATTGGCGATCAAGGCATCGAATACTGCGTGCCGTAATTGATAGCGCTGCAATCCGGCAGGGCTGCCGAACGGTTCATGCTCGTCGAGCGCTTCCTCGGGTTCCTTCAAATACAGGCCAAGCTGCTTTTGCAGGAAATATTTTGCCGGATGCTTGAAAAAACTTTTCAGATCGTTCCATTGCACGATCTGCTCCGACTGATCTGCAGTCAGCTCGGCTGCTGTTGTTCGGATAAAACACGAATCCGTTTTGGCGGTATCGCGTCCGACAGATTGCCAGGCCGGATCAAAGCGTATGCTGCGCTCATCGCGCTGATCACTTCCGGAAAAAACCTGTAGCGGATGTTGTACGACAAAGTTTTTCCGGAAATCCGCCTGGCCCGGATGCATCTTCGCCAGACAATCGAGCAATTCACTGATCAGGCTGGATGGTGCCTGTTCGCTGTCGTCACGCGGATGTTTGCCGCAATAACTCAGGTACAAAACACGATCGGCGGCCGACAATAATTGCAGGAACAGGAAACGGTCGTCGTCACGCAGTGAACGATCGCCGTAGCGCCTTGTTGCCGGCGATTTTATTTCCTCGGAAAGTCGCTGGATAAAACCCGGCGCTTCGCTGCGCGGCATCTGGCCTTCGTTCAAGCCCAAAAGGCAAATCACCTTGAACGGAATTTGCCGCATCGGCACCATGCGGCAAACGGTCGCGCCACCGCTCAGGAAATTCTGGCTGGCATCGCTATCGGACAAGGCCTGCTGGAAATAATCGCGGATGATTTCCGGTGCTAGTTGAACCGGCAATTCGGCTTGCCGGCATTGCTCGAGCAAATCGGCAACGGCGTCGCGGCAGCACTGCAACGCGTTGGCGTCGTTCGAATTCTGTTTTACCGCACTATCGAGCAAGCCAAGTAATTCGCCGACGCTGTTGGCCCACTCGTTCGCGGTATGCGGCTGCCGGAATTGTTCGTTGTAACGCGCCAGCAAACGCAGGCCGCGAATCAATTTATCGAGCGTGTTCAGTGCCTGGCCTTCCAGCTCGACGACCGGCGCAACGCCCTTCGTGATTTCCGAATCGCCACTGGCAAAACCGATCAACAAGCGATCCAGCGCGAATGCCCAGGTCGTCAAATGTTCGGCAGGGACACCTTGCTGTTGTCGATGCGCCGCATTCAATCCCCAGCGCGCGCCGGCCTGTTCGATCCAGAACGGCCACCAGCGTTGGCAGTCGTCATCGACATCCAGATATTCGGCCAGTGCCGAGGCGGTCAACAAATCCAGCACTTCATTACTGGTCAATTCCAGCGTCGGCAATGCCAGCAAGCGCAAGAACAAATCGGTCAATACCGAGCTCTGCTGCAATTTGCGGTCACTGAGTCGATACGGAATGAAGCGCGGGGTATTTCTTGCCGCACCGAATACCGCCTCGATAAAAGGCGCGTAGGCATCGATATCAGGCGCCATGATTGCAATGTCGCGCGCCTGCAAATTCTTGTCTTTCAAAAACAGGCGATGCAATTGATCATGCAAAACCTGCACCTCACGCAAACGCGTGTGGCAGCTGTGAATTTGCAGACTGCAATCGTCGGTATTGATTTCGTCCGACGCGACCGTGGGTGCCTGTCGTTCGAGCAAGTCGTTTTTCACCCGTGCCAGCAGATTATTCTGGTCGCTTGCTACATAGACGTCGACGTCGCCGCGCAACTCGACCGTGTTGTTGGAAAAAAGTGTCGCGATAAAATCGCGGCCGGCACTGCCCCAGGCCTGCAACAGCGGATTGTCTTCGTGATCAAATGTTTCCTGCGCCCGGTTTTTCAAACGCTCGCGCAAGCTGGCAACATCGCCCCAGTATTTTTTCGAGGGCGAGGGCAGGAAAAAATGCAGCGGCCCGGCTTTCGCGGCCGTTGCGATCACGCGCAGCACATCCGGCGAGACATTAAGACAGGCAAACACGAACAGGCGTTTCGGCAATCCCTGCGGTGCCGGACTGCCGCGCGATTCGAACGTTTCGAGATAGTCACTGATCGCCTGGCCGCGGTGACGCTGGCCTTTACTGACTTCGCGCCACAAATGCGCCTGCCAATCGAGCGGCGATTCGCCGCGATCCCAGTCGGTCAGCCAGTCGCGTCGCCAGGCCTGGTATTTTTCAAAAGCCTGTGCGCATTCATTGGCCAATGACCAGGCTTTCATCTCCGCTTGCGGGCCACGTAAATACGGTGCGATCGTTCGCATGGCCGGATGCGACCAATGCGTTTTGTCGGTCAACACCGAGAACAAACGCCAACGTAAAATCGCGGCCGTAAAAATGGCGCTGCCGGTTTCCTGTTGATTGGCAGCGAGCGCCAACCGGACAAATTCACCCGGTGTCAGGAAACGCAGATTCGCCGCGATGCCGTATTGTTCCGCCAACACCATCTGCAACCAGCGCTTCATCGCCGGTTGCGGGATCAGGATGGTTTCCGGCACCAGCATTGCATCCGCATCAAAATCTTTCTGCAAAGTGTCCGATAACAGGCCGGCCAGCACTGATAAATCATTACTGTGATAAAGCCGAAAGTCGGAACCCGGGAAATTCATGAACGCATGATGCCTAATTCAATTCGCAAAAGGTGAGATGGCTGCATGCAGTGTTGATTGTACAAGCATCGTTTCCGATGCGGTTGCGCTTGTGGTTTCGGTCTTATTGGACTTTCTGCTGGAACACGATTCGATGCAGCAAACTCTGGCCCTGCGACTGCACGACGTAGTCGCCGTACAAAGCCAAGACGCGGTCTTGCACGGCCGTCAGCGGAATCCGGTGTTTTTCCATTTGCTCCGGCTCAATCGGATCAATCGCGATGGTCAGCAAAACTTCGTGATCGGTCGCGGCATCGTTATTTACCTGCACTTCGATTTTCAGTTGCTTGACGCCTTTCATGCCGATGGCTTGCCGGGTAATTGTCTGGCAAATCCGGTAGATCGCGGTTTTTTCATCTTCATGCAGTTCGTTCAAGCTGCCGACGAATTCGGTTTCCAGGTTGATGCCGGCATCGTCCAGCACTTCATGCAGGGGGCCGTGAACCAGGGCATCTTTCAAACCCTTGTTATCGAGTGCCTTGGGCCGCAGTTGTCGCAACACGCGTCGCAAACTGTCTTCCATTTCACGGGTCTTTTCGCGGATGCTGGAAAGAATTTTCAGGGTTTCCTGTTCTTTCACCGAACGCACCGCCAGACTCAAATGCGTTCCCAGTGTGTGAAGCGATTGCCCCAATTCGACATCCAGTTCATCGGCAAGCTCGCGCTGCCCCTGTTCTTCGATACGTACCAGGCGTTGACTGACCTGTCGCAATTCCGAGCTGGTATCGAGCAACTCGGCATTCACCAGCGCCATATGCTCGTGCTGCCGCTGCAGGCTGAAATGACTATCGCGTAGCGCCGACATCGCTGCACCCAACATCAAGCTACCGGCGGCAATCAGCGCGAATGCCAATTGCAGGATGATCAAATCGAGCGGCAAGGGATTGAAATGCAGATAGCCTTCCAGCAAAAGCGCTGTCATGCTCACCGATAGCACCGCACCTTTCCAGCCGCGACGAAAAGCCACCACGAACATCGGGGCAAACACCAGTAACAGCAGGAAAGGCGCCAGCGCCTGACGGAAATGCAGCAAGGACAACACCATCGAAGTCGCCACGGTCGCGATAAATACCGCACGCCACAAACCCAGTTCGCGCAAACCCGGTTTCGATTGATGGAAAAGCAGAATCAGCACCGGCGCCAAACTCAATTGGCCGATCAAGTCGCCATAGACAAAAGAAAAAATGCTGCCCCAGGTGCCGGGATCAAAACCGATTTCGGCAAAACTGTCGCCTTGATAGAAAAAGCTCAAAATCGGCGACACCGCCAACGCCGACAGGCCGCCGCTGGTCAGCAAGGTCAGCATGCTGCGCGGCGTGTTCAAAACACTGCCCGGAGCCGCACCCCGGATCAGATACAGCGCCGCCGCATACACCATCAAGGGCGCAAAACTCAAAGCAATGAAATTCAAGTTCAATAATGAATCATCGGTGCTCCAGTCCAGGAACGCGGCCACCAGCGCCTCGCCGACCAACACCCAATGCCAACGCTTGGCCGGCAACACCCAAAGCGCCGCCAGACGCAATCCGGCCGGTAGAAACCACAACACTTGCGAGGGCTGCAATAAGCCAAGCCAGATGGCTGCGTAAACCAGACTCATCAATGGCCAAGCCATTGCCGGCAGGCTCTCCAGCCTTTTTCCGGAAGCGGCTTCGGTACGGGTCATGGTGTGCGACATAGTGACCCAAGCTTAGCCGAAATTCGGTTTTTTGAACTTAGGCGCTTTCGTGCTCGGGCCCCGCCCGATATAATGGCGGCCATTAAAACCATCGGGCCCAGCCCTCAAGGTACAAACGTGCGCAACCACGATTTAGTATTTCTCAAACATTTCTCGCAAGTTATCGCTTTTCTGGTCGCCGTCACGATCGGCCTGATTCTGCTCGGTTTTTACATCAATGGCCTGAAACCCGTTGATGTCAGCGAAGCCAAAGCAGCCCAAGTCCAGGCTGCGATCCAGCCACACGGCGCGGTTTACGCAGGCGCTACCGGTGCCGCAGCCCAGCAGGCCGCTAAAAAAGCCGCCGACGAAGCCGCCAAGGGCCAGGTCGCTTACGGCGGTACGCTGGACGGTTCGGTGATCTTCGGCAATTTGTGCACCGGCTGCCACACCAGCGGTGCGGGCGGCTCGCCAAAAATGGAAAAAGCAGCCTGGTCTGCCCGTATCGCCCAAGGCAAAGACACTTTGCATAAGCACGCGATCGAAGGCTACAACAATGTCGGCGTGATGCCGGCGCGTGGCGGCAACCCTTCGCTGACCGACGAGCAAGTGGTCGCGACTGTTGATTGGATGATCGCCAATCTGAAGTAATTGCCCCGAATCAATCTGGAAATACCGCCTTCGGGCGGTATTTTTTTGTGACCACTTGGCAAAAAAACCCGCCACTGCTTGCCACTGTAGGTTTTTGGGGCTTGCCACGCTTATGATGCTGCCATGAATAAATCCCTGCCCAGTTTTCCCCAACTACCCGGCACTGTATTGCTACCGGGTCCGGCTGGCCTGCTGGAACTGGCGATCGATTTGCCGGAGGCCTCGATCGCCCGAAAAGGCATCGCGGTGATTTGCCACCCGAACCCACCGGACGGCGGCACTTTGCACAACAAGGTCGTCACCATGTGTGCGCGCGCATTGAACGAACTGGGCATTGTCTCGGTACGTTTCAATTTTCGCGGCATCGGCCAATCCGAAGGCGAGTTCGACAATGGTCGTGGCGAAGTACTCGATTTGATCGCCGTGGCCGAATGGGCACACCAGGCCAATCCGGCTTCCGCTTTGTGGCTTGCCGGTTTCTCGTTTGGCAGCTGGGTGGCACTGCTAGGTGCCAGACAACTTCCGGTCCAGCAAATGATTTCGATTGCGCCGCCGGTCGGCCTGCGGGATTTTTCCGGCGTGCTGCCGCCGTCCTGCCCATGGCTGCTTATCCAGGGCGAAGAGGATGAAGTCGTCAGCGCCTCGGGCGTACTTGCCTGGGCCGAGGCGCAGAAACCGGCACCGCAAATTGTTCGCATGCCCGAAACCGGGCATTTTTTTCACCGCCGCCTGATCGATTTGCGCGGTGCGATAAAAAATGGCGTCCGCAAGAATCTGCCGCCACTCGTGAACGCCTGATCTGCGGTAATGAATCAAACCATCGGCAACTTGCCCTCGCAACTTTACGAACAAGGCCTGGCGCGCGGCGACTGGCAGCGCGATCACGCACAGGCGTCGGCATTGCAATCGCTCGACCGCATTCATCTGGCCTTGCTTGAGCAGACATCGCAATCGCTGTTCGAAAAAATCGGCGCCGCGTTTCGCGATGCAACGCCGGTGCAAGGTTTGTATTTGTGGGGCGGGGTCGGCCGCGGCAAAACTTTCCTGACCGACTTGCTTTACGAATCCTTGCCGACGCGCAATAAAACCCGCTGGCATTTCCACCGCTTCATGCAGGACATTCATGCCCGTCTGCGGGTCATGAGCAATACCGAAGATACCTTGAGTGTGGTCGCGAAAGACCTGGCGAAAAATACCCGGCTATTGATCCTCGACGAATTTTTCGTCAGCGACATCGGTGATGCGATGATTCTCGGACGCTTGCTGGATCAACTGTTTGCGCGCGGCGTTTGCCTGGTCACCACGTCCAATATTCCGCCGCAGGAACTTTACCGCGATGGCCTGCAACGCAGCAGCTTCCTGCCGGCGATCGCGCTGCTTCAGAAAAACTGCGAAATTTTGAAACTCGAAAGTGCGCAGGACTATCGTTTGCGCCAGCTCGCACACGCTGCTACCTATCTGACGCCTTGCGACGACGCTGCCGCACTGGGATTGGCCGAACACTACCGCCGGCTCTCGCAACACCACGTCAGCGACAGCGAGCCATTGCTGATCAACGACCGGAAAATCAAGGTCAACACCAGCAGCGAAGGCATCGCCTGGTTTGAATTTTCCGAACTTTGCGAAGGGCCACGTGCGGTCAGCGACTACATCGAGATCGCCCGCGACTTTCATACCGTATTGATTTCCAACGTACCCAAGTTTGGCTCGCACAACGAAGATCCGGCGCGTCGCTTCGTGCATCTGATCGACGAATTTTACGATCGCCATGTCAATTTGATTCTGTCTGCCGAAGCCGATCCGATTTCGCTTTACCGGGGCGAAAAGCTCGAGCGTGAATTCGAACGCACTTCATCGCGCCTGATCGAGATGCAGAGCATGGATTATCTGGCGCTGGAACACCGTCCCTGATAGTTGCCGCATCGACGGCTCTCCCGGCTTCAATCGTTGAAGATTCCGGCAATTAGGGACAAGATAAGCCTCCCAAGGCCCGCAACTTGCCTGTTCATCGATAGGATTTCATATGCGTCTTAAACTTACCCTGTTTGCATTGGCGATCATGCAATTCGGTGTTGCTGCACCCGTTTTTGCACAAGCCGATGCCGACACGCTGGCAAAACCGGTCGATGAAAAAGTACTGGCCTGGCGTCGCGATTTCCATCAATTCCCCGAGCTGGGCAACCGCGAATTCCGCACCTCGAAAGCGATTGCCGCACAACTGAAAAAACTCGGACTGGAAGTCAAAACCGGTATCGCGCATACCGGCGTGGTCGCGATATTGAAAGGTGGCAAGCCGGGTCCGCGAATCGCATTGCGTGCCGATATCGACGCCTTGCCGGTCACCGAAAGAAATGATCTGCCATTTGCATCGAAACAGGTCACCGAATTTCGTGGTGAGAAAACCGGTGTGATGCATGCCTGCGGCCATGATGCACACACGGCCATCTTGCTCGGTGTGGCCGAAGCGATGGTCTCGATGAAAAAAGATTTGAAAGGCGAGGTGATGTTTATTTTCCAGCCGGCCGAAGAAGGTCCGCCCGATGGTGAAACCGGCGGTGCGCCGGCAATGCTCGCCGAAGGTTTATTCAAGGACTACAAGCCCGAAGCCATTTTTGGTTTGCATGTCTGGAGCGCGCTGAATGCCGGACAAGTCGGATACAGAAGCGGCCCGGCAATGGCAGCTTCGGATCGTTTCCACATTGTCGTCAAAGGCCGGCAAACCCACGGCTCGCGGCCCTGGGGTGGCGTTGATCCGATCGTCGCCGCAGCTAACATCGTCAACACGGCGCAAACCATCGTCAGTCGGCGCATGAATATTTCCGAGTTGCCGGTCGTGGTCAGTTTCGGCGCGATCAAGGGCGGCATTCGCTACAACATCATTCCCGATGAAGTGGAATTGATTGGCACCATTCGCACGTTCGATGAAGGCATGCGACAAAAAGTATTTACCGAATTGAAAAATATTGCCGCCAACGTGGCAGAAGCCCACGGCGCAACGGTCGTCAGTGAAGTGCCCGACACCCTGGGCAATCCGGCGATGGTCAATAATCCCGACCTGACCACGCGCAGTGTGCCGAGCCTGGTCAAGGCGGCCGGTGCGGATAACGTCGTCAACATGTCGCTGGTGATGGGCGCGGAAGATTTTTCCTACTACGCGAACGAAGTGCCCGGCTTTTATTTTTTCGTCGGTGCAACGCCACAGGGGCAGGATGCCGCTACGGCACCGAGCAACCACTCGCCGCAATTTTTCCTGGATGAATCGGCATTGAAAGTCGGCACCCGCGGCTTGCTGCAGGTTGCCCTGGATTATCT
>JBOHYG010000154.1:0-25203 GCA_050737875.1 Arenimonas sp. | reverse complement strand
CAATATCGCCAAGGCCGGGCAAATATTGAAAGCGGCAAGAATCAGTTTGCTCGCCGCGGTCGGTTTGCATGATGTCGCTTGTACCAGGCGACCGACCGTTGCAATTTTCACCAGCGGCGATGAACTGCAATCACCAGGACAACCATTGCAGCCAGGCCAGATTTACGACAGCAATCGGGTACTACTGCAAAATTTATTGCTTGCAGAAGGCCTTGAGCCCGTCGCATGGCCAGTATTGCCGGACGATCCAGCGCGTATCGAAACTGCGCTGAAAGATGCTGCATTCTCTTTCGACGTTGTGATCACCTGTGGCGGTGTATCGGCAGGCGAGAAGGATTACTTGCCTGCGTTTCTGGAACAACATGGACAAATTCATTTCTGGAAAGTCCGCATGAAACCCGGCATGCCTTTGCTGTTCGGGCAAGTTGGCAAGACGCTGTTTCTGGGACTGCCCGGTAACCCGGTTTCGGTCCTTGCCACTTTTTTGAGTCTTGGCCGACGATTGCTGGATGGATTGCAAGGCAGACTTGAACCACGCAGTCTGTTGCGCGCACAACTTTCGCAGAGCATCACTAAACAGCACGCACGTCTTGAATTCATGCGTGGCGATTTGCATATCGACAATCAGGGCATGATTTCCGTGACACCGAATGCGGCCACGGGGTCACATAGATTGCGTGCTGCAGCCGAATCAAATGCACTGATCATGTTGCCAGAGGGCGAGGGTGCGATTGCCGCCGGAACCATGATGCGCGTTATTCCATATGGCCGTTGGCTGTCCTGAGCATAAAACACGCTTATGAGTAATCCGATCATCAACCTCACCACACCAGCGCAAGCTCTTGCCATGATGGACGAGGGCGCGATTTTAATTGATGTTCGGGAATCCGATGAGCATGCACTCGGACTACCCATCAATGCTGTGCCAGTGCCTAGAGCCAAGCTGGAACAAAATGCTGCGGAGCACATCCGAAATCTCGATGATAAAGTCCTGTTGATCTGTGGCAGTGGTCGCCGTTCGATGATGGCAGCCGAAAGACTGTCGCAACTGGGTTACCGAAACCTGTTTAATGTGGAAGGCGGTTTTCAGCGCTGGTCGCACGAGAAATTGCCAACCCGGAACACTGGTCTTGACCTGGATTTTTCGGATCGCTACGCGAGGCATTTACGTTTGCCGCAAGTAGGAATAGACGGTCAGAAGAAACTTGAATCCGCCAAAGTCGTATTGATCGGTGCAGGTGGATTGGGTTCACCTGTCGCTTATTATTTGGCTGCAGCCGGCGTCGGCAATATTTTCATCATCGATGATGATGTCGTCGACAAAAGCAATCTTCAGCGTCAAATTCTGCATACCGAAGCCAGAATCGGCAGTCCGAAAGTTGATTCTGCGGAGATCGCATTAAACGCACTGAATCCACGCGTCAAAATTCAAACTCTACAAGCCAGACTCAACGCCGAAAACGTCAACAACATCATCGCAAATGCCGATGTTGTGATTGATGGCTCGGATAATTTCAGCACACGTTACTTGTTGAATGATGCCTGCGTGAAATCGGGCAAACCGTTGGTATATGCCGCAGTTCAACGATTTAGCGGGCAGGTCAGTGTGTTTGATGCAGGACGTCATCGCGGTGTTGAACCATGCTATCGCTGTCTTTTTCCGGAAGCGCCCAACGGTGAAGACGCACCCAATTGTGCCGAAGCCGGTGTGCTGGGTGTCTTGCCCGGGGTCATGGGCTTGTTGCAGGCGACCGAAACTATCAAGATCATTCTCGATATTGGCAAAACGCTCTCAGGCCGTTTGTTGCAGTTCGATGCATTGGCGATGCGCTTCAGTGAAATCCGGATTCCTGTCGATCCCGAGTGCGCAACCTGCAAGTTGGAGAACCGGATTTGAGCCCGAATATTGAACACGGCAGTTTCAAGATAACGGTAGAAAGCGACCTGCTCACTGTCGATGGCTGGGGTCCGTGGAATGCCCGTTTGCCTGCACCGCCGATGTTGATGTTCGATCACATTACGCACATCGCCAATGAAGGCGGAAAATATTCGAACGGTCTGATTGTTGCCGAACTCGATATCAAACCATCGCTGTGGTTTTTTGATTGTCATTTCAAAGGTGATCCGGTCATGCCTGGGTGTCTTGGCCTTGATGCCATGTGGCAATTGGCCGGTTTTTTTCTGCCATGGCTGGGTGAGCCGGGCAGGGGCCGTGCGCTTGGAGTAGGCGAGGTCAAATTCAGCGGCCAGATTATGCCGACGGCAAAAGTCGTGCGTTATGAAATCGATATCCGCAGAGTTATGCGCGGCAAGTTGGCGCTGGTGATTGCCGATGGCCGGACATTGGTTGATGACCGTGAAATTTATGTCGCAAAAGATTTGCGCGTTGGCTTGTTCAGCTCTACCGAGGGTTTTTAATATGCGTCGTGTCGTCGTTACCGGGATGGGAATTGTTTCGTGTTTGGGAAATGATCTGGACTCCGTTTCCAAAGCATTGCGCGCCGGCGAGTCGGGAATTCGTTTTCAACCGGATTATGCTCAGACCGGATTGCGCAGCCATATCGCCGGCGTTCCTGAAATCGATCTTGATGCAGCGATTGATCGCAAGCAAAAACGTTTCATGGGCGATGCAGCTGGCTATGCCCATGTTGCGATGAGCAAGGCAATTGCCGACGCAGGATTGTCCGGCGAACAGGTCAGCCATTTGCGCACGGGCGCGATTGCTGGTTCGGGCGGTGCATCGCCGAAATGGCAAATCGAGACCTGCGACATCATGCGTACGCGTGGCATACGCAAAGTTGGGCCGTATATGGTCCCACGTACCATGTGCTCCACTGTTTCGGCCGCATTGGCGACAGGATTTGCCATCAAGGGCGTGAGTTATACGATAGCCGCCGCCTGTGCTACCTCGGCACATTGCATCGGAAATGCAGCGGATCTGATACGTGCCGGCAAGCAGGACATTATGTTTGCCGGTGGTGGCGAAGAAACGCATTGGGGTGGAGCATGTCAGTTCGATGCCATGGGGGCGCTTTCAACGCGCTTCAACGAAACGCCGGCATCCGCATCGCGGCCATACGATACCAATCGTGATGGCTTTGTCATCGCAGGTGGTGGCGGCATTCTGGTGTTGGAAGAATACGAACATGCAAAGGCACGCGGCGCGAAAATCTACGCCGAGCTTTTGGGTTATGGCGTGACTTCGGATGGTGCCGACATGGTGGCACCTTCAGGCGAAGGTGCTGTGCGCTGCATGCAAATGGCAATGGCCGATATCGACGCGCCAATCGATTATCTCAACACGCATGGCACATCAACACCGGTCGGCGATGTGATCGAATTGGATGCGATCAGAACCGTTTTCAATGACCGAATTCCGCCCTTATCTTCGACCAAGGGTTTGTCAGGTCATTCACTTGGCGCAGCGAGCGTACATGAAGCAATTTATTGCCTGCTGATGATGCGCGATGGTTTCATGGCAGGTTCTTGCAATATCGAGACACTCGATCCGCATGCAGCGAGTTTTCCCATCCTGCGGGAAACCCGCGATGCAACGCTCAATACCGTGATGTCGAATAGCTTCGGATTTGGCGGTACCAACGGTGTACTGGTATTCGGTCGCATCTAAAATTGATAAGCCGCAACCTGGGTTGCGGCAATAATTCACCGTTTCAGCCTTCATTACTTTTAGACGATTCAGAATCAAGCTGCAACTCTGGAGTCTCATTATGTCGACAAGGCATCAGATAGATAAGCAACGACTGACGGCAATGTCCGTATGCGTCATGCTGGCTCTGTATGCATCGAATTTGCAAGCGCAATCCGAGACCGATATTGCAACCGGAAAGGTTGAAAACACCAAAGCGACAACAACACTTGATTCGGTGGAAGTGATTGGCAAACGCAGGACCCTCGCCAGCTTTCCCGGTTCGATCACCGTAATTGATGGTGAAACACTTCGTGATGGCCAGCAAAAAGTGAATCTGTCGGAATCACTGATACGTGTGCCGGGCATTACAGTACTCGACCGACAAAACTATGCCCAAGATTTGCAAGTTCAGAGTCGTGGTTTTGGTGCACGTTCGACTTTCGGTATCCGTGGAATCAAATTGATCGCAGATGGTATTCCGGCTTCGGCCGCGGATGGCCAAGGGCAGGCAGGAAGTTTCACGCTTGATGCTTTGGATCGAATTGAAGTGCTGCGCGGACCGTTGGCATTGCAATATGGAAATGCAGCCGGGGGCGCTATCGTGGCTTACACGGATTTGGAAACCCGACGCGGTAACAGCGTCGATTTCTGGTTTGGCGAAAATGCTAGTTACCGGCTGGCTGCAGGCCTTGATGGTGCAAGCTCAGATGACACTGCAATGTGGCGGATCAATGCAAGTCGCTTTGCCAATGACGGCGAGCGTTTGCATAGCGCTGTCGAACGTTCGCAACTCAATGCAATCGCACAATGGAATCTGCGCGAAGGCGAGCATATCCGTCTTGTCATCAATTCATTGTCTCAACCGGAAACACAGGACCCATTGGGCTTGACTCGAGTTGCATTAAACATGGATCCGCATGGCACGGATGCAGTAGCACTAGCATTCAATACCCGAAAATCGATCGAGAACCACCAGCTTGGGCTCCAATGGGAAAACATTTACGAGACTGGGCGACGAGTCTGGGCAGGCGTTTACCACATCGAACGCGACATCGAACAATTTTTGGCCATACCCATGGGCGCTCAAATTCCGGCCGGCAGTGCCGGTGGCGTTGTCGACTTGGGACGCCGCTCCGATGGAATCAATGTCGGTCATGAATGGAGTGGGGCACGCGGTGCATTCGTGATCGGAATGGATGCGAGCGAACTGGATGAAGCAAGACGCGGTTATGAGAATTTCGTTGGCAGTGAATTGGGCGTTCGAGGCCGATTGAGACGCGACGAAGACAATCATGTCAGTAGTCGTGAAATCTATGCAATCGGCGATTGGAAACCGAATGAAGAATGGAGCATGTTGGCTGCTGTTCGATATTCGCATCTCGGTTTCATTTCCGATGATCATTATCTCGCGCCAGGTAATGGTGATGACAGTGGACGACTGGACTACAAACAATCTTCTGCATCGTTCGGAGTGGCACGTACATTTACAAACGGCGAAATATTCGCAAGTATCGGCCGCGGATTCGAGACACCGACGATTACCGAACTGGCTTATCGTCCCGATGGCGTTGCAGGAATCAATTTTGGTCTCACGCCAGCCCATTTTGTCTCGACAGAAATAGGCGCTCGCTGGCACACTGGCGACTTCAAGCACAGTGTGTCGTTTTATCACGTCACAGGTGAAGATGAGATCGTACCGGCTGATAGTCGTGGGGGGCGTGCGAGTTTTGCCAATGCCGGGCGCACGAATCGTATTGGCCTTGAATTTGGTTCATCAGGCAAACTGGGCAATCACTGGTCTTATGCATTGGCAGCCAATTGGATACGGGCCAGGTTTGACGAAAGCTTCAGCTATAACGTATTCATTAACGGCAACAACGTGGTACGAACGGTTGAGGCCGGCAATCGCATTCCCGGTATTCCCAGAGCAGACGCCTATGCAGAATTGATGTGGCGTTCATCGAGCAATCGTTTCGGTACGGCACTTGAGGCACGATTCAGTGACAGCATTGTGACTGATGACCGCAATACCGACTACGCAGGAGGTTATGCGCGCTTCGCATTGCGTATCGATTGGCGCCCCGCCAATTCAAGTGATTGGAATGGGTTCGTTCGCTTGGACAACATATTGGACCGGCGTTATGTCGGGTCTGTGATCGTCAACGAAGGGAATAGTCGTTTTTTTGAACCGGGCGCGGGCAGGGGAATCACAGTTGGATTCGGCTGGCATGGAAGTGCAAAACATTCTGGATTAAGTCCAACCGAATAGGGGGAGAACTATTTGCGATTGCAGCATGACCGCGTGTAATCGATGCCACGCAACTGGATAAAACCGAGTCCTGGTTGTCACGATCAGAACAAGAAGCTTTACTTTTTGCTGATTCTTCCGCCATAGTTGTCGCTAGGGTGGGCGACCATCCAACTTCCGACCCCCGGCGGAGCAAAAATGAAAACAATCAGTCCGAGTACTAGTTGTTTCGTGCGTGAACCTTTCCGCATCAGGATAGGCGGCGCTACTCATTCCAAATGGCTCCACATATGCATAGTGGCTGCGCTCGCAACGACTGCCGCGTCACCGTTGTTTGCTAAAGAGTCTCCCGACGGCAATTTGGCCGACCTTAGCCTGGAAGAGCTCAGCAACATCGAGATCACTTCAGTCTCAAAACGCGCCCAGCGCCTCTCTGATGCAGCTGCACCCATTTACGTCATCACTAACGAAGATATTCGTCGCGCAGGCGTAACCAGCATTCCCGAGGCGTTGCGACTTGCTCCCAACCTCGAGGTCGCTCGCATCAACTCATACTCGTACGCGATCAGTTCGCGCGGCTTCAACAATTCGAGTGGTAACAAGCTACAGGTGCTCCTCGATGGTCGCATTCTCTACACCCCATTATTCTCCGGGATGTTCTGGGATGTTCCCGATGTGATGCTGGAGGACGTTGAACGAATCGAAGTGATCAGCGGGCCTGGTACGACACTTTGGGGAGCCAATGCCGTGAATGGCGTGATCAACATCATTACCCGACGCTCATCGGAAACGGAGGGCAACCTGGCAAGTGTTAATGCTGGCAATCTCGAACGCAATTACGCTTTTCGCTTCGGGGATTCGGCCGGCAATGCTTCGTACAGAATTTATGGCAAGTTTTTCGAACGCGACCCCACCACATCGCTGGCCACTGGCCTCAGTAAACAGGATGGTTGGAACCGAGGTGAGCTTGGATTTCGCGCTGACTGGGGAACACCTGCGGATGGTTTTACTCTGCAAGGCGCAGTTTATCAGGGCGTCCTGGATACACCGCTACCTGCTGATTTGCGTACCTTCGGGACTAATCTTCTCGCGAGTTGGACTCACACGCTCGACTCTGGCAACGGGATCAAATTGCAAACCTATTTCGACCGGAAGGACCGCGATATTCCGGGGTCGATACGGGAGCGACTCAAGATTTATGACATTGAGTTTCAGCACGACATAGCCAGCATCGAAGGACACAACTTGACTTGGGGCATCAACCATCGCGGCGCCATCGATCATGTTACCAATGCACCGTTAATCGCTTTCTATCCTGCCGAGCGCAATCTGTATTGGACAAGCGTTTTTGCCCGAGATGAAATCGCGCTGCGCGATGATCGGCTCAAGCTGATAGGCGGCGTGCGAGTAGAACACAATTCCTATACCGGCACAGAGGTTTTGCCATCGCTGCGACTGGCCTGGAAACCCAGTGACACGCAGCTTGCATGGTTGGCGCTAACACGCGCGGTACGAACACCCTCGCGACTGGATCGCGAACTGTTTTCACCTGCACAGCCACCATTTCTTATCGCAGGAGGACCGGAGTTCAGATCGGAAGTCGCCAATGTGTTTGCAGTTGGCTATCGCTCGCAGCCATCTCCGAAATTTTCTTATTCTGTCTCGGTGTTTCACCACGACTATGACTATCTGCGCAGCATCGAACTCCAACCAGGCGGCGAACTCATCATTGGTAACAAAATGGAAGGGACCAGTAATGGTCTTGAAGCATGGGGTAACGCACAGTTCACAAAGAACTGGCGTTTGAGTGCGGGTGTAACACTGCTTGACATGAATCTTCGGCTCAAGTCAGACAGCACGGATCCAACAGGAATCCGTGCGGCAGGTAACGACCCAAAACAGCAATGGATACTGCGTTCGTCATGGGACTTACCGGGACAAATGGAATTGGACGCCAGTGTTCGCCATGTTGGTGAACTGCCGGACCCGCAGGTTCCAGCTTACACAGCAGTCGATATTCGTTTCGGCTGGCAACCGAATGATCGATTCGAGTTATCGCTGATTGGACAAAACATTTTTGATGACAAGCATATCGAGTTTGGCAATGCGCTCACCGCCAGCGAGATCGAGCGAGGATTCCGAGTGAGCGCCAAATGGTCATTCTAAGAGCACCGCGATTTCTGACTGCTGCCGCACGCATGCTCGGCGTATTTGCATTCATGCTGCTTTTCACTGTTTCCTGCATAGGCAGTGCAGTGGCAAAAACCGAGATACAGGCATCCGAGTACCGTGTAAAAGCAGCATTCGTCTACAAGTTTGGTGATTACATCGAATGGCCTACCGAAGCTTTCTCCACACCGAACAGTCCGTTGCTGATCGGAGTTGTTGGTGCCGATGCGTTGGCCGATGAATTGGTGCGCATTTCCAGTGGCCGGACAATAAGCGGACGGCCGGTTATTGTGAAAAAGCTGAAATATGGAGAATCGTTGCCCGGTTCGCACATGATTTTCATAGGGCGCTCCAACAATGAACAGATTGCTGCCGTGCTTGATGCAAACAAGGAGCGTCCCACCCTGACCGTAACGGAATCGGAGGATGGATTGAAGCTTGGCAGCATGATCAACATGGTTGTCGTGTCGGATAAAGTTCGCTTTGATGTCGCATTGCCTCGAGCCGAGGCAGGGCGTCTGAAAATCAGCTCTCGACTGCTCGCAGTCGCGCGCAAGGTTGTGGTGAGCAAGCCATGATGGGGCTCGATCTTTCCAGGTCACTACGACTCAAATTGATTGGGGTCATCCTGCTGACGACGCTGGCCGCACTCATCGTCGCGCTCGTTGCGATCGTCGCTTACGATCTTCGCGCCTACCATCAAAACCTGACAGCCGACGTAAGTACGCAAGCTGAACTACTCGGTCGCATGTCGACATCAGCCATCGCTTTCGACGATGCCAAGGTCGCCAAAGAAAACCTTGAATTACTCGGACTGCGTCCACTAGTGGAAGCTGCAGCGATTTATACGGCACGTGGCACATTATTCGCTACATACGCAAGACCGGGAAGCAAAGGCGAATTTCCGAAGCTTCCCGAGGCCGATGGTATGCGCGTCGAGGGGCAGAAACTGATTTTGTACAAGCGCATCGTCAACGACAAGGAAATTCTGGGTACCGTATATCTTCGAACCGATTACGAGATGCTGGAACGAGTTGGCGACTATGTCGGCATTGCCATCGCTGTCACGATCGGCGCAATGTTGGTGGCGTTGTTCATGTCGACGTATTTGCAACGAATCGTGACCAATCCTGTGTTGGCAATTGCCGGTGTTGCACGTGAAGTAGTTGAACAGCAAGACTATTCCCGCCGCGCAAAAAAAATGAGCGACGACGAAGTAGGGTTACTGGTCGATTCATTCAACGGCATGCTGGTCGAAATCGAACGCCGTACCAGCGAACTGGAAGTTTCCAATGTCGAACTCGAACGACAGGTTGCGGAGCGCTCGCGTGCAGAAGAGGAAATTTTGCGCCTCAATACCGAGCTTGAAGACCGCGTACGTGATCGCACCGCACAACTTGAAGCAGCCAACCACGAACTCGAAGCGTTTTCTTTCTCGGTGTCACATGACTTGCGTGCGCCATTGCGTGCAATCGACGGCTTCAGTCAGGCCTTGCTTGAAGATTTCCCTAATGATGTACCCGAAGAAGCGCAACGTTATCTGTCCAGAATTCGGGAAGCGACTTTACGCATGGGACAACTCATCGAGGATTTGCTCAATCTTTCCCGCGTATCGCGTGGTTCACTTGAACGCGTCGAAGTCGACATGGGTGAACTTGCCAGACATGTTGCGAACCAGATCAAATTGAACGATTCCGAACGCAAAGTTGACGTGTCGATATGGGATGGCATGAATGTTCAGGCTGATCCAAGACTGCTTCGTGCTGCACTGGAAAATCTGCTTGGCAATGCCTGGAAATTCACCATGAAATCAGAACACCCGCGTATCGAGGTGGGCGTGCTTCGCGATGGCGCACGCGAGACTTTCTTCGTGCGCGATAACGGCGCCGGCTTCAATATGGCCTACATCGACAAGCTGTTCACGCCGTTCCAGCGACTGCACAGTGCGGCCGAATATTCCGGCACTGGCATCGGGTTGGCTACGGTGCAACGCATCGTGTATCGGCATGGTGGACGCATATGGGCCGATGCACAGGTTGACAAAGGCGCTGCTTTCTATTTCACGCTGGCTGCCGACAGCGAAGTGAGAAAGGACATTGCGGCTTCGGACAATAACCCGCTTGCACAATCAGCCGTTGATGCATTCGACCGAAACCAATCGTCTGAAGAATCTGCCTAACGTTATGAAATAAATCACGTGAAAATGCAGTGATTCGATTCACAACTAACCCGAACTGGAGAACACAATGAGCGAAAGAACAATACTTTTAGTCGAAGACAACCCCGACGATGAAGAATTCACCATGCGCGCATTAAAGAAGGCCAATGTCACAAACGAGGTGGTGGTGACACGCGATGGCAGCGAAGCGATCGACTACTTGTTTGGTCTCAACCAATATTCCGGCCGCGATCTAAGTGTCTTGCCAGGCGTTGTCTTGCTCGATCTCAAATTGCCCAAGCTCAGTGGGATTGATGTGCTGAGACGAATTCGTGCAGAGCCAATGACCAAGCACATCCCTGTCGTCATACTGACTTCGTCGAACGAAGACGAAGACATGCTCAACAGTTACGAATCCGGTGCCAACAGCTATGTTCGCAAACCAGTCGAATTCGCAGCGTTTGCAAACGCAGTTGCACGCTTGGGCGTTTACTGGATGTTGCTTAACGAACCGTTACCGCGCAAGCCTCTTATGGAAGCTTGAAGCGGTGATATCGCAGGCAACCTGTGCCCAGTGTGCAGTTTAATTTGACAGATAGTGGCGCTTACAAGTTGATTTAGCCGCAGCAGTTTGCAATTAGCATCACAGACATGAGCATTGCGAGCAGTTATGCTGGAAACACTCACCTTCGGGTATCTTGAAGAATAATTAACATGAAACATACATGCACAATTGCAATGGGTATTTTACTGGTGGCATTTTCAACCGCTGAACTATCTGCAGCAGAAACATCTGCACCTTCCGAACAAACCAAGCCTGTGCCGACAACACCGCCAGGTTTGAAACCCATTTGTCTTCTCGATGCTACCGGCCCACAGCCCGATCCTGCTCTTTACACAGTCGTGAAAAAAGTAAAAATCAAAAAAGGTGGTTACGGCAGCGTGGATGAAGCAATCGCCGATCTGGCCAACAAGGCCAGAAAATCGAATGCCGATGCGATCACCGGTTATACAGGCTCGCAAAGATTTGGTTTCTTGCCTTGGCAGTTCGTACGACCTGTTGTGAATGGCACACTAGTTAAGTGGAAGTCCACAGAGCCCCTAGATTGTGTGGCCATGGGTGGGTCTTGGAGATAATTAAGAACGAAGGAATCGGGCGGTGATTTGAGTTGCCACCCGTCTAACAACTTGAAATCTCCCTGTGACGCGGACTGGAACGACTATCGTCCCAGTCCGCATCGACGACTACAGGTTTACATCCGTGTGAAATGAAGCGTGCCAACAGGCATCGTCTTGCTGCTTTTCATGAAGTGTGGATTCGTGGAAGCCATCGATGGCTTTTTCGGATTGGTATCCACATCATCGGCAAAGTAGGTGGTGCC
Source organism: Arenimonas sp. (assembly GCA_050737875.1). GTDB lineage: Bacteria > Pseudomonadota > Gammaproteobacteria > Xanthomonadales > Xanthomonadaceae > Arenimonas. The sequence goes on along the minus strand of JBOHYG010000154.1, from coordinate 13,597 downwards.
ATCGTCACCACCAGAATCCCAAGCCATAACGTCAACTGTCTTGTCCTGCACGAAGTTTCCGTTTTCCATCAGATTGACGTCCACACCGGCAAACCAGTCCGGGCTGGGAGCGATCATCGCCACCAATGCTGCCGATGGATGCGTATTGTCGAGCGTGATTTCAAAACTGACTGTTTGCGTGAAATCCTTTAGTGGGTCCGATTCAGTCAGCATCAATGCATTACCGGCGGTAACGGCGGCATTGATCTCGGCATCGAGTGGATCGTGCTTGCCTGTTTCTGACAAGCGCTCCAAGCCTGCTGTAGGCATGCTGCCTTCCATGAATAAATGATAGTTGTCGTTATGCGCTGTACCAATCCAACCCGAAAAGTGAGGCTTATGGATTAACGAATCATCTGGATATTCGAGTGGGAAATTAGCCTTCGTCCACAGCGGCGTAAAGTCCACACGATATTTCACTTGCGTCGACATGGCGGTGGCAGCTGGCGTCATGGCTTCCGGAGCCATGGCTTCTGTTTCAGCAGGCATAGCCTCTTGAGCGGATTGTTGACAAGCGGTCAGCCCCAGAGTCGCCAGGATGCTGAAGGCCAATACGTTGGTTTGCAGTTTCATTCGTTGTCTCTCCTTTGTGGTTGTTGCTACTTGAGTTGTGACGTCGGTGTAACGGGTATAAAAATGTTTGCAGGGATGACCTGCGAGCCAGTCTGTTGATTGACGAGCAAAAGCCGAGGACCCAGTCCCGCAATGCTCGCCAGATGACGGCTGGTAGATACGGGCAGTTGTCCTTCAAGCGTTGGCAGCCCGCTTGCATCGAGCCGATAACGAAGTATCGCGGGCTGATTGCCTGCACGGAGCACATACAATTTCTCGCCCACAGTAACGACATCCATTGCCGGGCTTGCAGAGTGGTCATGAGCGAGAAAGCGGGGCGGTGAGAGTGCGTCTGCAACCACCGTATCCAGTCCTCCGCCATGTGCCAGATAGAGAGCGTTTCTACGCCACGCAGACACGATTGGAAAATGCGCAGGTTTGAAGCCACCTTCAGTGAATCCCGCATCGGATAATTCAAGTTGTCCAAATTTTTGAAGTCGCAAAGGATTGCGATCAATTCTTGCCAGTGTGATGGCAAACTTCGGTCCGTAGAGATGTGTCGAGATGGCAGCGAGTTTGCCATCCGCGTGTAGCGATACATCGGGCTGGCCGCGTCCAAAATCGGCAAATAGGGTTTGTGCACTCAAACGGCCAATATCGTCGTAAGTACGCAAGTTCATCCGCGACGTTCCCCCCGAAACCATCACCATGCCGTCGGCGGCAGAAACACCTGAGAAAGGACCGACTTCCATCGGCAAGGGTTTTCCAACCAGCTTTGGCTGTAAAGGATTCGCCAGTGTGTAGACCATCAAAAAACCAGGCGGCGTGGCGTCCAATGCGAACAACAGTCCGTCGGAAATTGCTATATCGTCAATCCGATCGACATTTGAGGGCGTTGATATTCGTGCAACTGGTCGATTGCCGATAATGTCCAGCACCTCAAGTCCATCCGCACTGGCAGCCAGGTAGCCGTAATTTCCCGAAAGCACCAATTGGCCACGAGCGTGTTGGTCGGCAGTTGGATAATTCCAAGCTTGCCAGCCCAACCTGAGCCAATCTTCGCCCGCAAGCAAAGCCAAAATCAGCAGAACAGGTATCCAGAATTTTCGTGCAAAAGCCATGTTCATGACTAACTTTTATGTGCAGGACGATCTATAGAGTCCTGCGTGATGCAAAAGGGTGCGCCATTCATGCATTCCTGGCATTAAAAGAAAGCAGGAGAGGGTGACAGCAAAATCAAGCCGATAAAAAAGACGGTGGCCGTGTCTAAGGGACGCACCGTCAAGTCCTGAATATTACTTCTCGCTAGTTAGATTTTGGCTGCTTGTAGGGCTGGTCTGCCAATTCTGTCCAATTGGCATTGGCCTTCACAATATGGCCGGTTCGGTCTTTATTCCAGGTATTTTGAACGGGCTTGCTGTAATTCAGATAAAGCTTGCCGTTCTCGATGGCAAAAGCCTCTGGGCTCGTGAAAATTTTATAGCCATTGGACATACCGTAAGCACAGTAACCGCCGTAGCTGGGTGCATACCGTTCGGGTTCTTTCGCGAAGGCATCGCGGTTTGCCTTGGTGACGAAATGCCACATCGCTTCTTGCCATACAAAAGTGTATTTACGGGTACCCAACACGGGTTTGTTTTGCGTGAAATATGCCACCGGATCATATCCACGAATGGCACCAGCCTCGGTTTGAAAAATGCGATCGGCTGCCAATGTATTCATGGATGCAACCAACGTGATGGATAACAAAAGACCTCTGATTAAAGAACTGTAATGCACAAATTGCTCCTGAGTAGTAATCAACAAACGGGGATTGGAATCTTCATTCAATACCCGGCGTGCTCTATAGAGGAGGCAAGAACGCAAAGAGATGCTGTTTGACGATCTGAAATCACCATTATTATAAGTAGTTGATTTCTTTGAAATACTAATAGGTATTCGATCGTGAATTCGACTACATCAATGACGAGGAAATGCCGTTTGTTCGAATGCTGGACAACAAACACCGGATAGATATTGCACGGGCCTATAAACCACCCATGATTTATGGAATGCACCTAGATACTGCCCTTTAAATCCTGCGTTGCGTATGCGGCTGACGTTAATCATCCGTGCTGGCTTCATCTGATCTGACTGCTGGTCTTGACAGGCCGCTATCGGCCAAAAGTGGCCATCGAAAATGGCTTGATTCAACTTTCTGAGAGCGTTTCTTTCATCCTGAGTGCGGTAATCGAACCGGAGATGAAAGTAAGAGCGGCGACTAAATAAACGGCTGAAGTAATACCAAACAAATCAGCAGTCACGCCCGCCAGAACGGCACCGACGGCGTAGCCAATGTCTCGCCAAAGCCGATAGATGCCGACAGCAGAGGCGCGCCAGCTTGGACGTGCGACATCGCCAATCGCGGCGAGTAGCGTGGGGTAAACCATCGCAGTTCCTAGTCCGAGGAAAACTGCACCGAATGCAAAGCCTTTCATCTGCGCAGACATTGCTGTGACTGCAATTCCGAATGCCTGTATCCACATGCCCCAGACGATCAGCCATTTGCGCCCGATACGATCAGACAATGCACCGGTACCGATTTGCGCCAAGCCCCATACGGCAGGATAGATCGCTGCAAGAATTCCAATCTCCGCCAGCGTTGCACCGGCAGCTGCAAATACTATCGGGAACAAGCCCCATGCCATGCCGTCGTTGAGATTGTTCACCATGCCGGTTTGGCTCACGCTTGACAGATTGCGATCGGTGAAACTGACTTTTTGGAATAGCTCTGTTCGCGTTATTGGCTTTTCATCGACGAGAAGCGAAGCGTTTGTTTCGTGTGTGACGAAATGCCGGGTTTCGCGCACCAGCAGCATCGACAGCAGTAATCCTAAAACAGCGTATGCAACACCGAGGTAGAAAGGTTCGGGACGCAAGCCGTGACGGGCAGCAATCCAGCCAGTGGCCAAAGCACTAAGCGCGAGTGCAAAGTAGCCCGCGAATTCATTGAGTCCCATCGCTAGGCCGCGCCGCTTCGAGCCGACTAGATCGATTTTCATGATGATGGTCGTTGACCAGGTAAGCCCCTGGCTAATGCCAAGCAATACGTTTGCAGCCAGTACCCAGTTCCACGTCGGTGCCCACATCAACACAAAGGGCACCGGCACCGCGAACCCCCAACCTGCGACCAGAACCACCTTGCGGCCGTATCGATCCGACAGGTGACCTGCGAAATAATTGGTAAGCGCTTTCGCGATGCCGAACGCAACGATAAACGACAACACCGCCGATTTTGCGACGAGTGAAAATTCCTGTTCCGCCATCGCCGGCAGAATGCTTCGCTCCATCCCGATCATCGCGCCGACAAATGCGTTGATCAGCACCAATAGCCAGAATTGGGCGGCATTTTCGCAAAGGCCAAGACGAACAGGCAAGGTCGACATGACTTAAGGATTGCCCCTGTCATGACGCGACGGGATGCGAGTGCGGAAAATTATTGTTCGAAACTGCATGGGAAGGCTCAAAAAGACATTCTAAAGTTTATTAGAATGTATTATAATAGGGTCAACTGGTCAAATGGTCAAATGGACCGCTGGAACCGGAACGTGTATGCGCAACAAACGAGCTATTAAGGATGCTGTGTTCGAGCAGGTTGCCCGGGTTTCCAAAGCCATGGCGAGCCCGAAGCGGCTCGAGCTGATTTCATTGTTGACCCAGGGCCCAAAGGCAGTCGAAGACCTCTGTGCGGAAACCGGTATCAGCGTGAAGTTGACCAGCGCTCATCTGAAAGATCTTCGTTTGGCGTGCCTGGTCGAAACCGAACGACAAGGCAAACGTATCGTTTATCGCGTGTCGAACCCGGATGTAACACGCATGTGGGTGGCCCTAAGAGAATTGGCAGAAGAACGCCTGATCGAATTGCAGACGGTGGTGGCATCGATCAGTAAATTCGAAGGCGAATGGCGCAGCGAGAATCGTGTTGAACTCATGAAGAAAGCCCGCAATGGCGATGTCGTGTTGCTGGATGTCAGGCCTGCTACCGAATTTGAATTCGGACATCTGCCGCATGCGCGTTCACTGCCGCTAGCAGAATTGAAGGCGCGTCTTGGCGAATTGCCGAATGATAAGCCGATCGTTGCGTATTGCCGCGGCCCGTATTGCATGTTTGCAGCTGATGCAGTTGTGTTGCTTCGTTCGAAAGGCTTCGATGCATCACAGCTCAGAGAAGGAACGGCGGAATGGAATGCCGCTTGATTTTATTTTTCACAAGGAAAATAACTTGAATTAAGAGTGGATCGATAGTGACCATCGCTTGGAGGATCAGATCATGGCAATTAGTTTAGTCACACGCCGCCGGTTGGAAGCACAAGGGTTTTGCAACCTCGATGACGCAACATTTGATGAAGTGGGACCCTGGCTTCGGTGGTCGCCGATGTTCTGCACGCTTTTCATGACAATAGGCGTTGTATTGAATTCTCCGATCATTTTGTGGGCGCTGGCGGGCACCGCATTTCTGGGAGTGTTGCTGCCGTTTCATCCCTTCGATCTTTTGTATAACCATGGCGCCCGTTATCTCACTGGCACACGAGCATTGCCGCATCAGGGGCCACAGCGGCGTTTTGCCTGCGGCATTGCCACAGCCTGGTTAATTGCGACTGGTTGGGCATTTCATGTCGGCGAACCCATGATCGGATACCTGCTCGGGGTGCCGCTGATTCTCGTCGCTGCACTCGTCAGTACCACGAACATTTGCATCCCCTCGATGATCTACAACGCATTGTTCAAGGCCAAATCCAGCGACGAATAATTGTTCAATGACCGCTTTAGGTTGGTAGTGGCCGTTTAACACCAGCGATGATGTCAGGCTTAATCGGCTCTCTGATCAATGTCAACCAGCGCCCGCAGACAAATAACAGCACAATCAATCACCATAAGTCACTCGGTGAATAGGAGGGTGGCTGCAAATCCATCATCCGGGTGCGTTTCATCGTTTGTCCGGGGTGGCGGGCAGGTTCCCGGGGCATTTGAATTACCGGTGTCATGTGATTCCTGCGGGTAAATGTCGAACCTGCATCCACATATCGGTGTATTTATGCGGACTTTGTCCTGCTGGACCCAAAACTGTCGTTCTTATGGATACCTTCTGTTCCTTCTGTTTTTACAGACTTGGCCGGAATGGCGTTCTGAATTAATAAAATCGTCGCGTGGTTGTCATTCATGAAAGCCAAACTTGCCTTGATGACCACCGATTATTGAAATTCAAGCCGGTGTAGGGGCGCCGGTCGGGACTGAATTGTTCAGGAGTCAAATGATGGGCATTGAAAGCCGACAGGCCGCAACACCAGTATCAATCATACCGGGAGTGGACGAGTGCAATAGCGAGCAAATAATTACTGCATCCAACCAGCCTGTTTCCGTCTACGGGATGATCGGAAACTCTGCAGCCTTTCTGACTCTGCTGAGGCAAATTGGAAAAATAGCACGCACCGATGCCTGTGTACTTATCGAAGGTGAAACCGGCGTCGGCAAGGAACTGACGGCCCGTGCCATACATTATCTAAGCACACGCCGCAGCAAGCCCTTCATTTCCCTGAACTGCGGTGCAATTCCGGAAACACTGATCGAATCGGAACTGTTTGGACATGCCCGCGGCGCATTTACCGATGCAAAGACCAATCGTTGCGGAGTCATTTCACAGGCAGACGCGGGAACACTGTTTCTCGACGAAATCGACTCGCTTCCCTGCAAAGGCCAGGTCGCGTTGCTTCGTTTCCTTCAGGATCGCCGTTATCGCCCGGTTGGACAAAGCGCCGAACAGGTCTCCAATAGCCGTGTAATTGCGGCGACCAATCAACCCCTGCAGGATCTTGTCGAACGCCGTGCATTTCGAAGCGACCTGATGTATCGCCTGAACATCCTGCGCTTGCAGGTGCCACCACTACGCGAAAGGAAGACGGACATTGTCCTGCTTGCCAAGCATTTCCTGAAAGTATATTGCGAGCGCTATGGGCTCCCGTTGAAAACGCTGCATTCTTCCAGTTGGGTCTGGATGATGCGCTATGAATGGCCAGGCAACGTCCGGGAACTGGAAAGCGTCATACACCGGAATGTTTTACTGAGTGAAGACCACGAAATCATCATTGATGAATGCGCGCCGCAGCTGCCAAGCCTGCTGGTGCCGTCGCTTAACCACGAGTTCCTGAATTTCCAGGATGCCAAGGCTCATGCCATCGCCGAATTCGAGCGCGGCTATCTGTTGAAATTGTTCCATGAAACCCAGGGCAACGTTTCAGCCGCAGCCAGGCTTGCCTGCAAGGAGCGCCGTTCGCTCGGAAAGCTCCTGAAGAAATATGGAATCGATAAAGCAGGCGACTGAGACAGTTTCGCCAACGCCCCCGCATAGCGACTGAGAGGCGTCCATCATCGAAAAACACAACGCGTGCTCTTGCACGAATCGCGTGCGCCAGCTGCTGTCGGTGTTAACCGGCTATCGAATTAATATGCCGGTATAACGCGCGCTTGACTGCATCTAACCGATCTCGGAAAACTGTGTCATCAAACACCCAGCCTGGGTCTATTTCAACCCACCGCCTGCAGCGTGCATTTGTTGATGATGCATGCAATCCACCGCTTTTTCAGCCGGGTCATTAAACCCCCACGTGTTTGCGATGCGCATCACAACTCGTTGATTCGATGGCGCTTTATTTTTTCGGTCTCGATGGCACACGACTTGCTGTATATGCCCTGCGTTCAATCGAAGGCGAAGTGCAAATCGAATGACGTAAGGATTACATGTCGACCGAAGCAGAGCGAACCGTTATCTCATTGCAAGCGTCGTTAAGGCGCTATCTGGAGAAATATCCAGAGGCAGCGGATAGCCCGGAAGGAATTCGTCAGTGGTGGTTGGCAGAAGAGTTACGGATGACGCCAATCGGAATATTGCGAGAGGCGTTGAAGGGTTTGGTAGCGTCGGGCGAGATGCAATTGAGCATCTTACCCGATGGCACCCAGCTCTATGCGCGATCGACCTCATCCACTGTTGTTTGCTTCAAGCATCAAACGAAAGACGACGCCAAATGACAAGCCGAGTATTTCGTCATCGACAAGCCCAGGTGCCAAAAGGCATTGCCAAGTATCAAGGAGTGAAGTATGTCCGTTACAGTCAGCTATCCCGGTGTGTACATAGACGAAGTGTCGAGTGGCGTGCACACGATCACCAGTGTCTCCACGTCTATTGCCGCGTTCCTAGGTCGAACATCGAAGGGCAAGCTCAATAAGGCGACGCGATGTCTCAGCCCTTCCGATTTCACGCGCAATTTCGGTGCGCCGCATCCGCAAAGCGATTTGGGTCATGCGGTTCGACAATTTTTTGCCAATGGCGGAACTGATTGTTATGTAGTGCGACTTGCCAAGAATGCCAAGACAGCCACCATTACATTGCGCAGCCTAGCAGGCGCTGCTCAACCGGTATTGGTTGCCACCGCTAAAGCCGAGGGCCTTTGGGCCAATCAAGTGCGGCTTGAAGTCGATTACAACACACCGACACCGCATGAAACTTTTAATCTAAAAGTCATACAAGAAGACAGCGGTGTAATCGTAGCAAGCGAAACGCATATAAATTTATCGATGGATCCGGCATCGCCGAGGTTCGCGCCAAGCTTTGTCAAACAAAGCTCGGAGATAATTGACCTCGAAGTGTCGTCATTATTGACACCCGCTTTTTATGCAACGGCTATCAACAGCTTCGATGGCTTCTCTCAATCGCGCCGCCCCTTGGATGCCACATTGGCAACGGCGATAACGACATTGAATCAGCTGATCACACCACCTGTACCGGCGCTTCCCGCACTTCCTGCCCCAGCGCAAACTTCGTTCAACATCAGTGTGAATGGTAGTGCGCCACAACTTGTCAACCTCAGCGGTTGGACCGTGCCAGCAACAACTGCACTCATTGAGTCAGAATTGAAAGCACGTATAGATGCGGCTTTGATGTCGGCATCGCCCGTGCAAACTGTCAATGTTAACTTTAGTCTTGTCGCAGGCCTTGGCCATATCCTGACCATTACCGCCAGCTCGGGTGATAAAAAATCAGTGCGCATCACTCGTGCTGGAACCCAAGACATTTCCGCCACCTTGATGCTTGGGCACGACCAAGGTGGCTATGAAACGGCACGCTTCAGTAATTTTCGACCTGCACCTACCGCTACGTTATTCAATATTGGAGCACCGGGCGCCGTTACCAATCTAAATGCATTAACAGCATTGGCACAAAACGCTTTTACGCAAATCACCATCGGCGGCATAGCGGTACAACTCACCGGTGCACCGGATAAAACGATTGTAACGACCGCTGGCGCGCAACTTTGGCATCGCAGTGCTGCAGGTTTCAATACGGCGTCAGGCGATAATGACGGCGTGCGCGAAAAGCTGCAAATCATGGCAAAGCTTATCAATGCAAAATCTGAGCTCGCATACACAGCACAGGTTTGGGGCTATCAACTAGCTATTATCGGCAAACCACTTACGCTTAATGCGGTTCCTGCTGCTTTTCTGACGACCAATGCTGCATTTGATGGCTCACTGGTTGCAAATCTACGCCGTTATTCACTAGGCGTTTCTGCTCCGGGTCTTTTTAGTACGGGAGGTGTGGATGGCGATGATGGTATTGCACCAACACCAACTGAATACTTCGGCGACCCCATTCCGCAAACCGGCTTTCATGCTTTAGATCCAGTTGATTTATTTAATTTGATGGTCTTACCCGCAGACGAAGGTTTGACAACCACCGACCATCAAACCCTTTGGGGACCGGCCAGTAATTACTGTGCCTCACGACGAGCTTTTTTACTGGTAGATGCTCCTTCTACATGGACGGGTACAGACGGTAGGCCTGCAGTTGTCGGCAATGTGAATAGCTTCCTCAATCCGCTAAACGTATCAGTAAAAACTCATTCTGCCGTTTTCTATCCACGCTTGGTGTTTGATGATGCGGGCCTGAAGAAAAAGATTGGTCCGAGTGGTGCGATTGCAGGTTTGATGGCACGTACCGATGGCTCACGTGGCGTCTGGAAAGCACCGGCAGGCGTCGAAGCCGATATACGCAACGTGTTGGGTGTTGAGGTGAACCTTACTGATGGCGAAAACGGTGTGCTCAATAAAAAAGCCGTCAATTGCATTCGCGTATTTCCTAACGGCCTTGTGAACTGGGGTGCTAGAACATTGGCGGGCGATGACGATTTCGGCAGCGAATGGAAATACATCCCGATTCGCCGCCTGGCATTGAACATCGAGGAATCGCTTTTTCGCGGCACCAAATGGGTGGTGTTCGAACCCAACGATGAACCCTTGTGGGCAAAAATTCGATTGAATTTGAATGCCTACATGATGTCGCTGTTCCGTCAGGGCGCATTCCAGGGCACCAGTCCGAAAGAAGCGTTCTACGTCAAATGCGATAAGGAAACCACCACGCAGGATGACCGTAACAAAGGCATCGTCAATATCGAGGTGGGCTTCGCGCCATTAAAGCCGGCCGAATTTGTCGTCATCAAGATCCAGCAAATTGCTGGCGACCTCTAAGCCTACCGGAACAGGAGATTTTTCATGGCTAATACAGGATTCGTCGTTAACACCCATCGTTTCGATCCCTACAAGAACTTCAAGTTCAGGGTCATTTGGGACAATAAAACGGTGCTCGGCGTCAGCAAGGCAAGCGCATTGAAACGCACCACCGAAGTGGTGAAGCACCGCAGCGGTGGCGAGAACAGCATCGACCATAAATCGCCCGGGCGAACAAGTTACGAGGCATTGACGCTCGAACGCGGCATTACCCACGATCCGGAATTCGAGGCCTGGGCCAACAAGATTCATTCGTTCGCCGGCGATCCGCTAATGGATCTAGCCGGTTATAAAAAAGAACTCACGCTCGAAGTGATGAATGAAAAAGGCCAGGTCGCGAAACGCTATTTTCTGCACGCCTGCTGGGTTAGCGAATACACCGCAATGCCCGATCTCGATGCGAATGCGAATGCGGTAGCAATCGAGAACGTGAAAATTGAACTCGAAGGCTGGGAGCGCGATGTCGATACCACCGAACCCTCAGAGGCAGGCTAAGGGCGAGTGATGAAAGCCGCTCTCGTGCAATGGCCGCCCAGGTTTGGCAAGCAACGCTTCTTATCGCGCAGATTTCCGGATCGCCACGCGGATCTCGACATCAATTTCGATATGCCACGCCCGGCGTTGGTAACCGAGTTGCTGTCGAGTTGCCTGTATGGCATCGATGGAAAAAGCATCGATGCCGAGTCACTTTGGACATGGACCGTCAGCGAGCGTTTGCAGGGCCTGTTGGCGATCGCGAACGCATCGACCGGAGAAAGTACTGCCGCTGTCGCCATTTGCAGCAATGCCGATTGTCGGGAGCGGATAGAACTGGAATTGGGTTTAGCCAGCTTCGCCGACGAAGAACCCGCCGCCAAAATCGATTGGCTTTCGCCCGATGGTGTGGAAATTTCCTGTCGCTTGCCGACCGGCCGGGATCAGCTTTCCTGGCTATTGCAAGTAAAAAGCGAACGGGAAATCGATGCGGGTTTGCTGGCCGAATCCCTGATCGATTCTTCCGAGCTCGGCTCGCTGCCAACACCGCTTCCTGGCATGTGGATTGATTCGCTGGGCACCGCGTTGAATGCAGCCGATCCGTTGACGGCATTGAATCTTGATATCAGCTGTCCGTTCTGCGATCAGGCATTGCAGGTCGATGTCGATCTCGAGCAATTGCTGCTTGAAGGGCTGCGTCGGCAACAGCGCCGCTTGGTCGATCAAGTGCATCGGCTCGCCTGCAATTACCACTGGAGCGAAATCGATATCGCAACATTGCCTAGCTGGCGTCGCGAACATTACCTGTCACGACTTGCCGTGGAGCTCGAATGAATAGGTATTTTTCACGCCTGGCAGAACGCTCCGGAGTGGTTGCCAATGTCGGCAGATCGAGGTCGGACAACGCTGCGCATACTGCAGTGGACTGGGCTGAACAATCTTTTGAAACAACGGCGCCTGCGAGTACAACGACAGCAATTGCCGGAGATCAGAGTGTCGAAACGGGCAATGAAAGTCACATCGGCACAACAAGCGATATCACCCAGTCGAGTACTACTATGCGATTATCGAATATCGCAACACCGACTTTCGATTCGGCACAAGAAATTACAAACCCTGGCGATTCGAAGACATCGCGTGGCTCGCAGGCAATGTCGGAAACCTCGTCCGTGGGTCCCGAATTCTCCGACTACGATCAAACGACGGTAACAACATCGGCAAGATTTTCTGCCTCCGGCGATCCCGTTGTAAAACACAGTTCCACCTCGGAGAACCAACAAGACGTTTCTGCATTCCCGGATCAAAGTCGTTCCCGTGCAGAGGCAAGGCAGTCACGCATTGATACCCGTGCTTTGGATGCCGACGCAACCAGCATCGCCGAAACGAAACCCGCACGGCTAGCAACTTCAAGACGCCATCGCGTTCCTATCAAGGCAAATGCGGACGCGTCCATCACAGAATTGCAGGACTCAAGAACGAGCCAAGTTGCCGGTGCCAATGCAATGCCGACAAAGTCGCTTGCCGGAACTACCGGCAAAGTCGAGCGAGTCAGCTCCAGTCCGATCCAAACGCCAAGCTTGCCGACGCAATCGACTCGACCCGTCTCGCGTCCATCTATTGAAGTCAACATCGGCAAGATCGAACTCGAAGTTTTCGCGCCGGCAACTAAACCCGCGGCACCGCCTGCACCGGCGCCGAGCAACGTGCCGCGTCCCAAACCGGCGGTCGCTTTTAATCCGCATCGACATTACCTGCGGGGTCGCTAATGCCACTCTTGTCGACTCGTGAAGCCATCGGAGCGGTGTCTGAAGCCATCAGGTCGCAATTGAGTTTGCGTACTTCGTTGCTGGTCACCGTGAATCGCCCCGATGTGGCTGCCGCAGCGGCCGACGGTGTGCAAAAACTGAATCTGTTTCTGTATCAACTCGATTTCGATCCGCACTTGAAAAATCATTCGCTCGACGACGGACAACCGCCGCCGTTGTGGTTGGTGCTTCGTTATCTTTTAACGGCGTATGACGCCGGACACGACAGCGATACGGTCGATGCCCATAAACTGCTCGCTCGTGGTCTGGCGTGTTTGCAGGAAATGAATTTCCTGTCGCCCACCGTGCCGGCATTGGTTGATAACCCCGAACCACTAAAGCTTACTTTCGACAGCAGCGATGCCGAGCTATTGTCAAAAGTGATGCAGGGCAGCGAAGAAAAATATCGTCTGTCCGCCGCCTTTCATGTTCGTCCCGTCTTGATCGCGCCGGACATACCGCCGTCTTACGCGCCCTTGGTGTTGACTGTCGGGCCGCCGGGCGCCGAGGGCGTTGTCGTGCTGCCGTCGATGGGACCGAATCTGAAACAGATCACACCGTTGCGATTCGAAACCGGCGCGATGGTCGAGTTCGCCGGCGATGGCATCAATAGCGGAATCGAAACGGCTTTCATCGGCGCGATGGAATTGCCGGTAATCGCCGCACAAGAGGGTGCCGTCACGGTTCGCATACCGGAAACACCTTCGATATCGGCAGGACATCACGGCGCGGCCGTCGCACGTCGCTTGCCCAGCGGTCGCCAACAAACCAGCAACCCGCAATTCGTCACGCTGTTGCCAACATTGACGAACGCAACGCATGGCCCACTCACGCCAAACGGCGCAAATTTTTTCGGCGCGGTGACTTTGACTGGCCAGCGCCTTGGCGGTCCGGACGACACGATATTCGTTTCGTTTTATCGCGATGGCAATGTTGCATTGAATCTCGAAGTGGTCGGCACTGCCGCGCAAACCAGCTTGCTGGTTACCGTCAGCAGCGCCAATGCACTGCCGCCCGGAACCTATTATCTGATTCTCCGCGTCAACAGTGCGCAAGCGTCAGCAACGCCGGAGCTCGCATGGACACCATGAGCGATGCCGTCAGCCTGACTTCGACTTTCAGCCCCGAGC